>CAZFDK010000006.1:0-11385 GCA_964518305.1 uncultured Gemmatimonadota bacterium | reverse complement strand
CACGTTCACCCGCGTTTCCTCGATGTGGAAGCCGTGGAGGACGTCCGCAGAGGTCCCGACGAAGGTGACCTGGGAGCCGGCGGGCACCTCGATCTCCGCCGGGTTGAAGCGCCACGCCGAGGCCAGGAGCACGACCCGATACTCACCGGGGCCGGTCTGGTAGACTCCGGGGCCCGGGTCGCTGAAGGGCTCGGTCTGCCGCACCTCCCGCGGGTTCAGCTGCCCCTCGTCCGAGGGAAGCTCGATGTTCATGGCGAACGCCGCGTAGGCCAGCGCTCCCAGGAAGGCCACCAGCATGAGGGCCGAAAGGGCCAGGAACCCCTTCTCGTAGATCTCGGCGATCTCCTCGCGGCGCCGGACGATCGGATCCTGCATCTCGTCGGCGCTCATCGAGTCACCATGATCCAGTACATGGCGCCCCACATGCCGAAGAGAAGCATGAGGTAGACGCCGAGGAAGAAGAGCGTCCCCCGCGCGTCGACATCGTCGGCGGAGATATCGTCAGGGTCCGTCGGCTCGTTCGCCATCTCCCACTCCCGTCTTGAGTTCGAGGCCCGAGATCACTCGCGGGACACCACGTGGTTCCGGAGGGCGGCCACGGCCACCGCGAGCACCACGAGGAGGCCCACCGCGAGCCATACGATGCGTCCCTCCGGCAGCTCACCGGAGAGAAGAACGCTGAAGACCTCCCACACCACCGCCGCGGCGACCGCACCCGGGAGGACGTATATGGCCAGCTTCGCGGCGACGGCAGCGACCGTCGGCTCGTCGCCGGTGCCAGCCGGTTCCGTGTCGTGGGCTTCGCTCATCGTCGTCGCCTTCCTCCATCGTGTTGGCCGTCCGCGTGCCGGCTCGGATCGCTCGCGGCGGGGCCGCCCGCTCCCGGAACGCCGGATGATATTTTCTCTCGGTCGACCAGGCCACGCGGCGAATTTCGCGACAGGAGCGTGGTGAGATCTCACGTGTCCCGTCAACAGGCGCCTACAGGATCAATCCTCTCGGGCGCTGATCTCCGTCCGGACGCGTCCGAAGTTCGCCCGCTCCGCGTCGGACGCCAGCACCACGAGCTCGTAGCTGCCAGCCGAGGGCGGGGTGATCGTCCCATCGAAGATATTGGTTTCGCCGGCGAAGCTCATCTCCCTATCGCGGACGACGCGGCCGTCACGCACCAGGCGCACCGAGACGTCGATCCGGTCGGCGTCCCACAGCCCGCCGGGCTCGATCGGACAGCCACAGAGCATGGTCACGCTTGCCCGAACGGTCAACGGTCGACCGGCAACGGGCGTCGCTCCGTCCGAGGGGCGCTGCATCTCCACGGTGAACCCGTACAGCTCCAGGACCACCCCCTCGCCGGTGACGTCCCTCCCCGGCACGAGAAGCATCGTGCGCGAGGCTCTCTGCGTCGCGTGCGGAGTCCCGAGAGGGCCTTCCGCTACGATTTCCACCGGGGTGGGCGAATCGAGGGAGAGCGTGGCCTCGTAGCCGGCGGCGTCCTCCGTGCCGTAGATCGTTCCGGCCCGGGGATGCGGCTTCCGCATGATCGTCCCGGTGCTCCCGGTGCCTCCCTCCTGCAGTCCGCGAGCCAGGACCTCGCCGGTCTCGGTGTTCCGAATCGTGATCCGGGCGCCGCCGACGCCGCTCCCGATCACCTTGGCGTCGTGAGCCACGGCCCGGACCACCACCCTGGTGTCCTCCGTCTCCGCCGACGCCGGAGCTTCCTGGGCGGACGCCATCGCACCGAACGGTCCGGCGGCGGGTATCGCCCCCAGAGCCAGCAGCGCCGCGCCGAGGACCGCCCCTCGGCTGACGTCTTCGATCGCCGTGCCTCTCATCGGTGTACCTCCTCGCTGGGTTCCGAATCGCTCACGCCGCGCCGCGGTCCGACGTCCTCCGGGACGCCGGGCTCGGCCAGCACCGGCTCCCTCTCCAGGCGGACGCCGAACCGGCCGGCCACCGCCTCCCGGATCTCTTCGGCGAGCTCCAGCAGCTCCCGCGTGCTCCCGCCGCGGTTCACCAGGGCCAGCGCGTGGCTGGTGGAGAGACCGACGCCTCCGTGCCGGTGGCCCTTCTCGAAGCCGGCCTTCTCCACGAGCCAGGCCGCCGGGACTTTTCGCCCGCCGTCGGCCGGGTAGGAGGGTATCGGCTCCTCGCCCCCGGCCGACTCCCAACGCCGCTCGAGCTCCCGGTACTCCGCCTCGCTCAGGGCCGGATTCAGAAAGAACGACCCCGCCGAGCGTGAATCCGGGTCCCCCTCCCGGACGACCATGGACTTCGACTTCCGGAGCTCCAGCACCGCCTCCCGGACGCGGCGGACCGCCTCCTCCGGGGAAACATGATCGATCCCCCCCCGGCGCTCCACCTCGTCCTCGAGCTGGCCGTACCGCAGCTCCGGACGACGCCCCCTGTCCAGGCGGAGTCGGATGCCGAGGATCAGGAACCGGCCGCGGTCCTCGCCCTTGAAGCGACTCCACCGGTAGTCGAAGCCGCACTCCCCGCCCGGAATTCGCTCCCGCTCCAGCGTCTCCCGATCCAGACACTCCACGTGCACCAGCGTCTCCGACAGCTCCTGCCCGTAGGCGCCCACGTTCTGGATCGGCGCGCCCCCGACGGTGCCCGGGATCCCCGACAGGCACTCGATCCCGTGGAGCCCCCGGTCGACACTCTCCCGCACCAGGCCGTCCCAGCTCTCGCCGGCTCCGACGTCCACCGCGACGTCCCCGTCGGCGCCACGGAAACGGAGCCCCGGCACCGCCACGTGCAGGACCAGGCCCGGATATCCCTCGTCGGGGAAAATCGTGTTGCTGCCGCCGCCGAGGACCTGCACCGGCTGCCGGTTGGCCCGGGCCCATCGCAGGGCTTCCGCCGCCTCGTCGGCGGACGAGACGGACCACAAGTACCGGGCCTTGCCGCCCAGGCGGAGCGTGGTCCGCGGCGCCAGTGGGACGCCCGCGTCCGGTCCCTCGTCTCCGTTCATCCCACGTCCGGCCGGTCCGTCGGAGACGCCCCCGGGCTCACCACGGCGCTACGGACGGGTCCCGGGCTCGTCTCCGGGAGGCGCCCGTCACGACGGGCCGCTGGTGCTGAACCCGGCGGTGCCATCCGACGAGACGTTGAAGTGGATCCACATGCCGGCGGTCGCGTGGCCCGGGATGTAGCAGACCATGGCGTACTCGCCGGCCCGGTCCGCCGTGAAGGTGATCGTCTCGCTGGAGCCTGGCGCCGTCGCCCGGCTCATGCTGGTCGGGTTCGTCGTGATGGCTCCCTCGAAGACGGGCTCCGGAGCTTTGAACGTGGCCGGCCACCGGTCCATCAGCTCGTCGATCCCCAGGCTGTGGGCCACCGCCGGATCCTCGTTGCTGAACTCAATCGTGATCTCGTAGCCACGGGGCACCGTGATCGTGGCGTTGCCGTTGGCGTAGCCGTTGAAGTTCCAGTTGCTGTTGGCCGAGGTCCTGGCGGCAACGACCTCCATCGCCACCGTCTGGTTCGAGTCGTTGACCTGCATCCAGTCGGGCAACCCCTGCTGGGCGCCGCCTCCGGCCGCCTCGCCGGCCTCGGCCTGCCCCTGACCGGCGGCCTGCTGACCGGCCTGCTGCTGGGCGGCCTGCTGCTGCGTGCCGCCGGCGCCCTCCCCTCCGCCGTCCCCCCCGCCCCCGCAGGCCAGCAGGAACGCCGTCGCGGAAAACGCGACGGCGACGGTTCCCAGCGATCGGCCCGTGGCTCTCGTCTTCATGGATCTCTCCCTGTCTCGTGTCTCTGGTTTTCGCACGTTTCCGTTCTCTCGTCCCGGCAGCGCGCCGGGCGCCGCACCGGACGGCGCGCATCGAATGGATCGAATCGAACAATGCGCCCTCCCGGGCTGTTCAGCCTCCACGTGTCAGGTACACCGCTGCGATCACCACCACGATACCCAGCAGAGCGTTCGCCCGGGCGAGCCAGCTCGCCAGCTTTCGACTGCCGCCCGTCCCGCCGCCCCCGGTGTCGTCGGAGGCGCGGGGTCCCAGCACGAAGTCGTGCACGGCGCTCGCCCCGATCATGGCGGTCACGGCGCCGAGCTTCCAGGCCAGGGCCGTTCCGTAGTCGCTGGCCCAGAACGCCGCGTCCCCGAGCACGTCGGCTCGCAGCAGCCCCCGAAAGTGCAGGTTCAGCGTGCCCGTGACCACGAGAATTCCGATGGCCCACCATCCCGCGGTCCGGAACCGGCGACCGAGGGCGGCGAAGAGCCGGCCGCGGAGACGGGCGTCGTCCAGCTCGCGCAGGACCGGCGCCCCCACGATGGCCAGGAAGAACATGCCCCCGAGCCAGAAGAGTGCAGCCAGGAGATGCAAGATGACGTTGAGGTGATATGCGGACATGGTCGAGCGGTGTCGGACGGAAGGATGGAACCAACCGGGGCCGGACCCGGGGCGATGGTATCGGCCCGGTCCCCGGGTCGGAAGGGCGACCCGGCCGTCGGTTCAGACGTCCGGTAACTCGAAGCCGTCGGCGCCGGGACCGTCCCCGGCCCGCCGGCGGACCTCGAAGTACTCGTCCACCGGGAGCGCCTCGTCCCGCTCGACCATGGAGCGATACGCCGCCGGCACGTGGGGACAGAAAGGATCGGAGTCCAGCGGGTCCCCGGTGAGGGCCCACGCACGGGCCCGGCTGCCTCCGCACAGGTTGCGGTACTCGCACACGCCACACTTGCCCCGGAAGTTGTCCGGGTCCCGGAGGTCGCGGAAGAGCTCGTCGTTGCGGTAGATGTCGGCGAGGCTCCTGTCGCGCACGTTCCCGCCGGAGACCGGGAGGAAGCCCGAGGGACAGACCTCGCCCGTGTGGCTGATGAAGACGAAGCCGTTGCCGTCCGAGGTGGAGCCGGCCACGACGGAGCCGTTCCCCTCTTCGACCTCGATCTCGGACGCGGCACGCCGGTAGAACGGCCCTTCGACGGTCACGACGCTGAACGGGGCCTCCCGCTGGCGCCGGTAGAGCCACCGCATGATCTCCTCGTGTGCCTCCGGCGACGGCGCCTCCAGGGCCACGCCGCGGCCCACGGGCACCAGGAAGAACACTTCCCACGCCACGGCGCCGAGCTCCTCCACCCTGTCGGCGATGGCCGGCAGCTCGGATCGAGTGGCCTCCGTGACCGTGGTGTTCACCTGTATCGGAAGCTCCACGGCCCGGGCGTGTTCGGCCGCCTTCAGCGCCGCGTCCCAGGACCCCGGTTCTCCCCGGAACTCGTCGTGGTTCTCGGCGCCGGCGGCGTCCAGGGAGAGAGCCATCCGACGCGTGCCCGCCTCCTTCAGCCTCCGGACCGTCTCCCGGTCTACCTGAGTCGTCGGAGCCGGTATGACGGCCGCCGGCAGGTCCAGGCTACGGGCGTGCCGGATGAGCTCCAGGAGGTCGGGCCGCTGGAGTGGATCGCCCCCCGAGAAGACCAGCACCGGGGGCGGCGGACCGAGGTCCGCCACCTGCTCCACCAGACGCCGGCCCTCCTCGGTGGTCAGCTCGTCGGGATGGCGGGCGAGCTGGGCCTCGGCCCGGCAGTGGACACACTCGAGCGGACAGGAGCGGGTGATCTCCCAGGTGACCACCCTGGGCGTTCGGCGATACAGCTCCCTCCGATCCGACAGCGTGAGCGTCCTCGCGTCGCCGTTTCCGGCGCCGTGGGGGCACACCCCCTCCTGCTTCGCACCCTCCGCCGTCATCGTCACTCCCCGATCTTCTAGACCGCCGCTCCCGGCTCCTCGACGGGCTGCAGGAGCCCGACGCGGAGCGCGAACCGGACCAGCTCCGAACGGTGGTTCAAGTCGAGCTTGTCGGTGAGGCGCGACCGGTAGGTGTCCACGGTCTTGGGCGATATGTCGAGCTTCTCGCCGATCTCGCGTGAGCTGTATCCCTCGGCCGTCAGGGCCAGGACCTCCCGCTCGCGCGGGCTCAGCTCGTTCAGCTCACGGTGGCCCTCCCCCTCGTCGCTGTTCCGGTACTTCTCCAGCAGGAGGCGCGTGGCCTGGCTGGGGAGATAGACTTCCCCGCGGGCAGCCACCCGGATGGCCTCCACCAGGTCGCTGTCGGCACTGGTCTTGGTCAGGTAGCCGCTGGCCCCGGCGTCCACCACGGGCACCAGGTACTCCTCCTCGGCGTGCACCGTCAGGACGAGCACCTCCACATCGAGGTCCAGCGCGTTCAGGCGACGGGTGGCCTCCAGACCGTTTCCGTCGGGCATCGACAGGTCCATGACGACCACGCGGGGCTCCACCTCACGGGTCATCGCCACGGCTTCCTCCCCGCTGGACGCTTCTCCCACGACGCGGATCATCGACTCCGCCTCCAGAAGGGCCCGGACGCCGGCACGGAACAGGGCGTGATCGTCCGCCAGGAGCACATCGATTGGTTCGGCCACCGGGCACCTCCTGCGGCAGTTCACGAGAAAGCGAGCGATCCGCGGCGACGTCGCTCCGCCGCCGCGCCGGACCTCCGTCCGTCGACGCTCGCTATCAGTTTGACCCGATCCGACCCCTGCATCTGTCGGGAGAAGCGGAGCATGGAACGTGGGGAATCTCCCCACACGGCTACGATCAGGAACTCGAGGGGGACGCGCGGCTCGATGAGATCCCTGATCGGGCATCTGGGGACGCTCAGCGTATGGGAGCGGCGAACGCCCGGCGGCCGGCCCAGTAGCCGAGCCCCGTCCAGGCGGCCAGCGACGCCAGCGCCAGACCGATCAGCGGGCCCCGGCCGAAGCGGTCCAGGAGTCCGGCCCCCACCGGGCCGAGCACGGAGACGCCGGGATCCAGCACCGCGATGGAGGCCAGCCGGTACGCCTCCACGGGATTCACGAAGGCCCACACCTCCAGCGCCGCCGCCGGCACGCCCCACCCCACGAAGGCGCTGGCCAAGCCGAGGCTTCCCATCGCGAGGAAGAAGAGCCAGACCGTGAGGCCGGCGCTCGTGGCCCGCGCGCGCGTCGAAAGGAGCGAGGAGATCCAGATGCCCAGCGAGACGAAGCAGACGCCGAGGAGGAGCGTGAACCCCAGGAGCACCGCGACCATGACCGGCGGCACGCCCCGGACGACGGCCACCAGACCGGTGGCGCCGAACCCTGCCAGGACCGCGAGCGAAACGGCCGCTCCCACTCCCGTCCACTTCCCCGCGAACACCTCGTCCCGGGTAACGGGCTGCGCCAGCAGGTAGTCCAGGGTCCCCAGCTCGCGCTCGCCCGCCAGGGCCGAGACCGCCGGAAAGAGCGCCAGGAGCGGGACCACGAAGAGAGCCAGCTGCATCAGTCCCGCCAGGGCCCGCGCGAAGCCCCGGTATCCCAGGATGGCCTGGTCCGGCTGGCCAAAGAGCATCAGCAGGAGGCCACCGACCACGAGAACGCCGGAGCTCACCGCGAACCAGTAGTTCCGGAGCGAGTCTCGCAGCTCGCGCTGGAGGAGCCTGAGGGCCGTCATCCCGTCTCCCTCCTCTCCGCCCCTTCGGCTCCGTCCGACAGCAGCCGGTCCATGACCTCGTCCAGGGCCGGCGAAAGGGCGCGGAAGTCCTCCACCTCGATTCCGCGATCACGGAGGGCGCCAATCGTGTCCATGGCACCGCCCGGCATCAGCTTCACCCGGATGCCGCCTCCCCCGTCCTCGGCGACCCCCCGTACCGAGGCACGGTCGCGCAGCAGGGCCGCCGCGGCGTCGTGGCCGGACGCCGAAACCTGCACCCACAGCTCGCCGCCGACACCCGACCGCTCCCACAGGTCGGTCAGCGTGCCGTCGAAGACCACGCCTCCGTCGTGGATCAGGATGACCCGGTTGGCCAAAGACTCGACGTCCTCCAGCCTGTGTGTGGCGAAAAGGATCGTCCGCTCCTCGTCGACGCCCTCCAGCACCCGGACGAACTCCCGCCGGGAGCTCGGATCGAGGCTGGCCGTGGGCTCGTCCAGGAGCAGCACCGGAACCTCCGCTCCCAGAGCCAGCGCCAGAAGGGTTTTCTGGAGCATCCCGCCGGAGAGGGCGGACATCTTCTTTTCGCCCACTTCGTCCGGCGGGAGGCCGAACTCGTGCATGCGCTCCAGTGCCGGCTCCACCGGTGCGCCCCGGAGGTCGCTGAAGAGGTGGAGGAAGGAGGTGACCGTCATGTCGAACACCGGGGGGCGCTGCGGGACGTAGCCGATCCTCCGCCGCGCCTCCTTCCCGGCCGGCCCCGCCGGCTGTTCGTCGATCCGCACGGTGCCCTCGAAGCCGATGAGGCCGAGCAGGCACTGCAGGAGCGTGGTCTTTCCGGCCCCGTTCAAGCCCAGGACGGCGACCCGCTCGCCGCGGTCGACCCGCAGGTCGAGGCCGTCCAGGACCACCTGTTCGCCGTAGCGCTTGCGGAGACCGTCCGCCCGGATCACGGGCGCCTCCCGAGCGTCCGCGCCGCCCCCACCGCTCCGGCCGCGGCTGCGAGCAGGAGGAGGCCCGCGGCAGCGTCGGCACGCGTAGGCTCCGATACGGTCGTGGACGCTTCGGGACGGGAGACGGGGGGCTCCCGCTCCCACCGCCGGAAAGCCTCTTGCGTGAGCTTCGGCGCGGAGTCGACCACCAGCGGCGTTGGCTTCAGGAAGGGGAAGAAGTTGCTGACCGTCTCCACCACCGGCACCACCGGGCTGTAGGAGAAGAGTCTGAGCGTCGGGTGGTCGGTCATGAGGCTCTCCGACAGCTTCGAGTAGACGTAGGGGGTGTCCCCCACCCCGTTCCCGTCGCGGTCGAAGCCGGCGTACTCGCTCCAGTAGTTCCCACGCCAGTCGTTCTGGGCGGCCTGGCCCTCACCCACCCCTCCGGTGGCCTCCACCACGCGCTGATTCGACACGAAGTCGTTGTCACGAAGTACGTTACCCCTCACCGAAGGAAGAGTCCGGAGCCCGGCCCCGTTCTCGAAGAAGACGTTGCGATCGAAGTGGTTCCGTACGTCGCGGCTCCGCGGCGAATTGTCCAGGTATACGCCGGCCTCGTTCTCGACGAAGAGGTTGCCGACGGCCCGGATGCTGTCGGCGTCCTTCAGCCCGAGGCCGAGTCCGCTGGCCCCGCCGGACTCCGCGAACAGGTTGTCCTTCAGGATGATGTCGCTGGAGTACATGATGAACGACCCGACCTGGTTTCCCACGAATCGGTTCCGCTCGAAGCGGTTGTGATCGCTGTACATGTAGTGCAGGCCGTAGCGACCCTCCCGGATCAGGTTCTCGCGAATGGAGAGACGGTCGGAGAAGAAGACCACCACGTCCCGGGTGCGGGTCACCGTGTTGCCCACGATCTCCGTTGCCGAGCTGTACCACAGGCGGATCCCGTCACCACGTCGTGGCGGCGGCAGGGGCTTGCCGGTGATCCGGTTGCCGCGGACTACCGAGGCCCGGGCGTTCTTGAGGTAGATCCCGTAGTAGACGTCCCGGAGCACGTTGTCCACGACCCGGGCCCGTGCGCCGCGGACCATCACTCCCGCGTCCTCCTCGTCGGGGTTGGTCCCGGTGGCGCGCAACTCGAAGCCCCGGACTTCCACGGGGCCGCTGGCCTCGATGACGTGCCCCTCTCCGCCGGCGTCGATGACCGGCCGGTCCACGCCGATCAGTGTCAGGGGACGGTCGACCACCAGGCGCTCCCGGTACCGGCCCGACAGCACCCGCACCGTGTCGCCGGGACGCGCGCTGTCCACGGCCGCCGAGACTGAGGAGATCGCCCCCTCCGGCCGGACCGTCCACGTCCGGCTCCCCGGACCCGCGAAGGCGGACGGCCACGGCGCGGGGGCCCCCTCCTCGGAGGCCGTATCCTGGCTCGCGGCGCCGGTCGCATCTCCCTGGGCCGCGACGGGCGCCGGAGCCGCCGCTACGCCCACGGCCAGAAGCGCTGCCGCGGCGCACGCGACGCCCGCTCGGAGCGGGCGCCGCCATCGGCTCGGTCGCATCCGTTTGAGAGCTCCGCTCACGCAGCCTCGCCCCCTTTCTTCCTCCGCCGCCACCACTCGTAGCCGAGGATCACCGGGCCGGCCGCTCCGGCGACGAGCATGAGAATGCCTCCCCAGTCGGGATACGCGGTCACGGAGAACTGGCCCACCTCCGTCGCCCCCAGGATCGTGGGCGTGAACGGCTCGATCTCGATCGGCGCGTCCGGCGAGAGGTTGTGGCCGTACTCGTACATCCAGTGCTGGAAATCCCACATCATGACCGCTCCGAACACCGCAAAGTCGATGTACCCGATCGCGGCCACAGACATCCGCGCCACCAGAAAGGCCAGGCCCGCCAGGAGCAGGAAGCGTCCGATGAAGAAGGGGATGAAGTTGAACTCCGGGAACTCGTCCGGGGAGATCTCCTGCATCCCGATGTAGTGGTTCAGGTTGTTGATCTCCTGGAGGTCCCCGGTGACGGTGTGCGACATGATCTCCATCGTCAGCCCGTCCGGGTACTGCGGGGCGTGGAGGGTGATCTCCCACACCGGGAGGAAGAGGGCCGGGATCAGGGCCAGCGAGATCAGCAGCAGCGCGATGCGGCTGGGCTTCGAGATCTCCCCCTGAAACAGGTCTTTCAGTTCCTGCATGGTTGCTCCTTCGTTCTGTTCGCACCCGGTGGTCTCCCCCGGGGGTCGATTCGGTGCGGGCCGAACGGCGGACGGCCGGTGCCCCGGGGAAGCCCTCTCCCCGGAGTCCCGGCCGCTCTCGCCCGCGCGCCGGTCAGGCCGTCACGTTCAGCTCGGCTGTACCAGCAGGTACCCCTCCATCTCCAGGTGCAGCGCCGAGCAGAACTCGGTGCAGTAGAAGGGGAACGTCCCGGCCCTGTCGGCGGTGAAGCGGACCGTCTGCGTCTCGCCGGGCTCCAGGCTCACATTCACGTTGTACTTGTTGATCGCGAACCCGTGGGTCGCGTCCCGGGCCTGCTCCACGTTCGTGACGTGCAGCACCACCTCGTCGCCCTGGTTCACCTCGATGTGCTCGGGGTTGAAGTGGCTCCTGACGGCGGTCATGTAGACGTGGACGGTGTTCCCGTCACGCTCGATCCGCTCGTCGCCGGCACTCGGCGCCTCTTCGTCCACGGCCATGGTGCCCGGGTCGAAGCCCACCTCGGGGTAGGTGTTCCACGCGCCCAGCTTGTCCGCCTTGATCATCTGCGCGTAGTGCGGCTCCCCGATGCCGATGGCGGCGTCGTAAAGCAGCTGCATGCTCTCCCCACCCGTATCGATGAGCTGGAAGTTCTGGGGGTGGAGCGGCCCGACGCTCTGGAAGCGGTCGATGGCCCACTTGTTCAGCGAGACCAGATAGTTCCCGTCCGGCGACTTCGTGTCGCCCTCGGCGGCTGCCAGGTGCCCCACGTTGTAGTGCACCGACAGCTTCTCATCCATCTCCAGCGTCTGCCAGTTCCACTTGGCCACCGCGGACTCGATGAACAGGCTC
>CAZFDK010000005.1:0-103252 GCA_964518305.1 uncultured Gemmatimonadota bacterium | reverse complement strand
CACGAGGCACAGGCCCAGGGCCGAGGCGACGGCGCGGAAGCGCCGGTTCGAGGCCTCGAGCGCGGCGATCCTGTCCGCGAGTTCCTGCTCGGTCATGGGATCTGCCCCCGTATGTCGGAGGTGAACTGGGGATCGACTCGTTCCGGATTCGTTCCCGCCGGAGCCTCCCGGGGGCTCGCCACCGGCCACGGCTCCCTCCTCCGTGACTCCGTAGCGTTCGACGTCTCCTCACGTGGAACCGTTGCCCGACCCGCCGGCGACCCTTGCTGGCCCCTTCCGCGCGCCTCCCCTACCTTCGGCGCCCGTTCCGAGACCGTCGATTCCGCACGACCCACGGAGGCCCCGATCGAGACTCACGCCCGCACGTCAGCCGAACGGCCCGCCACGCGGTCCGAGCTGGCGCGGGTGGTCCACGACCGGCTCATGGAGGTGCTCGGGCCGGTGGAGAAGACGCAGCGGGAGCCGCTGGACGAGCTCGTCCTCACGATTCTCAGCCAGAACACCACGGACGTGAACCGGGACCGGGCCTGGGATGCGCTCCGGGACGAGTACGGGGACTGGGAGGAGGTCCGTGCCGGCGGCCGCGAGCGGCTGGAGGAGACGATCCGCGTGGCCGGCCTTGCCTCGCAGAAGTCCGGGACCATCCTCCGCACCCTGGAGCGAGCCCACGAGGACTTCGGCGAGACCAGCCTCGAGCCCCTGGCGGAGGAGGACGACGCCGGGGCCCTTCGTTATCTCAGAAGCATCAAGGGCGTGGGCCTGAAGACCGCGGCCTGCGTGCTGGCTTTCTCGCTCCGCCGAAACGTGATCCCGGTGGACACCCACGTGCACCGGGTGGCCGAGCGGCTCGCGCTCGTCCCCGAGGGCGGGACCCGCAACCGGACCCACCGGGTGCTGAACGACGACGACGGTGTCTCCGGGCCGATCCGCCTCCCCCTCCACCTGCTCCTGATCCGCCACGGCCGCGCCACGTGCACGGCCCGGAGCCCCGACTGCGGCTCCTGCGTGCTCGAGGACCTGTGCCCGAGGGTCGGCGTGGAGCAATCCTGATCCTCCGGGCCGGCCCCGCGACGGTCGAACCGGCGCGGCCGAGTCACGAGCCGAGATCCACGATGCCCGCCGAACCACGACGGAATCCATGACGAAGGGAGCGTCCACCGTGCGCCAGCGCTTGCTCGATCTCTCCGCCTCGACCGGCCGGGCCGTCCGCGGCCTGGTCGTGATCCTGGCCCTCGCTGTCCTCTCGCTGGGCGCCTGCGCCCCGGCCGAGGACGCCGGCGGAGGCGACGAAGCCTCCGCCGTGAGCTTCCCGCAGGCGTGGGAGCATTCGCCCTCCGAGGCCCTCACCAGCTCGGCCAGCGACGGCATGGTGGTCACCACCGACAGCCTGGCCAGCGCCGCGGGGCGCGAGATGCTCAGTGCCGGTGGCAACGCCGTGGACGCGGCGGTCGCCGTGCAGTTCGCTCTGGCCGTGGTGAACCCGTGCTGCGGCAACATCGGCGGCGGCGGGTTCATGGTGGTCCGCATCGGCCGCGACAGCACGGCCTCCCTAGACTTCCGCGAGGAGGCTCCGGGCGGCGCCAGCGGCGACATGTACCTGAACGAGCAGGGCGAGGCCACCGACGAGAGCTGGACCGGTCCGCTGGCGTCCGGCGTGCCCGGCTCGGTGAGCGGGATGCGGAAGGCCCACGAGAAGTACGGCACCTTGCCCTGGAAGCGTCTCCTGCAGCCGGCGATCCGCTACGCCGAGGGCATCGTCATGGACCGGGAGATGCGCGACAACATCGACGGCGAGACGGACCGCCTGGAGCGGTTCCCAGCCAGCGCCGCCAAGTGGCTCCCGGCCGAAGGCGAGCCCGTGGCCGTGGGTGACACCTTTCGCCAGCCGCACATGGCGAGAACGCTGAGGGCCATCGCCGAGACCCGTGGCGAGGCCTTCTACACGGGGTGGATCGCCGACTCCCTGGTGGCGCAGATGGAGCGGAGCGGCGGCCTCATCACCCGCGAGGATCTGGCCGCCTACGACGCGGTGTGGCGCGATCCCATCGAGGCCGAGTACCGGGGCTACCGGCTGGTATCGATGCCGCCTCCCTCCTCGGGCGGCGTGACCATCGCGGAGATCCTGAACATCACCGAGAGCATCGGTATCGACACCCTGGGCTACCACACCGCCGACCACGTGCACCTCGCCGTCGAGGCCATGCGCCGCGCCTACGGCGACCGGAACTACTACCTGGGGGATCCCGACTTCGAGGAGATGCCCCTGGACATGCTCACCAACCAGGAGTACGCCGATTCGCTGGCGGCCTCGATCCGGATGGACACCGTCTCCCCCTCGGAGCGCTTCAACAAGGTCCCGCTGGAGAGCACCGAGACCACCCACTTCTCGGTCGTCGACTCCGCCGGGAACGCCGTGGCTGTCACCACCACCGTGAACGGCTACCTCGGTTCGGCCGTCACCGTGCGCGGCGCCGGGTTCGTGATGAACAACGAGATGAACGACTTCGCCGTGAATCCCGGCGAGCCGAACGCCTTCGGACTCGTCCAGGGCGAGGTGAACGCCATCGAGCCCGGCAAGCGGATGCTCTCCTCCATGAGCCCCACGATCGTGGTGGACCCGGAGGGCCGAACGGAGCTCGTGACCGGCACGCCGGGCGGAGCCACCATCATCACCACCGTGTACCAGATGGTCTCCAACCACGTGGACTTCGGGATGGCCGTGGGGACCTCGGTGAACGCCCCGAGGTTCCATCACCAGAACCTCCCGGACGAGGTCGAGTACGAGCGGAACGGCCTCGCCGACTCCGTGGTCGCCGAGCTGCAGCGCCGCGGACACGAGATGGTCGAGGAGGACGGCTACTCCGGCGACGTGGAGAGCATCTACATCGCCCCGGACGGCACGCTGATCGGGGCGGCCGACGCCCGCCGGGGAGGCAGCGCGCTGGGCATCGACGTCGGCCCCGGGGGCGATGCCGGGGGCTGATGGAGGACAGCGACTTCTCCGGCGTCCTGCGCCGGGGCGCTATCGCTCCACCTCGATCTCCCGCGTGGTGCTGACCCTGAGCTCCGATCCCGCCGGGAGCAGCACGTCCACGTCCTGGGTGGTCATGACCCACACGGCCGCCGCCAGGCCGCCCACCGCGGCCCCGGCTAGCGCGCCGCTTCCGCCGGTGAAGTAGCCGCCCACGAGGCCTCCGGCCAGGGCGCCGCCTCCGATCCAGGCGGAGCGCTCGGCGGTGGAGATCCGGGACCGCATGACCGGGTTCGTCTCCGCCAAGCGGGCACTGAACGGGACCGTGTCACCGTCGACGGCCACGTCTAGAAAGCCGGTGTGGAGCATGGCCCGCTCCCGGGCCCCGCCGGACTCCCGGACCTCGGTCACCCGTCCCGTGACCACGGCGCCCATCGGCAGGACGATCCGCTCCCCGTCGTAGACGGGCTCCGCCACCTCGGCCCGGAAGGTGTCGCCGGCGGCGCTGGCCCGGGTCGAGAGCGAATCGCGCAGCATGAGCCGGACCTCCGTGCCCGTGGCCGCCGTCAGCGTGTCGACCTCCTGCGCGACTCTGGCGCCGTCTGCCGGCCCGGGCGCGAATCCGGGATCCGGGGCCGGACGCGACGGACGTAACGGTGCGACGGAGGCCGTCACGGCGACCACCACCCCGAGTCCAGCGACGACCCCCGTGCGCCCCATTTCCCTCGTCGTCATCTCATCTCACGTTTGCTGGTCATGAACAAGCTCCGCACCCTCCTCAAGTACTTCCGCCCGTACCGGCGCGGGTTCATCGCGGGCCTGGCGCTCGTGGTGGTGAGCAACCTGTTCAAGATCGCCGGGCCGTACCTGCTCAAGATGGCGGTGGACGCCCTCGAGCAGAACCTCACCATGGACGTGGTGGTGAAGTACGCGGCGGCCATCGTCGGGGTCGCCGTGGTCGGGGGCGTGGCCCGGTACGGGATGCGGGAGCTGCTGAACGGCATCAGCCGCCAGATCGAGCGGGACCTGCGGGACGACCTGTTCGAGCACATGAGCCGGCTGTCGCCGGAGTTCTACGACGACTGGCGCACCGGCGACCTCATCAGCCGCCTCACCAACGACGTGTTCGCGGTGCGGCAGGTGGCGGGGCCGGCGATCATGTACCTCGTCAACACGGCCACGATCTCGGTGCTGGCCCTGGCGCTCATGATCTGGACGGACCCGCTCCTCACGCTGTTCGTGATGATCCCCATGGTGCTGATCCCGCCGGCCGTGGTGTTCTTCGGGCGGGAGATCCACCGGCGCTTCCAGCGGGTGCAGGAGCAGTTCAGCGAGCTCTCGAATCTGGTGCAGGAGAACCTGGCCGGGATCCGCATCGTGAAGGCCTACGTCCAGGAGGAGGGCCAGGCCCGGAAGTTCACCGGGGAGAACGAGGAGTACCTGGACCGGAACATGAACCTGGCGAAGGTCTGGGGCGTGTTCCGGCCGTCGCTCAACTTCTTCAGCGGCGTGGCCGCGGTGATCCTGCTCTGGTACGGCGGCCTGCGGGTCATCGGCGGCGACATCACGCTGGGCGACTTCGTGGCCTTCAGCTTCTATCTCACCCTGCTCTCCTGGCCCATGATCTCGCTGGGGTGGGTCACCAACCTCTTTCAGCGGGGCGCGGCCTCCATGGAGCGACTGCAGGAGATGTTCGACGAGGAGCCCGCCATCCGTGACCCCCGGGACCCCGTCCACATCGAGCCGGTGGAGGGCTCCATCGAGTTCGAGGACGTGACCTTCGCCTATCCGGGCACCGACCGACCGGTGCTCGAGGACCTCTCCTTCCGCGTGGAGGCCGGGCAGACGGCGGCCGTGGTGGGCGCCACCGGGTCGGGGAAGTCGACCCTGGCCCGGCTCATCCCCCGCATGTACGACGTGGACCGTGGCGCGGTGCGCATCGACGGGGTGGACATCCGGGAAGCGCCGCTGAAAGAAGTCCGGGGCGCCGTGGCGGCGGTGCCGCAGGAGCCGTTTTTGTTCAGCACCCGGCTCCGCTCGAACATCGCCCTGCCCTCAGAGAACGGCGGCGAGCCCCCCTCGGAGGAGCTGCTGGACGAGGCCCTGGAGACAGCCCAGCTCAAGGAGACCCTGGACGTGCTGCCGGAGGGACTGGACACCCTGCTCGGCGAGCGCGGCGTGAACCTGTCCGGCGGCCAGAAGCAGCGCGCTACCCTGGCCCGGGCCCTGGTGCAGGAGTCACCCATTCTCCTGCTGGACGACGCCCTCTCGGCCGTGGACTCGGTCACCGAGGTGGAGATCCTCGAAGGCCTCCGGACTTTCGTCGAGGACCGGACGGCCGTGATCATCTCCCACCGGGTCTCGGCCGTTCGGGACGCCGACGTGATCCTGGTGCTGGAAGACGGTAGGCTGGTGGAGCGGGGCACCCACGACGACCTGGCGGCACGCGACGGCGTCTACGCCCGCCTGCTGGAGCGCCAGCTCCTGGAGGAAGAGCTCGAGGAGGACGACCTGGCGGCGGGCTGAGCTCGACGCGGTCCGGCGACCGCCCGTCACGATTTGCCGCCTCCTGTCCGCAGAGATAACCTGCCCGTGATCCCCGGCATTCGAGTGTCCCCCACACCGGAGCGCCCCATGACGTGGCACCGCCCCTCGACCTCCCCGATCTCCCTCCGACGCGCCGTCCTCGTCCTGGCCGCGGCCGCCCTCCCGGCCGCGACGCTGTCGGCATGCGGACAGCCCGACCGGCCGGAGCTGAGGGGCTTCACGTCGGACGGCGCCGCCGAGGAGCGGGCCGTGGAGACGCGGCTCCTGGGGAGTTTTTCGACGGACACCATGAGCGCCCACCACGAACACCTCACCGCCGAGCCTCACCACCCGGCCTCGGAAGCGAATCGGCGATACGCCGAGTACTACGCCGACGTGCTTCGTTCCTACGGGTTCGACGAGGTCCGGCTGATCGAGTACGAGGCGCTCCTCCCCCGGCCCGCCACGCGTCAGATCACCGTTCTGGATCCCGAGCGCCGGGAGCTCCCCCTGGAGGAGCCGGCCTTCGAGGAGGACCCGAGCTCCTCGGCCGAGGACGTCCTCACCCCCTACAACGCCTACTCGGGCGATGGCGACGTCAGCGCCGAGGTCGTCTACGTCAACTACGGGCTCCCCCGGGACTACGAAGTCCTGGACAGCCTCGGGGTCTCGCTCGAGGGGAAGATCGCCCTGGCCCGCTACGGGAAGAGCTGGCGCGGGATCAAGCCGCGCCTGGCGGCCCGACACGGCGCGGTGGGGACCATTCTCTACTCCGACCCCGAGGACGACGGATACGTGGAGGGCGACACGCTTCCGGTGGGCAAGTGGCGACCGGCCCGGGGGGTCCAGTCCGGTTCGGTGTTGGACATGCCCACCTACCCCGGAGACCCCCAGACGCCGGGCCGTCCGTCCGTGCCGGGGGCGGAGCGGATTCCCCGCTCCGAGGCCGAGACGATCCTCGACATTCCGGTCCTGCCCATCTCGTACGGAAACGCCGAGCGCATCCTCGGGCACCTGGAGGGACCGGTCGGCCCGGAGGAGTGGCAGGGCGGGCTGGATCTCCGGTACCGGGCCGGTCCGGGCGCGACCCGCGTTCGCCTCCGCGTGGAGTCGGACTGGTCCGTCCGCGCCTTCGTGAACGTCATCGGAATTCTGCGGGGGAGTGAGGAACCGGAGAAGATGGTCATGGCCGGCGGCCACCGGGACGCGTGGACGTTCGGCGGTCGGGACCCGATCAGCGGCGCGGTCTCGCTCCTGGAGGTCGGTCGGCGTCTGGGGCAGCTGGCCAGCGAGGGGCTGCGTCCCCGGCGCTCGGTGGCCCTGGCCAGCTGGGGGGCGGAGGAGTACGGGCTCATCGGGTCCACGGAATTCGGCGAGCACTTCGCCGACTCCCTGCAGGGTAGCCTTGTGGCGTACCTGAACCGGGAGAGCTACACCGCCGGCGACTTCGAGGCGGGGGGAGTCCACTCCCTGGAGCCGTTCCTCAACAGAATCGCGCGGACCGTGCAGATGCCGGACACCGCGGCGACGATCCACGGCCACTGGACGGGTACGGCGGACAGCTCGAGCGTCCGCGAACCCGCGGAGCCCGGCGGCGTGCGCCAGGTCCGACTCGATGCGCTCGGATCGGGAAGCGACTACACGGTCTTCCTGGACCACCTGGGGATACCGGCAGCCGACGTCGGCTTCTCCTCCGGCAACGGGATCTACCACTCCAAGTACGACAGCCGGTGGTTCTTCACCCGGTTCGGAGACCCCGGCTTCCGCTACGGCGAGACCCTGTCGGAGGTGGCCTCCCTCTTCCTCCTGCGCCTCGCCAATGCCGACGTGCTCCCGTTCGACTACGAGCGAACGGCGGAGACGATGGCTCGCTACCGGGAGGAGCTCGGGGCGCTGGCCGACTCGACGGGGCTGGCGGACTCGGTGGACCTGGGGCGGATCGACTCCTCGGTCGAGGCGTTCCGGGCCGCGGCGGCGGCGCTGAACGAGGAGGTGCGGGAAGTCACCTCCCTCGAGCGGGGCTCCCTGACGGCACCCCGGGCCGACACGCTGCGCCGGCTCAACGAGCTCCTCCTGGAGGTCGAACGCGACTTCCTGGTCGAGGAGGGGCTTCCGGGCCGCCCGTGGTTCCGTCACCAGCTCTACGCACCGGGCTTCTATACGGGGTACGGTGTCAAGACCCTCCCGGGTGTGCGGGAGGCCCTGGAGCAGGGCGACGTGGAACAGGCGCGACGGATGACCGACCAGCTCATCCGCGCTGTCGATCGGGCCCGCAACACCCTCGTGGAGGCCGCCGAGACCGCCCGTGCGGTCGGGAGAGGGAGCTGAGGCCGCCGAGGGCTCTGTGTTGCTGGCCCGCCCGGGTCCGCGTAGCTTTGCAGTCAGGTTACGCGTGCAGACGGGTGCGTAGCTTCCCGTCGACGGCCGGCGCTCCCGCTTGGCGCCGGTGACATCGCTCCGGAGCTCGCGAGGCCGAGACCCGTGGAGCCGCACGGCGTGACTCGACGCCGCTTGTTCTTCTTTTTCTACGTCGGTCGCAGCCGGACCGGGTTCCTGGCCCCTTCTCGAATCCACGAGCCCCATCAGAGAGGCGTTGTCCCCCGAGCCGGAGACCGGCACCGAGCATATCGAGGAGTTGGAGGGGAAGATCCGCGAGCTCCGTAATCTGGAGACGGCGAAGAGCCAGTTCCTGGCTACCGTCTCACACGAGCTCCGGACCCCGCTGACCGCGATCCGCACCTACGCCGAGGCCCTCGGAGACGAGGTGCTGGGCGAACTCAACGAACGCCAGTCCGACGCAGTCAGCTCGATCCGCTCCGCCACCGACCAGCTCCTGGAGATGGTGGAGGAGATCCTCGCCTACTCACGCAGCGGCGGGCAGGAGGTTGAGCTTCGGCCCGAGGCGTTCGAGGCCGTAGAGCTGGTGGAGCAGGCGCGCGGTACGCACGAGTCGCTCCTCATGAGCAAGGACATCGACCTGCGGATCGACGTGGCCGAGGGCACCCCGACGCTCTTCGCCGACCGCTCCAAGACCGTCCACGCCCTTGGCAATCTCCTGAGCAACGCCATCGACTTCACCCCCGAGGGCGGACACATCGAGATTCGGATCGGCCCCTCGAACAGAGGCGAGCAATGGGCGCGCGTCGAGGTCGAGGACACCGGTCGGGGCATCGAGGACGCGGCGCAGTCGAAGATCTTCCGGGAATTCGTCCGGGCCGACGACGGCGAGGAGCGGGAACTCGGCGGTACCGGGCTCGGCCTGTATATCGCGCGGCGCTTCGTGGAGCTGCACGGGGGCGAGATCGACGTGGAAAGCACCGTGGGCCGCGGAAGCCGGTTCTACTTCACCCTCCCCACGGTCCACAACGAGCCGTTCCGAACCGGCCGGCCCCCGGAGACAACCTCCGCCGGGAACGGCGCGGAGCGGTAGGAGTGGTCGGGCCGGCCCGCTCCCTACCGGCGTGACCGGGCCGTCCGACGGAGGTGCCCCCCCGGAGCCACGTCGCGTCCTCCTGGTCGAGGACGACGCTTCCCTGATCGACGCCTACCGGATGGTGCTGGAGCCACGGGGACTGGAGGTCGTGGGGGCGACCACGGCCAGCGAGGCGCTGAGCCGACTGGAGGAGGCCAGGCCGAAGGCCATCGTGGCCGACCTCCGGCTCCCCGACGCCCATGGCCCGGAGCTGCTCCTGGCCCTGCGGACGGCCGCCCCGGACGTACCACTGCTCGTGCTCACCGGTCGGCAACCGGACCGTGCACGGGACGCCGGCGAGGAGAGCGACGTGGCCGACTTCATGACCAAGCCGGTGAGCGGTGCCGAGCTGGCGGCGCGGATCAACGAGCTGCTCAGATCCTCTCCAAGATGAACTCCGGGGTGAACTTCGCGGCCCAGCCGGCCAGCACCGTGAACTGACCGCTCAACAGCAGGAGACCGACCAGGATCAGCAGCGCCCCGCTGGCCCACTCGACGTACCGCACGTACTGCTTCAACCGGTCGAAGGCGTCCAGAAACTTCGTCAGCGCCACCGCGCTCAGCATGAACGGGATGGCCAGGCCGGCGGAATAGACGCCGAGGAGGCTCACGCCCTGCGCCAGCCCCTCCTGGGTGGCGGCCATCGTGAGAATTCCGCCCAGTACCGGACCGATGCAGGGAGTCCACCCGGCGCCGAAGGCCACGCCCACCAGCACCGTGCCGGCGTAGCCGACCGGCTTGCGCTGCATCTGGACCCGCTTCTCCCGGTTCAGCCAGTTCAGCGGCGTGACGCCGAGCAGGTGCAGGCCGAAGAAGATGACCAGCAGCCCGCCGATCCGGGCGATCCACTGCTGGTAGTCGCGGAAGAGCTGCCCCACGTAGCTCGCCGAGGCGCCCATGGCCATGAAGACCAGGCTGAACCCGACCACGAAGAGGAACGAGTGGAGCAGGGCCGTGCTCCTCACCTCGGCCGATCCCGTCTCCAGCTCCTCCAGGCCCATGCCGGTGACGAAGGACAGGTAGGAGGGAACCAGGGGCAGGACGCAGGGAGAGAGGAACGAGAGCATCCCCCCGAGAAATGCCACCGCGATGCCGATGCTCGCGCCCTCCATCACCGTTTCGTCCCCCGTCGGATCGCTGCGTTCGAACTCGCAACTTCCGGGTCGCCGGAACGCCTCCGGCCTGCCTTCCGTCCAACAGCTCGCGCCCCCCCGGGGTTCCCGAACCGGGTCACGTCAGACACCGGCCGGCCGTACGGAGGCGCGCACGGATCGTTTCCGGCGAACATGGGAGGGCGGTACCCGGTCGGGTACCGCCGACTCGGGTGGAGGGAGGGCTCAGTGCCGGCAGTTGGGGCAGCGGCCCAGGAGCTCGAGCCGGTAGTCCAGCACCTCGAAATCAGTCTTGCTCCGCACCGAGTCCAGCCACTCCGTGACGTGGGACTCTTCCACGTCCCGCACCTTGCCGCAGGACGTGCACCGGACGTGGTCGTGGTCGTCGGTCCGGCCGTCGTAGCGGGCAGGGCCCTCTCCGTACGTCAGCTTCAGGGCCACGTTGCAGCTGACGAAGGCCTCGAGAGCCTTGTAGACCGTCGCCAGGCTGATGTCGGGGATCTCCTCCCGGACGGCCGTGAAGATCTCGTCCGCAGTGGGATGCGTCTTCGTGCTGCCGAGTACCCGATAGACGGCCGCGCGCTGCGCCGTGAAGCGATGTCCACCGCTTTCCAGCGCCTGGCGGAGCTCGTCCTCGGAGGCTGTAGGCACGGTCTCTGGCATGGGCCTGTTGGTTGGGGCCGGGCCCGTTTCCCGGCCGTTCGCACCTCGTGCGGGACGCGCCGATCTATCGATACGCCCGGTTCAGTTTAATGATCCCGGCCGGCCCGTTCAATTCGTCGCCGCGCCGCCCTGATCCGGTGCTTCGGCGCCGTTGCTCCGGGCGTCACCGTTCCCCACCTCAACGTTGGCCGCCCCGTCCCCATTGACGGCCGCGGGCCCCAGGAGCTCGATCCAGCGCTCGCGGGAACCGTCGACCTGCACGTGAACCGGCACCCGATCGTCGCCAAGGCGGCGACGAAAGCGCTGAACCAGGCCGGGCAGGCGGCCGGCGGGTATCTCGCCGTGCTCGGTGATGCGCTGGTCCGGCAGCTCGGCGGCGGCGTCCCCGCCGTCGCCGTTCCGGCGGTTGGCCATCTTCCGGTCGCGCTCGCGTGTGTACCCGTCCGGTCCCGGAAGCTCTCTCCTCTCCTCCCGCGAGGGGGGCACCCGTGCGCTGTACAGCCGCCGCGTGCCGTTGTCGCCGAAGCGCGTGAAGAGGACGAACTCCCGCGATCCCTCGGGCTCCTCGAGCGGGGGAAAGACCCAGAGCTCGCCGATCTCGGTGGGCGGGATGACACCCTCGAGCTCCAGCAGCCGGCGGCCGACCTCCGCGTCCAGCCGCTCGTATCCGCACTCCGCGGTACCGTCCATGTGGTGCACCTCGCCCGTGTTGACGCCTGTCGCTCTCGTTGTGGGAACACCACTCCGCCGGACGGGCGGCATTCAAGCCGTGCGGAACATGGGTGGGGACGACCAAAGATACGCCGAATCACCGGGACGATTCAAGATCCGCAGCGAGAGACACGTCCGTCAGCGGAGGGAGCGGGGCCCCAGCGCCCTCACAGGGTGTCCGAGCCCACCACCGCGCGCACTTCGGCGAGAACGGCGTCCAGGGCCTCGTTCATGGGAAGATCCAGCAGGGCGCCGGCCGCCTTGTCGTGTCCGCCGCCCTGGAAGACCTTGGCCAGCTTCGAGACATCGGTGTCGCCGTTGGAGCGGAAGGAGACCTTGGTGCGCCCGTCCGGGAGCTCGCGGAAGAGCATGGCAACCTCCACCCCCTCGAGGCGACGGGCGTACTCCACCAGCCCCTCGCGGTCCTCGGTGTCAGCCCCCGCCTCCCGCATGTCCTCCTGGGTGATGACAATCCACGCCACCGGGAGCTCCGGGTCCCTCTGAAGGGTGCCGAGCGCGCGCTGCAGGAGCTCGACCCGCGACATCGTCATGCGCCCGAAGAGCCGCCGGTACATCTCCGTGGGGTCGACGCCGCACTCCAGCAGCCGGGCCGCGATCTCGTGCGTTCGGGGCGTCGTGTTCGAGAACCGGAACGACCCCGTGTCGCTGACAAGGGCCACGTACAGGGGCCGCGCCTCGGCCAGCTCCAGCTCGCCGTCCTCCAGGGTGATCAGGTCGTAGATCAGTTCGCCCGTGGCGCAGGCGCTCGGGTCCCGGACCGCCACGTCGCCGATGGCCTCCGGGTCCGGGGGATGGTGGTCGATCACCACCATGCGCTTGCGCCGCAGGTGGTCCCACAGGTCGCCGAGCCGGGTGCGCTCCGACGTGTCCAGGACCACCGCCAGGTCGGCGCTCTCGATCGCCCGGCGCCCCTCAGTCCACGGGTCCGGGACCGGAACGCCGTCGGGAAGCAGGAAGCTGAAGTTGTCCGGAATGCGGCTGGCGTTGACGATCTGGGCGCCGACGCCGTGACGTCGGAGCCAGTGGGCCAGGGCCGCCTCGCTGCCGGCCCCGTCTCCGTCCGGATTCCGATGTGTGGAGAGTACGACCTCGGAGGAAGAGAGGAGGAGTTCCCGGATCTCGGCGAGCCGGGCACGCGCGTCAGTCACCAGATCTCGGCTCCTCCCCGTCTGCCCTGTCGTAGGCCACATCACCGCCCCGCAGGATCCGCCAGAAGCAGTACACCATGAGGACGGTGACGGAGACCATGCTCACGAGCATGAAGGTCATCGCGAAGGGGGTCAGCGAAGGCTCGTCCATGGTCTCCTCCCGTCCTCTCCCGTCAGTCTCGTTGCGCGTCCACGTCCGTCTCGGCCGCGAACCTCCCGCGGCGCTCGTCCGGCCTGTTCCTGCTACCGCCGGTCCCAGGCCTTCTTGATCATGTAGCACGCCCCGGCCGCGATGCCCACGATCATGATCCGGCTCGCCCACCGATAGGGCAGGTTCGCCGGGTCCGCCACGTCCCGCATCAGCAGCACGTCGACGGCCTGCGTGCCGCCCCACCAGACCATGATGATCGCCAGGAAGGCCGGCGTCACGTACTTCATCACCGGCTTGTAGATCTCCAGGACCTGGAGATCGGCGCCCCTGTGCATCCATTCCCAGCCCCGGTCCAGGCCGAAGATGTAGACGAAGATGAAGACCTCGATCGTGGCCAGGGCCACCAGGCCGAAGGTGCCGGCCCAGTAGTCCCACTCGTTCATGAAGCCGTTCTGGTAGAAGATCACGTGGGTCAGGCCCAGCGTGAAGGCCACCGCCATGATCGAGTACGAGGCCTTCTTGCGGGGCCAGTCGAACTCCTCCTGCAGGAACGCCATGGAGGGAGTCGCGAGCGCCACGCACGACGTCACGCCCCCGACGAAGAGCAGGAAGAACCAGAAGAACCCGAACAGCCGGCCCCAGATCTCCGGTCCCGGGAGCCCCTGGAAGACCACGGCCATGCCCACGATGCCCAGGTCGTAGGTGCCCCCCTCAGCGATGCCCACCGCGCCCTGCACGCCGAAGAACACCACGGCCGCCGTGATGGCGATGGTCCCCCCCAGGACGATCTCGGCGAACTCGTTGGTGGCCGCCGTCGACAGCCCCGTGAGCGTGATGTCGTCCTTGGCGTCCAGGTACGACGCGTAGGCGTGCACGTGTCCCGCGCCCAGGGACAGCGTGAAGAACACCTGCCCCGCCGCAGCCAGCCAGACCGCCGGCTGCGAGAGCGCGCCCCAGTCCGGGTCCCAGATGAAGTTCAGGCCCTGGGACGGCGTGGCGGCCCCCTCCGGCAGCGTGACCACGCGAACCACCAGCACGATGGCGAACAGGAAGAGCATCGGGACGCCGATGAGCGCCAGCTTCTCGATCCCGCCGCTGATGCCCTTGGCCAGCACCCAGCCCAGGAAGCCCAGGGTGATGAGGAAGAAGATGAGCGCCAGCGCGGGAACGCCCCCGAGGGCCGGCGAGGCCTCGAAGATGTTCTGGAAGTTGTACAGGAAGTCCCGCATCTGGCCGATGTCGGCGAACCCGAAGTAATCACCGGTGATGCTGAAGAAGCTGAACCCCAGCATCCACGAGACCACGTACGTGTAGTAGATGAAGATGATCAGGGGTATGATCAGTCCCAGGACCCCCAGGTACTTCGCCCACGGCTTCTCGCGATCCACCAGCGCGTCGAACATGCCGGGCAGGCTGCCGTGCCCCTGCGTGCCCCCGTAGCGGCCGATCGTCCACTCGATCCACATCAGGGGGATGCCCAGGAGGAGGAAGGAGACGAAGTACGGGATCATGAAGGTCCCGCCGCCGTTCTGGGCGGCCTGGACCGGGAATCGGAGGAAGTTCCCCAGGCCGACCGCGTTCCCGGCCATCGCCAGGATCAGACCGATACGTGTCGCCCAATGCTCCTGTGAGTGGGTGTCGGAGCTCAAGCGTCTCCTCCTCACTGTGTTCGGGACCCCGCGACCCGATGGCCGGGGAGGGAGTACGTTCGTCCAGACCCTGTTTCCTCCGGGAGGAGGGCGCGCGAAGTGCCGTGCACGGCCGACCCCTCACCAGCGAACGGTGCAGGGTACGTCCGGGTTCCGACACCGTCAAGGAACCCTGTTCGGGCGCGGCAGGACCTTCCCGATCAGCCCGCGAACCGGCCGACCAGCCTGGCCAGCGTCGATCCCAGGTGTACGAGCCGGCTGGACTCTCGCCCCCGGATTTCGCCCTGCCGGGCCGACTCCAGAAACTCCCGGGCCCCCTCGAAGGGAGGGAGACGCAGCCGCCCGCGCCCCACGGCCCGCAGCAGGTGGGCGTCGCTCCCGGCCCCCAGGGGAAGCCCCTCCTCCTCGGCCCACTGCTCGGCGCGCCGTTGCGCCTGCTCGTCGTGGGTCCGGGCGTTGAAGCCCTCCACCAGGTCGACGCACCCCACGCGGCTCTCGAGGAAGGACCCGGTGGTGCCGCGAAGCGGGTCGAAGGGATGAGGGAGGTAGGTCACACCCCCCTGCTCACGGATGGCGTCCGCCGTCTGCCGGAAGGAGAGACCGGGCGAGATGTGCTCCTCGAGGAAGAGGCCGATGAGCTCCGGGCCGTCGGCGGTCCGGAGCTCCTCACCGACGATCACGAGCTCCGGATCGATGTCGCGGGCGGCGAAGGCCCCCTCGATCCGATCGTGGTCGGTGACGGCGATCCGGTCGAGCCCCACCTCACGGGCCCGGCTCACAAGGTCCCCGGGAGCCGTCAGGCAGTCCGGAGAGCGGTCGGTGTGGGCGTGAAGATCCACGTCCCACCGGGCGTCGCGGCTCACCCGCCGACTCTCCCCGCCGCCTCCGGGAGCCGCTCCCACACCCTGCGCGCCTTCTCCTCCAGCTCCTCCACGCTGCCGTCGTTCTCGATGGCCAGATCGGCCGCCGCCACCTTGTTCCCGCCGGACCACTGCGCGCTCTCCATGGACGCGAAATGCGCCTGCGGCATGTCGCGCTCCTCCCGTACCCGCTCGAGACGCCGGGCCCTGGGGGCGTCCACCGCGACCGTGACGTCGAAGCGGTCCGCGAGATCGTTCTCGAACAGGAGCGGAACTTCCACCACGGCCACGTCGACCCCGTCCTGCTCGGCTTCCCGCAGCTCCCGCTCCATGAGTCGCCGGATCTCCGGGTGGAGCAGCTTCTCCAGCTCCCGCCGGGCGGCCGGATCCCGGCTGACGATCTGCCGCAGGGCGTCACGGTCCAGTCCGCCCTCGTCGTCGGCCACGGCCGCCCCCCACCGGTCGCGGATCTCCTTCAGCGCCGGCTGGCCCGGCGCCACGGCCTCCCGGGCGAGGCGGTCGGTGTCGATACGCCGCGCGCCCCACTCCTCGAACATCGCCGCCACCGTGCTCTTCCCGGCCCCGAGAGTACCGGTGAGCCCGACCCGGATCACCCTCGCTCTTCTCCCGCGGGGATCACGGGCTCGAGGGCGTCCGGAGCGACTCCCAGCGCATCCAGGAAATCCTCGAAGAGGGAGCGCTGCACGTCGTCCACCTCCTCTTCGCTCAGCTTCCCGACGGGCACCTGGGCACCGGCCAGCGCCCCGTGCCCTCCGGCGGAGCCCCTGTCCCCGATCACCGCCTGGATCACGTTCCCGGCGTGCGTCGTGGGCTCGTAGCTGCGGGCCGACAGCAGGAGGTCGTCGTCATAGCGTCCGGCCGCGAGTGTCCAGCGTACGCCCTCCACGCGCATGAAGAGGTCGGCCAGCTCCGCCACCATGTCCGGGTAATCCATCTGGCCCGCGGGCACACAGACCACGCCTTCGACGCGGCGAGCCTCCTCGAGAGCGTCGTGAATGTAGCTGAAGTAGCTGGCGGGCACCCGGGCGTGGCGGATGCGGGCCACGCCCCCGGGATCGGAGCGGGTGTAGAGGTACATGCTGGCGTCCACGTCCGCGGGGGCCGCCTCGCGCCCCAGGTCCTGCGTCTCGCTCTGGATCCCGTAGAACAGCGCGGTCGCCAGCCGACGTCCCGGCTGGATCCCGGCTGCCCGGAGGTACTCGACCAGGATGGAGCAGCTCGCGCCGTACTCCGGGCGGACGTCGGCGTAGCTGCAGGCCGTGGTCTCGGGCCGGACCGGATGGTGGTCCAGCACGATGCTCACGATCCTCCCTTCCGGGAGGGAGTTGTTGCCCGTGCGCGGCTGAGTGTCGACGAGTGCGATGGGGAGGCTCGTGGGCAGCTCCGCGGGACGAACCCGGTCGAAGCGGACCCCCATCTCGTCGATGAGCGCGCGGTTCTCGGCCCGTCCCACGATGCCGCCGAAGGCCAGGGTCGTCTCCACCCCCGCCTCCTCCTCCAGGAGCCGGGCCAGGGCCGCGGACGAGGCGATGGCGTCGGGGTCCGGATTGTCGTGGGTCAGGACCAGCACGCGGTCGGCGTCCTCCACGGTGCCGACCATCTGCGACAGCCGGACGCTCGCCTCCACCGCGTGTCCGTCCGGAGCGCTGGCGCCGCCTCCCCCGACAGGCTGGCCCGGTCGCTCGCCGGTCGGCTGCACGTCGTCCCGTTCGTTCATCTCGAGTCCGGGCTCAGTCCGAGCAGTCGCCGTGCGGATACGGGTGCCCGCAGTTGGGACAGTGGCCGCCCTTGCACCCCATGAGGCGCACCGGCAGCGGGACGCCGCAGCGAAGGCACGGCTCGGTATCCTCCCCACCGTCGTCGGCGCCGCCACCGGCCTCGGCGAGTAGCCTCCGGGCCGCTGCGCCCGCTTTCCCACTCCCGCTCGCCGCGCTCATCCCGCGTTCCCGAACGCTCCGGTGAGGAAGGGATTCGAGCTCGCCTCCTTCTCCACGGTGGTTTTGGGGCCATGGCCCGGGTAGAGTGCGGTGTCGGAGGGCAGGGTGAGGATCTGCTCCTGGATGGAACGGATCAGGGTCTCGCCGTCCCCGCCCGGGAGGTCCGTGCGGCCGATCGAGCCCGAGAAGACGCAGTCCCCCACGAAGGCGCCCCCGTCCGTGCACAGCGTGACCCCACCGGGGGAGTGCCCCGGGGTGTGGCGCACCTGGAACTCGATGCCCGCCAGCTCCAGCTGCTGCCCGTCACCGAAGGCATGATCGGGGTCGGGGAGCGGCGGGACCCGCAGGCCGAAGCTGGCCGCCTGGTCCGGCGCCCGATCGTACAGGTCCCGGTCGTCGGGGTGGAGGTAGATCGGCGCGCCGGTCTGCTCGTGGAGCGCCGGGAGCCCGGCGACGTGGTCCATGTGAGCGTGGGTGAGGAGGATGGCCGCCAGGTCGCCCCCCCACTCCTCCAGGGTGCGTCGGATCCGGGGGTCGTCGTGCCCCGGGTCGACCACCAGGGCACGGCCGCTCTCAGGGCCCGGGTCCCCCTTGAGCCGTAGCAAGTAGCAGTTCGACTCCATCGGCCCCACCGTGAGCCCGCGGATCTCGAGTTTCTCGGCGCCCATTGGCCCCACCTCGCGCTCCTCGACCGCTCGTTGCACTCGATTCCGGCCGTCATCGGATCGATCTCGAATCGATCCCGGCCGTCTTCAGAAAACAGAAAAAGGGCCCGCTCAGACGCGGACCCTTTCCTCCACCGGTGTCACTACGCCCCCGCGGCTCCCGGAGGCGGCAGCTCAGACCTTGAACGAGGAGCCGCAGCCGCAGCTCCCCGTGGCATTCGGGTTCTCGAAGGTGAAGCCGGAGGCCTGGAAGCTGCTCTTCCAGCCGATGGTCGTGCCCTCCAGATACTGGGCGCTGAACGGGTCCACGAAGAGGGTGATCCCCCGCCGCTCCACGACCAGGTCGTCCTCCTCGGCGGACTCCTCGATATTGAGACCGTATTCGAAGCCGGAGCAGCCGCCCGGCACCACGCTCACGCGCAGTCCCGCCACCTCGTCGGTGAGGTCCTCTTCCGTGAGGAACTTTCGCACTTTCTCGGCAGCCTGCTCGCTGAGCTCGATATCGCACCGGGAGCTGTCGGTCTCTCGCTCTGCTACCTGGGCTTCACTCATGGCGGATCCCGTCCATGCTGAATGCGTGTTCGTGCCGATCGTAGAGCCCGATCGCCCGCGCCTCAACCGGAGACGAGCCGCGTCAGGAAGCCGTTGCGGGCGTTCTCCCCGTCTCCTCGGGGCTCATTTCGCCGCTCCGGACCTCGACCTGGGCCTCGAACTCGGGGCTGTCTTCGGCGGGCGGCCAGTGGGGCTGCTTCCCCTCGGCCTCTGCCTCGCGCAGTTCCTGGAGATATTCCTCCGCGGCGAAGACCGCCGTCGTGGCATCGCCCACGGCGGTGGTGATCTGCCGCACCAGCTGCGACCGGACGTCGCCGGCCACGAAGAGACCGGGCGTCGAACTGCGCATGTGGCTGTCCGTGATGATGTATCCGGCGTCGTCGTGCTCGGCGTGCTCGCCCACGATCCCGGTATTGGGGACGAACCCGATGAAGATAAACACGCCGGTCACCGGAAGTTCCCCCGTTTCGTCCAGTTCGACGACCTCGCCGGTCTCCGGGTCGGTCTTCACCTTTCGGAGCGCGAGCCCGGTGACACCGGACTCGGCGTCGCCCTCGATCTCCTCCACGACGTGGTTCCAGACGATCTCCGCCTCGCCCTCCTCCACCTTCTCCATCAGGCGCTCCTCCAGTACGGCCTGCGAGGTGAAGTGATCCCGGCGGTGCACCACGGTGACCTTGCTCGCGTAGCGGGTCAGGAAGGTAGCCTCCTCGACGGCCGAGTCCCCCCCGCCGACAACGGCGATGTGCTCGTCCTTGAAGAAGGCGCCATCGCAGATCGCGCAGTAGCTCACGCCATTCCCCCGGTACTCGTCCTCGCCGGGCACGCCGAGCGTCCGGTAGCTACCGCCGGCCGTCATGATCACCACCGGGGCCCGGTACGTCTCGTCGTCGGCCGTGTGCACCAGAAAGCGACGCTCCTCGTCGCGCTCGATGCTGGTGACCTCGCCGCGCGTGACGCCGACGCCGAACTTCTCGGCGTGATCGGTCATCATCCGGGCCAGCTCCATCCCGCCCACCTCCTCCAGGCCGGGATAATCGTCCACCGTGTCGGTGAGGAGCAGCTGTCCCCCGGGCATGTCCTTGTCCAGCACCAGGGTGTCGAGCTCGGACCGCCCCGCGTACAGGGCGGCGCACAGGCCCGCCGGCCCCGCACCGACGATGATCATCTCGTGCTCCGACTCGATCTCCATCTGCTGTCCCGTCTCCTTCGATTCGTCGTCGGTCTCGCGTTCGCCAGCGTCCTCCGCCTACTAACCCGAAGCCGTCGCCGCGTGCGCCCCATCGGTCCCGCAGCGACGCTCGATCTCGTCCATCCACTCCACGGGAACGCCCTCGGTGCCCAGGTCTGACCTGTGGTCCTCGGGGCCATGCCAGTCCGACCCGCCGGTCCGCAGCAGGTCCAGCTCCTCGGCCAGGGCGTCCATCCTCCGGCGCACGTCGGGAGCGTTCGCGGGATGCAGCACCTCCACGCCGTCGATTCCGTCGTCCACCCAGCGACGGATGTCGTCGACGGTGTGGGCGCGCCCGGGGTGCGCGACGAGCGCCACGCCGCCGGCCTCGTGCACGCGGCGGCAGACCTCCTCCGGGCGCAGCGGGGGCTTCTCGACGAAGGCCGGCCTCCCCCGCGAGAGATACCGCGCGAACGCCGTCTTTTGGTCGGGGACCAACCCCTCGGCCTCGAGCGCGCGGCCGAGGTGGGCCCGGGTCAGGATGTCACCGCCGGCCTGCTTCCGGACGTGCTCCATGGTGAGGTCCAGTCCCTGCTCGCGGAGCCGTACCACTATCTCCTCGGCCCTCCGCGCCCGAGCGTCACGCCATCCCTCCAGAAAGTCCATGAAGCCCTGATGCCCGGTGTCGAAGCCGAAGGCCAGAATGTGGATGGAGGAGCCGGGTTCGTTGGCAGACAGCTCCGCGCCGGGCAGGAAGCGGAGGCCGTGCTCCCGGGCGGCACGGGCGGCCTCCCCGAGCCCGTCCACGGTGTCGTGGTCGGTGAGGGACAGCCCCGCGAGCCCTCGCCGGGCCGCCCGCTCCACCACCTCCGCCGGCGTCTCGGTGCCGTCGGAGGCCGTGGAGTGGAGGTGGAGGTCTACCTCGCCGCGCTCCACCGAGCCCGGCCCGGGGCGTGGACCTTCGGACGCGTCCGTCACGCACGACCTCCGGTCACGAGGTGCCCTTCACCGACCGCTCCTCGGCGGCGCCCATGGATCCGGAGTTCCGGAACAGCTCCATCAGCTCCCGCTCCGACAGCGCCTCCAGGTCGTCAGCATCGGCGACGCGGTCGTCCGAGACCTCGGCGACCCGGTACGGGCGCTGATCGGTGGTTTTGCAGAAGAACACGATCGTCGTCACGCCGGGCGCCTCCCGACGCTCGCCGACACGGACGACCCACGTGTCCCCGTCCGCCTCGATCTTCCGGGCCATCTCTACAGCTCCTCCACCACGATTGATTGGGCCAGCTTCTGGTCCAGCACGTGCGATTCGTCGTCGACGCGCACCGTGATCGGCCCGTCCAGGGGTGCCTCCGACTCCACGGTGACCTCCGTCCCGGGGAACAGTCCCATGGAGGCCAGATACCGGAGGCGCTCGGAGTCGTCGTCTGCCACCTCGCGGACCACGCCCCGTGCACCGGATCCGAGCTCGCCGAGGGCGACCCCCTCCCGGTCCTCCACTTCCCCCTCCGGCGTGGGGATCGGCGACCCGTGGGGGTCGAAGTCCGGGTCACCGAGAGCGGCGGCCATACGGTCCACCAGCTCGTCGGAAGCGGCGTGCTCCATCCGCTCCGCCTCCGCGTGGACGTTGTCCCACCGGTAGCCGAGCTTCTCGATCAGATACAGCTCGATGACCCGGTGGCGACGGATGATGCGCAGAGCCGACTGCTCGCCCCGACGCGTGAGCCGGACGCCGTGATAGGGGACGTGCTCCACGCGGTCCTTCTCGGCCAGGCTCTTCACCATGTTCGTCACGGCGGCCGCCGAGCGTCCCAGCTCGTCGGCAAGGGCCGAGGTCGACACGGTTCCGCCCGAGGGGGGCTGCAGCTTGTAGATCGCCTTCAGGTAATCCTCGGCGGCGCCGCTCGGCTCCTCCCGCTCTCCGTCGTCCGCAGGCCGGCCGGGACCTCCCCTGGCGCCAGCGGGGCGATCGCCTGCGGAGAACTCTGCGGGGGGCACTCCGACCTCTCCGTCTGACGGGTTGGGGCTGACGATGGACGGCTTCGTCAGCGGGGAATGAAGTCCGTGTCGGCGTCCAGGCGAACGAGGAACTCGGCGATCAGCTCCGCCGCGGCCTCCACGTCGTCCTCCGAGACCATCTGGTTGGGACTGTGCATGTAACGGTCCGGGATCGAGACGATGGCCGTGGCCACGCCGGCCCGGCTGGTGTAGATGGAGTCGGCGTCCGTTCCGGAGCTGCCGGGCTCGGCGAGGTACTGCACGTCGATTCCGGCCCCCTCGGCCGCCTCCCGCATCCCCTCCAGCATCACCGGGTTGACGACGGCTCCACGGGTCAGGACGGGCCCGTCCCCGAGTTCTACGTCACCGTGCTCCGTGTGGTCCACGCTCGGGTGGTCGGTGGCGTGGGTGACGTCGACGACCACTGCCGCGTCCGGGTCCAGACCGAAGGTGCTGGTGCTGGCTCCACCCCCCGACTTGTACCCGATCTCCTCCTGGGTGGTCGCGACGGAGACGGCGTGGCACCCGACTCCCTTCTCCTCCGCCCGTCGCAGGGCCTCGAGCACCGTCACCGCGCCGATGCGGTCATCGATGGAACGTGCGGCGAAGCGGTCGTTCTCCAGGCGGACCGTGTCGGATCGGATGACTGCCGTGTCGCCCAGATCGACCATCTCCCGGGCTTCGTCGGCGCTGTCGGCGCCGACGTCCAGCCAGAGCTCCTTCATCTTCACGGCCCTGTCACGGTCGTCGCGCTCGATGAGGTGGATGGCGCGACGGCCGATGACGCCGGTCAGCGGTCCGTTCCGCGTCAGCAGCTCCACGCGCTGGCCCACCAGGACCTGCGGGTCCCAGCCTCCGACGGACTTCACCCACAGGTAGCCGTCGTCGTCGATGTGGTGGACCATGAGGCCGATCTCGTCGATGTGTCCGGCCATCATCACCGTGGGCGAGGCCCCTTCGCCGATGGACGCGAAGGTGTTGCCGTAGACGTCGGTCCACGTCCGCTCGGCGAAGCCCTCCGTCTCCTCGCGCCATACGGCGGCAGCGTCCGTCTCGAAGCCGGACGGGCCGGGAGCGTCGAGGAGGCGTGTGAGAACATCGCGCATGGCACTGTTCATGGGCTGCCCTCGAGACATTGGGAACGGTGGTGCGGACTGCGGCGGAGGTGGCGGCGGTGGGCCGCGGTCCATGCAGTCACGCTCGAAGCAGGCGGCCCCTGCTCACGCCTGATCGTGTCGGCGACTCCGCCGTTTCCGACCGAGCGAGCGGGAAACGTACGGGGTCGCAAGAAGGCGGTCAACGAGCCGTGCGGCCGGGGCCGTCCGGGGGTCTGAACAGGCTGTCCGGGAGGTCGGGATTGATCACCACGTCGTCGATCCGGAGCTGCTTGGTGGGGATGCGATCCTCGTTCTCGTAGTGGCGCGTACCCACGTATGTAATCGGCCCCTGGTCGCGGAAGTTCCGCCACTGCATGCGGCTGCGGCTGTCGGATCCCTGCTCGATGTAGTGCACCTCCTCGGGGAAGGGGTCGTCGTCCAGGAAATAGTAGAAGTAGCGGTCCCCGGGGTGCTGTCCGACCTGCTCCCCGAAGGTGATCCGGACCTCCACGCCGCCCCGACCGCGCGTGAGGAGCGGGGCGTCGCCGGGCTCGAATCGCCGGGCGTCGGCGTTCACCCCGGGATCCCGGAGCTTGTAGGGAAGACCGATCCAGTAGTAGACGTCGCGACCCACGTACTCCGTCTCCTCGGCGGCCGCGTGATCCGCCGGCAGGGGGTGGTCGTTCAGCGTGGCCCACCCGGTGTCGCCGCTGAAGGCCTGGACGTAGAGTCCCTCGCCCTCCGGCCGCTCGATGCGGGACATGAACCCGTCTCCGGTCTTCCTGATGGCGACCCGCCGGGGGCGCACCCAGTCCACGGCCCCGGCGGAGTCGTACAGGGCCGTGGTGACGGTGTAGCGAAGCGTCCGTACCGAGTCCCAGGCGGCCAGGCCGCCGGCGCGTTCGATCCAGGCGCCCAGGGTGGAGTCCGCCAGGCTGGCCCGGTCCGCGTCCCCTGCGCCCGGGCTCGCGTCCCCGGTGCCGCTGTCGGCGCACCCGGCGGCTCCGACGGCCATTGCGCTTGCCACCACGACGGCGAGTAGGGATCTCATTCGGTGCCCCGATCCGTTGAACGGTTCTCTCCGCGATCAGCGGAGTACAACATACCGGCTCGCCGGTGCGCGTCGCCCACCGCACCCTCCGGGGGACGCGTTGGAGGCGAGGCCGGCCGTCACTCCCGAGAACATACCGGATCATTCCCGCGAGGACACGACATGGAGCCGAACGACAGCACGGATCGAGAGGAGCGCCGGGACCGTGCCGTCGGCGGCCGCCCGGGGAAGCGCGACAGCGAATCCCCCCGCGCCGGCCGGGTCCTGAAGTGGGTCGGAGGCGCCCTGGCCGGCATCGTGATCCTCTACCTGGGAGCGGCCCTGGCGCTCCGCACGCTCGTGCCGCCGGAGACGGTGGCCGCGTGGGCCGAGCCCCGGGCGGAAGCGGCGCTGAACCGAGACGTCGAGATCGAGGGCGCCGAGCTGACCATCTTCCCCCACCTGGGCATCGTGCTCGAGGGGCCGTCCGTCGGGAACCTGGCCGGCTTCCAGGGGCCTCCGGTGGCCCGGGCGGAGCGGGCCGAGCTCCTGGTGGCCCCGTGGCCCCTGGTGCGCGGCGACGTGGTCGTAGACGAGGCCGTGGCCCGGGGGCTCGACGTCCGGCTCCAGGTCGACGAGGACGGCGACACGAACTACGGCGACCTCCTTCCGGCGTCCCAGGAGCCGGACGCCGCGGCCGCCGGGGAAGACGTTCCCGTGTCCCTGGCCGTCCGCTCGGTGGGGGTCAGCGGCTCCAGGATGGAGTATCGCGACCGCCGGACCGGCCGCCTGCTCGTCCTGGATGGACTCGAGGTCCGGGGGAGCCTCTCGCGAGGCGACGCCGGCTGGGTCCTGGAGACGGACGCCGACGCCGGCGACGTCACGGCCACGTTTCCCTCCTTGCGGGAAGCGCCGATGCGTCCCGGGAGCGCCACGCTCGGGCTCCGCATGCAGGCGGGCCCGGGCTTCGGCCGGGTCGAGGTCGGAGAGGGGCGCCTCGCGGTCGGCGGGGTGCCCCTGTCCGTCACCGGCCGGGTGGACTCGCTCAAGGCCCCGGTCCGGCGGCTATCCCTCAGCCTCGACGCCGACTCGCTGGACCTGGCCTCCCTGGCCGGGTCGGCCCCCGCCGGCGCGGTGCCCGACGCCGTCGAGTCGCTGACCGGCGTCGCCACCGTGCAGATCGGCGTCACCGGGCCCCTGGGCGAGGGAGCCATGCCGGACGTCAGCGGACAGCTCCGGCTGCGTGGCCTCGGTGCCACCCTGGCGGACCGGGGGCAGGTGGCCAGGGGCGTCGGGGCCCTCCTCCGCCTCCGCGGAGACACGCTCGACGTGGAGGATATGGAGGGCACGGTGCTCGGAGGTCCCTTCCGGATGTCGGGGAGCCTGACTCTGGACTCCGCCCGATCGTTCTCCGGCAGCGTGGAGTCCACGATCTCCGTGGCCGCGCTCGGGGCCCCCGATGCGTCCACGGGCCCAACGGGGACCGTGGAGACGTCCCTGGACCTCTCCGGTGAGGCGAGTCGGCCGGCGGCCGCCTCCGCCGGCGGCTCCGTCGTCCTCCGCGACGTCGTCGTGCCGGCGGACTCGCCCCGGTCCCCGATCCGGATCCCCCGGGGCGAGCTCAGCTTCGTGGGTCAGGCGATCACGTGGTCGAGCCTGACGGTGGCCATCGGGGAGGACCGGATCACGACCACGGGTCGCCTGGACCGCTGGGGCGGCTTCCTGGCCGAGGACGCGGATCTCCCGGCCATCAGGGCACGGGCCGAGTCGGAGCGGCTGGACCTGGCCCGGCTCCTTCCCCAGCCCGACGGCTCACCGACCTACGGCCAGCTGGTCTTCGCCCGCCTCGGCTCGGACAGCGTGGCAGGAGGGTCCACGGCCGAGGTAGCCCGGGAGCTCGGCTACGTCCGGCCGCCGTCGCTTCCGGTGACCGGCGAGCTGGAGCTGACGGCGGACACCCTGCTCTTCTCCCCGTACCGTTTTCGGCCCATGACGGCCCGGTTGGAGTTCGGGCCGGACCTGATCCGGATCCCGGGCGCCGAGTTCGGCCTCTTCGGGGGCACCCTGGAGATGAGCCTGTCGGCCTCCCTGGGCGATGCCGAGGAGCAGCCATTCTCGGCCAGCATCACGGGACGGGGACTCCGGGCCGGCGACTTCCTGGCCACGTCTTCGCCCATGGGCCGCCTGCTCACGGGCACGATGAGCCTGGACCTGGAGGCCGCCGGCCGCCTCGACGGTGCGCTCCTGCCGGTGCGCGACTCCCTTCTGGGAAGCGGTCGCTTCGCCATGGACGGAGGCGGGCTGTCACAGAACCCCGTCACCTCGGCCATGGCCGACATGCTCACCTACCCGGCCCTCCGATCGCCGTCGGTGAAGAGGATGGTCGTCCCCTTCCAGCTGGAGGGAACTCGCGTGCGCTTCGACACCGCCCGACTGGCGGCGCCCGCGGCGGAGGCGAGCTGGGTCGGCTCCATGGACCTGGACGGGAGTCTGGACCTGGGTGCCGCCATCGAGGTGCCCCGCTCCCGCGTCCCGGAACTCAGCCTGAAGGGTACGGATCTGCCCGGCGAGCTCCTCTCACGGATCAAGCAGGGCGAGGGGCCGCTCCAGTTGGGTCTCGGCGTCGGCGGCACGGTCGCGTCGCCGCGGGTGGGGCTCGACACCGACGCCCTGCGTGCCCGGGCCACGGAAGCGACCCGAGAGGCGGTCCAGAAGAAGATCGACCGGGGCCAGAACGTCCTGGAAAAGAGGGCCCGGGGAATGCTGCAGCGCCTCACGGGCGGAGGGGACACGGCGTCCGCGGACACGGCAGCCGCATCCGACACGGCCGCCGCCGACACCACGGGTGCCCGCTGAGGCGACCGGCGAGGGAACCTCTACTTCTGCTGCTCCTCGCCGGCCAGGCCCAGGCTACTGAGGATGTTCTCCATGAGGCACCACCTCGTGAACGACGACTGCAGCAGGTTGAAGCCCACGAAGGCGGTGAACAGGAACCACCACGGGCTCACCCACCACCCCAGCGCCAGGCTGGCCAGGACGAAGGTTCCCGCGATGGCGCGGATCCGGTAATGCAGGCTCATCGTCTCCTCCTCGTTCTCGTGTTCTCTCTCCGACGCAGACCCGCCGGCAGTCAGTCTTCCCGGGGGCCGGTGGCGGCCGTCCGTTCGACGCCCATCTGGTAGGCATGGATCGGGTGTCGGGCGTCCTCCAGGCCCGAGCACTCCTCCACCGCCGTCAGGAGCTCCTCCGCCCGATCGTCCGGGACGATGGCCACCACCATGGACGAGGCGTACGGAGCGCTCTTCCCGTACCAGCCGGGACCCGACCCCGGGCGGTGGCCCCTGGCGTCCATCTCCGTGAACACCGGGACCTCGTGATCGTCGAGGAGCCCCTGGACGCAGCCCCGATCCTCCTCCAGGTACATCAGCAGCACCATCTTCATGTCGCGTCTCCCGTTGCTGTCGTCCGCCCCCGGGACGGTGCACCGGCACCGGCCGTCTCGTCCGCCGGCTCGCCGCCGCCGGGCTCGCCGTCGTCCTCCCGGTGGGCCAGGTAGTAGATGCTCGGCACCACGATCAGGGTGAGGGCCGTGGAAGCCACGGCGCCCGTAATCAGCGAGACCGCGAGTCCCTCGAAGATCGGATCGAAGAGGATCACGGCGGCGCCGATGATCACGGTGCCGGCCGTGAGAGCGATGGGACGCGTCCGTACGGCGCCGGCCTCGATCACCGCCTTCTCCAGCGGCACGTCGGACTCCAGCCGCACCTCCAGGTAGTCGATGAGCAGAATGCCGTTGCGGACCATGATCCCCGCCAGGGCGATCATCCCGATCATGGACGTGGCGGTGAAGAAGGCCCCGAAGCCCCAGTGGCCGGGCGCGATCCCGATCAGCGTGAGCGGGATGGCGGCCATCATCACCAGCGGCGTGGTGAGGGAGCCGAACCACCCCACGATGAGGGCGTAGATCAGCAGAAGCGCGCCGGCGAAGGCGATCCCGAGATCCCGAAACACCTCGTAGGTGATCTGCCACTCCCCGTCCCACTTGACGGCGGGCACGGCCGTGGACTCCGGCTGCTCGGTGTACACCTGCTCCAGCTCGTCGCCGCCGGGCACCTCGATCTCGGCCAGCTTGTCGCGCAGGTCCAGAATGGCGTATATCGGGCTCTCCTCCTCGCCGGCCACGGCCGCCGTCACGTAGACGACGCGCTTCATGTTCTTCCGGTCGATGACCTGGGGGACCGTGTCCTCCACGGCATGGACCAGCTCGCCCACCGGCACCAGGTCACCACGCCTCGATGCCACTCGCAGGCCCGCCAGCCGGTCGGCGCCCGAGCGCTCCTCCTCGGAGACCCGCACCCGGATCGGGACCGGGCTGCGCGCGTCCGGCGCCGACAGGTGGGTGGGCACAGTGCCGTTCAGGCCGATACGGAGCGACCTCACCACCGCCGGCTTCGAGACGCCCGACAGCGCGGCCTTCTCCTCGTCCACCCGGAATCGGACCTCGCGCTGCGGCGCCGTCAGGGACCAGTCGACGTCCACGACGCCCGGCTGTTGCTGGAAGAGCTGGCGCACCCGCCGCGCCACCTGGCGCTGCTCGGCCCGGTCGTCGCCGTAGACCTCGGCCACCAGCGTGGCGCGGACCGGCGGCCCGGGCGGGACTTCGACGACCTTGGATACCACACCCGAGTCGGCACCGGCCAGAGCTTCCTTCACCACGGGGCGGATCCGCCGGGCCACGTCGTGGCTCTGGGCCGAGCGATCGCCCTTGGGCACCAGGTTCACCTGCAGGTCGGCCACGGTGGGGCCCTGGCGCAGATAGTAGTGGCGGATCAGGCCGTTGAAGTTGAACGGGGCGGCCGTGCCGCCGTAGAGCTGCACGTCCTCCACCTCGGGCACCTCGTCCAGGGTCGCGTGCACACGCGACGCCAGGTTGGTGGTCGTCTCGAGCGTGGTGCCTTCCGGCGTGTCCAGGAGGACCTGCATCTCGTTCTTGTCGTCGAAGGGGAGCATCTTCACCGTCACCGCGCGGGCGGCGAACAGGCCCACCGCTCCAACCAGGAGGAGGAAGACTCCCCCGAGCATCCATTTGATGCGCGCCGGCTTCTGCAGGAGCGGATTCATGATCCGCCGGTAGAAGCGGTACATCATCGTGTTCTCCAGCACGTACGCGTCCTCGTCGCCGTCGGACCCGCCGGCACCCTCCCCTCCGGGGGACGCTCCGCCCGCGGTCCCCCCTTCCCCTTCTTCCTCCTCCACTTCGGGGGGAAGCAGCCGGAAGGCGAGCCAAGGGGCACCCACCAGGGCGATGATCAGCGAGAAGGTCATGGCCAGGGTGGCGCCGACGGGCATGGGGCTCATGTACGGCCCCATGAGGCCCGAGACGAAGAGCATGGGCAGGACCGCGGCGATCACGGTCAGGGTGGCCAGGATGGTGGGGTTGCCCACCTCGTCCACCGCCGCGCGGGCCGCCGCCATGAGCGGCCGGTCCTTCATGGCGAAGTGCCGGTGCATGTTCTCGACGACGATGATGGAGTCGTCGATCACGATGCCGGTGACGAAGATCAGGGCGAACAGGGTGACCCGGTTCAGCGTGTAGCCGAAGAGCCGGTACACGAAGAGGGTGAGGGCGAACGTGATGGGCACGGCCATCATCACCACCACCGCGCTCCGCCACCCCATGAAGAGGGCAACCACGAGACCCACGGCCAGGATCGCCATGAGCAGGTGAAGCCTCAGCGTGCTCACCTTCTCCTCGGCCGTCTCGCCGTAGTTCCGGGTCACGTCGGCCCGGACGCCCTCGGGCAGGACACGGCCCTCGAGCGCCTCGACCCGCTCCTCCAGCTGGCGTCCCAGGTCGGTGGCGTCGGAGCCGCCCCGCTTGGAGACCGAGAGGGTGACCATGGGCGACAGGTCTCCGCCCGCCGGGCCGCTGAAGGTGTAGTTGTCCACCTCGTCGGATTCGTCCGTGACCGTGGCCACGTCCCCCAGCCTCACCACTTGCCCGTCGCGGACGTCCAGGACCACGCCCCGCACGTCAGCGGCGGAGCTGAGGAAGGGCCCGGCCTCGACCCGGATCACGCGGTCCCCGCGGGCGAAGCGCCCGGACTCCAGGTTCGTGTTGGCGGACTCCAGCCGCCGGGCCACCAGCGTCGGATCCATGCCGTAAGCGGCCATGCGGTCCGGGCTGAGCTCCACCTGGATGGCCCGGGAGAATCCACCGATCACCGAGACGTCCCGAACGTCCTCGGTGGCCTTGAAGCTGGTGGCCACCTCCTCGCCCACCGCGCGCAGCTCCCGGTGGTCCAGGGAGTCGCTGGAGAGGGTGAGGGTGAAGAAGGGCACGTCGTCGATGGTGACGGTCTTCACCATGGGCGGCCGCAGCCCCTCGGGCATCCGGTCCATGTGCTTCATCAGGGTGCTGTACAGACGCACCAGGCTCCGCTCCATGTCGCTGCCGACCTCGAAGCGGACCGTCATCAGCGCCATGCCGGGGGAAGCGTGGCTGTAGACGTATTTCACGCCCTCGATGCCCGACACCACGTTCTCGGCCGGGATCAGGATCCGGTTCTCGATCTCCTGCGGCTCGTAGCCCGGCGTGGGCAAGTACAGGTCGGCCACGGGCACCTCGATCTCGGGCTCCTCGCGGCTCTGCATCGTGAACACCGAGTAGAGGCCGATGGCCAGCGCCACCGCCAGGAGCAGCGGCGTGAGCTTCGAGGTGATCGAGCTCTCGGCCAGGCGGCCGGCTATTCCCGTCCTCATCGACCGCCTCCCGTGTCCGTCGGCGCCCACGAGCGGCTGGTCACGTCTCCGGCGGGCGTGCCGTCCGCCAGGCGGGACGCCGGGCTCCGTACGACACTGTCGCCGGGCGAGAGACCCGCCAGGGCCTCCACGCTGCCGTCGCGGCGCTCACCGGTCCGGATCCAGTGGAGCCGGAGCGTATCGGACCGCAGGACGAAGACGCCGGCGAGCTGGCCGCGCTGTACCACGGCGTCCCGGGGGACCCACACCGAGGGCGGCGCGAACCCCGGCAGCCGGAGCCGCACGAAGCTTCCGGGCGAGAGAGCGAGTCCGCCGCTCCCTCCCTCACGGAAGCGGGCCTCCACGCGGAACTGCCGGGTGGAGGCCTCCACGGCCGGCGACACGCGCACGATCTCGGCGGCGGCGGTTCGGCCGCTCGCTGGATCCACCACCGTCGCCCGGGTCCCGGACTTCACCTCCGGCGCCAGCTCCGCCGGCAGGTCGGCCACGATCTTCACGGATCCGGCCTCGACCAGGTTGAGTACGGGCCGGCCCGGGGAGGCCAGGTCGCCCGGGTCCACGTTCCGCCGGGTCACGACGCCGTCGAAGGGCGCCCTTAGTACGACATAGGCGCGCTGCGCCCTGGCCTCCTCGAGGGCCGCCCGGGCCTGCTCCAGGCCTGCCCGGGCGTCGTCCAGCTCCTGCTCGGTGGCCGCGCCGTCGGCGGCCAGCGACTGGATGCGGTCGTAGTACTTCTCCGCCTTCCGGAGCGCGGCCTCGGCCCGGGAGATCCGGGCCTCCACGTCCTCCTCGTCCAGGGCCACGAGCGTGTCGCCGCGGCTGACACGGCTCCCGACGTCCACGGCCACCCGCTCGACGGTGCCGCTCATCCGCGTGGCGATGTCGGCGGAGCTGGCCGCCTCCACGGTGGCGGCCACGGAGCGCTCCGTGGCCGCCGTCTCGGCGCCGGTCACCTGGACGTCCACCGGCGAGACCGACTCCCGGTGGGGAGCCCCGTCCTCTCCGCCGCACGCCGCCAGGGCCGCGGCGAGAAAGATCCCCGCCGCAACGGTCGCGGCCCGCATCGTCGTGCCCCCCGCAGGGGGCGAGCTGTCGCTCTGTTCGTGTCCAATCATCGTCCCTCTCCGGGGCTGCTCGAATCGCTGACATCCTGTGATCGCGCGAAGCGGAGGCGGGCCCGTGCTACGTGGTAACCGGCCAGAGCCTCGATGGCCCGGCTTCGCATGGCCGTCACCCGGCTCTCGGCCAGGAGTACGTCCGAGGCGATGGCGAGCCCCTCCTCGAACCGGCGCCGCGTCAGGTCACGACCCCGCTCCGCGGCACGGCGCGCTGCGCGCGTCGCTTCCAGGCGCTGACGGGCGGACTCCACGGCGCGCCGGGCCTGGCGTACCTCGGCAGTGGCCTCGCGCACCGCGCTCGTGTACTGGAGCCTGGCCTCCTGCGCGGAGAGGTCCGCCCGCTTCCGGGCCGCCTCTCGGCCGAGGCCCGCGAAGACCGTCCACCGGAGCTGGAGGCCCACCGACCAGTGGTCTCCATCGGAGCCGAGCGGCGTGTCGGCGTCGTGGAGGGCCCAGCGGCCGAAGGCGTCCAGGGCCGGCAGGTACCGGCGCCAGGCGACGTCCTCCTCGGAACGCGCCGCTTCGGCCATGGCCTCGAGGGCCTGCAGGTCGGCCCGTTCCTCCGGGCGGAACACCCCCTCCGCCGACGGCGCCTCCGGCGAAGCCATCGTGTCGGCCGGAACGGGGACGGAGTCGGGACTCCAGCCCAGGAAGAGCCCCAGCTGCTCCCGAGCCTCCCCGAGGTTTTTTCGCGCCTCGATCCGGCGGGCTCGGGCGGCTTCCACCTCCGCCTCGGCCTGAAGAACGTCGGCGTCGGTCAGGAGGCCCTCGTCCCGCCGCCTGCGGAACAGCTCCAGGTTGGACTCGGCGGCGTCCTCGGCGGCCTGTGCCGCCTCCAGCTGGGCTTCGGCCCGGGCCGCCCCGTAATAGAGGGCCCGCGCCCGGAACTCCGTGCCCTCGCGGGTCCGCTCCGCGCGCCACCGGGCCGCGGCCGCCTGGCTGGAGGCCGCGCTCCTCTGCGCCCATCGGCTGGGATCCACCACGCTCCACTGGACCTCCGCCGCCGAGGTCCAGTCGGAGATCGGGGCCGGGTCGTTCAGGACGTCGATGGCCAGGTCCCCGCGCGCGAAGCGTCCCTGCCGGAGCTTCGTCCCGAAGACGCCCACCGGATCGGTCGTCCGCTGCCAGCCGCTGGTGACCTCGACGCGGGGCAGGAGCGCGCTGGTCGCCCCCTGGACGCCGGCACCGGCCATCCGCTCGCGGAGACGGCTCGCCTTCAGGTCCGGGTTTCCCTCCATCGCCTCGGCGACGGTCTCCTCGAGCGTGAGCGGGCGGCGAAGGACGCTGTCCGGCTCGGCGCCCGGGGCCTGCTGCGCCCCGGCCGGCGCCGCGGGCAGGAGGAGAGCCGTGGCCGCCGCCACGAGCAGCCCTCCCACCCTGTCGATGGCTGTGGTCTTCGGCATACGGACGATCCTCCCCGTGAACACAGGCGGCTCCGGTGGCGTCGACCAGACGAGCCCCCGGAATTGATTTAACTATCTAGTTATATAGTTATGTATTGTCAATGTTCCTACGGGCCGGCTTCCGACTCAGGATCGACAAGCTATCGGCGGGTCTCGGGGGCGTCCGTCGGGGAAGGGTGGACCGGCACTGTGGGGAAGACTCCGGGGTCGGAGCCGGGGAACGTCAGCGGACGCGTGCGCCTCCGGCAGACCGACATCTCCCGCCGACGGGAGACAGCATCAGCCGCCGCACCACAGGTCGCCGACCAGGTCGGCCTTGCTCCAGTGCTCGCCGGGGAGCCCCGCTCGGCCCTTTCGCCACCGGGAGGCACCGGGCCCGCAACGGCCGTCCGGGCAGGGGAACCAGCCCAGGGCACCCGGCCGCAGGGGAACGCGCGCCGTGTCCAGCACCCGCCGCCCGACCGCATCGACCATGACCACGAGGCCCGGGTCCGGCACCGTCACCAGCGCTCGCCGGCCGTCGGGCGAGAAGCGGAGAGCGCGCGGCCGGCCCGGCAGCTGCACGCTCCCGACCCGCCGCAGTCCCCCGGTGTCGAAGATCTGCACCCCGCCGCTGTCCGAGTGGAGGGCCCACATCTCCTCGGCACCGGGACGCCGCTGAAGCTGAACGGGAACCGACCCGCCCGACGGTAGCTCGCCCAGGACCTCCTCCGAGCGCCCGTCCACGATCCACAGGCGGTCGTCGTCCCGATCGGCGACCCATGCCTCGCCCTGCGGACCGACGGCCACGCTCCCGACACCCCGGCCCAGCGGTACCGTGTTCGCCGCCACGGTCACGCGATCGATGACGGTCAGGGTCCCGGCCTCGCGGTTCGTGACGAAGAGATAGCGGTCGTCGCGGCTCACGGCCCCGGACTGCGGGGAGCTCTCTCCGATCGTCCACTTCATCAGGAGCTCACCGGTGTCCGCGTCGAGCGTGAGCACTCGGCCGTTCCGCTCCGCCGCGACCCAGATGCGGCTCCCCTCGTGCCCCGCCCACACGTCCGTGATGGTCCCGGTGCGCCCGAGATGGAACCGGCCCGTGGTCCGCCGCGCCGCCAGATCCAGCACCGTCACGGCCCCCACCGCGGCGACGCTCTTCGCCTCGGCCGGAGGCGCCGGTCCCCGATCGGCTCCGCCGTTCCCGGATGCACCGGGCCGCCGCACCGAATGCGCCACGTAGGCTCGGGCTCCTCCCGACGCCGGCGACAGCTGATGGACCTCTCCCCCCATGCTCATCCGGGCCGCCACGCCCCAGCAGGTGGCATCGAGGAGCGAGACGTCGCCCGAGGCCACGTCCGCCGCCGCCACGACGCCGGACTCCTGTGCGGGGAGGGCGACAGGAAGGGTCAGGACAAGGGCCAGCGCGACGAGCACGGCCGACGGTGCTCGGCCGGTCGCCGGCCGTCGGACCGGTGGATGGAAACGGATCGTGTCGTCACCAGGTCGTTCGGCCATCGGGTACGGGGCTGATACACGGATGGAGAGCCGGGCGCGACCGCCGGTACGCGCGAACGTTAAACGTACGAGCGGGGGGCGTTCACTGCAGACGATCCGGATTCGTGCGGGGCCGTCGTCGCCCGCCTTAAGGTTGCACGGACGGGTGGTCGGAGGGCAGCGACCGCCACCTCGGCGGCATCGACGGATGCCCCTCGGGAAGCTCGCCCCGGACGGTCGACACGGCGGGGAGGTCGCCCGACGCCCTCACTGAGGGGTGGCCGTCCGGGAGTCCCGATGCAGCCACCGCCGTGTCACCGACATTCATCTCCGGATGGTCGCCCGGAAGCGGCTCCCCCGGCTCGGCGCCGGCGATGTCCGCGTGGCACGCACCGCAGTTGCTTCCCTCCACCTCCCACGTATGGGCCTCGTGGCAGGCGGCGCAGTCCTCGAGCTTCGCCCCGGCCAGGTCCCGGTGGAAGGGCGTCAGGGTGTCGGGGCTCGCGTGGCATCCGGCGCCCGTACAGGTGGCGAAGGCCACATCCGGCTGCTCCTGTGAGTGCGGGTTGTGGCACTGGCCGCACCCGGGGCCGTGGGGGTCCTCGCCCACCTGGAGCGTCTCCAGTTCCTCCTGCATCTCGTGACACGCCAGGCACTGCGTGCGGGAGGGGCTGAGCGCCGTCAGGGCGGTGTCCAGCGAGGCCTGCTCCGGGGCCGGAGCCGTGTATTCGTGGCAGCTCAGGCAGTGGAAGGTGGTCTGGGAGGAGGCCATCTTGCCCAGTACGATCTCGGTGTCGCTCTCGGCGTGGCAGTCCGACTGGGCGCAGGTCTGGTCGGCCGGCACGAATCGGTGCACCTCCTCCCCGTGGCAGGTAACGCACATCACGTCCTCCAGCGCGGAGGAATCCGACTCCAGGTGGATCCGGTGGCCGGCGGTGGCCGCGATGCGCTGCCAGGTGCTGTCCGGATCCGACTGGATGTGGCACTCCGCACAGACCTCGTTCGCGACCGGCGCGTGCCCCCCGATCTCCTCGGGGCGCTCCACCACCCAGAGGTAGACCTGCCGCATGCTGGCGCTGATGGGCTGCTGGTGACAGTCGTGGCACTCGAGCTCAGAGTGCTCGCTCTGCGTGAAGCGCTCGAAGGAGCCCCCCATCACGTGGCAGGAGACGCAGAAGGCATTCTCGTGCTGCGTGTAGTTCCACGCCTCCTGGCCGAACCAGGCCGCGCCGGTGATGAAGATCACCACGGCCAGCCCCATCGCGGACTGGACCATCGCCGGACGGGTGCGGATCCACTCCCAGATCTCGAGACGACGGTTCCACAGGAAGACGGCCAGCCATACGGCCACGATGAAGCCGAGAATCGCCCCGCCGATCTGGATCCACTGCGGGACGCCGGAGAAGAAGAATCGCAGCACCTCGGCGATCCCGCCGGGAAGCGGGGCGCCCATCTCCTCGCCGGGGCGGGTGTGCGGGCCCGGCTGCTGCATATGCTGCAGCATCAGGACTGCCTCGCCGGGCCCCGGTAGCCAGGACATGCTCATCGCTACTCTCTCCTCCCGCGCTGACCTGACCAATCCACGGTAGCCGGCACGAACGCTGGCGTCCCGCGGAGTCTCTCCACATGATATCCAGCTTCGACCCCGTCGGTTCCGTCCCCGACCACGAGAAACCCCTGCATGTCGGCCCCCTCCCCGTCAACCGAGGTCCCCACCCGGCGCGACGTCTGGGTGCGGATGCTCGTCTATCCGCGCCACACTCTTCCCACCGCGCTGGCACCGGTCGTCGTGGCCGCGGGCCTCGCCCTCCACGACGGCGTCTTCGCCCCGTGGGCAGCGACCGCGGCCCTGGCCGCCGGATGGCTGATCCAGCTCGGCGGAGTGATCGCGGACAACTACCACAACCTCCGCCGCCATCCCGACGATCGTGAGCACCCGCTCCTGGTCCGTGCCCTGGAGGCGGGCGTCGTCGACCTCCGTCTCCTGGCCCGGGCCACCGCCGGATGCTACCTGCTGGCGGCGGTCCCGGGCGCCTACCTGGTCCGGATCGGTGGCCTGCCGGCGCTCGCCCTCGGGGTCGTCAGCGCCGGCGCCAGCCTGGCGTACTCGTCCGATCCGCTCCGGCTCGGCGACCGCGGACTCGGCGACCCGCTCTTCTTCCTATTCTTCGGCATCGTCTCGGTCTCCGGCACCTACTACGTCCAGGCCGCGTCGAACCTGGCGACGGGTTTCCCGACGGGCGTACCCGGAGACGCGCTGACGCTGGAGTCGGTGGCCGCCGGCCTGCCCATGGCCGCGCTGATCACGAACATCCTCCTCATCGACAACATCCGTGATCTTCGCTTCGATCGCGAGAAGGGGGAGCGGACGCTGGCCGTGATCATCGGCCGGGACTGGACGGAGGTGGAGATGGGCGTCCTCACGGCCCTGGCGTACGCCGTTCCCGTCTGGTTCGTGCCGCGCTCCGGTCACGACGTCGCCGTGCTCCTCCCCCTGCTGACGGCTCCGTACGCCGTCGTGATCTTCCGGAGAGTCAGGAGGGCCGACCGCTGGAAGCATCTCCTGCCTCTCACGCCGCAGGCGGGACAGCTCGCCGTCGCGTACGCGACTCTCTTCGCCGCGGGACTGGCCGTCTGAGGTCCCGACCCGCCACGTCTACGGCCCCACCAGCCCGAGCCAGAAGGCCCCGACGACCACCGACAGGGCCGAGCATCCGGCCAGCAGACCCGCGTAGGCGTTGCGTCCGGAGAGCGACAGACGCCGCCCGGCCTGGCCGACCACCGCCGCGTAGACCGTCATCGCCGCCACGGTGCCGGCGGCGAAGGAGAGGAGGTAGGCGATGGATCCGAGCCGGGTGGGCAGCGCCAGGGCCGGCAGCACGCCCAGGACGTGGCCGGCCCCGGCCGTGCCGTGCAAAAGCCCCACGGCGAACGCCGCGCGCCCCTCCCGACCATGCAGGACCTCGTGCGAGGGGCCATCGCCGTCCTCGGATTCTCTCAGGACCCGAACCACGGCCGTCAGGGCCCACAGCCCGACGGCCATGAGGCTGATGCCCACCGCCCGCTCGCTCCACGCCGTGACCTGCTCCATGGGGAGCGCTTCCCGCAGCAGGGCCGCCGCCACCCCGATCACCGCCACCCCGCCGGCGTGGCCGAGCCCCCACCGCAAGCCGGTCCGCCACGCGCCGGACCGGCGGCTGGCGGCCAGCGGGGAGACCACCGCCAGGTGGTCGGCGCCGGCCAGCACGTGGCCGGCGCCGGCCACCAGCCCGATCAGCGCCCCCTCCAACGCGGCAGTCATCGGGACACGTCCCCGCCGCCGAAGTCGGGTTTTCGCCCCTCGAAGAAGGCCTCCAGCCCCTCGGCGAAGTCCTCGCCGTCGGCGATCCGCGACAGGTTCTCAAGCTCCTCGTCCATGTGGTAGTCCAGCTGGTCGATGCCGGCGGCCTGGTGCACCAGCCGCTTGGCGACGGCGTAGGCCTCCGTGGGCCCGGAGGCGAGCTCCCGGGCCACGCCCCTCAGCTCGTCGTCGAAGTCCTCCGCCGCCCACACCCGGTTCACCAGCCCCATCTCCGCGGCCTCCCGGGCGCTCAGCCGGGGGTTCAGAAACACCAGCTCCAGCGCTTTTCGGAGCCCGAGGAGCCGGGGCAGGAAGAAGGTGGAGCTCTCGGCCCCGGTGAGACCGGTCTTGTGGTAGGCCCACTCGAAGCGGGCGTCCTCCGACGCGAAGACCAGGTCGCAGGCCATGGCGATGCCGAAGCCCCCGGCCGCCGCCATGCCGTCCACGCCGGCCAGGAAGGGCTTCGGTGCACGCTTCATCTCCGAGATCGCGCTGTGGATGTACTCCAGGATCTCCTTGAAGGCCCGGCCGTGACCGCCCTCCTCGGCCCCCACTCCCTCGGGCTGCAGGTAGCCGAAGTCCTCCTCGTCGCCGTGGTCCCGCACGTACTTCAGGTCGGCGCCGCTGCAGAACACGTCGCCGCGGCCGCGGAGGACCACGGCCCGGACGTCCTCCTCGCGGGAATACTGGAGCCCCGCCTTCCGGAAATCCTTCGCCGTGGACACGTCCAGGGAGTTGAAGCGGTCCGGGCGGTCGATGGTGATGATCCCCACCCCGCCCTCCCGCTCCATGCGGATGTTCTCCATGCCGTCCGCGGCCGCCGTCACGGACGCCCCCCGACCGCGCGGAGTGCCTCCGGTCCGCCGGATCCCGCACGAGCGTGGCGCTCGTCCAGCTCCGCCGGTGCGGCCTCTCCGTTCACCGTGATCGGGCCGTCGTCGGGGACACGGATCCGCCCCAGGGCCCCCAGCTCGAGGGTCCGGTCCAGTAGCGTTCCCCAGCACGCCTTCATCATCCACTCGCGCTGAGCGTACGCGTAGGCCTCCAGGAGGTCCTCGGCGCGCCATTCGCGGGCCTCTTCGACCATGGGGTGGACCGGGAAGGGCCCGGAGAGGAGCAGCGGCGGACCGACATCCACACGCTCCGTGGCCAGGTGCACCGTGCTTCGCGTCTCCGGCTCGCCGGCGAACACCGCGTCCCGCGTCGAGCGCAGTCCGCGGTACCGGGGCACGCCGTCTTCGCCCCGGAGCGTCAGGTCCGCGTCGTGGATGTTGAACACCCTGTCCGGAAACGCCTCGAGCAGGGCGCGCGTGGCGATCCACAGGTAGCCGCACATGACCACGGCCTCGGCGCCGAAGGAGCGGAGCCGGAGCGCCAGCTGCCGGTCGAAGGCCTCCCGGACCTCACGGTCGCCGATGTCCGCGCCGCGTCGGCGGCAGAAGGTCTCCAGGTCGTGCACCGCGGTGGGCACGCCTGCCGCCTCCGCCGCCGTCACCGCCGAACTCTCGGGGTCGCTTGCCACCAGACCGGCGATGCGATACGGCGAACCGCTTCCGGCGCTCCGCTCCAGAAGCCGCTCCAGCCCCGGTGCCCGGGCCGAGGTGAGGACGCCCACGCGCATCAGCAGATCCGGGGCAGGGGCTCGCCCTGCGGCTCCGTCACCAGTCGCCGCCCGATTCCGGTGTCCAGTACGACCCGGCCGGGATGATCGTCCGAGACCTCACCGACGATGGCGGCGCGACCGCCGGCCGGATGCTCCCGGATGGCCTCCAGCACCGCCTGCGCCGATCCCGGGCGCACGCCCAGCAGGGCCTTCCCCTCGTTGGCGATGTGGAAGGGGTCCAGGCCCAGCATCTCGGCCGCCGACCGTACCACGTCGGAGACGGGGACGGCCCGCTCCTGCACCACGACCGAGACGCCGGCCTTCTCCGCCATCTCGTGCAGGGCGCTGGCCACGCCGCCGCGGGTCGGGTCCTTGAGGGCCGTAATGCCGCCGTCGGCGGCCCCGAGAGCCCGTCCCACCAGACCGTTGAGCGGGGCCACGTCCGAGACCAGGTCACCCCGGAGGTCCAGCTCGTGGCGGAGCGCCATGAGGGCGATTCCGTGATCACCGATCTCCCCAGTGAGGATGACGCGGTCCCCGGGCCGGAGGCCGGAATCCCGGACCAGCGGATCGGCGAACCCCACGCCCGTGGTGTTGATCACGATCCCGTCGATCTCGCCGCGGCCCATGACCTTGGTGTCGCCCGTGACGACGCGGGTTCCCGCCTCCCGGCAGGTAGCCCGCATCGAAGACTGAATCTCCTCGAGCTCGTCCCGGGGCAGGCCCTCCTCCACGACCATCGCCGAGGTGAGCCCCAGCGGCTCGGCAGCACCCATCATGGCCAGATCGTTCACCGTCCCGGCCACCGCGAGGCGGCCGATGTCTCCGCCGGGGAAGCGGTAGGGATGGATGACGTGGGAGTCGGTGGTCAGGACGAGCCAGCGGCCGTCGGGCAGCCCGAAGGCGGCCCCGTCGTCCATGGCGGAGAGCCCGACCTCGCCGTCGCGCTCGTCCAGGAAGCCCGCCGCCAGCGACTCCTCGATCAACTGACGCATGGCGCCGCCCCCGGCGCCGTGCTTGAGGGTGACCTTCTCGACGGCCGTCGTCGGGCCTCCCGCTTCCCGTCCGTTCCTCCGCGCGGCCTCGCTCATAGGTCGGGATGTCCTCCGTACTGGTGCCAGATCTTGCAGGTGCCCTCGCTGCTCACCATGCAGGCGCCCACCGGATTCTCCGGCGTGCACTCCTCGCCGAAGAGCGGGCAATCGTGGGGCGAGGATCGGCCGGCCATGATGTCACCGCAGATGCAGGCCTGCGTCAGGGGGGTCGGGGAGCCGCGCCGGAGCGCGCCGACGTCGATGTCGAAGCGCCGGCGGGCGTCGACGCCCGCATACTCGTCCCGGATCCGCAGGTTGCCGTTGGGGACGTGAGCGATGCCCCGCCACTTGCCGCCCGTGGTGCGGAACACCTCCCACAGCTGCTCCTGGGCGTTCCGGTTCCCCTCCTCGGTGACGCACCGCGGATACATGTTCACGACGCGGGGCTCCCCGTCCCGAACGAGCTCCACGAGCTGGACCAGGCCGGCCAGCACGTCCAGGGGCTCGAATCCGGCCACGGCCACCGGGATGCGGTGACGGTCCACGAAGCGCTCGAAGAGGCCGGAGCCGGTGATCGTGGCGGCGTGCCCCGCGGCCAGGTAACCCTCCACCCGGGTGTGGGGCATCTCGGCCACGATCTCCATGACCGGCGGGATGTACTTGTGCGCCGAGAGCACCGAGAAGTTGTCCGGCGGGTCGTCCAGCACCACGGCGGCGGTGGCCACGGCGGTGGTCTCGAAGCCGCTGGCGAAGAAGACCACCTCGTCGTCGGTCTCCCGCGCCAGCTCCACGGCCTGGGAGGCGCTGTACACCACGTCCACCTCGGCTCCGCCGGCCTGGGCGTCGGCCAGGGAGGACACCGTCCCCGGCACCTGCAGCATGTCGCCGTAGGTGGCGACCCGGACGCCCTGCCGGGCCAGCGCCACGGCCTCGTCCACCTCGGGCATGTCGGTGACGCAGACCGGGCAGCCCGGCCCCATGATCACGTCCAGCGCCTCCGGGAGGATGGTCCGGATGCCGTACTTGGCGATGGACTGCTCGTGGCTCCCGCACACGTGCATGACCGAGACCGAGTCCCGGTCCACCTCGCCCACCACCCGCTCGAGGGCCTCCGACAGGGCCTGCGCCTTCTCGGGATCACGAAACTTGAGCTCCCCCACCGACTCGCCGGCGCCGCCGGTGGGGCCCGGCGCGGGGGGAGCGGCAGGCGTGGGCCCTCCGACCGCGTCGCTCATCGGCTTCCCTCCAGGCCGGACGGCACGCCCGGCTCGGGATCCGACGAGGGCATGCTCGCCTGCTCGATTTCGTCGCGCACGTCCTCGGCCATCATGTCCTCTCCGGCCTCCTCCAGCAGCTCGCTGTACAGGGCCAGCGTCTCTCCGATCTCGGACTCCGGGATCTTGCGGATCGCGAAGCCCACGTGGTTGAGGATGTAGTCGCCCGGCGACACCGGCTCGTCGACCACGTCGAGCCGCGTCTCGCGCCGAACGCCCCAGAAGTCCACGACGGCGACGTCGCCCTTCACCTCGACCACCCTGCCCGGCACGCCCAGACACATATTCTCGCTCCTCTTCTCTTTTCCTAGTCGGTGCCCAGCGACGCTCGGGCGAACTCCCCGGTCCCGACCTCGGATCGGAGGAAGTCGCACCACTCCTCCATGCCCTCGCCGCTACGGGCCGAGGTGAAGAAGAAGCGGAGGTCGGGATTGATCTCGCGGGCGTGCTCCACCGCCCGGTCGACGTCGAAGTCCAGGTGCGGGAGCAGGTCCATCTTCGTGATCACCGCATAGCTGGCGAGCCGGAACATCTTCGGGTACTTGACCGGCTTGTCCTCGCCCTCCGTCACCGAGAACAGCACGACCTTGTCCTGCTCGCCCAGGTCCCAGCTCGCGGGACAGACCAGGTTGCCCACGTTCTCGATGAACAGGAGACGCGTCTCGTCCAGGTCCACGGCGTCCAGGGCCTCGGAGACCTGCCGGGCGTCCAGGTGGCACGCCCCGTCGGTGACCACGGCCTGCACGAGCCGCGGCGTGAGGCGCGCGATTCGGTTCGCGTCGTTCTCCGTCTGCACGTCTCCGGTGACGACGGCGATGGGGAACTCGGCGTCCAGCCGCTCCAGCGTGCCCTCCAGGAGGGCCGTCTTCCCGGACCCCGGCGAGGAGACCAGGTTGTAGGTGATCACTCCCGAATCGGTGAGCCGGCTCCGCACGTCGGCCGCCAGCTCGTCGTTTTTCTTCATCACTTTCTCGCGCACCTGAATGCGGCGGACCGTCATCGGACACCTTCCCGTTCGTTCGAGTCTGCTCTGCTTCCGTCTCCGGCGCCGGGCGGCGGACCGGCCTCGGAGGGGAGCGGCGCATCCCCCAGCGGGCTCGGCCCGCTCCTTCCGCCCGTCGTGCCGGCCGCGGCTCGATCCAGCGCCGCTTCGCCGTCGCTCCGGTCGTCCTCCACTCTCCCGTCCTCTTCCTCCTCCACGTCGATCCACGACAGCCGGAGGACGTCGCCCCGGCAGCGCTCCACCACCGGACGGGCCTCATCGAAGGGGGGCTCGGTGAGCACGGCCTCGAGGCAGAACTCCAGGGCATCGACCACCACGCCCGCCCGGTCGCCCACCTCCACGCCGACGGCCGAGACGCGGGGCAGGGCCTCCCGGTCCACCTGCTCGGCGGCCATTCGCCCCACCTCCATGGCGAGACTCATCTCGTGCACGGTCGGCTCCCCGTCCCGTCCGGCATCGGCCAGATCCTCGGTCCTCAGGCCCGGCCGGGCTCGGCCAGCGTGCTCTCGCCCCCGGAGGCCTGGTGCTCGGCACCGACCCCCCAACCCCTGAGGCGCTCCACGGCTCGGACGACCAGGTCGTCCAGGCCGGCCACCGCCTCCGGGCTGAGGGCGGTCTCGGTGGTCACCTCGGCGGGCTGCAGGCCCACGGCCACCGTCTCCTCCGGGAGGGTCCCCCGAAGCGACGCGAGGGCCAGGACCTCCCGGATGCCCACCTGATGCGTGGAGACCTTGCCGTCGAGGAAGAGGGGCAGCTCGTCCCGCTCCAGGACGACCGTGGCGCCGGGCTCCTCGTCCACGTCGATGGCGTCCAGCAGGAGCAGGCGGTCGGCGTCCTCCACGGCGGGCAGGAGCATCATTCCCCACGTGCCTCCGTCCAGCAGCTCCACGTCGGAAGGGAGGCTCCACTCCTCCCGGAGGCGCGCCAGCGCGGCCAGCCCGACCCCGTCGTCCGCCAGGAGCGGGTTCCCCAGGCCGATGACGACGACCCGTGCTCCCGTCCCGGGCGGAGCTCCCCCGGGGCGGGGCCGGCGCCTCGCTCCGGCCTCTCCGGGGCGATCACTCCTCATCGACGAACTCCTCGCCCCGCGGCAGGAACCGCCCGCCGCTCACCATGGACGAGACCGTGCCGGTGGATTCCGTGATCTCGGCCCGGATGGTCAGGTAGACGTGAATCGGAATGAAGATGAGAAAGACCCAGGTCAGGACGTGATGCACGAAGCGGGTGTACTGCACGCCGCCCAGGAGCCCGTTGACCCAGGAGAAGGTGGCGTAGAAGAAGCCGTCGGGATTCGACTGGCCGTACATGGCGAAGCCTGTGAGCACCATCACGACGGTCACGGCGTACAGGCCGGTATAGGAAATCTGCTGGACCGGATTGTGGCCCATGTACTCCGGCTCCTCCTCCCCGATCAGCATGTAGTGCTTCACGATCTTCCACATGTTGGCCCAGTCCTCCCGCCGGAACGGGAACAGGGCTCGCCAGCTCTCGAACTTGTTGCCGACGAAGAGCCAGTAGGCCCGCACGATCCCGGTGGCCACCAGCAGGCCTGCGGCCGCGAAGTGGACGAATCGCATCCACCCCATCAGGTACTGGTTCGCCGGCTCGCCGGTGGTCATGAAATAGGGCGCTCCGATGTAGAATCCCGTGACGACGAGGGCCACGATGGCCACGGCGGCCACCCAGTGCATGGCGCGGATCGGCCAGTGCCACAGGTAGACCCACTCGTAATCGCCCTCCGGCGGACGGGGGATGGGGCCCAGGCCGGGCTGCTCCGTCCGCTCGGGCTCGTGCGTGGCGCGACGGCCGGCTTCCTCCTGCTGCCGCTGAGCAGTCACGACCCACCTCCCCCCTCCGAGGCGTCCGGCGTGGCCGCGGCCGGGGTAGCGTCGTCGTCCGACGGCCGCCCGACATCGTCCTCGGGCACGTCCGGGGGACTCCCGAAGCCCAGGCCGGTGCCGTGGTCCACCCGCACCTTGGTGACCACGTTCCCGCGGTCGTCCAGGACGTGGGCGCCGCAGGCCATGCAGGGGTCGAAGGAGTGGATCGTGCGCAGCAGCTCCACCGGCTCCTCGGCATCGGCCAGGGGATGATTGTCCACCAGCGAGGCCTCGTAGGGGCCCATCTGCCCCTCGGCGTCTCGCGGGGAGCAGTTCCAGGTGCTGGGGACCACGCACTGGTAGCGGGAGATCTCCTGGTTCTCGATCCGTACCCAGTGGCCCAGCGATCCGCGGGCGGCGTCACAGTAGCCGTACCCGCGGGCCGACTCCGGCCACGTGTCCGGCTCCCACTTCTCGCCGTTGAAGGTCCGGGTGTCGCCGCCCCGGATGCGCTGCACCAGCCGGTCGTACCAGTCCTCCATCTTCCGGGCGAGGAGCACGGTCTCGGCACCGCGCGCAGCCGTCCGGCCCAGGGTGGAGAACAGGGCCTCGGGACCGACGTCCAGCCGACCGAGGGCGTCGTCGACGACGTCCTGGATGTCCTCGTGGCCGGAGGCGTACCCGACGAGCATCCTCGCCAGCGGGCCGACCTCCATGGGCCGCCCCTCGTAGCGGGGAGCCTTCATCCAGGTGTATTTCTCCTCGTCCTGCAGGTAGTCGTAGGGCGGTTCCGGCCCCGTGTAGTTCGGCGTCGTCTCGCCGTCGTATGGGTGGAGCCCCGTGCCCGGACCGTCCTCGTAGCTGTACCAGGAGCTGTCCACATACTCCTTCACCAGAGAGGGGTCGTACTCGTGCACCGTGGACAGGTCGTTGTCGAGGACGATGCCCCGGGGAAAGTAGAGCGAGTCGATGTCCCGGACGTCGTTCTCGGGAAACTCGCCGCAGGCCAGGTAGTTGGGCACCCCGTCACCGATCGCGGCCCACTCCTTGTAGAAGGAGGCGATGGTCAGCAGGTCGGGCCAGTACACCTGCTCCACGAAGCGCCGGGCGCGGCCGATCATGTCGTGAATGTCCGTGAGGCTCTCGGCGTTGATGGTGGCCGTGTCGTCCAGGTTGATGGCAGAAGCCATCCCGCCCACCACGAAGTTCGGGTGCGGGTTCTTGCCCCCGAAGATCGTGTGGATCCGAATGACATCCCGCTGCCAGTCCAGCGCCTCCAGGTAGTGGGCCACGGCCATGAGGTTGGCGGCCGGGGGCAGCTTGTAGGCGTCGTGCCCCCAGTAGGCGTTCGCGAAGATCCCCAGCTGTCCGCTCTCCGCGAACGTCTCCAGGCGCCCCTTGATCTCGCGAAAGTAGTTGCGGGAGTGCTTCGGCCAGGGCGACACCTTTCCGGCCAGGTCGGCTGCCGCCGCCGGATCGGCCTCGAGGGCGCTCATCACGTCCACCCAGTCCAGGGCGTGGAGGTGATAGAAGTGGATCACGTGGTCCTGGATGGTCTGGATGCCGTGGACGATGTTCCGGATCAGGTTGGCGTTCGGCGGGATCCGTATGTCGAGGGCGTCCTCCACGGCGCGGAGGGAGGCGATGGCGTGCACCACGGTGCACACCCCGCAGATCCGCTGGGTGAACGCCCAGGCGTCACGCGGGTCCCGCCCCTCCATGATGGTCTCGATGCCGCGGAACTGGGTGGACGAAGCCCAGGCGTCCTGGATCCGCCCGTTCTCCTCCTGGGCCTCGATCCGGAGATGCCCCTCGATTCGGGTGATCGGGTCGACGACGACTCGGTTCGGCATGGGTCACTCCCTCTGTTCCGCGTTCGATTCGCCACCCTCGGCTCCGGGCGAGCTCTCACCGCCGTCTTCGTCCGCCACCGGCAGCTCTCGTCCCTTTCTCTTATCACGCACGCGTTGCACGCCCGTAGCGACCGCGTGAGCTCCGACGCCCGCGGCGGCTCCGACGGCCAGGCCGAGGCCGATCTCGTCGGCCGTGCGCTCGACCCCGAATCCGGCCACGCCGGGAAGCCTCTCGTAGAACGGGGTCATCGAGTCCCAGAAGTGCGGCTCCGTGCATCCGATGCACGGGTGACCGGCCCCGATGGGCCAGTCCGTGCCGGAGTTCCACTGGAAGATGGGGCACGGCGAGAAGGTCGCGGGCCCCTTGCACCCGACCTCGTACAGGCACCAGCCCCGTCGGGCCCCCTCGTCGTCGAACTCCTGGACGAACTGCCCGGCGTCGTAGTTGGCGCGCTTCGGACACTGGTCGTGGATCCGTGCCCCGTAGGCGAACTCTGGCCGCCCCTCCCCGTCGAGGCTCGGCATGCTCCCGAAGGTCAGGTAGTGGACCAGCGTTGCCGTGACGGTGTCCGCGATCGGCGGACACCCGGCGATGTTCACCACGGGCTGGTCGGTGACGATCTCGTCCGTCCGGACGGCGCCCGTGGGGTTGGGATCAGCGGCCTGGACGCTTCCGTAATGGGCGCAAGCGCCCACGGCGATCACACCGGCGGCACCGTCGGCGGCCTCCACGAGCACGTCGTGTGCAGTCCGCCCTCCCACGGTGGTGTAGACGCCGCCGTCGTTCATCGGCACCGATCCGGTGACCACGAGGAGGTACTCTCCCTCCTTCTCCTCCATGGTCCGCTGGAGAACCTCCTCGGCCCGGTGTCCGGCGGCTGCCATCAGGGTGTGCTGATAGTCCAGCGACAGCTTGTTCAGGATCAGGTCCCCGATGGTCGGTGACTCCGTGCGGAGGACGCTCTCCACGCATCCCGTGCACTCCTGCAGCTGAAGCCAGATGACGCTGGGCCGCTGCTGGTCGGAGAGGGACTGCATGATGGTGGGCCCCATGGCGCTCCCGACCCCGAGGACCACGCCCATCTCTCCGCAGTATGTCAGGAACTCCCGGCGGTTGATGCCCTGGCGCTCCAGGTTCTCGGCCAGGGTCTCGTCCTTCTTCCAGCCGTACTCGTTGGGGACGAACATCGGTGCCTCCCGGGGATGATGGACGTTCCGGCGGCTCGCGCCGCTCGGGGGGCGCGCCGGGCGTCGGATCCGGCCCGTCCTCAAGCTCGCACCGCAAGCTAGAGACGTCGACGTAAAGCGTCTGTCGGGGCCCGCACGGAGGCAGGTGTGGTGTAATCCGCCGCAGGCGTGTGGGAAGCCTCCCCTCAGCGGACGGTGGGGGTCCGGCAAGGGCCTTCGTCGACGTGGGGAGTCTTCCCACGAACCCGCACCGGGGGCTCCCGACATGACACGCGCGCCGATCGGGCTATCGTTGGTGGCGCGCAGGGTTCCGGCCGGCTCCCGGCGACGGGAGCGCGAGGTAGCCTCCGTTCCGGCCGGCGCGACGGGAGTCGGTTGAAGCAGGACAGAGGGCTTGCTTAGCTTCGCTTCCGCCCACACTGTGAGCCGGGATCGTGTCCGTCGGGTCGCGGTTCCGGTACCCTGCGCACGGTGGCCAGGAGGGAGAGAGGGCGTTCCGGACGCGACACCGTACGGGACGCCGCGAGACGGAATACAGAGGAGGGAGCAGGTCATGACTCCGGAGAACGCAAAGCGAACCCTGAAAGTCGCCCTGCTTCTCCTCCCGCTGACCGCGGCCTTCGCGGTGACCGGCTGCGTGGACGAGAAGGTCGTCTTCCAGGAACGTCCCCTCTTCGAGCAGCCCGCCTCCGCGGCCGAGGGCTTCCTGGGTTACAGCCAGCAGGACGCCAAGGTCACCGTCTGCGGCAACTGTCACTCCGGCACCCAGAGCCAGTGGGAGGGGTCCGGACACGCCGGGGCATGGGAAGGTCTGCAGCAGAGCGACGGCGTGCAGGACTTCTGCGAGGGCTGCCACACCGTCAACGAGCGGGGCAACTCCTTCGAAGGCGCGGCCGGCTACGATGGCGTCGACTCCGAGCGCTACCACGACGTCCAGTGCGAATCCTGCCACGGGCCCGGCCAGAGCCACGTCGAGAACCCGGATGGCAACCAGCCCCTGGCCAGCATTCAGGCCGGTGTGGATCTCGAGACCGGCTGCGGTGAGTGCCACTCCGGCGCCCACCATCCCTTCACCAACCAGTGGGCCCAGTCCGCCCACGGCATCGCCTCCGTGAAGGACTTCGGCTTCGTCAGCGGCTCCTGCCTGGACTGCCACGAGGGCGAGGCCGCCATGCAGAACCAGTTCGGCGTGGACGCCAACTTCGCCGGCAAGGACGATGATCAGCTCTCGTCCATCACCTGCGCCACCTGCCACGACCCGCACGGCTCTGACAATGTCGCGCAGCTCCGGGCACCGATCGACGTTCCGAGCGAGGAGAACCTCTGCGTGCGCTGCCACTCGCGGCGCGGCACGCCGGGCCTGACGTCGCCGAACCTGCACGGCCCGCACGCCTTCCAGGGCAACCTGGTAATCGGCGAGGACGTCGGCTGGATTCCCCCGAACACGGACCTGAGCGGGACCTTCGCTTCGTCGCACGGCTCCGAGGGCAACCCCGAGCTCTGCGCCACCTGCCACGTCGCGCAGCGCACCATCACAGACGAAGAGGGCAACTTCCAGGTCGAGGCCGTGGGCCACACCTTCGAGGCCACGCCCTGCCTGGACGACCAGGGTCTGCCCAAGGAGGACTGCACGATCCAGGAGCAGAGCTTTGACGCGTGCGCGACGAGCGGCTGCCACGGCTCCGCCGAGACGGCACGCAACCTGTTCGTGACGTCGAAGAACAGGATCAACGACCTCATGGACCAGCTGTGGACGGACACCGACGGCGACCACGTCCTCGAGGAGGACGACTCCGGGCTCCTGACGCAGGTGCTGGCCGACTCGGGCGAGGCCGAGATCAACCCGGCCGACAGCACCTTCACAATCGCGGAGGGCGCGCTGTGGAACGCGCAGGTGGCTCACACCGACGACCGGCTGCAGTGGGGTGACTTCACCGTGGGATCGAACCCCACCCACTTCGGCTCCCACAAGGGAAGCGGCAACGGCGTCCACAACCCCTTCCTGCTGGAGGCGCTGCTCCGGGCGTCCATCACCGCGGTGAACGAGCAGTACGGGCTGGGTGTGAACCTGAGCCTCGAGCCCCAGATGGAGGCTCCCCCCACCGTAAACGTCAGCAGCTCCCAGTAACTTCGCGGGAGCGGCGATCGGTGACGTGCGTCATTTCGGAAGCGGGGGGGCGCTCCCCTATCTCCTGACCGTCCTCGCTGCGGCGGCGCTCCTCCCGGGCACCGCCGCGGCCCAGGAGGACGCAGGTGCCGGCGATACGACGTTCGTCGCCGACGGGGACACGGTTCCCTTCCGGCACGCCGGGCACACGGACGTGGCGTGCACGGACTGCCACTCCACCGAGGAGGGGCACGGCACGCTCACGGTCACCTCGATCCGCGGATGCCGCTCCTGCCACCACTCCGGATCCACCGCCGAGCCCTGCGCGAACTGCCACGAGCGCTCGGAGCTCGAGGCGGCGGGATCGTACCCGGTGACCAGGGACCTGCCGATGTCCGTGGACACGGTTCGCGGAAGGGATCTCCCCTTCGGCCACGCATCGCACGAGAGCATCGAGTGCGCCGAGTGCCATACAGGGGGGACGGAGCTCTCGGCCGCCTCGGTCCAGTGCACCGGGTGCCACGAGGAGCACCACGGAGCCGAGGTCGACTGCGCATCCTGTCACCGGGAAGCCCCGGAGGAGAGCCACACGCTCGCCGTCCACGCCACCTGCACTGGCAGCGGCTGCCACGAGGCCACCTCCCTGCCGGTGAACACGAGAACGATGGACCGTAGCCCGCGGAACGTCTGTCTCGCCTGCCACCAGGACCAGGCGGACCACCGGCCCCGCGAGCGATGCGCCCGCTGTCACCTGATGCCGCCGGTCGAAGGAGGTGACACGCCGTGACAGCACACTCCGCCGACCGCCACTTGCCCCCGGACGGCCATCCTCGCGCCACGACCGGGTCGACGGCGACGCCGCGGTCGGCCGCACCCTCCCTGCTCCTGGCGGTGCTGGCGCTTTCACTACTCCCCGGAGCCGCGGACGCGCAGGACTTCCGGGGGCAGGCCTGGGCCACGGCCCGGACCGTGGAGGTACGGCCCATCGTCCAGGACACGGTGGCGCGAAGCCAGGTGACGGAGCTTCCCGGGGGCGGACTCTCCTACCAGGGGCGGCCGGTGACGTGCACCGCCGGCCGGTGCACCTTCTATCGCTCCACCCCTACCGAGCACGCGCTCCACACCACCCAGGACCTCCGGTTCACCGCCTGGGGCTTCGGGCTGGAGGGTCTCTCGGCGACGGTTCACGTGCGGGGCAGGCAGGACGTGGGGGGCGACTTCACCTGGCCCCAGAGCGACGACTCGTTCGACGCCATCGTCGCGTACGCCCAGTACAATCGCCCGAACCTGCGCGTGCGACTCGGGCGCCAGCGCACGCGCGCCGGCCTGGGGTTCGCCAGCTACGACGGGGCCAGCGTCATGGCGGAGCCCCTGGGCGGCTTCTCGCTCGAAGTCTACGGCGGCCGGAGCCTCGCCCGCGGACTGCACGATCCGCGGAACGACGCCCTGCAGGGCGTGGAGGATTTCCTGCCGGACAGGGAGGCCTGGCTCATCGGGGGCGCCGCCACCGCGGAAGCCGGAGCCGGGAGCTCGCTCACGGCCCGCTACCAGAGGGAGATCCTGTCCAATCGGGCCGCGCTGCTCTCGGAGAGGGCCTCGCTGGACGGCCGGACGTCCCTCCTGAATCCGATCCGCCTCACGGGCTCCATGGACTACGACTTCGCCCGGGGCAAAATCGGCAAGTCTCGGCTCTCGGCCAGGGTGCCGGTGACCGGTGACCTGGTCCTCGAGGCACGCGGGCGCCGCTACATGCCGTATTTCGAGCTCTGGACCATATGGGGCTTGTTCAGCCCGGTGGCCTATCACGAAGGGCAGCTCGGCGCCTCCTGGTCGGTCACGCCGGAGCTCGGCCTGGAGATCAGCGGCGGTGCACGGACTTACGATGACACCGATACGGAGCCCAGCCTGGGCCCCGTGGAGGACAACGCGTGGTTCGCCTCCGCCTCCGGACAGTGGTCGCCGACCGCGGATCTCCGGCTCCGCGGCCGCTACCGGGTCGAGCGGGGAGCCGGGGCCTTTCTCAGCTCCGGCGAGCTGGGCGGACGGTGGCAGCCCTTCGACCTGGTGGCGCTGCGGATGAGCCTGACGGCGAGTCAGCAGATCGAGGAGTACCGCATCGGAGAGGGCATGCTGGCCGGGGGCACCGCGTCGCTGGAGATCCGTCCCCTGGACGACGTGCGGCTGGACACGGGCGTCTCGATGTACCGACAGTACTTCGACAACCGCCCGAGCGCCGTCGACTGGAACCAGCTCCGCGGATGGAGCACTCTCCGCCTGGACCTGGGTGGCGACCCAGCCCTGGACGGGAGCCGCCGGTGAAGGTGCGGGACCGAATCTCCGTGCGTCTCTCGGCCGGAGCTCTGGCGCTGGGGGTCGCCGCCCTCGTGGCATCGGTGGCGCACGCCGGAAGCGACGCAGCGTCCGCGGCCGCGGCGTCCCCGAGTGGGACGGAGAGGCGCCCGCCGGCCCGGGCCGGCGGGCCCGATACGGTCAGCGCCGACACCTCGGAGGCCTTCCCGCACGAGGACCATGCCGGGCTCTTCGCGCTGTGCACGGGCTGTCACGGGGGCATCAGCCGGGGGGACACGGCGACCTTCTACCCGAATCCGGAGTCCTGTGCCAACTGCCACGACGGCGAGCAGGCGGAGCGGGTGGAGTGGTCGGGACCGGAGCGTCGGCCGGGCAACCTGATCTACGACCACGCCGACCACGCCGCCGAGATGGAGCGGGAAGGAGAGGAGGCCGCCTCCTGCGAGTCGTGCCACACACCGGCGGGGGCGACACGCATGGCCGTCACCGGTCGGGCCGTCCCGAACCGGTGCCTGAGCTGCCACGAGCACGAGGCGACGAAGCACTACGTGGACGCCAGCTGCGCCACCTGCCACCGTCCCCTGGCCGAGACCGGATTCGACCGCGGTCGCATCGCCTCCCTGCCGGAACCCGCCGACCACGACCGGGGCGGCTTTCTGATCGAAACTCACGGCGAGTCCGCGGAGCGCTCCCTGGCTACCTGCCAGACCTGCCACACTCAGGAGCGCTGCACCAGCTGCCACGTGGAGGGGGCGGAGCGCGAGACGGTGGCCTCGATGCCCGCCGCACCGGCCGGGATGGAACTCCCCGACCTCGCCGCCCGCTATCCGACGCCGGAGACACACGAGTCGGAGGGATGGCTCGACGTCCACGGCGAGCGGGCTCGACCCGGCGAGTGCTCCACCTGTCACACGCGGCAGAGCTGCACGACCTGCCACCGCGACGCGCCGTCCTCCACCGTGGCCCGGCTGCCGGACGGACGTCGCACGGACGCCCCCGGGGTCGCGGTGGAGCGCCGCGCCCCGGCCTCGCACCGCGTGCCCGATTTCCCCACGGCCCACGGCGACCTGGCAGCCGCCGACCCCGGCAATTGCACCTCCTGCCACACGGAGGCCTCCTGCACCGACTGTCACGCCGGCGGTGTGGCCGATGCCCGTGAAGCCGGGCAGCGCCGGGAGCTTCCGGCGGTCGCCTCGCCCGCCGCCACGGCTGGCGCGGAGGGAGGCCCGGCCGCCGGGGGGTCGACGGCGGGCGCGCGGGCCCAGGCCGCGGACACGACCCACACCGACACCACGGCCGCGGACACGAGCTCGTCGGCCGATTCGGACGGGGCGCCGTGGCCCGGCCCCGCGGCGCGGAGCGAGCCCGGCGGCTTCCACCCGGAGAACTTCATGGCCCGTCACGCCTCCGCGGCGTACGGGAACCGCATGGAATGCTCCACGTGCCACAGCACGGGAGCGTTCTGCCGGGAGTGTCACCAGCAGACCGGCATGGGGAGCAGCGGGCGCATCGGACCGGGATTCCACGACGCCCAGCCCCTCTGGCTCCTGCGCCACGGTCAGGCGGCCCGCCAGTCGCTCGAGAGCTGCGCCAGTTGCCATCGACAGAGAGACTGCATCCAGTGCCATTCGACCACGGGAGCGTTCAGCGTGAGCCCCCACGGACCGGACTTCGACGCCCAGCGGTACGCCGACCGTAACCGGCAGGTGTGCCTCGCTTGCCACCTCTCCGATCCCCTGGGAGGTGGCTCGTGACGATGGGGCGCGCCAGAGAGGCGTTCGACGGCGCGCGACCGCGCGTAGCGGCCATGACGGTGGCCCTGCTCGTGGCCCTCCTGCCCGTCGTCGCCGGGTGCGGCGGCGAAAGCGGCGGAAACGGGGCTGGGAGCGGCGAGAGCCGCTTCTCCATCGGTGGACGCGGGCTCAACGAGGCGGTGGACAGCGTCCGGAACTCGCGCCGTCAGACCCCGCCCGGAGCGAGTGGCATGGGCATGCGGGAAGGGAACGGCGCGTCACCGCGCTCGAACCTTCCGCCGGAGATTCAGTCCGCCCTTGACAGCGGCAACGCGGCGTACCGTGCCGGGAACTACCGCGCCGCCCTCGAGCAGTTCGAGTCCCTGACCTCTGAGCACCCGGACGTCCGTGCCGCCTGGTTCGGCGTCTTCATGGCCCATCGAGCCCTGGGCAACACCGCGGCGGCCGACAGCGCCATGCAGCGCGCCGGCATGGGCTCCTCCGACGCCACGGAGCTGCACGGCTCGGCGGCGGACAGCGGCACCAGCACGGCCCCTCACGGTGCCATGTCCGACACGGCGGGCTCCTCGATGTAACGTCCCGGGGCATGGACGAGGCCCGAGCTGCAGGACGGCTCGGGGGCGCCCGCTACAAGGGTGGGAGGTTTCCCCACATCGCGGCTCCGCTTCTCCCGCCCCGCGCTCCTGCCCATCTCCCGACAGTCTCCCCACCGTCCCGACGGTAGCTTGCGGTCGAGCCTCTGGCCCGGCGGGCCTCCGCGCGGTGCAGGATTCCCTGCCGGGCCTCGACGTGTCCCCCTGCCCGGCCCTCCATGAGTCCTGACATCGAGCGGGATATGGCCGTCGACAGCGACCTAGCCCGCCTGCTGGCGGCCGAGTCCGAGCTGGAAGCCTCGCGCGCCGAGGCGCGCCGACGCGCTGCGGACGTAATCGAGTCGGCGCGGGAGCAGGCGCGGGCCCTCCACCGCGACGAGGCCGCCCGGCTGGAGGAGGAGCTGACCGATATCCGGGAGCGGGTCCGGACGGAGCACCGCGAAGCCATCGAGGAGATACGCCGACGGGCGGAGCGTACCGCGCATCGCTATCGCCAGGCCACCGAGGAGACGGTGGATCAGCTCGCCCGGGCCGTCGTTCGGAAGCTGGTGGAGGAGGCGCCGTGATCCTGACCATGGCGCGGGTTCGGATCCTGGGCCCCCGGAATCGGCTGCCCGAGATGGTGGGCATCGTCCAGGACGCAGGCACGGTTCACCTGACCCGACCGTCAGCCGAGGAACTGCAGCCGGTCCCGGAGTCCCTCCATCGGGACGAGGAAATCCGTCTGCGGGAGGCTCTCGAGGACGTCGAGGGGGCGCTGGAAGCCCTGCCGGAGCCGGAGACGTCGGAGGAGGTTCCCGAACCAATCTCCGCCGCCGACCTCCGGCGCTGGGAGCAGCTGGCCCGCCGCCTCCGCCGCAGGGCCGAGGACCTTGTCGGTCGGGCCCACGACTTGGAGCGACGCGCCGTCGACCTCGACCGCTTCCTCGACCTCTTCCACCGCTTCGGCGATGTGCTCCCGGAGTCGCTGGGCGACGGCGACGTGCGCAGCTGGTTTCTGGTGCTCCGAACCGGAGAGTCGGGCAATACGGAGCGGCTGCGGGAAGCGCTGGACGACAGGATCGGCGAGGGCTTCGAGCTCACAGTCGGCGAGGAGCGCGACGAGGGTCGGGCCGCCCTGCTCCGTGCCTCGGGCCGGGCCGCCCACACCATCGACGAGGTGCTGTCCGGAGCCGGCGTCGAGGAGGTGGGCCTCCCGACACGTCTACCCGCCGGAACGACCCTCGAGGAGGCCACCGGCGCCATGCGGGACCGGCGGACAGAGCTCCGGGACAAGATTCGTCGACTGGAGCAGGAGCGGCAGGAGCTGGCCGAGGAGCACGGTGTCGATCTCCGTGGCGTCCAGCTCGCCGTTCGAGATCGTCTGGCGCTGATCGAGGCGTTGCGCACGGCCGCCGAGACGGAGCGGGCCTTCGTGCTCGAGGGATGGGTTCCGGAGGAGGAGCTGGACGACGTGCGCCGGCGGATCGAGGAAGACTTCGGTGCCGCCGCGGCAGTGGAAAAAGTGTCTACGGAGCAGTGGCGGGGCGAGGAGGCCCCGGTGGCGCTCTCCAACCCGCGCCTCTTCCGTCCCTTCGAGGCCCTCACCCGGATGCTCCCGCTCCCGAGCTACGGCAGCATCGATCCTACGCCCTATGTGGCCGTCTTCTTCCCCATGTTCTTCGGGATCATCCTCGGAGATGTCGCGTACGGGCTGGCCCTCGGCGCGCTGGCGGCCGGACTGCACCACCGCTCGGACCCCGACTCCACCCGCCGATCGGTCTCCGAGGTCGCCGGGGCGTGCGCCGCCTTCACGGTGGTCTTCGGACTCGTGTACGGCGAATTCCTCGGGGACCTGGGACACCGTCTCTTCGATCTGGAGCCCCTGATCTTCAACCGCGAGGAGGCGCTGATTCCCTTCCTGGGCCTGGCGGTGGCCCTGGGCACCGTGCACGTGATCATCGGCTTCGTCCTCGGCGCCGTCTCTTCCGTGCGGAACGAGCCGCGTGAGGCCGCGGGACGGGGGCTGTACGCCCTGATGGTCGTGCTGGTGGTGGTCGCGCTGCTGGCCGCCGTCCGGGTCCTGCCGGGCGCCTTCTTCACCCCCGCCGTCGTGGCGCTGCTGGTGGCTTTTCCCGTGCTGATCATCGTGGAGGGGGTGCTGGCGCCGGTGGAGCTCATCTCCGCCCTGGGCAACATCCTCTCCTACGCCCGAATCATGGCCCTGGGAACGGCCTCGGTCGTCATGGCCGTGGTGGCGAACCAGCTTGTGGGCACGGTGGGAAGCGCCCTGGTGGGGGCCCTCTTCGGCCTGCTCTTTCACCTCGTGAACTTCGCCCTGGGTATCTTCGGCCCCACGATCCACGGCCTCCGGCTCCACTACGTCGAGTTCTTCGACAAGTTCTACAGCCCCGGCGGCGAGCAATATCGCCCCTTCCGGCACGTGCGGCCCGAGGACCGGGCCGGCGCTTCCCTGGACACCTGATGAACCCCTGAAAGGACGCATGCCATGGACGACGTCTTCTGGCTGACGCTGAGCGCCGCGCTGGCAGTGGGGATTCCCGCTCTGGCCACGGCGTGGGCACAATCCAAGATCGGCTCCTCGGTGGCTGCCACGCTCGCGGAGAAGCCCGAGCTGAGCACTACAGCGATCCTCATGATCGCCATTCCGGAGACCATGGTCGTTCTGGGATTCGTGGTCGCCCTGGTGATCATGCTCCAGGGCGGAGGAGGCTGAGGCCGGGATGGGGATCGACGGCCTGCTCCGGGAGATGCGGGAGCGCTCCCGGGAGGAAGAGAAAGAGATCCGGCGGGAGGCCGAAGAGGAGGCCGAGCGCATCGTCGAGGAGGCGCGCCGGGAGGCCGAGGAGCAGCGACGGCACGCGCTGCAGGAGGCCGAGGAGGAGCTCCGGAGCGACCTCCGCGCCGAACGGGAGCGGGAGGAGATCGACGTGCGAGAGCAGGTGATGGAGGCCCGCGACGAGCTGCTCGGCCGGGTGCGCTCGGCGGCCACGGAGCTCCTCGACGCGGCCGCCGACTCCGAGCCCTATCGACATCAGCTCCCCTCCCGAATCCGGGAGGCGCGGTCCTGCCTGCCGGAGAGCCGGGAGGTGGTCTTCCGCTGCCACCCGGCGCTGGAGGAACCGATCCGTGAGGCCCTGGCCGAGATGGACGCCGAGAGCGACCCCGAGATGAACGGTGACGTCCGCGTCGAGGCCGGCGACGACGTCGGGGTGGGCTTCCGGGCCACCACACCCGGCGGCGGGCTCACTGTCGACGCCACCCTCGCCCGCCGCCTGAAGCGGGACTGGTCCGAGCTGACCCCCGCGGTCCTGGAGGAGCTGACGGAGCGATGGGCGGAGACTGGGGACCGCTGAACGCCCGCTCGCGGGGGCTGGGCTCGAGCCTGCTGTCGCGCTCCGTGCTTCGGGACGCGGCGGGGGCCGGGTCTCCCGGTGACCTCGCCGCCCGCCTGTCACGCGCAGGCTATCCTCCGGACGGGGAGGATCTGCCCACCACCCCCCCGGGAATGGACCGGGCGGTCGGCCGCGTACACGGCTGGCGCCTGGCCGTCCTCCACCGGTGGGCGGGTGACCTCCGCGAGCGGCTTCCGGTGGTCTTCGAGGCGGAGGATCGGCGAAGTCTGCGAGCCCTCCTCCGGGGCGTCCGGGAGGGAGCGAGTCCGGGACGGCGCCTCCGGGGGCTCGTCCCCACCCCGACCCTGCCGCGGCCCGCCCTGGAGCGGATGGCGGAGGCGCGCAGCATCGAACGTCTCTCGGAGCTCCTGCGGGAGGAGGGGCATCCCCTCGCCGGTGCCCTGACCGACGCCGTGAGCCCGACCCCGTCTCCGGCCGACCTGTACCGTGCGGAGCTGAGTCTGGACCGCGCCTTCGCGCGCAGGTCCGCCGCCGCAGCGTCGGGAGACCGGGAGCTCCGGGAGTTCGCGGCTCGGATCGTCGACCGGGCCAACGCGTGGACGCTCCTGCTGGCCGGTGCGGCCGAAGGACAGCCGGGGCCCGACGAGCTCCACCTCCCGGGCGGCGGGGCGCTCCCTCAGAAGCGCTTTACGAGCATCTACACGGTCGAGGACGACGACGAGAGGCGTCGGCTCGTGGCCGAGGCGCTGGGTGGCCGACTCGGCGGGCTGCTCTCCGATCCGACGGTAGCCCCGGCGCGTCTGAAAGACCATCTCCTCGACGCCGACATCCGCCGGACCCGCGATCGAGCCCGGCGGGCTCCCCTGGGACCGTGGCCCTTCCTGCACCTGGTCCTCCGCTCCCGCGTCGAAGCCCGGGAGCTCAGGAAGCTCGTGTGGTCGGCGGCCATGGGCGCGCCGGCTTCCGCCTTCCGCCCGGTGTCACTGTCGTGAACGCCGTGAGCGACGAGGGGGCGGTGTGGGTCGTGGCCCGGCCGCAGACGGCCCGCGGCTTCCGCCTGGCGGGCCTCCCCGTGCGCCCCGCCACCGACCCTGCCGGTGCGGAAGACATCATCCGCCGGTTCGTGGACGAGCCCGACGTGGCTGTGGTCTTCGTCCAGCGGGACCTGTTCGACGGCCTCGCGGGGGAATTTCGCCGGTCGCTGGAGGCCACCGCCGTGCCGGTGGTGGTCCCCTTCCCCGACCCCTCGTGGGAGGAGCCCGGGGCGCCCGAGGAGTGGGTCGTGGAGCTCCTGCGGCGCGCCGTGGGCTACCGGGTACAGCTGCGATGAGCGGAGACGGCGGGGAACGAGGTGGCGGGCCGGCGCGGGCCCGGGTGACCCGGGTGGCCGGGGCCCTGGTCGAGGCCGCCCCGCTCCCCTCGGCGGCTCTCTACGAGCTGATCCGGGTGGGCGAGTCGGGCCTCGCCGGCGAGGTGATCCGAACCCGGGGCGACACCGCCGTCCTCCAGCTGTTCGAGGACAGCTCCGGGCTGGAGCTGGGCGAGCCGGTGGAGCGGACCGGCTCCACCCTCGCGGCGGAGCTCGGTCCCGGGCTCCTCGGCTCCGTGCTGGACGGCGTCGGGCGTCCGCTGGAGCTGGTCGCCGACGAGACGGGACCGTTCATCGAGCCCGGGATCCGGGCGGAGACCCTCGACCGCGGGCGGGGCTGGTCGTTCACGCCGGAGCGATCGGCCGGAGAGGAAGTGGCCCCGGGCGACGTGCTGGGCCACGTCGCGGAGACCCCGGAGATTCCGCACCGGGTCCTGGTGCCGCGGGGCCGAGGAGGTACGCTGGCCGAGATCGAGGGCGGCGAGTACGCCGTGGACGAGACCCTCGGACGCATGGAGGACGGACGCGAGCTCACACTGCTCCGGACGTGGCCGGTGCGACGCCCGCGCCCCGCCGTGGAGCGCCTCCCCGCCGGCCGCCCGTTCGTCACTGGCCAGCGCGTCTTCGACCTCCTCTTCCCGGTGGCCGAGGGCGGGAGCGTCTCGGTGCCCGGCGGATTCGGTACCGGGAAGACCGTCGTGGAGCAGACCCTGGCACGCCACGGAGACGCCGACGTCATCGTCTACGTGGGCTGCGGCGAGCGGGGAAACGAGATGGCCGAGCTCCTGTCGGAGTTTCCGGAGCTGGAGGATCCGAGCACGGGACGCCCGCTCATGGAGCGGACGGTCCTGGTGGTGAACACCTCCAACATGCCCGTCGTCGCCCGAGAGGCGTCCGTGTACCTCGGAATCACGATCGCGGAATACTACCGGGACATGGGGCTCCGGGTCGCGCTGCTGGCCGACTCGATCTCGCGGTGGGCCGAGGCCCTCCGGGAAATCAGCTCGCGGCTCCAGGAGATGCCGGGTGAGGAGGGATATCCCACCTACCTGGCCGACCGCCTGGGCAAGATCTACGAGCGGTCGGGCCACGTGCGGGTGCCGGGAAGCCCCGAGCGCACCGGCGCCCTCACACTCGTCACCGCCGTCTCTCCCCCCGGCGGCGACTTCTCCGAGCCCGTGACGCAGGCCTCCCTGCGCGTGGCGGGCGGCGTCTGGGCGCTGGACAGCGAGCTCGCCAACCAGCGGCACTACCCCGCGGTGGACTGGGAGACCAGCTACAGCCTGTACGAGGAGCAGACCGGCGAGTGGTTCGCCGAGGAGGTGGCCCGGGACTGGCCCGAGGTGCGGCGCGACGCGCTGGAGCTCCTGGACCGTGAGCGCGACCTGAGAGAGATCGTCAACCTGGTGGGGCCCGAGTCCCTCGAGGACGACGACCGCCTCCTGCTGGAGGCCGCTCGCATGCTGCGGGAATTGGTGCTGGCCCAGAACGCCTTCGACCCGGTCGACGCCTATTCACCGCCGGAGAAGACGCACCTGCTCGCCTCGCTGATCCTGGACTACAGCGAGGCGGCCGCGGCTGTCCTGGAAGAGGGCGTGGAGTACGGCCGGCTGCAGATCGGTCCGGTGCGGGAGGCCGTCCGCCGGGTGCGGCAGGCGCCGGAGGACGAGCTGGCCGAGCGCGCCCGCCGCGCGGAGGAGCTGGCGAGCAGAGTCCCCCGCCGGGAGGCCGCCGGCGACCAGGACCAGGGCACCGAAGGCGACACGGCCCCGGAGGAGAGAGCGGAGGGGAACGGACCGTGACGATTCCGAGGATTCACCACGGCGTCGCGGCCGCGCGCGGTCCCCTGCTCTTCCTCGAGGGCACGCGCCGGGCCGTCATGGACGAGTGGGCGGAGATCGAGACCGACGAGGGGCGGTCGCTCCGGGGGCAGGTCATCGAGGCCGGACGGGAGGTGACGGTCGTCCAGGTCCTGGAGGAGACCCTGGGCCTGGCCCCCGGCGATGTGGACGTGACGCTCACCGGCCGGCTGGCCACGGCTGCCGTGGGCCGCGAGATGCTGGGTCGCGTCTTCTCGGGCAACGGGCGCCCCCTGGACGACCTCCCTGAGCCCGCGGGCGCCGATCGCCGTCCGCTCTCCGGGCATCCCCTCAACCCGGTGCGCCGGGACCGGCCGTCGGACTTCATCGAGACCGGCATCTCGGTCATCGACGGCATGAACACCCTCGTCCGCGGTCAGAAGCTCCCGGTGTTCTCCGGGCCGGGCCTCCCGGGGCTGGAGCTGGCGGCACGGGTCGTCGAGGGGGCGCGGATCCCCGGCGAGCGGCCGTTCGCCGTGATCTTCGTGGCGCTGGGAATCACGGAGCGCGAGACCCGCCGGTTCCTGGATCGCTTTCGGGGGAGCGACGCGATGGCCCGGACGACCCTCTTCCTGAACCGGGCCGCCGACCCGACCATCGAGCGACTCCTTGCGCCCCGCCACGCCCTGTCCCTGGCCGAGCACCTGGCCTTCGACGAAGAGATGGAGGTGCTCGTGGTGAGCGCCGACATCACTCACTACTGCGAGGCTCTGCGGGAGATCAGCGCCGCACGGGAGGAGATGCCGGGCCGGCGGGGCTTCCCCGGGCACATGTACACGGACCTCGCCACCCTCTTCGAGCGGGCCGGAGTGGTCGAAGGACGCGACGGCTCCCTGACCCAGATGCCGGTCCTCACCATGCCAAACGACGATATCACCCATCCCGTGCCGGATCTGACCGGCTACATCACGGAGGGACAGATCGTCCTCGGGCGCGAGCTGCACCGCCGCGGGCTCTTCCCCCCCGTGGACGTCCTCCCCTCCCTGTCGCGCCTCATGAACGCCGGTGTGGGCGAGCACAAGACGGTCGCCGACCACCGGGCCTGGGCCGACCAGCTCTACGCCGTCTACTCCCGGGGACGCGACGCCCGGGAGACGGCCGCCATCGTCGGCGAGGGCGGGCTCCCGGACGAGGACCGGCGGGCTCTGGAGTTCGCCGACCGGTTCGAGGAGGAGTTCGTCCACCAGGGCGACGAGCGGCGGACCGTGGCGGAGAGCGTGGAGCTCGGCTGGGAGCTCCTCCGCGAACTTCCCCGCGCCGACCTGGGGCGCGTCGACGACGAGGTCTGGAGCCGGCACGGCGGAGGCGCCGGTGCGGGCGACTCGACCCGGGGCGAGGAGAACGAGCCGTGAACGGCGTCAGCCGACGTCCTCCGACCCGGTTCAACCTGGTGCGGGCCCGCCGGCGCCTGGAGCGCGTCCGCCGGGGCCGCGACCTGCTGAAGCGAAAGCGGCGAGCTCTGGTGAGCGAGCTGTTCCGCATCGCCCGGCCCGCGGCCGATGCCCGGGCCCGGGTCTCCGAGCAGGCCACCCGCGCGTATCCGGCCCTCCTGGACGCGCACTCTGCCCGTCCCGATCACGACCTGGCGGCGCTGGGTTGGCCCACGCGCGACCTCCGGGTTCGCCTCCGACCGGTGGAAGTGTGGGGCGTCTCGGCGGCCGAGATCGCCGAGCGGGACGAGCCCGGGCGTACCCTGGAGGCGCGAGGCACGCCGGCCACCTCGGCCGGCCCTGCCGCCGTCCGGGCCGCCGCCGAGTTCGAATCGCTCACGGGACTGCTCCTGGACGCAGCGTCACGGGAGATGCTGCTCCGGAGCCTCGCTCGCGCCCTCCGGCGTACGACCCGACAGCTCAACACCCTCGAGCAGCGGGTCATCCCGGACCTGGAGAACGAGATCGAGGAGATCGAGAGGGTCCTGGATGAGCGCGAGCGTGAAGAGCACGTTCGCGTGCGCCGCCTCCTGCGCCGGAGGGGCCGGGACCCGCTGCCGGGCTCGGCCCCGGATCCCGGCAGGAGCACGGGCCAGGGCAGCGGGCGCTGAGGCGGCCCCTGAGGCGGCCCGACCGGCTCACGGGACCGCCGGAAACCTCAGAAGCCCAGCTTCAGCCCCAGCGTGACGGGAACCGTCGTCGCCTGGTCGAAGCCGCCGATGCCGGAGCGGAACTCGTTGAAGATGGCCGTCTCCGCCTCGTCGGTGAACATCAGCGTCCAGGATCCCCGGACGAAGAGGTCCCCGGAGAGATTCATGGAGCTGAAGACGGGATATCCGATCTCCAGGCCGCCGGCGACGGTGGGATAGGTCTCGCCGAAGTCGCCCACGGCCTCACCCGTCTCGGGGTCGAAGACCACCTGGGGGAAGATCTCGGTGTTGTAGGAGGTGAGGCCGCCGAGGACGTGAGCCGAGACGTCCACCGGGCTCGCTGCACCCAGGATCCGGACGTTCGCCCCGCCCATGGCTCTCCACAGTTCCACGTCCGGTGTTGCGGTCTCCCCCTCGAGCCCGGAGAGCAATCCGAGCTCGCCGTCGACACGAACGTCGACTCGCGGGTGAACCCGATAACGGACCGACGCGCCCGCGGTCGGACCGAGGTCCGCCACGTCCGCCATGTCGGAGACCGGGACCTCCACGCCACCCCGGGCGTCGACATTGAATGTGCTCGCGCCCTGCGCGCTGAGCGCAGCGGGAGTGGCGATCAGCAACAGGGCAGTGAATACCGCGGCGATGCTCAGGCTCTTCTTCATGGCTCGACCCTCCGTTGAGTTCCCGACGTGCTTAAACTCGATCGCTACGGCTCGTCGGTACCGCCGCAGATCCTCGTCCATGCGAGTTCATGCGAGAGTCTGTCCCGTCCTCAGCGTGTTGAAAAGTCTTTTTGCCCGGTTTCGGGTCTACCGCGAGTTCTTCCCGACGTCTCCCCGAGGAGATCTCCCCACATCAGCACCCGGCTCCGGCCCTGCGCGGTTCCGGCTGCGGGCCCGAAGGGCGGGCACCGTGCCCCGACCGGGTCAGGCGCGCGTGGCGTCCAGGCTGACCACGGGCTCGTCGCCGAGCACCCTGGCCGTGTGCGTGGTGCCGGCCGGGATCGAAGCCCAGTCTCCGGCTCCGAGCACCACCTCTTGCCCGTCTGCGGTCATCCGGAAGCGTCCCGAGACCACGGCGTCGATCTTGTCGTGCCGGTGGTTGTGCTCGTCGAAATAGGTGCCCGGGCGGTACACGTGCCGCGAGACCGTGTACCCCTTCCCCTCCAGCTCGGCGCGGAGCGTCTCCGCGTCCGGCTCTTCCTCGTCGTCGTGTCGGTCGTTCCAGCGGCTGACGTCCATGTTCCTCCCGTGTCCGTGATTCCTGCTGCGGCTACTCGTCGGTGAGACCGGCGATCCGCTCCAGCGCGTCGGCCCGCTCCCGCTCGGCGATATCCGGCGCCGGCCAGGTCGGTCATCCGCTCGAAGAGCCACGAGGGGGCGCTTCCTCCGCAGAGTGGCAGCTCCGCCACCCGTCGCGTCGTACTCATTACAAGATGGCCGATCGCCCACCGCCATCGAAGCGCTTTCTCCCGCCCTGCGTGACCGTGATATTCGCCCCGGGCGGGCTCCGGGCCCGCCGGCCGAACGCTTCCTCGTCGCACCCGCCACGCTCCGCCACCGGAGGTTCCCATGCGCTTCGCCGCAGGCTCCCGCGTCGCCGTCCTCGCGCTGACCCTCGCCGCCGGCGCCCTGCTGGCCCTCCCGGAACGGGCGGGTGCGCAGGACGCCCGGGAGGGCCTCACCGTGGCCGAAGTCATGAGCGCCCCCTTCCCCTCGGAGCTCACGGCGGCGCCGGAGGGCGGACGACTGGCGTGGGCGCTGTACGAGGAGGGCGTCCGGAACGTCTACGTGGCCGCCCCGCCGGACTACCGGGGTCGGCGCGTCACGCCCTACGCCCGCGACGACGGCCAGGCCATCGGTGACGTGTCCTTCACGGGCACCGGCCGGCGCGTGGTCTACGTGCGGGGCGGGGCGCCGAACGACGCCGGCCTCAGCCCCAACCCGTCGCACGCCCCGGGCGGCCGGGAGCGGGCCATCTGGAGCGTCCCCGTCTCGGGAGACGGCGATCCGACGAGGCTGGCCGAGGGACACAGCCCCGCCCCCTCACCCGACGGACGCCGGGTGGCTCTCGTCCGGGACGGCGACCTGTGGCTGGTGCCGGCGGCCGGGGACGGCGAAGCCCGACGCGCGGTGCGCGAGAAGGGGAGCGTGGAGGAGATCAGGTGGTCCCCGTCGGGCGACCGCATCGCCTTCGTCACCGACCGCGGGGAGCACGCCTTCGTGGCGATCTACGATCCCGGCTCCGACGACCTCACGTACCTCGACCCTGGCCTGTCGGAGGACCGTAGCCCGGCGTGGTCGCCGGACGGGAGCCAGGTGGCGTTCATCCGCGTCCACACCGCCTCCGATCCGCCCTACGCCACCGACCGCACCGGACCGGGCTGGGAGCTCCGGGTGGCGGACGCGGATTCCGGCGAGGGCCGCGTGGTCTGGAAAGCGCCGGAGGGCAGGGGCAGCGCCTTCTATCCCCTGGCCGGCGAGCGGCAGCTGCTCTGGAGCAGCGATGATCGCCTGGTTTTTCCGTGGGAGCGGGACGGTTGGCGCCACCTCTACGCCCTGCCGGTGGGGGGAGGCGAGCCCGTGAAGCTGACCCCGGGCGACGGGATCGTCGAGAGCGCCGCGATGACACCGGACCGGGAGGCCGTGCTGTACACTTCGAACATCGGGGACCTCGACCGCCGTCACGTGTGGCGCGTCCCGACCGACGGCCGGGGTGAGGCGCGGCGGCTGACGTCGGACGACGGCATCCAGTGGTCCCCGGTCGTCGCCTCCGGGGGCGACGCGGTGGCCTACCTGGCCTCGGGAGCGCGCCGGCCAGGACACGCCCGCATCGCCTCGGAGGACGGCGAGGACCGGGCACTGGCGCCTCAGAACCTGCCCGAGGAGTTCCCCGGGAAGCGGCTGGTGGAGCCCGAGCCGGTCACCCTCTCCGGGGCCGACGGCAAGCGCGTCCGCGGACAGCTCTTCATGCCGCCGGGAGCGGAGACCGGTGACGGGCGCCCGGCCGTGCTCTTTCTCCACGGCGGCTCCCGGCGACAGATGCTCCTGGGCTGGCACTACATGCGCTATTACCACAACTCGTACGCCATGAACCAGCATCTGGCGAGCCAGGGCTACGTCGTGCTGTCGCTCAATTACCGGAGCGGCATCGGCTACGGCCTCGAGTTCCGGGAGGCCCGCCGGTGGGGCGCCCGCGGCGCCAGCGAGTTCCTGGACGTCCTCGGCGCCGGACTCTGGCTTCGGAGTCGGCCCGAGGTGGACGGCGACCGGATCGGCCTCTACGGCGGCTCTTACGGCGGATATCTGACGGCGCTGGGGCTGGCACGCGCGTCCGATCTCTTCGCCGCCGGGGCCGACTTCCACGGCGTCCACGACTGGAACATCGAGTTCGAGTTCGACGGAGTGGACCTGCCCTACCAGGTGGACTCGCTGGAGACCGTTCAGCAGCTGGCCTGGCGCTCGTCGCCCATGGCGTGGACCGACAGCTGGAGCTCACCGGTACTCTTCGTCCACGGCGACGATGATCGGACAGTTCCATTCCGGGAATCCGTCCGCCTGGCAGAGCGACTCCGCGCCCGGGACGTCCCCTTCGAGGAGTTCGTGATTCCCGGCGACGTGCACGACTTCCTGATGCACCGACATTGGGTCGAGGCGTACCGTCGGACGGCGGACTTCTTCCGGCAGACGCTGGAGGATGCCGACAACTGAGGCCGACCCCCGAGAGCCCGTCTGCCGCCACCCCGTCCTCACACCGTCCAGAGGAGGGCCACGGCGGCGAGCTTCGCGTGCGCCTGGCCAGCCGCACGTCCATGGGGATCAGCACCGCCACCAGCGGCGTGTTGTTGACGAGCCCCGCGGCCGATCCCCCGAGGCCGATGGTGGCCGCCAGCCGTCATCGCTCGCTCGCGCGCTCGGAGGGGAAGGAGACGGTCGCCGAGCCGGTGGACGATACCCGTCCGCCGCACGCCTTCGCTCAGGATGAACATGGCCAGAACGGTGACCGTGGCCGCGCTCGAGAACCCGGCGATGGCGTCGGCGGGGGCCACGGCCGTCCACGGCGACAGGACGGCCAGGAGCACCGCCACCGCGAGGGCCGTGATCTCCGCCGGGAGCCAGCCGATGGCGAAGCTCACCGCGGCCGCCGCCGTGAGGGCGAAGACGACCACCATCCCGGCTGTGAAGTCGACGCCCATGAGCGCTCTACATCCTCTCCCGCCGCAACGTACACCATCACCGACGTAGCACCGGCGACCGCCGACAGGGTATGGGAAGGTGTGGGTGCGGCGCACCGCCGGGCGAACAGCGTAGCTGCAGCACCCGGGTGGCCGGGAACACGGACCATTGCGGACCCGGTTGAGTTATCAGTCCACGGGTCCTCCGGGCCCGGAGGCGTGCATCGACGGCCGGAGCGGCGGAACGGGAGCCAGGAAGCGGGAGGTGAGGACGCTGGACCACGACGACGGGGAGCCGGAGAGTGGACGCGACGGGCGGGAAGCCCGGGCCACGGTCTATCCCGACACGCTGGAGGCATTGGCCGCTGGACTGGAGGCCTGTCGTCTGGTGGCCGACGGGGAGACCGTCGAGGCCGGCGACCGGGACCGCTTCGTCAAGGCAAGAACGAACTTACGGGTCCTGAGAAAAGAGCTGGAGCGGCAGATAGACGCCGAGTGACTCGCTCCGGTCCTGACACCTGCCGGGGGGACCTTTCCGCATGTCCGTACGTAAAACCCCCTCTTGCGGCGCACACGGGCAACGAGAACCCAGACCTCGACAGGCGACACGCCAGGAGGATTCTGTTGGACATTCAGTTCACCGACCGGCAGCTGGACATCATGAACATTCTCTGGGATCGGGGCTCCTCCACGGTCCGGGAGGCGAAAGAGGAGATCGAGGAGGATCTCGCCTACACGAGCGTCCTGACGGTCTTCCAGACGCTGGAGGAGAAGGGGCACGTCCGCCACGAGCGCGAGGGGAAGGCGTACCGCTACTATCCCACGGTGGCCCGTGAAGAGGCGGGCAGGAGCGCCGTGGGATACATCCTGGATCGGATCTTCCGAAACTCCCCCACGGCACTCCTCAGCTCCCTGGTCGAGCAGAAGGAGATCTCGGAGGAGGAGGCCCGCGAGCTCAGCGCGCTTCTCGAGGGGGAGCGGAGCACCGAGAAAGCGGTGAGTTGACCCCGGCCGCTCCCGGGGGACCGGTGCCCTCGCGGCAGGACACCGCTTCGGCCCTCGTTCTGGCGGCGGTTCTCCTCGCCGGGTGCGGAGGAGGAGATATCACCAGCCCGTCCGACTGCGAGCCCGGTGAACTCCTTCAGCTCTCCGTGGGAGAGCTCCGCTCGGAAAGCCCCGACAGCGACGGCTGCCTGTCCTTCCGGCTCGCCGGTGAGGATGGGCCCGCCGAGTACGTGGTCATGTCCCAGGAGCCCAGCCGGAGCCCGGGCTTCACGTCGCTCGCACTCCGGGTCGAGGGCGGCTCCGGTGCCTCCGGGTCCCTGGCGCCCGTCGCCCCTCCGCAGCTCTCGGTGAGGGGGGCCCCGGCCTCGGCTCGGAGCCGGATGCGAGGAGGCGAGCTGACGCGCCGGATCCGGCAGAACGCCCTCCGGGAGCTGGACCGCCGCAACGCGCGCCCCGCGTCCCGGTCCTCCTACTCCACACGCAGCGGGGTCAGCCGCGAGTCCCTCCTCCCCAGCGGCACTCCGCCCGACGAGGGGGACACGCTGCAGGTACGGCTCACCGTGCAATCCGATCTCTCCGTCAGCTGCGACACGGCGGATGCGGACACGGTCACGGCCGAGGTCGAGTCGGTCGGCCAGGAGGTGGCCATCCTCGCCGACACGGCCATCGCCGACGACGCCGTCTCACAGGTCGACTGGACCGGGTTGGCCGACGAGTACGACCGGTCGGTGCTCGGCGTGCCGGAGGCGTATTTCGGCCAGGCCACCGACATCGACGGGAACGGCCATGTCCTCGTGATGTTCACCCCCGAGGTGAACAGGCTCACCGAGCGGGGCTCGGACGTCCGCATCGGCGGCTTCTTCGTCCCTGCTGACCTGGCAGACTCGGGCGACACGAGCAAGAACGGCAGCGACACGGACGGCACCTGCCCGGGGGCTAACGAGGCCGAGATCGTCTATCTCCTGGCCCCCGATCCCACGGGCCAGTTCAGCGACAGCGTCTCCGTGGAAACGGCGCTTCGGTCCGGGATCGGCGCCAGCCCGGGCGAGTTCGAGCACCTGATCAACACCGGCAACCGTGTCATCAAGCAGGGCGGGGGATTCAACCAGCTCGAGGACACCTGGCTGGACGAGGGCCTGTCCCACATCGCCGAGGAGGTCGTGGGACTGAAGCGCGCCGGCCTGCCGGTGCGGGCCAACCTCGACCTGAGCGAGGCGGCAGCGGACTCCCCGAAGGTCGATGAATTCAACAACTTCCACCTCCAGAACTTCCTGCGGCTCCGGCGCTTCCTGATCAACCCGGACAGCACGAGAGCCCTGGCCGTCGAGGACCCCCGGGGGACGGAATCGCTGGAGATGCGCGGATTCTCCTATCTCTTTCTGCGGTGGCTCGGCGACCACTACGGTCCGTCGGGGAGCGGTGCGGTGGCCGGCAGCAACGAGCAGCAGCTCTTCCATGCGCTTGCCCGGGGGGGCGGGGACCTGGCCACCGGCATCACCAACGTCGAGGCGGCGGTGCAGCAGGTCGCCGGCAGCACCGTGTCGTGGGACGACCTCATTCGCGAATTCGCCGCCGTGCCGGCGGCCGACGATACCGTCCCGAACACCTCGGACCGGTTGCAGCTTCGGACCTGGAACTTGCCGCTGGTCTTCCGGCAACTCCACGAGAACGAGGGTGCCGGCTCCGCCTTCCCCGAGGTCTATCCGCTGGAGGTGACCGACCTGGGGTCCCCGCAGCGGACGACGGTCAGCATGGACGTGCGGAGCTCGGCGGCACGGTACTTCCGCGTCTCGGCACCGCCGGGCAACGACCTGACGGTGCGCCTGACGGGTCCCGGGAACACCCTCCTCGGCTCGTCGTCCACGAGTCGACTCCTCGTCCTCCGTATCCAGTGACGAGCGGGCCCCGGCGTTCCGGGTGAGCACGGAGGACTTCTGGAACCAGCCGGAGCAGGTCGAACGGTTCGCCGGGCGCGACCCCGACCACAGGCTCAGACGGCTCGTCGACCGCGGAGTCGTGGACGCGGACTCCCCGGACCGCGTCCTCGACGTGGGGTGCGCCGGGGGCCGGAACGCCGTCTTCCTGGCCCGACGGGGGTTCGACGTCCACGCCCTCGACACCTCCCCGGCGATGGTGGAAGAGACACGGCGCCGGATCTCGGACGTGATCGGGGCGGAGGAGGCGCGCCGCCGGGTGCGGCGGGGCCGGATGCAGGACCTCGGCCGCTTCGACGATGCCTCGTTCGCCCTGGTCGTCGCCCTGGGTGTCTATCACCACGCCCGCGATCTGGAGGACCTCCGTGATGCGCTGGGCGAGTCCGCCCGGGTCCTCAAGGCCGGAGGGCTGCTCCTGTCCGCCACCTTCGGCCCCGGGTCGTCTCCCGGCGAGGAGGGGCTCCGGCCGGTCGAGGGTCACGACCACCTGTGGCGCGGCTTCTCGTCGGGCCCGCTCCTCCTCCTGGAGGCGGACCGGCTGGACCGCGAGGCGGCGCGCCACGGCCTGGTGCCGGACCGGCCCACCGAGACCGTGGAGGCCGAGCACGAAGGGGGGACGCGGGTCACCGTGAACGCTCTCTACCGTAAGCGGCCCGACCACTCCTGAACGGAGCCCCCGCCGGAGTCCGGCTCGTGGGGAGATCCCCCACGAGCCAGCCGGGATATACCCGACCCCCCCCGTCAGATCGTTCCCGACTGACGCCCCGCGTCCCCGGCGTCAGCTTTTGAATCCTAGGATCGATTCGACACGAGCGCCGGCCGACCGGCCGGCGGCCCGCAGCACGAGCGTGCAGCCCGACCACAGGAGAGATCGGCCCATGGGGAATACCAGCACCGCCTCGCTGGACACCTTCGGCACCCGCCGCTCCATCGACACCCGCGACGGCGCGGTGGACCTCTTCGACCTCCGGAAGCTGGAGCGGGAGGGAGTCGGCGACGTCTCCCGACTCCCCTACTCGATCCGCGTCCTCCTGGAGAACCTGCTCCGACACGAGGACGGGGAGGCCGTCACCGCCGACGACATCCGGGCCGTGGCGGGCTGGAACCCCGAAGTCGAGGAGGACCGGGAGATCGCGTTCCAGCCTTCCCGGGTCCTGCTGCAGGACTTCACCGGCGTGCCGTCGGTGGTGGACCTGGCGGCCATGCGGGACGCCATGGCGCGCCTCGGCGGAGACCCGGCCAGGGTGGATCCGGTGTGTCCGGCCGAGATGGTCATCGACCACTCCGTCCAGGTGGACTCCTTCGGGACGCGCCAGTCCTTCGAGATCAACGCGGAGCGGGAGTTCGAGCGGAACCGCGAGCGCTACGCCTTCCTCCGATGGGGCCAGGAGGCCTTCGACAGCCTGAAGGTCGTCCCTCCCGACACGGGCATCGTCCACCAGGTGAACCTGGAGTACCTCGCCCAGGTCGTGATGCGGCGTGGATCCGACGGCACCCCGCTGGCGTATCCCGATTCGCTGGTCGGCACGGACAGCCACACGCCGATGATCAACGGACTCGGCGTCCTGGGCTGGGGCGTCGGCGGCATCGAGGCGGAGGCGGCCATGCTCGGCGAGCCCATCAGCCTGCTGATCCCCCCCGTCGTCGGCTTCCGGATGCACGGCGAGCTGCCGGAGGGCGCCACGGCCACCGACCTGGTTCTCCGGGTCACGGAGATGCTCCGCGAGCACGGCGTGGTTCAGAAGTTCGTGGAGTTCCACGGCCCCGGGATCCAGCACCTGTCGCTGGCCGACCGGGCGACGCTGGGCAACATGTCGCCGGAGTACGGCGGCACGTGCGCGATCTTCCCCGTGGACGACGAGACCCTCGACTATCTTCGCTTCACCGGCCGCGACGAGGAGCGGGTGGACCTGGTCGAGCGCTACATGAAGGAGCAGGGGCTCTTCCACACGGAGGCGTCGCCCGAGCCCGAGTACAGCGAGCACCTGGAACTGGACCTCACCACCGTGGAGCCCAGCCTGGCGGGCCCGAAGCTTCCGCAGGAGCGGATTCCACTCACCGAGAGCCGGGACAGCTTCGAGCGCGTCCTGGAGGAGCACGGCCGGGAGCCCGCGAGCGACGACGGCGACGACCTCGGCCGCTGGGAGAGCGACGGCGGCACGGCGGTGGCCGCCCGGGCCAAGTCCGGCGTCGACGTCCGACTGGAGGAGCATCCCGTCACCGGCGAGTCGGTGGAGTTCGAGCTCCGGGACGGCGCGGTGGTCATCGCCGCCATCACGAGCTGCACGAACACGTCCAACCCGGCGGTGATGGTGGCGGCCGGCCTCCTGGCGCGGAACGCGGCCGAGCGGGGCCTGACGACGAAGCCGTGGGTGAAGACCAGCCTGGCCCCGGGCTCGCAGGTGGTCATGGACTACCTGGAGGAGGCGGACCTGGTCCCCTCCCTGGAGGAGCTCGGCTTCAACCTGGTGGCCTTCGGCTGCACCACCTGTATCGGAAACAGCGGTCCGCTGCCGGAGCCGATCTCCGGGGCGATCCGCGAGAACGACCTGGTGGCGTGCTCGGTGCTCTCCGGAAACCGGAACTTCGAGGGGCGGATCAACCCCTACACCCGCGCCAACTACCTGGCGTCTCCGCCGCTGGTGGTGGCCTACGCGCTGGCCGGACGCATGGACATCGACCTGCACCGGCAGCCCCTGGGCACCGACGAGGACGGGACCGAGGTCTATCTCGAGGACATCTGGCCCGGCCAGGAGGAGATTCGGGAGACCATCCGCTCCTCGGTGCGCCCCGAGATGTTCGAGAAGGAGTACGCCGAGGTGTTCGCCGGCGACGAGCGCTGGAACTCGCTGGAGGTGCCCGAGAGCGAGCTGTACGAGTGGGACGACTCCTCCACGTACATCCGGAAGCCCCCGTTCTTCGAGGACGTGGAGCCGGAGACGGAGGAGCCCGGCGACATCGAGGGCGCGCGCTGCCTGGTGAAGGTCGGCGACTCGCTCACCACGGACCACATCTCGCCGGCGGGCGCCATCCCGAAGGACTCGCCGGCCGGAGAATACCTCCTGGAGCAGGGCGTGGGGCTGTCCGAGTTCAACTCCTACGGCTCCCGGCGCGGGAACCACGAGGTGCTGATGCGCGGCACCTTCGCGAACATCCGTCTGCGCAACCAGCTCGTCCCGGGCACGGAGGGCTGGTACACGGTCCACTTCCCCAGCGGCGAGCAGACGTCGGTCTACGACGCCGCCATGCGGTACCGGGAGGACGACACGCCGCTGGTCGTGATCGGCGGAGACGAGTTCGGGACGGGATCCTCGCGGGACTGGGCCGCCAAGGGACCGGTCCTGCTGGGCGTCGAGGCGGTGCTCGCCACCGGCTACGAGCGGATCTTCCGGAGCAACCTCATCGGGATGGGCGGGCTGCCCCTCCAGTTCCAGGAGGGCGACGACGCCGAGTCGCTGGGCCTCACCGGCGAGGAGGTCTACGACATCCGGGGGGTCCCCCAGGCGCTGGAGAGCGGCACCGACGTCTCCGTGACGGCGCGGCGTGACGACGGCACCGAGGTGACGTTCCCGGCCCACGTGCGGCTGGACACGCCCATGGAGGTCAAGTACTACCGACACGGCGGCATCCTGCACTCGGTGCTCCGGCGGATGGCGGCGGAGAACGGGGGCGGCTGATCCGACTCCGGGGTCGAGGGGGAGCGCCCCGCCCGGCGGGCGGCGGTCCCCGTCGGTCCGCTCCCCCCTTCCCGCGACTCCGAGCTGCATCTACCCTCGGGTCCGTGCGCGCCCTCACCGTCCTCCCACGCAGCGAAAAGCCATGAGCCGTCCCCACGCCTCCCTTCCGCGCCCGCTGCTCGCCGCGGCGCTGGCCCTCGCGCTGGCCGCCGGCGCCGCCGGCTGCGCCGCCACCTCCGCCGGATCCGCCCCCGAGGCCGGCCCCACCGCCCGGCGGGACTCGCTGCCGGTGGCCGGAGGCGCGACGGCGGCGGTGAACCCGGCCCTCGGGGACGTGGACGCCACCCTGTGGACGCAGGTCTCGGCCGAGTTCCGCGGGGCCTCGCTCCAGGCCTACCGGCTCGCCCGGCTTCGGCTGGAGGAGGCGCTCGGTGACTCCTCCTGGACGGCGGCACGGGAGCAGGAGGAGCCGTACCGGACCAAGCCGCCGGCCGTGATCCTGGACGTGGACGAGACGGTGCTCGACAACTCGCCGTACCAGGCGCGCCTCATCCGTCTCGGGGGCACCTACGGCCCCGACACCTGGGATCCCTGGGTACGCGAGGCCCGGGCTCCCGCGGTCCCCGGGGCGCTCGCCTTCACCCGCTTCGCCCGCGAGCGGGGCGTGCGTGTCTTCTACGTCACGAATCGCGATGCCGACCTGGAGCCAGCGACGCGCCGGAACCTCGAACGGCTCGGCTTCCCCCTGGCCGACACCCTGGACGTGCTGCTCACCGAGGGAGAGCGCCCCGGCTGGGACGGCACCAAGGTGGCCCGCCGAGAGCACGTTGCCGAGGGACACCGGATCCTGCTGCTGATGGGAGACAACCTGGGCGACTTCACCGACGAGCCCCAGCCCGGCCGCTGGGTCCGGGGCGAGGCCGTGGCTCGCCCGGGCGGCCGGCCCGCGCGAGAGCCGCGGGTCGGAGAACGGTGGTGGGGCCGGCGATGGATCGTGGTCCCGAATCCGGTCTACGGGTCCTGGGAGGACGCCGCCCTCGAGGGCGCGGGGGAGGCCGTGCCCGCCGAGCTGCTCCGCCGAAAGATGCGGATGACCGTGCCCATGGAGGACGGGACGGGCCGGACCGGGGAGCCGGGAGGCGGCCGGTGAGGACGGCCCGGTGGGTCGGCTCAGCCGCTCCCGGCCCCGTGCTCCTCCGCCTCTCCGCCCTCGTCCCCCCGGTGCTCCTCTCCGTCTCCGGCCGCCGGAGCGCCGCTCCCGTCCTCGTCGCCGCCCCGGACGGCGGCCGTCTCGCCCCGGAGCTCGGGGTGGCTGACCTTGCCGCCGGAGTTGGCCGTCCACGCCACGACGCCCACCAGGGCCAGGTTCAGGACGAAGAGGCCCGTCATCAGCCCTCGCGGGAGCGGGCGGGACCGGGACCAGCCGATGGCACCGAGGGCCGCCGCGCCCACGGCGCCGCCCGTGTACATGGACCACTCCGCGATCTCCTCGTGCCGCTCCACGGCGTCGTGCGAGAAGCCCGCCGCTCCCTCCACCAGCTCCTCGGCCGGCTCGCCGGTGAGGTAGACCACCACGCTGGCCACGCCCGTGACCAGCAGCATCCAGAGCGCGATCCGCTGCCACGTCTCGTCGCTCCGGAGCAGGCCCACGCCGAGCAGCACGGCGCCGAAGACGGCCCCCAGCACGGGAACGTGGTTCAGCATCAAGTGAATGTGTGCCGCGTCCATCGCCGACCTCCCTCTGTGGGTTTCACGTTGCTCATCGTCTCCGCGGCGACATCCCGTCCCCGCGTCGACCACGAAAACCCGGGATGGATCCCGGCGCCATCCGACATCCGTACGGGCCCGGATAACCCGTGTGGGGACGGCATCCTGAGAGGTCACCCCCACGCACGTGGGAGGAGCGGTCCCCGATGAGGGAGCCGGACGTCTCCCGCGTCACGCCCCTGGTGGTCCTGGCCTTCCTGGCCGTGGTGGTAGGCGGGGTCGTGGACCTGGCCCTGGATGCCCCGGCGTCCTGGCTCACCCCCCACGTGGTGGTCGAGGTCTTCCTGATCGCCCTGAGCCTGGGGCTCGCCGTCTACCTGTGGCGGGCGTGGCGCCGCACCTCCCGCACCCTGGACCGCACCCGGGAGGAGCTGGAGCGGCGCGAGGAGGAGCGTGACGCCTGGCGGGAGCGGGCCGGCCGGCTGTTGAGGGAGCTGGGCGAGGCCATGGAGGAGCAGTTCCGCGCCTGGGACCTGACCCCGGCGGAGCGCGAGGTGGCCCTGCTGCTGATCAAGGGCTACAGCCACCGGCAGATCGCCCGCCGCACGGACCGGAGCGAGCGCACCTGCCGGCAGCACGCCTCCAGCGTGTACCGGAAGGCGGGCCTCTCGGGCCGCGCCGAGCTGGCGGCGTTCTTCCTGGAGGACGTTCGGCTTCCCGAGCAGCAGAAGAGCGGCGAGCCAGCTTCCGACGGCGTGGGTTAGACGGTGGAATTCCGCGGCGGTCTCATCCCCCGGTCTCTCGCCGGAAGCGAACGGTGGCGATCAACAGGAGCCCGGCGCCCAGGGCCAGCAGGGCGGCGAACTTCGGCCACATGGTCCAGACGCCGGTCCCCTTGAGGAAGACGTCACGGACGATCTCGATGTAGTGCCGCACCGGGTTGACCAGCGTCAGCCACTGGAAGCTCCGCGGCATGCTGCTCACGGGGAACATGAAGCCGGAGAGCAGGATGGCGGGCATGAAGACCAGGAAGCTGCCCATGAAGGCCTCCTGCTGGGTCTTCGAGATCGTGGAGATGAAAAGCCCCAGGCCGAGTCCCGACAGCAGGTACAGGACGCTGGCCAGCAGCAGCGGGCCCACGGTTCCCCGGAAGGGGACGTCGAACCAGAGCAGCGCGGCGCCGGTGACGATCGCCAAATCCACCAGGCCGATGACCGCGAAGGGGAGGGTCTTCCCCACGATCAGCTCCCCGGGGGTCAGCGGGCTCACCTCGAGCTGCTCGAGCGTGCCGATCTCCCGTTCCCGGACCACGGCGAGCGAGGTGAGGAGCAGGCAGACCAGGAGGATGAGGGCCCCGACGACCGCCGGGACGTTGTAGTTGCGGCTCTCCAGGCTCGGGTTGTACCAGGCCCGCTCCCGGAGCTCCACGGCCTCCGGCGGGGCGGCCGAGGCGCGCTCGAGGCCGTACTGCAGGACGATCCGCTCGGCGTAGGACTTGGCCACGGAGGCGGTGTTGGAGTTCGTGCCGTCGAAGAGCAGCTGGACGCGAGCGTCTCCGTCGCGGAGGCGTGTCGAGAAGTCCGGCGGGATCTGAAGTCCCACCACCGCGTCGCCGTGGTCCAGCGCGTCGACGATGTCCCCTCCCCGGTCGGATCGGCCGGTCACCCGGAAGTAGCCGGAGGAGGTGAGCGACTCCACGAGCTGCCGCGAGGCCTGGGTCCGGTCGTGGTCCACGACGAGGGTGGAGGTCTTCCACAGGTCGGTGGAGACCGCGTAGCCGAAGACCACGAGCTGGATAAGGGGACTGATGAAGATGACGCGTGCCAGGCGGGGATCCCGGAAGATCTGACGGAACTCCTTCACCAGCAGCCCGGCCATCCGGAGGAGGGAATCGGCGGTCCGGTCCCGGAGCGGCCGGTCGGTCATCGGATCGCCTTCCGGAAGACGCGAATCGACGCGAAGATTCCGACCGCGGCGAAGGCGATCATCAGCAGTCCCTGGACCCGTAGCACCTCGACACCGACGCCCTTGAGGAAGATGCCCCGGGTGACCACCAGGAAATAGCGCGCCGGGATCAGGTAGGTCACCGCCTCCAGCGCCGCCGGCATGACCTCGATGGCGTACATGAACCCGGAGAGGAGGAAGGCCGGCAGGAACGTGAGGATCATCGCCAGCTGGGTGGCCAGCAGCTGGGACTTCGCCACCGCGGAGATGAACATGCCCAGCGTGGCGGCGCCGATGATGAAGGCCAGGGACAGGATCATCAGGAGGCCTGCGTTCCCCCGGAAGGGCACGCCGAACAGCCAGACGCCGATGACGCTGACCAGGACCACGTCGACGAGGCCGATGGCCACGTAGGGGAGGAGCTTGCCCAGCACCACCTCCGCTCTCCCCACGGGCGTGGAGGCCAGCTGCTCCATGGTCCCCCGCTCCCACTCCCGGGCGATGGTCAGCGAGGTGAGCATGGCGGCGATGATCATCATGATCACCGCCACCAGCCCGGGCACGATCATGTTCTTGCTCTCGAGTTCCTCGTTGTACCACACCCGGGAGTCGGACTGCACCGGGGGCGAGACCGTGCGGCCGGCGAAGCGGACGCTCCGGGAGTAGTCCTGAACGATCGCCCGGGCGTAGCCGAGCGTGATCGTCGCCGTGTTGGCGTCGGTGCCGTCCACCAGCGCCTGGACCTCGGCCGTCCGCTCGGCGTCCAGATCCTCCGAGAAGTCGGGCGGCACCACCAGGACGATCCGGGCGTCGCCGCGGTCCAGGAGCTCCTCCGGGCCCCGGGCGTAGTCCTCCGGGACATCCACGAACTCGAAGTAGCCGGAGGCGCGAAAGGCGTCGAGCAGCTCGCGGCTGCGGGCCGAGTGGTCCTGGTCCAGCACCGCGGTCTGGATGTTCTCCACGTCCCAGCTGATGGCGTATCCGAAGAGCACCACCAGCGTCACCGGGAGCAGGAAGGCGAGAATGAGGCTCCGGGTGTCCCGCCGCAGCTGGAGGGCCTCCTTGCGGGCCATCGCCCACAGCCGGCCGAGGTCGATCATCGCCGGTCCTCCCTCACTCGGTCGGCGCCCCGCCGGCGGCGCGCACCCGCCCGACGAACACGTCCTCCAGCGACGGGACGACCCGCGCGACGCTCTCCAGCTCGACGCCGGCCTCCTCGAGGCGTCGGGCCACCGCTCTTCTCGCGTCCTCGAGGTCGGCCCCCTCCTCCAGCGCCAGGTGGAGCCGGCGGCCGAACATGGCCGCCTCGATCACGCCCGGCGCCCCCTGCAGCGCCTCCACGCCCCGAACGGGGTCGTCCACCCGGACCTCGAGCAGGGGCTCGGTCATCTGCTCCCGGAGCCGGGCCGGCTCGTCCAGGGCGATGAGCTCGCCCCGGTTCATGAGCGCCAGCCGGTCGCAGTACTCCGCCTCCTGCATGTAGTGGGTGGTGACGAAGACCGTGGTCCCCCCCTCGGCGAGGTCGTGGATCAGGTCCCAGAAGGCGCGCCGCGAGGAGGGATCGACGCCGGAGGTGGGCTCGTCCAGGAAGAGGATCGGCGGCTCGTGGAGCACCGCGCACCCCAGGGCCAGGCGCTGCTTCCAGCCCAGCGGCAGGTCCCCGGTGATCCGGTCGCGCCGGTCGCCCAGCCCCGCCATCTCGAGCGCCCACTCCTTCCGCTCCTCCCGGCGCCCGCGCCGGAGGCCGTACAGGCGGCCGAAGAAGTCGATGTTCTCCTCCACCGTGAGATCGGCGTACAGGGAGAAGAGCTGGGACATGTAGCCGATGCTGCGTCGGATGGCCTGCCGCTCCTTTGCCACGTCGTATCCCGTGACGCGGCCCTCGCCCTCGGTGGGTCGGAGAAGCCCGGCGAGCATCTTGATCGTCGTGGTCTTCCCGGCGCCGTTCGGCCCCAGGAACCCGAAGATCTCCCCGTCGGCGACCTCGAAGCTGACGTGATCCACCGCCGTGAAGTCGCCGAACCGGCGGGTGAGCTCCTTCGCCCACACCGCCACGTCGCCGGCAGCCGACCGCCCGTCCCCGGCGTGACCCGCCCCGCGGACCCGTTCCCGCGGGCTGCCGTCAGCCATCGGCGACCTCCGGATCGACGGTCCCGGCGGCCGCACGTCCCCCTTCGGGGACCCGTTCCATGAACACGTCCTCCATGGACGGCTCGATCGGCTCCACGTCGACGTCGGCGAGGCCCGCCTGCTCGAGCCCGCGCTCCGTCTCGGCCCGTCGCCCCTCTGCGTCGTCGACGGTGGCGTGCACCCGGTCGCCGAAGACGGCGGCGCGAACGACGAAGGGAAGTCTCCCGAGCCGGTCCCGGGCCTCCCGAAGCGGGGCGGCCCGAACCGAGAGCAGCCGACCCTCCAGGTCCCGCGCGAGGCGGTCCGGCGTGTCCAGCGCCAAAAGCCGTCCCCCGTCAAGCAGGCCCACCCGATCGAAGCGCTCCGCCTCGTCCATGTAGGCGGTGCTCACGATCGCCGTCACCCCCCGGGCCACCATCTCGTGGACGATCATCCACAGGTCCCGGCGTGAGATCGGATCGACGCCGAAGGTGGGCTCGTCCAGGAGCAGCAGCTCCGGCTCGTGGATCAGCGCACAGGAGAGCCCGAGCTTCTGTTTCATGCCCCCGGACAGGTCGCCTGCCAGCCGGTCCCCGAAGGGGGCGAGCCCCGAGAACTCGTACAGCCGCTCGCGCCTCTCGCTTCGCTCGGGCTCCGGCACCCGGAAGAGGTCCGCGTAGAAGTCCAGGTTTTCCCGCACCGTGAGATCCGTGTACAGGCCGAAGCGCTGGGGCATGTACGCGATCTCGCTCTTCGGCGCCTCGGGGTCCTCGCCGATCCCGGTCCCCAGGACGACGGCGTCGCCGCCGCTCGGCGGCAGCACGCCGGCGAGCATGCGTAGCGTGGTGGTCTTCCCCGCCCCGTCGGGCCCCACGAGCCCGAACAGCTCGCCGGGACGGACCTCGAAGTCGAGGCCGTCGACGGCGGCCAGCTCCCCGAAGCGCCGGGAGAGCGCCCGGGCCCGGACCGCCGCGTCGTCGCGGGTCACCGGTCGCTCCCGCCCCCGAGGCGAATCTCGACGTCGGCGGGCATCCCGGGCTTCAGCACCCGGTCCGGGTCGCCGGTGATCCGCACCTTGACGGCGTAGACCAGCTTCACCCGCTCCTCCTGCGTCTGGACGTTCGTCGGCGTGAACTCCGCCTCCGAGGCGACGAAGCTGACGCGCCCCCCGTAGGACCGGTCGCGGTAGGTGTCCGAGGTGATCGTGGCCCGCTGGCCCAGGCTCACCGCGCCGATCCGGTCCTCGCGCACGTAGATCCGGACCCAGCGGTCGGTCGGGTCCATGAGCGTGAAGACGGCGGCGCCCGGCGGCGTGCTCTCGCCGGGCTCCCGGTGCCGAACCGTGATCAGGCCGGTGTAGGGGGCCGTGATGACCATGTTGTCCAGCCGGGCCTCCACCGACCGCAGGGACGCCCGCGCTCCCCGGAGCCGCGCCCTCTGGGCCTGGAGCTTCTCGGGCCGCGGGCCCTCCTCCGCCAGGCTCAGCTCCTCGCGGGCCTGCTCGAGCTCGGCGGTGGCCACCTCCAGGCGCGTCCGGGCCTTGTCGAAGGCCTCCCGGCTCGCCGCCCCGCCCTGGTAGAGCTTCTTCGTGCGCTCGAAGTCCCGCCGGGCGTCCTCGCGCTTCTGCTCGGCGGCGCGGACCGCCGATCGAGCCTGCTCGAGCTCTTGCGGCCGCGAGCCGGTCTCCAGCTCGCGGAGGGCGGCCCGGGCCGCCGCGATCTCCGCCTCCGCGGCCTCGCGCCGGGCCAGCAGCTCCCGCCGGTCCAGCACGGCCAGCGTGTCGCCGGCGCCCACGGAGTCCCCCTCCTCGACCCGAATTCCGCGGATCCGGCCCGCCGCCTGGAAGCCGAGGTGGGCCTCCGTGGCCTCCACGGTGCCCGAGGCCGTCAGGACGTCGTCCCCCTCCCCGTCCCCGGAGAGCAGGTACCAGCCGGCCCCCGCCGCCAGGGCCACCGCCACGGCCGCCATCGCGATTCTCGCTCGCTTCGAGCTCATCGTCCGTCCCCTCCGGTTCGGATGTTCTCCTCGACCCACGCGGCGTCGAGCTCGCCCGTGATCCGGGCCAGCTGGACCCGGGCCCGGACCACCGCGTGCTCGGCCTCGGCCCGACTGGCCCGCGCGCTCATGAGCCGGGCCTCGGCGTCCAGGTAATCCGGCTGGACGCTCCGTCCGGCCTCGAGCCGCAGCTTCTCGATGCGTGCCACTTCCTCGGCCTGCCGGACGGCGTCATGGAGCGCGGCGAGGCGGGAGCGGGCCGCCTCGAGAGCGGAAATAGCCTCGTCGACGGCGTCCGCGATCCGGAGCCGGGTGGCCTCGGCCGCCGCCGCGGCCCGGCGACCCTCGGCCTCGGCGCGATCGATCTCGCCGCTCACGCGCCCGCGAGTGAACAGCGGCACCGACACGTCGAGCCCGACGCCCCACTCGGCGAGGAAGTTCCCGTCGGCGCTCCCCCGGTCCATCCAGCTGGCGCCGAGCTCCAGGTTCGGGAGGCGGGCCGAGCGGGCGGCGTCGGCCGCCGCCTCGGCGGCCTCCCGCTCGCGCCGGACGCGCTCGAGAACGGGACTGCCCCGCTCGGCCCGGGCGATCCACTCGGACCGTCTCGCCGTGACGGAATCGACCGGGGAGACCGCCTCCACGCCCCGGCGCTCCACTTCCTCCGGGGCCGCGCCCATCAGCCGGGCGAGGCGACGGCGGGCCACCTCCAGGTCCGACGCGACCTGCGTCCGCTCCGCCCGGGCGCTCGACAGCTCCGCCTCGGCCCGGATCACCTGCACCCGGGGCGACTGTCCCAACTCGTGCTGTTCGCGGGCCCGGCCCAGCTCCGCCTCCAGCGCCGACACCCGCCGGTCGTGGGCCTCGAGCACGCGCCGGCGGGTGAGCGCCGTCAGGTAGGCGGCCGAGGCCTCGGAGGCCACGTCGGCGGCTGTCGACCGGGTCCCGGCCCGGCTGGCGTCGGCCGCCGCCCGGGCGCTCCGAACCCGTCCCGAACGCCCGTCGCCGAACAGCGTGTAGTCCAGCCGCGCGCCGCCCTGCAGGAGCGTCTCGTCGAAGGGGGGCGTCTCGCCGGGCGTGAAGCCGTGGATCGGGTGGACCACCATGGGCTTCTGATACTGGGTCGCGCTGCCCACCAGGCTCAGGTCCGGCCACGAGTCGGACTGCGCCCGGTCCAGCCGCGCCCGGGCCGCCTCCGTGCCCGCCTCCGACGCCCGAATCGACGGGTGGGTCTCCGAGGCCCGGCGGATCGCTTCGTCGAGGGGCACCGGAGCAGTCTGCCGCGCCGGAGCCGCCGCCCGCTGGCCGGCCGCCGTCGCCGGCGCCATCGGGATGGCGAGGCTCAACGCGAGCACTGCGGCTCGAACGACTGGCTTCCCGTTCACTGGTCTCCCTCCTCCTGCGTCTTGAACCCGGCTCCCCTGCCCAGGCAGTGGCGCAGGACGCCGAGCATCGGCGACGCGGCGTCCACGAGGTCCTCTCTCTCGTCCGAGATCATGCCGCGGAGCGCCGCCGAGAGCATGATCGCGTGCGTCGTCTCCGCAATCGCGCCGGCATCCAACTCGGCCGACTGCCCGGACTCCTCCAGCGCCTCAGCGGCAAACTGCCGGAGCCGCAGCTGGAGCAGATCCCGCGTGCGCCCGACCTCTTCCTTCATCTCCGGCTGGATCCGTGACGCCTGGCCGAGAAGGATCACGAGTGGTCCCCCCTGGGTGCGCTCCAGGTAGGCCAGCAGGTGACCGATCAGCCCCTCGGCCCGCTCCCAGGCGCTCCCCTGTGCTTCGTATTCCTCGATCCGGGACCGGAGCTCCCGGGCCTGGTGCCGCAGCGCGGCCGTCAGGATCTCATCCTTATTCTCGAAGTGCTTGAAGATCGCGGCCTCCGAGACGCCCACCCGTTGGGCGAGCGCCGCAGTCGTCCACGCGTGCATCCCCTTCTCCGCCAGGATCGCCAGCGTCGCGGTGATGATCTCCGCGCGGCGCTGCTCGCCCGACTTGTAGGTCCGTCTCTGCTCGCTGCTGCTCACTGTCTCCCCTTCTCCACCGCTGTCGAGGTATCGACTCTGTTCAGCCACTCCGGCCCCGTTGCGTTCCCTCCTCCCGGCCGGTGTCCAGCCGCGACGAGACCGGAGCACCCGGACGACCTATGTAAATAAATACTTACTCACATACTCCGCGTCAGGTTCCGGCTCGATTCCGGAGGCGGGGAACGGCGAGTCACCTGAACGACGAACCGTCGGGTTTCGCCCACGCAGTTAATAAGTATTTACTCACTATCTGGGCCAGGTTTCCCCTTCGCGATGATTCCGAAGACGGAGACGCTGGATTGCTGGATTGTATAACGTGCCGTCGCTATGTGATAATACACTGGACGTCGTGATTGCTGGTTGCCTCGCAGTGCCCCCGGAAGGGAGCACGTGATGCTGACACTCGGTCGACGCAGTACGGCACTCGTCGCTGCTTCGTCCTTGATGCTGGCCGCTGCCGGATGCGGCCCGGAGGACGGCTCACGGGCCTCTGCCGGAGGGGGAGCAGGTGACTCCGTCGTGCCCGCCCGAGGAGCATCTCCCGGCACGGCATCCGCGGAGCGATCTGCGGCCGAGGCGGCCCGAGACACCGCCGGCCTGACTCAGCGGACGGGCATCCCGTACGAACCCGTGCACTCGACCCGGGACACCCTTCCCCTTCTGCTCATCATGCGGAACCTCGAGCAGAACATGGCTGCGGTGCAGGCCGGGATCTGGCGCGGCAACTACGACGTCGTCCAGGAGGCTGCCCGGGCCATGGCGGAGCACGCGAAGATTCCCCCGCGCGAGATCGAGCGAATCCGGAGCGCGCTCGGCGAAAAGGGGCTCGAGGAATTCGTGGCGGCGGACCAGTACTGGCACGAGAAGGCCATGGAGCTGGCGAAGGTCGCCGGTGACCGGGACATGGACCGGATCGTCGCCCTCACCACCGAGCTCCTCCAGCGCTGCTCCGCCTGCCACGTGGACTTCCGGCAGCCGCTGCGCGAGAGCGCCGAGTGGTGAAGCGCGCCTGCTCCAGGTCGAAGTCCCAGGCGGGCTCGCCGACGACCCGCAGGTTGCGCCTCGCCGCCCAGGCCACTTCGAGGGCCCCGGGGGTGCATCTCTCGAGGTAGCCGATCGCCTGACCCTGCTCGCCGAGTCCAGGGGAGATCACCCGCCGATCCGAATCCACCCAGTTGAAGAGGCCGATCGAGCGACGGCTGTACCGAGCAGGAGCTGCAACGAACGCGCTCTATCGCGACTCTGAACAGGCACAACGAGTCCTTCACTGAGCCTTCCCGTCAGCGCCGGCAGACCTGCGGTTGAGCCACCGGAAGCCCACGAAGAGCACCCCCCAGACAGCAGTCCGCAGCATCATGGCCCGAAGACTGTCGATCGCCACCGCGCCACCGGACGTGTACAGGATCCAGATGGCTGCAAGGACGAGTAGGTTGAGGAGGAATACCGCAGCCGCTCCGTTCCGGCCGTGATCGAGGCTACGCCAACCAATTGCACCCACCCCGATGTACACCACGCCCATCGTCGTATTGTAGATGAGCAAGGGCAGGAAGACGACGTATCCCGGATCGGAGCCGGTGAGAACACGGGTGCCGGCAACAATCGTGACCGCTCCAAAAACCACGGCAGCGAGCGCCAACGCTTTTTGGCTCATACCGAACAACGGCTGGCTCGAGGTGATCTCCTATCGGGTGATCGGTGCCCGCACAGGCTCAGCCCCGCGGCACGCCTCCCCGGGCTTACCCCTTTTTCAGCGTGATTCGCTGCCGAAGAACACGCCCAGCAGCCGCGGCTTCATGGCCTTCCGGAGCATCATCGCCTCCGGCAGGGAGAGTCCCACCACGGCCATCATGAAGGCCAGGGCCGTCCCCAGCGGAATCCCTCTGGCCACCAGCGCCTCCAACACGGGGATGACGCCGGCGGCGTTGGCGTACATCGGTACGGCCAGGATCACCGAGACGGGCACGGCCAGGGGGTTGTTCCCACCGATGTGACTCTGGAAGAACCCGGTGGGCACGAAGCCGTGGATCCCGGCCTGGAGGAAGGCGTTCACCAGGCCCATGACGTGGGTCACGAGCACCAGCAGGAAGCCGATCTCCAGAAGGTCGTAGACGAAGAAGTGCACGGCCCCGCCCCACCCTGCGGTGGTGGACAGGCCGAGCAGGCCCCCGACGAGCGCGTCGGCGATGGCCTCCCACCTGGCGGCTCACTCCCTGCCCCGGATCCACGCCCGGAGCTCGTCCCGGTTCGGGACGCGGCCCGAGGACTTCACCTCGCCGTCGACGACGATCCCGGGCATGCTCATCACGCCGCGCCGGGCGATCTCCTCGAAGTTCTCGACCTTCTCGACGGAGAGCTCCTCCTCGAGCTCACCGTCCAGGGCGCGGGCCATCTCTTCGACCTTCGCGCAGTTCGGGCAGTTCTCGCGCCCCAGGATTTCGATGGTCGGCATCGTCAGCCTCCTCGGTTCGGGCCCGCCGAAGCGCCCGGCGGGCGGTTATATAGATTTCTATCGATAAATTGCAGTAAAAAAAACGCGTCGGATGCGCTGGCTTCGCACCGAAAATCGACGCCGCACGGAGGGCCTCATCTCGCGGCGACGTCTTCGCTCCACCGTGCCAGCGTCCGGAAGGCCTCGGGCTCGATCCGGTGCAGCGACCGGACGCCCTCCCGGCGGCTGGTCACCAGGCCGGCCTCCCGGAGTGCCTTCAGGTGATGGGAGAGCGTGGGCTGGGTGAGGTCGAAGTGCCCCTCGAACTCGCAGGCACAGACCTCGCCCCGCTCGCGGATCATCTCCACCATCCGGAGCCGGACCGGGTGAGCGAGGGCCTTCAGCCGCCGGGTCAGCTGCTCCGGGTCGGCGTCGCCGGCGCTCCCGACGACGGCGGCCGCTCCTGCCTTCTGTCCGCCTGGCTCGCCCATCTGTGCTCCACGTGGAGGTGCCATTACGAGGTGCCGCTATATCGTCTGTTATCGATATAGCATGTCATCTATATCATGTTCCGTGCGCGGCTCTCTCTTCCCTGGCGCGGTACAGCGGCCGCGCGGCCCGGTCAATCCAGCCGGTAGACCTCGTCGCCCTCCCGGACCCGCTGGTCCACCTTCACGGCGATCTCCTCGCCGGCCACCGCCGTCTCCACGGACTCGTGCTCCAGCTCCATGGAATCAATCTCCTGCTCGAACTCCGTGGTGTGACCCCGGAAGGCGACCCGGTCGCCCACCTCCAGGTCCCCCGTGAGCTCGATGGCCCCGACCTGGGGCCTGTCGAAGTAGTGCGTGACGCTTCCGATCTTCTCTTCCGCCATGGCAGCTCCTCTCGCTGATCCCGAGTCGGACGGGAGCGGCAAGCTACTCCGCGCCGTCGCGGCGGGGCAACCGGCAGCCGACGCCCCGCGACATCGGGAGCCGGATCGGTTCGCCGTATCCGCGGGTACGTGCGAGTATGACTCGAGCCGCGGAGACCCTGCCCGACCGCCTGCAGTCCATCGTGGACGAGGCCCCGGCGCCCCTCGACGCGGGGCTCCTGGCCCGAGCGTGGGAGTACGCTCGCCGGGCGCACGCGGGGCAGAGCCGGGCCTCCGGCGCCCCGTACGTGGAGCACCCGCTGGCGGTGGCCGCCATCCTGGCCGACTTCTACGCCGACACGGCCAGCCTGGCCGCCGCGCTCCTCCACGACACAGTGGAGGACACCGACGCCGACCTGGAGGAGATCGCGTCCGAGTTCGGGACCGAGGTCGCGGTCCTCGTGGACGGCCTCACCAAGATCCGCCACTTCGAGCTGCCGGCCGGGGCCGACCGTCAGATCGAGACCTACCGGAAGCTGATCCTGTCGACGGCCGAGGACGCACGGGTCCTCCTGATCAAGCTGGCCGACCGCCTGCACAACATGCGCACGCTCGACGCGCTGGAGGAGGAGCGGCGCCGGCGCATCGCGCGTGAGACCCGTGGATTCTACGCCCCCATGGCCCACCGCCTGGGCATGCACCGCGTCAAGGCCGAGCTCGAGGACCTGGCGTTCCGCCACCTGGAGCCCGAGCAGTGGGAGCGAGTCGCCCGAAAGGTGGCGGCGACCCGGGACGCCCGGGAGTCTCGCATCGCGGACTTCGTGGATCCGCTGCAGGAGGAGCTGGAGGAGGCCGACGTCGACGCCGAGATCAACGGCCGCGCCAAACACCTGTGGTCGATCTACCGGAAGATGGAGCGGCGCGAGGTGCCCTTCGAGGAGATCTACGACGCCCTGGCGGTGCGGGTGATCGTGGAGTCGGTCCACGACTGCTATCACGCCCTGGGGCTCGTGCACTCCCAGTGGTCGCCCATCACGGAGCAGTTCGACGACTACATCGCGCGCCCCAAGTCCAACCTCTACCGAAGCCTGCACACCGTGGTCTTCGGGCCCGGCGATCGTCGGTACGAGGTGCAGATCCGCACCCGGGAGATGCACGAGACCGCCGAGTACGGGATCGCCGCGCACTGGCGCTACAAGGAAGGAGAGCGGGGCGCCAGCGAGGTGGACGAGAAGCTCACGTGGTTCCGGCGCGTGCTGGAGTGGCAGCAGGGCACCGAGGACCCCGAGGAGTTTCTCGAGTTCCTGAAGGTCGACCTCTTCGAGGAGGAGATCTTCGTCTTCACCCCGCAGGGCGACGTGCAGGAGCTCCGCGACGGCTCCACGGCCCTGGACTTCGCCTTCGCCATCCACACCGAGGTGGGGCTCCGGGCCCGGGGCGCGAAGATCGACGGCCGGATGCGCCCCCTGGACCACGAGCTGGAGAGCGGCGACGCGGTGGAGATCGTCACCGACTCGGGACAGACGCCGAGCCGGGACTGGCTGGAGTTCGCCGTCACCAGCAAGGCGCGTCACGACATCCGGAAGTGGCTGCGGGAGCAGGAGCAGGACCACGCCCTGGAGATCGGGCGCGGCGTGCTCGAGGAGATGGCCGACGAGCGGGGAGCGGCGCTCCCGGCCGACGACCGCCTGGCGGAAGTGGCCGAGGAGCTGGGCGCCGGGCACGAGGCCTCCTCCCTGGTGTCCGCCCTGGGCCGGAACGACGTGTCGCGGAGACGGGTCTCCCGGCGCCTGTTCGGCGACTCCGACGAAGACGACCAGTCGCCGGACGGACGGAGCGCCCCGTCGGGGTCCGAGTCTGGCGGGGGCGGCGGCCCCGAACGCGGACAGGACGCGGTGCTGGAGGGGGTCGCCGACCTCATGGTCAGCTACGCCGGCTGCTGTCAGCCCGTCCCCGGCGACGAGATCGTGGGATACGTGACCCGGGGACAGGGCGTCACCGTGCATCGCCGCTCGTGCCCCAACTACCGGGCGCTGGACGATCGGGAGGAGCGGGAGGTCTCGGTGCGGTGGCCCTCGGTGGAGGGGAGCCGGCACCCGGCGCGGGTGCGCTTCGAGGGCCCCGACCGCCAGGGCCTCCTGGCCGACGTGGCCCGCTCCGTGAGCCAGTCGGGCACCAACATCCGCTCCGCCGACGTGGAGACCGGCGACGGCTGGGCCCGCGGCGAGCTGGTCGTGGACGTGGAGAGCCGGCGGCACCTGGACGAGCTCGTCGCTCGCGTGCGCGAGGTCGGGGGCGTGCGGGAGGCGCGTCGGGTCGGCGACGTGCGCTGAGCGTCCCGGTCGTGGCCCGCGCTCCGACCCACGGGCTGAAGAGCACCTCCGATCCGCGTATCTTGTCGGGATCCGTGTCGCTACGAGGCGCGCGCCGCCGGGTCGAGCGCGGCCGGGCCGCCGGGGCGGGTCCACCGCTCACCCATCGATAGAGACAATCGGGAGAGAACGACGTCATGGATGAAATCTTCATCACCCTTCCGAACGGCACGCGGGCCCGCGCCCGACTCCGGCCCGGCGGCTGGATCGAGGTGCCGGCCAGCGAGGAGGACGTGCCAGTGGGAGAGGAAATCTACTTCGAGGGGCGGTCGCACGAGATCGAGCGCGTCCGGGACGCCCGCTCCCGGGTCCGGAAGCGGCTACGGGTGGATCCGCCCATCGACCTCGAGGACGAGAACCGGATGGACGAGCACGACCGACTCCGATGAAGCTCACCCGAGCCGACGACGTCCCGGGCGAGAGGGTCCAGGCCGGAGAGGGAACCGTGAAGCAGGTCCTCATCGGTCCGGAGGACGCCCCGAACTTCGCGCTCCGCCGATTCACCATGGAGCCCGGTGGGGGAATGCCACGGCACACGAACGAAGTGGAACACGAGCAGTACGTACTTCAGGGGCGAGCCACGGTGACGATCGGCGACGACGAGGTCACCGTGGAGGCCGGCGACGTGGTGTACATCCCCGCCGGCGTGGCCCACTCCTACCGCGCCGAGGGCGACGAGCCCTTCCAGTTCCTGTGCACCGTTCCGAACCGACCCGACCACATCGAGCTTCTCGATGAACAGTGAACGGCGACCCACCATGAGCGACGCCACCGACCTCACGGAGCGACTCGCCGAGCAGAAGCGCCGCCTCGACGAGCTGCGGGGGTATCTTTGACTGGGGCGAGAAGCGGGAGGAGATGAGGCAGCTCCGCCAGCGGACGGCGCGGCCGGACTTCTGGGACGACCCGGATCGGGCCCGCCGGGTGCAGAAGCGGATCGACGAGCTGGAGGACTGGTCGGAGTCGTTCGCCGGCGTCGAGGAGCGCCTGGGAGAGGTCGAGGAGTTCCTGGCCCTCGTGGAAGGCGAGGACGACGACCTGGCCGGCGAGCTGCTCGATCGACTCGAGGAGGCCACGCGCCGGCTGGACGAGATCGAGCGCCGGAGGATGCTCCAGGGCGAGCACGCCCGGGAGGACGCGTATCTGCGCGTCAAGCCGGGAGCCGGGGGCACCGACGCCATGGACTGGGCCTCGGAGCTCGCCGACCTCTACCGCACCTGGGCGGCAGACCGGGGCTTCGACGTGGAGGTCCTGGACGCCCGGCCGGGCCAGGAGGCGGGGATCCAGCGGGCCGCCTTCGAGATCCAGGGCCCCTGGGCCTACGGATACCTGCGGGCCGAGCACGGCGTGCACCGGCTGATCCGCATCTCGCCCTTCGGCGGCGACGACCGCCGACACACTTCCTTCGCCGCCGTCTTCGTGGCCCCGGCCGTCGACGAGTCCATCGAGATCGACATTGACGAGTCCGACGTCGAGTTCGGCTCGTACCGGGCGTCGGGACCGGGCGGACAGCACGTGAACCGGACGGAGTCCGCCGTCCGTCTCCGGCACGAGCCCACCGGGGTGACGGTGAGCTGCCAGCAGGAGCGCAGCCAGCATCAGAACCGCCGCAAGGCCTGGCAGATGCTCCGCGCCGAGCTCTACCAGCGGGCCCGCGAGGAGCAGGAGCGGGAACGCGAGAAGCTGGAGCAGAGCGCGGGAGAGATCGAGTTCGGCCAGCAGATCCGCTCCTACTTCTTCGACCCGCAGGAGCGCGTGAAGGACCACCGCACCGGGCTGACCCGCCACGATCCGCACCGGGTCCTGGACGGCGACCTGGACGAGTTCATCGAGGCCTACCTCCGCCAGGAGCACCTGGGGGACGGAGAATGAAGATGGCGGTCGGACGCTGATCCCCATGCGCACCTACGTCTTCTACCACCGGGGGTGCCTGGACGGCTTCGGGGCCGCCTGGTCCGCCTGGAAGCAGCTCGGCGACGGAAGCCGCTACGTTCCCCATCATCCGGCACAGCCCTTTCCCGACGACCTCCGCCCCGGGAGCCGCGTCCTGATCCTGGACCTCGGCCTGCCCCGCGAGCGGCTGATGAAGATGGTGGAGCGACACAGCGAGGTGCAGGTGGTGGACCACCACTCCACCTGGGAGGACGAGATGGCGGACCTCCCCTTCGTCACCTTCGACCGAAGTCACTCGGCGGCGGTGCTCAGCTGGCGCGTCTTCCAGCCGGACCGCGAGGTGCCGGTCCTGCTCCGGCACGTGGAGGACAGCGACCTGGCCCGTTTCGAGATGGAGGACACGCGGGCGGTGACCGCGGCGCTCTCCAGCTACCCGATGGAGTTCGAGCTGTGGGATCGGCTCGATGTGGACGGGCTGCGGCGGGAGGGCGAGGCGATCCAGCGCTACCGCGAAAAGGTGGCCGGCCAGACCGCCGGCAACGCCCGTCTCGCCGAGCTGGCGGGCCACCGGGTGCCGGTGGTGAACGCCACTTCCAACGTCTCCCTCGTCTGCGACCGGCTGCTGGAGGAGCATCCGGACGCCCCCTTCGCCGGGGCGTACCGGGAGACGGCGTCCGGCGATCGCCGGTGGTCTCTCCGGAGCCGCGGCGAGGTGGACGTGGCCTCCATCGCCGAGGACCGGGGAGGCGGCGGACATCCGGCGGCCTCCGGGTTCCTGGAGCGGCTCCCACCCGGAAGCGCCCCGGGCACGGCGCCGAGCGATGGAGACGCCGGCGGGCAGGAGGCACCCGGATGAGCCTCGACGCGGCCATAACCCTTTCCGTCCTCGTCCTCACCCTGGTGGCCGCGGCCCGGGAATGGGCCAGCCTCGACCTGGTGGTACTGGTGGCCCTCTTCACCCTGGTGATGACGCGGGCGGCGGAGCTGGAGACCGTCCTGGAAGGCTTCTCGAACCCGGCCGTTCTCACCATCGGGAGCCTGCTGGTGGTGGCGGCCGGCCTCCGCGCCACCGGCGTGCTCCAGGACCTGGCGCCGAAGGTGCTCGGTGCCGGAGGCTCGCTCCGGTCCGTCCTCTTCCGTCTCACCACGACCACGGCGGCGGGATCGGCCTTCCTCTCCAACACCGCCCTGGTGGCCATGGGCATCCCGACGCTCCTTGGGTGGAGCCGCAGGAGGGGGGTGCCCGCCTCGAAACTGCTGATCCCTCTTTCCTATGCGTCCGTCCTCGGCGGCATGTGCACGCTGATCGGGACGTCCACCAACGTGGTCATGGACGGCCTGCTCGAGGCCGGGGGCATGGCGGGCATCGGTTTCTTCGAGCTGGCCCGGGTGGGGGTGCCGCTCATCGTCCTGGCCGTCGTCTATCTGGTGTTCGTGGCCCCGAGGATCCTGCCCGGCCGCTCCTCGGCGAAGCTGCCGGAGCGGAAGCCGCGCCGATACGTCACCGAGATGGAGTTGCACCCGGACTCCTCCCTGGCCGGACAGACGGTCGAGCAGTCCGGCCTCCAGGACATCTCGGGCCTCTTCCTGGTGCGCCTGGAGCGGGAGGAGGTGGCAGCCTTCGCCCCGGTGGAGCCGGACACCGAGCTGGTCGCCGGCGACCGGCTGGCCTTCGCCGGCGTCCGGGAGCAGATCGTCGAGCTGCGGCGACGGCGCGACCTTCGGACGGCCCGCTACTCACCGCCCGGGACGGGCACGGGGCCCCAGAAGCTGCACGAGGCCGTCGTCTCGCCCGGGTCGCCGCTGGTAGGCTCCACCGTGGCCGAGGCCGATTTTCGCCCCCGGTACAACGCCGCGGTGGTCGCGATCCACCGGCACGGAGAGGAGCTGGACGAGCCCCTGGACGCGGTGGTCCTGAAGGCCGGGGACACGCTGCTTCTGGAAGCAGCCCCCGGTTTCTCCCGCGCGTTCAGCGACGCGCAGGACTTCTACCTCGTGACCGCCGTGGAGGGGTCCGAGGCCCTGAGGCGCGAGAAGAAGGTCACGGCCATCGGCATTCTCGGGGCGGTGATCGTCGTCGCCGCCACCGGCCTCATCGACCTGCCCATGGCGGCCCTGGGCGGCGGCGTCGCCATGCTGGTCACGGGGTGCCTGAGCGCGGGCGAGGCCCGGCGGTCGGTAGACTGGTCGGTCCTGGTCCTGGTCGGTGGCGCCATCGGCCTTGCGGCCGCGCTCCGGTCCAGCGGGGCCGCGGCGTTCCTGGGACAGGGGCTCGAGGCCGCGGGGGACGCCTTCGGCCCGCTCGGCGTCCTCATCGGCGTCTTTCTGGGCACGGCTCTGCTGACCGAGATGATCGTGAACCAGGCCGCGGCCGCCCTGGCGTTCCCCGTGGTGGTGGCCGCGGCAGGCGCGCAGGGGCTGGACCCGCGCCCCCTGGTGATCGCTGCCACCGTCGCCGCGTCGTTCTCCTTCTCCACGCCGCTCAGCTACCAGACGAACCTAATGGTCTACGGTCCCGGAGGGTACAAATTCACCGACTTCCTGCGGGCCGGTCTGCCCATGCAGCTCGTGCTGGGGACGGTGGCCATCGTCCTGATCTGGGTCCTGTACCCGCTCGGGGTCGCCTGAGACGGAGCGCCTTCGCGGACCCGGCCGGTCCCGACCGGACCACCTCCGCCGGCTCAGCCGCCCTCCGAGGTGAGCACGCGGGAGACGGCCCTCCGCCATCCCTGGAGGAGTTCCCGGCGCCGGCCGGCATCCAGCTCCGGCTCCCACCGCCGGTCCAGGCTCCAGTGGTCCCGCAGCTCGTCCATGCCCCCGAAGAAGCCGACCTCGAGGCCCGCCAGATAGGCGGCCCCCAGAGCCGTCGTCTCGGTCACCGCCGGCCGCTCCACGGGCAGGTCCAGCATGTCGCTCAGGAAGCCCATGGCCCACCCGTTTTGCGACAGCCCGCCGTCGACGCGAAGCCGGTCGGGTGTGATCGCCGCCTCGCCGACCATGGCGTCCACCAGGTCACGGGTCTGATACGCCACCGACGCCAGGGTCGCCCTGGCGATCTCCTCGGCACCGCTGTCACGGCTGAGGCCGACCAGGGCCCCACGGGCGTCGGCATCCCAGTGGGGCGCCCCCAGACCGGTGAAAGCCGGGACCAGGTACGTGCCGTCGTCGTCGCGAGCACGGGCCGCCAGCTCCTCGGTCTCGCCGGCCTCCTCGATAACGCCCAGCTCGTCCCGGAGCCACCGCACCGCGGAGCCCGCGCTGAAGATGCTTCCCTCCACGGCGTACGTGACCTCGCCGTCCCGCTGCCATGCCACCGTGGAGAGCAGGCGCCCTTCCGGGTCCGGCGCCTCTGCCCCCGTGTTCAGGAGGAGGAACGCGCCAGTGCCATAGGTGGCCTTGGCCGTCCCGCGTTCGAAGGCCGTCTGGCCGAAGGTGGCGGCGTGCTGATCGCCGGCGATGCCGGTGATCGGAATCGGGCGCCCCAGGAGGCCGGGATCGGTCTCACCGAAATGGGCCGAGGAGTCGAGGACCTCAGGGAGGACGGAGCGGGGGATCCCGAACAGCTCAAGCAGGTGCTCGTCCCATTCGCCCCGGTGGATGTCGTAGAGCATGGTCCGGGCGGCGTTGGTGGCGTCGGTGCGATGCGCGCGGCCGCCGGTGAGGCTCCACAGGAGCCAGCTGTCCACGGTGCCGAAGGCCAGTTCACCCCGCTCCGCCGCGGCCCGGGCGCCGTCCACGTGGTCCAGGAGCCACGCCAGCTTCGTGGCGGAAAAGTAGGGGTCCAGCAGGAGGCCGGTCTTCCGCCGGATCTCGGGCTCCTTCCCCTCCTCCCGAAGTCGGCGGCAGGTCTCCGCGGTCCGGCGGTCCTGCCACACAAGCGCCGGGTGAACCGGGCGTCCGGTGGCCCGCTCCCAGAGCACTGTGGTCTCCCGCTGATTCGTGATGCCGATCGCCGCCACGTCCCCCGGCTCGATGCCGGCCCGACTCATCGCCTCGCGGCACGCCCACAGGGCGTCCTCCCGGATGCGATCGGGATCGTGCTCGACCTTCCCCGGTCCCGGGTAGGACTGGGGCAGGTCCCTGCGGGCGGCGGCGCCGGGACGTCCCCGCCCATCCACCAGCAGCGCTCTGGTGGACGTCGTGCCCTGATCGATGACGAGAATCCGTCGGGAACGGCGGCTCACAGCGCCCTCTATGGTGTTTGGATATCGGTGCGGTCGGAAGAAAACTTACCCGAACGCCTCTTGTCGCATAGCCGGTCGATCAGCAGACGATGACTCTACCGGCCGGCGATCCCTGCGGGCAGGGATCGCCAGAGACGGTAACGCGTACCATTTGATCTGCACCGCCGTGTGTCTCTCCGCCTCCGAGCGCGACCCTCAAAATCCGAACGAAAGAAGCCATGCAGTCCACCTTCGACTCCGAGGATCTGAATTCCTTCGATCAGTACCTGCGGGCCGTCGAGAAGCATCCCCTGTTCGAGGATAGGGAAAAGGAGCGCGAGGTCGCTCGTCGAGCTAAAGAAGGGGACCGGGAGGCCGCCCACCGTCTGGTGACGGCCAACCTCCGTTTCGTCATCTCCTACGTAAAGAAGTACCGGGGCAACGGACTGAGCCTCGAGGAACTGGTGAGCATCGGTAACGTGGGCCTGGTCAAGGCCATCGAGAAGTACGATCCCGACCGCGGCGTCAAGTTCATCTCCTACGCCGTGTGGTGGATCCGGCAGACCGTCCTCCAGGCGCTGGCCGAGGAGACGCGCTCCGTTCGGATCCCCCAGAACCAGAACGGCAACCTGACCCGTATCCGCCGCACCGAGACGCGGCTCACCCAGGAGCTGGGTCGCACGCCCACAGACCGTGAGATCGCCGACGAGATGGACGAGCGGCTCGAGACCGTCCAGCGGCTGCGCCGGGTCGACATGCCGGAGGTCCGGCTGGACGCGCCGCTGAAGGAGGACGAGCGGGACAGCGCCACCTACCAGGATCGCTATGCCGACAGCGACGCGTCGGACCTCGAGGACGAGGTCGAGGCCCGTACGGAGCGGGAGTTTTTGGAGCGGATGTTCGCGGAGTACCTGACGGACCGCGAGCGCAAGATCCTCGTCCTCTACTACGGTCTGGACGGAGGCGAGGGACAGACGCTCGAGGAAGTGGGCGAGTTGATGGGCGTCACGCGGGAGCGGATCCGTCAGCTCCGGAACCGCGCCTTCGAGAAGCTACGCGACTCGGAGCACGGCGAGGCGCTGAAGCAGCTCTGGTAGGGGGCGGGCGCCGGATCCTCATCTCGTTCGGCCGCGATAGTAGCGGCGATAGGTACCCGCCGTGTCGTCCGGCCGCCGAACGGACTTCACAGCATCACCGATGGAGATCAATCCGCGCAGCTCCGAGTCCTCGACAACCGGGAGATGCCGAACGCGCTTCTCCGTCATGACTTCCATGGCGTAGTCAAGGTCGTCCGACTCCCGCACGACGAACAGCTCCTCGGTCATCTCGTCTGCGACGCAGGTCGCGCCCCAGCGCCGATCCTCCCTCGCGGCGACCCGCAAGGCGTCGCGCTCGGAGATCATGCCCACGAGGCTCCCGGCCTCGACGACGGGCAGGGCCCCGAGACCGTGTCGCACGAACATCCGGGCCGCGTCCCGGACCGACCGGTCTGGCCCGATGGTCACCAGCTGGCGGCCCTTCTCGTCCAGGATGTCGCTTACCTGCATTGTCCCCTCCGGCGGTCTCTGCGATCGCCTCGATCGGCTCTGCTTTTCGCCCCGGCAGTTCAGCCTTAGCGGGACCTCCTGTCGCTCAGGCGCCGACTCCCCGGTCGGCGACCACGCCGAGCACGTCGGTCGCCGAGATGAGCCCCACGAGCCGGTCCACGTCCACCACCAGGAGCCGGCGGACTCTCTCTTCCAGCATGGCTTCGGCCGCGTCGTTCACCGTGGCATCAGGGTCGAGCGTGATCAGGGCCCGGGTCATGAACTCCTCCACCCGGTGCTCCTCGATGGCCTCCCACTCCGGGCTATCCCTCTCCGTCAGCAGCTCGGGTGTGGCCTGCGACTCCTCGAACCAGTCCTTCATGTAGTAGCCTGAGGGAATCTCGGCGCCGCTTCTCCCCGTCGTCTCCGTCGCTGGCGATCGGCCCGGATCGAAGCCGGCTGCTGAGGGATCGGCGGCGAAGCCCATGAAGTCCCGGGCCGAGATCACTCCCACGGCCATGCCGCCCTGCACGACGGGCAGCCCCGAGACGTGCGCCTCGGCCATCACCTCGGCCGCCTCCCGTAAGGTGGAGTCGGGCGTCACGGTCACCAGGTCGTCGGTCATCAGCTCACGAACCGTCAGCAACTCGACCTCCGTCTCGTCTGTGGGCACATGCAACGTTCGTCGGGACGTTCGTCGGGCGCGAACCACCTGCCGGAGAGCGCCTCTCCCCGTGGCCGAAGAGTACACCGGACCCGGGGACGACCATCCGGATCAGCATACGTCGCCCGACTTCAACGGACTGTGGGAGTTTTCCCTCTGAAAAGTGTAGGGATTTTTCCCACCTCGCGCCCGCGACCCGCGGCGTTTCCGGCGCGCGGCGCTCCCCCTCCCGTGCCGGTTCTTGCGCCGGCGGGGTCGTTGAAGTAGACGTACGGAGCGTCGCATTCACGTCGTCCGCACCGTTCTCTCCCGAGAAGCGAAGGTTTCATCCTCATGTCTCTTCCCCGACCAGTCGGCCCCTCCCGTTTCCAAGGCAGCGGCCTCGACGTCCCGGCCCGGCGTTTGGCAGCGGCGTTCGTGCTGGCCGCTCTCATGACGCTGGCCGTCCCGGCGCTGCTCCCTGCTCCATCAGCCGCTCTCGGCCAGGAGACAGGAGACGGGGTGGAGCCCGAGCTGCTATCCGACCTGGAGCTCCGGACGATCGGACCGGCAGTCATGAGCGGACGCATCGTCGATCTGGCAGTGGTGGAGACCGACCCGCGGGTATTCTACGCCGCCTCCGCCACCGGCGGCGTATGGAAGACCACGAACAACGGAACCACCTTCGATCCGGTGTTCCGGGACCAGGACACGCATTCCGTCGGCGACATCGCCGTGCACCAGCGGGACACGAGTCTGGTCTGGGTGGGTACCGGCGAGCGAGCCAACCGTCAGTCCAACTCCTGGGGCGACGGCGTCTACAAGAGCACCGACGGCGGAGAGACCTGGACCCACATGGGCCTGGAGGACAGCCATCACGTGGGACGGATCGCCCTTCATCCCGGTGACCCCGACGTGGTCTTCGTAGCCGCCATGGGACATCTGTGGGGCCCCAACGAGGAGCGAGGCCTCTACCGATCGACGGACGGCGGCCAGACATGGGAGCGTGTCGCTCACGTGGACGAGAACACCGGTTTCGTGGACGTCACCATCGATCCCGAACGACCCGAGATCGTTTACGCCGCCTCGTATCAGCGGCGTCGGCGTCCGTACGGCTTCCACGGCGGCGGACCGGGAAGCGGCCTGTGGCGATCGACGGACGGCGGGGAGACCTTCGAGCGCATCGGACCGCCGGATCCCGACGCCGGGGGCTACGTCTGCGAAGAGGGGAAGGAGCGGACCGTCCACGGGCAGAACGGGCTTCCGCAGAGCGACTACGGACGCGTCGGCCTGTCTATCCACCGGCAGGATCCGAGAATCGTGTACGCGTCCGTCGAGCAGGGCTGCCGCTTCAACGCGTCCACGCAGTACGGCGAGTACCTGGCCGGGATCTATCGATCGGAGGACCGCGGCCGCACCTGGGAGCAGATGACGACCTGGAACCCGCGCCCCATGTACGCCTCCCAGCCGCTGGTCGACCCCACCGACGACCTCCGCGTCTACATGATGAACCGCTACTCCTACTGGGACGGAGTGTCGGATACCATCGTGACGCCGCGCCAGTCCCTCCACGGAGACGACCGGATCCTGTGGGTGAATCCCGAGGATCCCCGACACGTGATCAAGGGCGACGACGGGGGCGTGGGCATCTCGTACGACCGGGGTGAGACCTGGCTGTACGTGCGTAGCCTCCCGGTGAGCCAGTTCTACCGAATCTCGGTGGACGACCGTGACCCGTACTGGATCTACGGTGGACTGCAGGACAACGGGAGCTGGGCGGGACCGAGCGCCACCTACCGTCAATCCGGAGTCCTGAATCGGGACTGGATCAAGACAGGCGGCGGCGACGGCTTCGTGAACCGCGTCGATCCGGCCGACTCCACCATGCTCTACAACGAATCGCAGTACCTCGGTCTCGGCCGTTTCGACCTCAGGACCCACCAGGAGCAGGACCTCCGGCCCGGAGATCCCACGGGGAGCATCTCGCCGCGGCGAAACTGGGCGACGTGGGGGAGCGACCGGGAGCCCGGTCCGCTGGAGAACGCGATGGAACCCGCCAACTGGGAAGGTCCGTTCGTGTTCAGCCCGCACGACCCGGACGTGCTGTACGCCGGAACCCGCCACCTGTGGCGGAGCAGCGACGGCGGGCAGTCGTGGGAGAACCTCGGCGACCTGACCGCCGGCGCCGACCGCTCCCGGATGAGGATCATGGGACAGGAGCCCGGCGAGCGGACGCATTCGCTGGACGACGGTATCCCCTACTGGCCCACAATCACCGCCATCCGCGAGTCACCGGTGCGCGAAGGCCTTGTCTACGTCGGGACGGACGACGGCAGGCTCCAGGTCTCCCGCGACGGGGGAGAGAGCTTCCAGGACGTGTCGGGGCGTCTCCCCGGCCTGCCCGAGATGGCCCGGATCAACCGCATCGAGCCGTCGAGCCACCGGGAGGGGACGGTCTACGTCGCGGTGAACAACTACCGCAACGACGACTACGCCAACTACCTCTACCGCTCCGACGATGCGGCCCGGAACTGGGAGCGGATCGACGCCGACCTGCCGCCGGAGCGGGTGGCACGCGCCGTGGAGGAGGACCCACGCAACCCCGACCTCCTTTGGCTGGGCACGGAGCTCGGAGCCTTCTTCTCGCCGAACCGGGGCGAGAGCTGGACCGAGATCCGGGCCAACCTTCCCCGGGTCGCGGTGAACGACCTGGTGGTCCACCCGCGCGAGAACGACCTGGTGCTGGGCACGCACGGCCGGGGAATATGGATCCTCGACGACGTCTCCGCGGTCCAGGAGCTCACCCCCGATGTGCTATCCTCCGAGGCCCACGTGTTCTCGATGCGTGGGGCGCGCCAGATCCGACGGGAGTCCGTTACCGGCCACAAGGGCGACATGGTCTTCCGGGGAGAAAATCCGCCGGCCGGTGCTATCGTGGACTACTGGCTCCGTCGGCACCGGAGCGCCGACGATGTGCAGCTAATCGTGACCGGCCCGGATGGCGGGCTCGTACGTGAGCTGGAGCCGGACACGGCACGGGGCGTGAACCGGGTCGTTTGGGACCTGCGACACGAGCCCCTTGCCTCCGCCGCTCCGGACGACGCGCCCGAATGGCGGCAGCAGGCGGACGACGGGCCGCTGGTCGTGCCCGCCACCTACACGGTCCGCCTCAGCGTGGGAGACACGACACTGGAGCAGACGGTGGAAGTCGAAGAGGACCCGCGCCTCGATGTCTCCACGGAGACGCGGCGAGCTTGGACCGCGACGCTGCTGGAGATCGCGGATCTGCACGACCGGGTAGCCGCCGACGTGCGGCGGCTCAACGAGCTGGTGGCCGGTGCCGAGGACGACGATCGCTTCCGCGGCAGCGGCGACGAGGAGTCGCGCGAGCGGTGGGCCTCCCTCCCGGACCGGCAGAGCCGGGACGTGGCCTGGCAGGCCGCCGAGCTACTGAACCGAATCGAGGGCCTGTACGGCGACGTGGAGGAGTGGACCGGCGAGATGACTGCCGACCAGCGATCACGCCTGGAGTTCTACCGCGAGCAGGCGGACCGGCTGGAGCCGGAGATCGACGAGGTGGTGCAGAGAGTCGGAAGCTGACCGGGAACGATGCCGGGCTAGCCCTCTGACGTGCGGGTCAATCTCCCGGTGCTGCGCCGTGCCGAGCTCGCTCCCGGGCGGCATACGCGAACGACAGCGCCGAGACGAGCCAGAGCGCGACGAAGAATCCGTCGAGGGCAAGCAGCTCCGGCGCCCCGCTCGCCAGTGAGCCCAGTCCGGCGATCACCGCGGTCGCGCCGAGCAGCGCCTGGGCGAGCGCCGCCTCAACTCCCGGAAGAACCGCCGGAAGCGGGCGAAGGGTTCACTCATCGGGCTCCCCGGCCGTGAGAGCCTTCAGCCTCTGGCGGGCGCTATCGACCCGGGGCTGCAGCTCCTCGTCGGCGTCCTCCCAGGCCGCGACGAACCGGCGGTAGGCAGCGGCCGCGTCCTCGGGCCGGTCCATCTCCTCGTAGAGCTGGCCGAGTCGTTCGTGGGCGACCGGGTGACGCCAGGCTGCCAGATACCAGCCCTCCGCCTCCTGGAGTTCGCCGCGGTCCCGGCTGAGGTCACCTCGCCAGAGGGCTAGGGGCACTGCGATCCCTACCACATTCGGAAACAATCTGCTGCTTGGCCACCGCTCGGCCGCGCGCTTCAGATCTCCTGCCTTCCAGGCGCGGTAGGCCCTTAGGTGACTCGCCGCTAGCTCCAGGTCTCCCGCCGGGACGTTTTCGCCCGCGACCGCGTTCTGCAGGTGGGTCAGTACTGCACCAACCTGCCCTCGATGACCCCGGTTCGCCAGGAGTAGCCCACTACAATAGAGGCGTGCGAGGTCTTGGCCCTGCACCGTATCCCGACGGAGGGAAGTTGAGATCTCCGGAGGTTCTCGAGCCGAATCTGGAACCGGAACATCCGCCACCATCCTGTGGGCGACAATGCAAGCCCGTCCTACAGGCGGGAACGACTCCACAAGCTCAAGGGCGTCCTTGACGTGCCCCTGTCGCACTTCATTGAAGACCGAGAGCCACCTCAGGAAATCATCATCGACATCGTCCCGTCCTCGGAGCCTCTGCAGCACACGGGTCGAAAGCTTCCCGTCCGCAGGATGCAGGAACGTCCACTCGGCAAGCTGTCTCGGGTGAGCAATCGAGGACGCCGTATCGATACGCGCCCACGTTCGCTCCCGGCGCTCCTCTCCCCCGAAGACGAGGTTCCAGGCGAGCTGGTGGAGTTCCATTATCGGACCGCCGGGATGAGCGGCGATCCTCTCTGCCACGAGAGCACTGTCGCGGTGCAGAGCGAAGCCGAGGTCCACGAAATGATGGTGGTACGCCGCCACTTCGGGGTTCAGCTCGATGGCGCGCCGGAACGCCTCCTCTGCCCGGGGCCATCCGGGAGGTACGTATCCGTGAGTCAGGACCTCACCGAAGTCGTACCAGAGCGCCGGATCATCGGGATACCGATCGAGGGCCCGCTGAAGCGTATCCACGGCCGCCTCCGCGCGTCCCTCGTATCGCAGATGGCCAGCCCGCACTCGGGCCTGCTCGCGTGGCGGCAGGTTCTCGGAAAGCTCGTACGCCCGCCGCTGGTACCGCACTGCCGCATCGAACTGGTCCAGCCACCCGTAGGCGGTGGCGAGCCTCCCATAGGCCAGGGCGAAGGCGCTGTCTTCGGCGACCGCGGACTCGTATTCCTCGACGGCGTCTTCGTACTCTCCGGCCCGGAAATGCCGCTCACCCGCCAGGTAGAACTTGAGCGCCGGCAGGGAGTGGGTGGTGATGCTGGCCAGGTTGCGGGACCGGAACTCTTCGCTGCTCTCCCCGAGCAGAACGGTCAGCGCCCTCCGGGCGAGCCGGTCCGCGAGTGCGGGAACGCTGTCCGGGGATCCCCGAATCCCCACCTGTCCGAGCCGAGCGCCGGACCGGCTGTCGTGCACTGATGCCGTAAAGCGGAGCTCGTCCTGCAACCGAACGGCTGATCCGACAACCGCGTACTCGGCCCCCACCTGTCGGGCGACCGCGATTGCTTCTTGAGTACTCGCGCCCCGGTCAACCTGCCCCTGCTGCGTCCAGGCGGCGAATACCGTCCGGTCGGAGATCGCCCTCAGTCCGGCCGCGCCGTCGAGTCCGGGCGTCAGCATCGTCACCATCCCGTCCTGCCACTCCTCCGCCCCAGCGCCCGAGACCTGGAAGGGAAGCACGGCCACCGTGCC
>CAZFDK010000004.1:42495-110707 GCA_964518305.1 uncultured Gemmatimonadota bacterium | reverse complement strand
TCGCGGCCTTCTCCCAGTTGATCACGTGCAGGTAATCCATGTCATTGGCCGCGGTGCCGGCCTCGAAGGGCGGGTTGCCCTTGCCGATGCCGCCGGTGGCCATCTCCGTGTTGAAGGAGTTGATGAACGCCCACCCGTGCGAGGGGCCTTTCCCCGCGTCCGAGAGGTCCTGCATGTAGGGCGGGAGCTCGATCGTGAAGGACCGATCCACGTCGATGCGGCCGGCGTCGCGGTCGAACTTGAAGAAGGTGACCGCGCCCCGGTACCGCTCCTGGTAGTCGTCCAGCGACGCGTACGTGCCGTCCAGCGTGCCGGCGTACTGGCTCCCCTCCACCACGTACTCGGTGTTCGGCGTGACGAAAGCCGCGCCGTGGTTGGAGGTGAGGAGCGGATCGGTGACGATCTGCTTGGTCTCGAAGTCACGCAGGTCGATGACCGCGATCCGCGGATTCGCCTTGTCGTTGATGAACAGGTACTCCCCGTCGTAGTCGCTGTCCGTCTCCGACAGGGCCGGGTGATGGGTGTCGCCCCAGCCGATGTCCTTCTCGAGCATCCGCCCCTGGTCCAGGACCGCGTGCGTCTCCTCAGCCCCGAGGCCGTATCCCTGCCACGGCTCCGGCGTGAAGACGCCGATCACCTTGAGGAGCCGCATGGACGGGACGCCGAAGACCATGACCTGTCCGGAGTGACCACCGGAGGACATGAGCAGGTACTCGTCCATCTGTCCCGTCGGCACGTAGGTCTTCACCGCACGGGCGATGTCCTCCTGGCTCAGGCCCCGATCCTGGGCGATCTGCCCCACGTCGGCGCCCTGACTCTGGCTCCCGCCTCCGCAGGCCGCGAAGTATCCCAGCGCAGCCACGATCGCCGCGGCTGTCGCCCCGAGCTTCCATCGATGCTTCCCGATCATCGTTCGTCTTCCTCCTGTGGTGTGGCGCGGGCCCCAAGCCCGCTCTCTCTGCGTCGGACAACCACCTCCAGGGCTTCGCCGAGGAAGCAGCCATCTCGAATTCCGGTCCGTCTCTGTGTCGCCGGTGAATACCTCATGCGACGGTCGTTATTTTGATCAGTGTCAAGGTCGCCCCCGTCGCGGGAGGCGTCTGTAGGGAGCTAGTCGAAGACGCCTGTGGGGGGGTTCCCCACTTCGTCGCCCGCGGCCTCTCCCACCGTGGTCCGGCGGAAGAACTTCACGATGGGGGCGGCGACCTCCTTCCACTCGCTGTGCACGGGACAGGGGTTCTCCTCGCTGCACTCCTCCCGTCCGAGGACGCATTCCTCGCTGGCGTCCAGGGTCTCGAAGCTCTCGATGACCCGAATCAGGGGAAGCTCCTCCGCGGGCACGGCCAGGCGATAGCCGCCTCCGGGGCCACGGTTGGAGTCCAGGAGACCGTCCTGGGCCAGCGCGTGGAGGGTCTTCGACAGGTAGTTCTCCGGCAGCTCCAGGTCGCGGGAGAGGGTCTCCGCCGAGACCCGGTCGCCGCCGTGTCGGGCCAGCTCGACCACGGCTCGAATCGCGTAACGTGAGGTTCGCGTCATTCGCATGCTTCAGCTCCCGTCCAGGTCGCCGGAGTCAGCCGTCCGGCCTTCGGCTCCCGGCGTCGAGCCGGAGGAATCCGTCCCGCCGGCCTGCCGACCGTCGATCAGGCGAGCGAATTCAGCGGCCGATCGGAACGGCGTCACGCATTCATCCTCTCCTGAAGGACGTGGTCGGTTCGGGCGGGGGCGGTTCGAGCCGGCGCCCGAGTGCCAGCGCGCCCGAAATCCCGCGATCATGCAGGTCCCAAATTTCACACGGTCACGTCGAGTTTAGGTCCGATCACGGTTGCCGTCTGTCCGGGGAACGCCGCCGAGGGGCGTCGGAGAACGCCGGAGCGCGACGTGGGGAGGCTCCCCACGCGGGGCCGAGACCACGACAGGCCGTTTCAATCCGATCGTCAGCGGAGCAGCACCTGGAAGACCAGCATGGCGATGATCGCCAGGCTGGCGGTGGCGGCCACCGTATCCGAGGAGGTGTCCTCCAGGGCTTCCGGGATCAGCTCGGCCAGCACCATCCAGATCATGGCGCCGGCCGCGAAGCCCAGCCCCACCGGCAGGAACGGCTCGAAGGTCTCCACGAAGAGATAAGCCGGCACGGCCAGCAGGGGCTGGGGCAGGCTGGAGAACACGCTCCACGCGGCGGCGCGCCAGACCGACTCGCCCCGGGGGACCAGCACCAGGCTGATGGCCAGGCCCTCGGGAATGTTGTGCACCGCGATGGCGATGGTGATGAACACGCCCAGCGCCTCCCCGCCCCCGAAGGAGACGCCGACGCCGACGCCCTCGGTGAAGGAGTGGACCGTCATGACGCCCACCATCATGAACGCGGCCAGGGCGTCGGCTCCCTGAAGGCGTCCGACGCGGAGGTTCTCCCGTCCCTCCAGGTAATTGTGACTCACGGCGATGAACGCGACGCCCACCACGAAGCCCAGTGCCACGCGCAGGATCCCGTAGTTGAAGCCCTCGTAGATCAGGCCCGCGCTGGCCGCCCCCATGAGCCCGGCGGCCAGGGCGTTCGAGATGCCGAGCCATGTGCGCGACGGCTCCTCGACCAGAACAAAGGGAAGCGCGCCGAGGCCCGTGGCCACGGCGGTCAGCATGGCGAACAGGAAGACGTCGAGAACCGGCATGCGGGTCGGAGTCCCCCTTCAGGCCCGAAGCTGCAGTCGTTCGGCGGGCACGGGCGACCGCCGATCGAGTATGAAGGTGAGGCCATACGCCCCGAACAGCCATCGAGCACCGGCCCCCGAGCCCTGATGAACGAGCCGCTCGCCGCAGACGATGCCGAAGTCCCGGAAGGGGGCGGAGACCGCTCGCCCCGGCGGTTCACCGACGAGGCCCTGGAGCTGGTGGCCACCCGGTTCAAGGTGCTCTCGGAGCCCACCCGGCTCCGGATCCTGAACGCCCTCCGCAGGGGCGAGCGAACGGTCTCCGATCTCGCCGACGCCGCGGAGACCAGCCAGGCCAACGTCTCCAAGCACCTGGGGATGCTCCGGCGCCACGACCTGGTGAGCCGACGCAAGGAGGGGCTCCACACGCACTACCGTCTCACCGACCGGGCCATCTTCGAGCTCTGCGAGATCGTGTGCGAGAGCCTGGAGGAGGAGCTGGAGACTCGGAAGAGGGCCGTCTCCGGAGAGGATTCCTGACGGTTCCTGACCTATCCCTGTATCTGGCCTAGCGCGAGATCAGGCCGCGCGACGAGGCCACCATCTTCAGCAGGTCGTGTCGTGCGACCATTCCCACCGGTCGCCCTCCCTCGTCCAGGATGGGCACGTGCTTCACGTCGCGTTCCAGCATGGTCTCCAGGATGCGGTCGACGGTCGAGGAGAGCTCGACCGAGTGGAGCGGGCTGGACATGACCTCCTCCACGGACCGGCTCCGAGCTTCGTCGTAGATGTCCTCGGCGTTCTCCTCGCCGAGCCACTCGCCCAGAAGCTTCCGCGACCGGAAGGTGGAGAACGGGATGTGGGCGGGCTTCGCCGAGAAGTCGCTGTCGGTGATGATCCCCACCGCCTGGCCGCTCTCGTCGACGACCACGAGTGAGCCGACCTCGCGGTCGAGCATCGCGTCCGCCGCCTCCTCGAGGCTCGCTTCCCGGCTCACGGTGACCGCGGGTGACGTCATGATGTCCTGCGCTGCCTGGTCCTTCATCGTGCCCCCTCCGCCGTTCGTTCCCACTCTCGTTGCCTCGCCGAGACACGCCGGGGAACTCTTCCCGGCCGTCCCCGGCCGCGTGCCGTTCGGCACCCGGCGATCGCGCCTCAGCGCGCCTCCGGATCCCCCTTGCGCTCCACCTTCTCCAGCAGTCCCCGGTGCCGGCGGGCCAGGTACGTGCCCATCGCCACGGCCGCCGCCAGATTGGCCCACACCACGGAGGCCGTCGGGAAAGCGTCGAGCACCGGTACCGCCACCGCGAACACGACCACCAGGCTCAACACGAACATCATTATGAAGAGAAAGAAGAACACGTACCACGCCGCCGGATGCAACTCGATCTCCCGCGTCACCCACGCCGCGGCGTAGCCGATCGCCAGAAACGCGAGCAGATGGAGCCCGTTGTAGACGAAGATCGGCGCGGGCCCGAGCCACGGACCGGCGTCCTGGACCGGACGGCCCAGGAGCGCGCTCCCCAGCAGAGCTGGAGTGTGCAGGATCCACTCGCCGCCGATGAGATTCCCTGCCGCGTAGAGCACGACGATGGTGACGTAGCCGACGAGCCCCGCCACGAAGCCCTCCCACGCCAGGCCGCCGGAGTGCTCCTCGGCCGATGATGCGCCGCTCGCGTGCGCCGCCATTCCGGTCTCACTTCCTCCCGGTATCCTCCGATGTGTTCGCGCCGTTCTTCTCCGGAACGAAGACGGAGTACACGCCCCGCAGGTCGCCGACCTCGAAGCCGTGGGCTCGATCCTCCGGGTAGTCCTCCTTCACGAAGGCGGGTCGGTCCTCCTTCGCCCCGTGGCACGCCAGGCAGGCCCGCTCCACGGTGATGCGACGGAAATAGCGCACACCCTCACGGCCGTTCATCCGCGTCCTTCGCCAGGTGCCCATGAGCTCCCGGTGCGTATCCATCTTCTCCATGACCGCGCGGGCCATGGAGTCGGCCCGGTGCGCCGGGTTCCGGTACCGTACCGCCATCTGCGACACCATCCACCCGTTCTCCGCCGCCACGCTCTTCAGCTCCTTGCCCACGGGCTGACAGACGTTTCGAAAGGTCCCGCGGTCCACGTCGCCCCCGCTCCCCGAAAAACTCCGGGCCAACCCGGAGCGGAGCGCATCCAGGCGCTCGACCTCCCGCACCACGTCGCCCAGTTCCTCGGGCGGCGGCTCCCGCGGGGCGGCCTCCTGGGCCGTTGCGCCCGGGCTGCCCGACACCGCGAGCACGATCACTCCGGCCGCCGCGACCGCCGCCACTCGGCCCGCTGCCGTCACCGGTCCAATCGGCCCGAGACGCGGCCCACGATTTCCTTCGCCTCGGCGGCCGCCTCATCCACGCCGTCCCTGAGCTCGTTCCAGGCGTCCTCGCCCGCCCGCTCCAGCTCGTCGACCCGATGCCGCATCCTGTCGAGAGCGTTTTGGAGCTCGTCCAGTCCCTCGTAGTAGCGAATCTTGACGCCGGCCTTCGCCTTCCGCGACCGGGCCTGCCACACATCGAGCCTGGCCGACCACTCCCGAAGCTGCGCCCGACGGCGCTCGCGGTAGGCCGCCCTCTTCTTGCTGTTGCCCAGCGCCATTCCTCTCACGGTCTTCTTCATGGTCCGCGTCTCCGCGGCTGTGGGGGGGAGTGCGGTCTCCGTCCGAAAATCGTCCGGCCCGGCGTCGCCCGTGAAGCTGCTGTTACGGCTTCCCCAATATGTTACCTGCGCGCTCGATCGAGGGAAGTCGGAGAATCCCCCATCCGGCGTGTGGGGAAAACGGAATCAGTGCAGTCCCACCCGGAGCGCGAGGAGAAGACCGAGTCCCGCGGAGAAGGCGGCGAGGTGGAGCAGGTTGTGACGGATCGTCTCGTTCCTGTTCACCTCGGGCACCAGGTCGGAGGCGGCTATGTAGACGAAGTTGCCCGCCGCCAGGGGCAGCAGGAAGTCGACCTCGAGCTGGTGCGAGGCAACGTAGGCCGCCAGGGCCCCGACCAGGAAGGTGAGCCCGGAGAGAAGGTTGAAGAAGAGAGCCCGACGCGCCGTCCAGCCACCGTGAACGAGCACCGCGAAGTCACCGAGCTCCTGGGGAACCTCGTGGGCCGCGGCCGCCACCCAGGTTGTGACGCCGAGCCGCACGTCGACGAGGAAGGCGCTGGCCACCGCCAGTCCCCCCATGAAGTTATGGAGGCCGTCGCCCAGCAGGATCAGGTAGGTGAGCGGCTCCCGGCACTCGGCCACGTCCCGATGGCAGTGGTGCCAGTGCAGGAACTGCTCGATCATGAAGAAGATCAGGAAGCCGGCCAGGAGCCAGGCGAAGACCAGCGTCGGGTCACCCATCTCCCCCAGGGCCGACGGGAGCATGTGGAAGAAGGCTCCCCCCAGGAGTGAGCCGGCGGCGAAGGCCACCAGGGGCAGGAGGAGGCGACGGAGCGTGTCCTCGCGCAGGAGGAGCGTCGTGCTGCCCACCAGCGCGATCACGCTCATCAGCACGCCGCCGGACAGGATCCAGAGGAATGTCGTCACGCGCTCGCTCTATCGGGCCGTATAGCCCCCGTCGATCACCAGCTCCGAGCCGGTCATGAAGCTCGACTCGTCGGAGGCCAGGAAGAGGATGCCCTGGGCGATCTCCTCGGGCTCGCCGACCCGGCCGAGCGGGTGGAGCTCGGCGAGCTGCCGCCGACCCTCCTCCACGTCGCCCTGGCTCTCCAAGTAGTCCTCCACGAGCGGTGTCCAGATGAAGCCGGGGTGTACGGAGTTCACCCGGATCCCGTCCTCCGCGTAGAACAGCGCGTCGGTCTTGGTCATCATCCGGACGGCGCCCTTGGAGGCGTGATAGGACGGAATGTCCGGGGCGCTGACGATGCCGTATATGGAGGACAGGTTCACGATGCTGCCGCCGCCCGCATCCTTCATGTGGGGGATCGCTTCCCTGGTGCACAGGAATACACCGCGGGTGTTCACGGCCTGTACCTCCTCCCATTCCTCCAGGCTCAGCTCGTGGGTCGGCCGGTCGGCACCGGAGATGCCGGCGTTGTTGACCAGGACGTCGAGGCCGCCGAAGTGGTCCACCACCTCGTCGGTGACCCGGCGTACCTGCTCCTCGTCGGAAACGTCGAGCTCCCACGCGTGGGCGGTGCCCACGACTCCCTCGATCTCCCGCACCACGTCGCGCGACGCCTCCGTGTCCACGTCGGTGACGGCCACCTTCGCCCCCTCCCGTGCCAGGAGGATCGCCGTCGATCTGCCGATGCCGTGTGCTGCGCCCGTCACCAGGGCGACCTTGCCTTCCGCGCGTCCCATGATCTTCCTTCCAGGTCCTGTCGGTTGTCGATCGGGATGTCTGTTCGGCCCGACTCCTCGGGCCGGGATTCGAGACCGGAAAGCTAGACCCGGGGTGCCGGGCCGTCTGTCCGGTTGTCGCGGAGAGGCACGTCGGGAGGCCGTAGCTCGCAACGTCGGGAATCTCCCCACACCGCCGAGCAACAGGTCGAGGACGGCCACGGGGGCGGTGAGTCTCTATCTTGGCGGCGTTGAAGGGAGCCCGGCGGCGGTCGTATCGTGCCACTGGCGGCGCCCATCGTTCGACGCTTGCACCTCAAGGAGAGAGGCAGAGGATGGTCACCCTGCACGACATCATGACCGTGAACGTGATCACGGTGTCGCCGGACGCCACCCTGCGGGAGGTCGCCGAGCTGTTGAGCTCGGAGCACATATCGGGGGTACCCGTGGTGTCCGGCGAGGAGGTGGTGGGAGTGGTCTCCGCCACGGACCTCCTCCAGTTCGACTCCTCCACCGAGGGCGGCGGTCCGCCGCTGGAGCCCGGGAGTCAGCTCGGATTCGAGGACCAGCCCGGAACCGGGCTGTGGGAGGAGGGCGAGGAGCCACCGGCGGCGTACTTCGTCCGCCTGTGGGAGGAGCAGGACAGGCTCCGGGGCGAAAGCATCGGGGGCGAGGCCGAGGCCGACCGGACCGGCGGGCCCATGGATCGCTACACGGCATCCGACGTCATGACACGAACCCTCTGCGCCATGTCGCCCGATACCCCCGTTCGGGACGCGGCCGAGTACATGCTGCGCGCCGGCATCCATCGTCTGCTGGTAATCGACGACGACCGCCTCGTCGGCGTGGCGACGACCACGGACCTGATGAAGTCGGTGTCGCAGTACGGACTGGCGGGATGACGTGTCCACCGGGACCGGCGGGACGGGGGCTCCGCCCGCCGGGATCCCCCGTGGAACGGGAGCCGTGAGCGATGGACCCCGGCTGGTTCCAGGAGCTGTTCCTCCGTCTATCGGGCTCGAACCCGGTGGTCCAGGGCCTGGTGGGCGGACTGGTGATCACCCTGTTGAACACGATCGGCGCCCTGGCCATCGTGGTCTGGCGCGAACCCTCGGAGCGGTTCCTGGACACGGCGCTCGGGTTCGGCGCCGGCGTCATGCTCACTGCCTCCTACACGAGCCTCATCATTCCCGGCGTCGAGGAGGGCGGCATCGTGAGCGTCCTGGTCGGCATGTCGCTGGGGGCCCTCTTCCTCTACCTGGGCGACCGTTACGTCCCCCACCTGCACATGGTGAAGGGCCGCGAGGGTGCGGACACCGAGCGTCTCCGGGCCGTGTGGCTCTTCATCTTCGCCATCACCCTCCACAACGCCCCGGAGGGCCTGGCCGTGGGCGTGGGCTTCGGTTCGGGAGACCTGTCAAACGCCCTTCCACTCATGCTGGCCATCGGCATCCAGAACATCCCCGAGGGGCTGGCCGTCGCGGCCTCCGCCCTGACCGTGGGCTTCGGCGCCGCCTTCTACGCGGCGTTCGTGGGAATCCGGGCCGGACTCGTGGAGATTCCCCTGGCCGTGGGCGGGGCGTGGGCCGTGGAGTTCGCGGAGCCTGTCCTCCCGTATGCCATGGGGTTCGCAGCGGGGGCCATGCTGTACGTGATCAGCAACGAGATCATCCCCGAGACGCACCGGAAGGGACATGCCCGCGTGGCGACCTTCGGCACCATGCTGGGGATCATGGTCATGCTCTACCTCGACGTGGCGCTGGGTTAGCGCGTTGAGGGACGCCCCCGATCGGCCGGGGCCCGACACGGCTGACGGTGCCCGAGCGGGCGTCGTCGGAGCACGGCAGATCGTGATCCTGGCCCTCGGCCTCGGCGCCGCCTATCTGCTCGTCTTGCTGCTCTGGCCGTTCGCGCCGGCGCTGCTCACCAGCGCCACCCTCGCCGCGCTGGTGTATCCCGCGTACGAGCGGCTGGAGGAGTGGATCGGCCATCGGGACGTGGCGGCGCTGGTGGGCACCACGGTGCTCTTCTTCGCGATCCTCATCCCCCTGGTCGCTCTCTCTCTGGTCCTGGTGGACGAGCTGCGGTCGGGCATCCAGCAGGTCAGCCTGCAGATGTCGGGGCTGCTCGCCCCGGACAGCGCTCTGCGGCGCTGGCTCGAGAGCGCCGGCGGTTACCTGGGCCTGGAGCCGGAGGAAGTCTCCGCTCAGCTCGGACAGCAGATGGAGCAGGTGCCGAGCCTTCTGGCGGACCGCACCCTGAGCTTCCTGTCCGGGCTCGGGGGCTGGTTCCTGCAGGGCGGAATCGCACTGTTCACCATCTTCTACCTCCTGCGCGACGGGCGCGGTATCGTCAAGATGGGCCGCTGGCTCATCCCCCTGGATCCGGGGTACACCGAGCGCCTGCTCCAGCGCTCCCTGGAAGTCACCTACGCGACGATGTACGGAAACGTGGTCGTGGCCCTGGTCCAGGGGCTGCTGGTCGGCCTGGCGTTCTGGATCGTCGGCGTCCCGGCCCCGGTGCTGTGGGGCACGGTGGTAGCGGTCTTCGCCCTCCTGCCCATCGTGGGCGCTCCCTTCATCTGGGTCCCCGCGGGCCTGATCCTCCTCTACCGGGGACGGATCGGCGAGGGGCTCGCCCTGCTGGCCGTCGGAACCCTGGTCGTGAGCACCATCGACAACGTCCTCCGCGCCATCCTGGTCAGCGGCCGGGCGCAGCTCCACCCGCTCATCGTGCTCTTCAGCGTGCTGGGAGCGATTTTCGTCTTCGGGGCCGTCGGGATCCTGATCGGCCCGATCCTGTTCGTGGTATGCCTTTCCCTGATCGAGACCGCGCGGCTGGTCCTGGAGCCCGGCGTCCCGGGAGGCGAGGTCTCCGAGGGAGAGCGCCTCCTCGACCGGGTATCGCTCGGGACCTTCCGGGCCAGCGCCTCGTCTCAGGGCGATCCGACGCTGCGGGACGCAGACCGGCGCGCGGACGACGAGCCGTGATATCCTCGAATCCCACAGGGAGAACACGATGCGACTCGATTCCCGGGCACTGGCCGTTGCGGGCGCGCTCCTCACGGGCGGCGCGCTGTTCTTCTTCGGACTGCTGAACCAGGCGTTTCCCGGCTACGCCGCCTCGGCCCTGGAGGTGGTCGCCTCCGTCTATCCGGGTTACGAGGGCCCCGGCGGCTTCGGCGCGGTCCTGACGGCGACCCTGTACGGCCTCGTGGACGGCGCCGTCGGCGGCTGGCTCCTGGCGTGGCTGTACAACCTGGCCGCGGGCTCCGGAGGCTGAGGGGGACGTCTCCCGCGGACCTCGCCGCCATCTGCTGGACGCCCGCCCACCACCCGGGCGAGGGAGGCGGCGGCGGACGAAGGAACGACCCGTACAGAACGGCCGGCGACCGCATTTCGGTCGTCGTCCCGCTCAGCCGCCCCTCCGCTGCCGAGCCGCGGTCCGTTCCGGAAGGAAGCGGGACAGCGTGCGCGAGGCTGCCACGGCGAGGAGCGTGAACGCCGCCGCGGCCAGCCCGATCCATCCCCACTGTCCGATCGAGAGCGCTCGCACGCGGAAGAACTCCTGCAGCGGAGAGTAGAGCACCAGCAGCTGGAGCCCAATCGACGATGTCACCGCTGCCACCAGCCACCGGTTGGAGAGCGGTCCGAGGCCGTAGCGCCCCCGAATGACCTGTATGATCACCATCTCGATCGTCACCAGGAAGGTGAAGAGGAGAGTCTGAGCCAGGACCAGGTCCCCGGTGGCCTCGAGCCCCCGGAAGAAGAGGACGAGTCCCACGACCGTGATCGCGGCGCCCAGCGCGAGCACGGAGGCCAGGACACGGCCTCCGATGACGCCCTCCTCCGACGGACGTGGAGGACGATCCATGATCCCCGGGGTCCGTGGATCCACGCCGAGCGCCAGCGCGGGGAGCCCGTCCGTGACCAGGTTGATCCACAGCAGCATGACCGGCGTCAGGACCAGCGCCTCGGAGCGGGCGGCGAAGCGCTCCGGGAAGAGCGCGCCGCCGACCAGGACGCCAAAGAAGACGGCCAGGACCTCGCCGGCGTTCGCCGAGAGCAGGAAGTTGACGAACTTCCGGATGTTGTCGAAGATCGTCCGCCCTTCGGCCACGGCGTCCCTGATCGTGGCGAAGTTGTCATCCCGGAGCACCATGTCCGACGCCTCCCTGGTCACATCGGTGCCCCTGATCCCCATTGAGATTCCCACGTCGGCGTTCCGGACGGCGGGGGCGTCGTTGACGCCGTCTCCAGTCATGGCCACCCGGTGTCCCCTGTTCTGCAGGGCCTCCAGCAGCCGCACCTTGTGCTCGGGCGAGACCCGGGCGAACACCTCGACCGACTCGGCCTTCGCCCGCAGCTCCTCGTCCTCCATCGCCTCCACGTCGGCGCCGGTGAGCGCCCCCTCGGGGTCGAAGCCTACCTCCTCTCCCACCGCCTTCCCGGTCTCCAGATTATCGCCGGTGGCCATGACCACCCGGATCCCGGCCTTCCGGCAATCCTTTACCGCCTCGGCGACTTCCGGCCGCGGAGGATCGATCATGGCCTGCAGGCCGAGAAACGTGAGGCCGGATTCGAGCTCGTCGTCGGACGGCCCCTGGGAGTCCCCCTCCAGCTCGCGGCGCGCGAAGCCGAGCACCCGGTAGGCCTCCCCGGCGAGCTCACGGTTCCGCTCCAGTATCTCCGCCCGCCGGTCCTCGGAGAGATCCGTCTCCTCACCGTCTTCCAGGATCCGGTCGCAGCGCTCGAGGACCACCTCGGGCGCTCCCTTCATCCACGCCACCGGCGGCTCTCCGTCGGTGACCACGGTCATCCGCTTCCGCTCCGAGGAGAACGGGACCTCGCGCAGCCGGTCCGATCCTCCCTCGATCCCCGCCTTCGCCGCCGACACCCGGAGCGCCACTTCCGTCGGATCCCCGAGGTAGTCCTCCTCCTGATCGTCCGGGGCCGGCATCGAGTCGTTGCACTCGGCCCCGCAGCGGAGAATGGGCTCGAGCACGGCAGGGTCCGGCGAGCCGTCGTCACCGTCGACCGGGCGGAACTGCCCCTCCGGATCCGTGCCGGATCCCGTGACCTCCCACGTCTCACCGCCGGCCCGGACCCGCCGCACCGTCATCTGATTCTCGGTGATCGTCCCCGTCTTGTCGGTGACGATCACGTCCACCGATCCCAGGCTCTCGACCACCGGCAGCCGCCGGACGAGGGCGTTGCGGTCGAGCATCCGGCGGGACCCCAGTGCCAGGGTCAGCGTCACCACCGCCGGCAATCCCTCCGGAACCGCCGCCACGGCGAGCGTCACGGCCACGAGGAGCACCGCGATGGCGTCCGCCTCGGTGAAGGTGAGCTGGAGTCCCGCCACGAGCACGATCAGGCCGAGGACGCCATATCCGATGCGCCGGCCCAGAACGTCCACCTCCTGCTGGAACGGGGTCTGATCCTGGTCCGCCTCCTGGATTCGGGCGGCGATGCTTCCCATCTCCGTGTCCATGCCCGTGGCCACCACCACGCCCCGACCCTTTCCGCGCACGACGCTCGTGTTCATGAAGGCCATGCCGCGCCGCTCGGCCAGGGGCGTCCCCTCGTCCACCGCCTCGAGCCCCTTGGCCACGGAGCTGCTCTCGCCGGTGAGCGCGGCCTCCTGCGTCTCCATGCTGGCCGCCTCCACCAGACGCACGTCGGCCGGCACGACATCGCCCTGCTCCACAACCACGACGTCGCCCACCACCAGGGCCTCGGCGTCCACCGTCCGGCGCTGGCCGCCGCGGACCACGTCCGCGTCGGGGGTGGCCAGCTCCTGGAGGGCGCGGATGGCCCGCTCGGCCCGGTAGTCCTGTACGAACCCGAACACGCCGTTGGCCAGGAGGATGGCCAGGATGAGGCCGGCGTCGATCCAGTTCGGGTCGGCGTCGGGCATGAAGCCCACCGCCACGGAGAGGACGGCCGCCAGGACCAGGAGGTAGATCAGGAAGTCACGAAACTGATCGGCGAAGATCGCCAGCGGCGAGATCTCCTCGCCGCTTCGTATCCGGTTGGGCCCCTGCTCCCGCCTCCGTCGGCTCGCTTCGTCGGCCCGGAGTCCCGCGTCCGGGTCGGTGTCCAGGCGATCGGCGACCTCCGCCGCCGTCAGAGCGTGCCATGTGGCCCGATCGTCCGCTCCGCCGCGGCCGGCCGCCGCCCCTGTCACGCTGACCGGACCGTCACAGCTCGAACTCGTGCCACCCGTCCGGTCCGATCTCGGTCTCGCTGCCGTCCGCCACCCCCACGGTCACAGGCGGTGCCGTTCCCGGCCCGGCCTCGACCCGAAGGCGTCCGGAGGTGGCCGTGACGTCGAGCCAGTGTCCCCGGAACCGAATCCGGAAGGAGATCTCTTCCAGCTCCTTCGGCAGCTGAGGATCGAAGTACAGCCGCTCGCCGCGGAGCTCCAGCCCGGAGTAGCACCGCTGCAGCAGGTCCACGGTCCCGGCCATGGCCCCCAGGTGGATCCCCTCCGGCGTCGTCCCACCCTGGATGTCGCCCACGTCGCTGACCAGACTCTCGCAGAAGAAGCGCCAGGAGCGCTCCCGGTCCGTCCGGGAGAGGACCCACGAGTGGACGACCCCGCTGAGCGTGGAGCCGTGGGAGGTTCGCTCCATGTAGTACTCGACGTTCCGCGGGATCCACTCCGGATCGAAGTCGTAGCCGAGCCGTGCGAAGAGCTCCGTCAGCTGCTCGGCCGAGAAGAGGTAGAAGAGCATCAGGACGTCGGCCTGCTTCGATGCCCTGTATCGATTCGGGGTATCGCCCTCCGCCTCCAGGATGCGGTCCAGCCTCTGGATGTCGTCGTAGCGCTCGCGGTATTCCTCCCAGTCGAACTCCTCGAGCTCCTCGTAGCGCTCGAACTGGCTGATGATCCTGTTCCCCTCGCCGTGGAACGGCACGAACATCCTGCGGCTAACCTCGTCCCACAGCTCCAGCTCGGCATCGTCGATCTCCAGCCGCTCCCGCAGCTCCTCCGCACGGTAGTCCGGAAGCTCCTCGAGGGCCTCTGCCGCCCGTGAGAGCGTCCAGGCGGCCATGACGTTCGTGTAGGCGTTGTTGTCCAGCCCGGGCTCGTCGGCGTCCGGGTAGGAGGTGTGGTACTCGTCGGGACCGACCACGCCGCGGATCTCGTAGCGGCCCCGCTTCTCGCTGTACTCCGCGATGCTGGCCCAGAAGCGGGCCGTCTCCGCCATGATCTCGGCACCGAAGGCGTCGAGAAAGTCCAGGTCACCGCTGACCCGGTAGTGCCGCCAGACGTTGAACGGGATGGCGGTGTTGATGTGCCGCTGCAGGTGGGTCTCGTCCGGGATCCACCGGCCGGACTCCGGGTTCAGGTGGAACTCCTGGCTCTCCTCGCGTCCGTCGCTGCCGCTCTGCCACGGGAACATCGCCCCGGCGTAGCCGGCCTCCCGGGCCGATCGGCGCGCTTCGGGAAGCCGGCGGTATCGGTAGCGGAGGAGCTCCCGGCTCACCTGCGGCGCCCGGAAGTCGAGCAACGGAAGGATGAAGAGCTCGTCCCAGAAGATGTGTCCCCGGTACGCCTCGCCGTGCCATCCCCGGGCAGGCACGCCGGTGTCCAGGTCCCTGGTGTGCTCCGATGCGGTCTGGAGCAGATGGAAGAGGTGAAGACGGAGGACCGAGTTGGTCCAGTCCTCGCCCCGCCCCTCGAGCTCCGTCCCGATCTCGAAGCGTCGCCAGAGGTGCCGCCAGGCCAGTCGGTGGCGCTCCAGCTCCTCGCCGAAGCTCGCGGTGCGCTCCAGCTCCCGGCGCGCGGCCTCGCCGGCCTCGGCGACCGTGGGGTCCCGGCCCGTGAACAGCGTCACCATCTTCTCGAGCGTGGCCGACTGTCCCTCCGAGATCGGAATCGAGAGGCGGTCGGCCACGTAGCCCGGCTGGCGCTCCCGGTCACGGTCCGGCGCCAGGCGCTCGCCGTCCCGCCGGATCCGGAAGCGGGCACTCTCGGCCACGCCGATCCGGGACTGGACGGTTCGGGCCCGGAGGAGCATGCTCTCCTCGTCCGGCAGGTCCGTGCCCGCCGGCACGAGGTGCCTGCCCTCCAGCTCCCGGTACCGCGCGACGCCGGCGTTCTCCACCCGGGCGTCCAGGCCGGTCCGGACCTCCAGCTCGCCGGACCAGTTCTCGGCGGTGACCTCGGTCTCCAGCCCGGCCCGATGGCTCCTGTCCATGCTGACGAAGCGTCGCTGGCGAACTGCCGTCTCGCGTCCCCTGTCGTCCCGGTACCGAAGGCGCCGGGTCAGGACGCCCGTCCTGAGATCCAGCTCCTGGCGGTAGTCGAGGATCTCCAGCCGCTCCAGGTCGAGCCACGGGCCGTCCTGGACCCTGAGGTCCAGGGGCAGCCAGTTCGGGAGATTCACCAGGCTCTCGTTGGTGACCGTCTCGCCTGCGATCGTCGTGGCCAGGCGGTCGTAGCAGCCGGCCCGGTAGGTGCCCGGGTAATGGACCCCGTCCGCCTGCGCCTCGGGAGCGGCGCCCCGCGTGCAGTAGTGGCCGTTGCCCAGGGTGCAGAGGGCCTCCCGCAGTCCCTCGGCCGCCGGATCGAAGCCCGTGTAGACCAGGCACCAGCCGTCCGTGGCCGCGCGCAGGTTCTCCCGCACCTTCCGGGACGCGAAGAGGTCGTCGGCCACCAGGCTCTCGGCCCGGGTGGAGCCGGACGCCCCGACACCCGTCATCGTTCTGCTCCCCCCGTCGAGATGAGATCGAGGAACGCGCGAACTTCCCCCGGGTCGGCCAGTGAATAGTCCGCGCGAGACTCGCGGCCGTCGTCCTCGCCCCGGACGACGATCCCGGTTCCCGGCAGCCGGTCGCCCAGCACCCGAAACACGTCCTCGTCCGTGACGTCGTCTCCGATGTAGATCGCATGATGGGAGGCAGGGCGGAGATCCAGGACGTCCCAGAGCCACAGGACGGCGCGCCCCTTGTCCCAGTCCTCGTCGGGTCGAACCTCGAAGATCTTCTTTCCGCCGGAGACCCGCAGCTCCGGATGGTCGGCGGCGACCTGTTCGACCCGACGGCGCAGGTCCGGCACCGGCTGCGGATCCATGGTCCGGTAGTGGACGGCCAGGGCGAAGCGCTTTCGCTCCACCCGGGCGCCCGGGAATTCCGCCTCGACGGTTCGGCGGAGCTCCTCTTCGGCCTCGTCCAGCGCCGGCACTGCGTCGGTGGCTCTCTGCTCACGGTCGCCCTGCGGGCCCGCCAGGTCGAAGCCGTGGCTCCCGGCGTACCAGAGACCCCCGACCCCGACCATCCGACGCACCTCGTCCAGGTCGCGGCCGCTGATCACGGCAACCGGCGTCCCCTCTGCCATGGTGCGGAGGACGTCGCGCGTCTCCGCGGGAATCGCCGCCTCGGCGGGATCCTCGACGATGGGCGTGAGCGTGCCGTCGTAGTCCAGGAAGAGCGCCGGCGTCCGATCTCCGATCCGCTCCGCTATCTCGTCCCGCCTCTCCAGGGCCGACGGCAGGCGCCGAATGGCGGCCCCGGTCTTCCCCGGAGACGTCACCGGTCCCTGCCGGCCCCGTCGGGAGCTTCTTGCTCCTCGTCCCTCCGGTCGCGGCTCGCCTGCCGGCCGTGACCCGAGGACACGGGAACACCGCCGAGGTCCCTGACCACGAGATCCGCGCCCGCCCGCTCCAGGTCCTCGCCCCCCCGGTCGCGAGCGACTCCGATGACGAGCCCGAAGTCGCCGCGCCGGCCGGCCTCGACTCCCGCCGAGGAGTCCTCGACGACGACGGACCGTCCGGGCTCCGCGTCGACCCGGCGGGCGGCCTCGAGGAAGAGGTCCGGAGCCGGCTTTCCCGTCAGCGACGGATCGTCGGCCAGGTCCGTGCCGTCCACCACCGCGTCGAACAGCTCCGCGATCCCGGAGGCGTCCAGCACCTGCCGCCCGTTGCGGCTCGACGTCACCACCGCCGTGGGCGCCCCCGCCGATCGAATCCGACGGACGAGATCCACGGAGCTCGCGAACGGCTCGAGCTCCCCCTCCTCGAGCCGGCTCCGATAGCGCTCGTTCTTCCGGTTCCCCAGGGCGCACACCGATTCCTCGCCGGGCGAGTCCCCGGGGTCCCCGAACGGCAGCTCGATGCCCCGCGCCCGGAGAAAGTCCCGCGCACCCTCGTACCGGGGCTTCCCGTCGACGTGACGACGGTAGTCGTTGCGGGTGAAGGGCTCGACGGGTGTACCGCGCTCCTCGGCACGCTCCTCCAGGAACCGGTCGAAGGTCTCCTTCCAGGCGCGGAAGTGCGCCTCCGCCGTATCGGTCAGGACGCCGTCCAGGTCGAAGATCACGGCGTCCAGCTCCCCGGGACGTAGCACCGTCTCCGACTCGGATTCCGTCCGCCTCGTGCTCGCGTCGCTCGTCATGGTGATCTCCAGCCGTTGTCTGTTGCGCCGTCCCCGGTCGGGACGAATCGCCGGCGGGGGACTCCCGGCCGGCCGAACCGACTCTCGCTGCTCGCCCACGTCTCCGGCTCAATCTACCCGGGACCCCGGCAGCGTGTTTGCACGGGATGGCCCCGAGCGCCATCGCCGTCCCGGACGCCAGGTGCGCGCCCGCTCCCGGGCCGAATCTCCGACGCCGGGCCGAGAGAGCCATCGATACGAGGTGAGCATGGACGAGCCGACCCCATGGGTGGACGACCGGAACGCCGCCCTCCTGACGGATCTGTACGAGCTCACGATGCTCCAGGCCTACTGGCGCGAGGGTATGGATCGGGACGCGGTGTTCAGCCTCTACTACCGCCGCCTCCCCGAGTCCCGCGACTACATCGTGGCCGCCGGGCTCGACGACGCCCTCCGGTACCTCGAGAGGGTGAGCTTCCCGGAGGAGGGGCTCGAGTACCTGGCCGGTCGCGAGGAATTCAGCCGCGGGTTCGTGGACTGGCTCGCCGACTTCGAGTTCACGGGCCGCGTCCGCGCCATGCCCGAGGGCACGGCGGTCTTCCCGTACGAGCCGCTGCTCGAGGTCACCGGTCCGATGCCGGAGGCCCAGCTGGCGGAGACGTTCGTCATGAACCAGGTGCACTTCCAGAGCGTCCTGGCGTCCAAGGCCGCCCGGATCGTGGAGGCGGCCGGCGAGCGGGCCGTGGTCGACTTCGGCCTCCGGCGGATGCACGGAACCGACGCAGGGATGAAGGGGGCCCGGGCCTACCACATCGCCGGGGTCGCGGCCACCAGCAACGTGCTGGCGGGACAGGCCTACGGCGTACCGATCACCGGAACCATGGCCCACAGCTACGTGCAGTCTCACGACGACGAGCTGGAGGCCTTTCGGGCGTTCGCGGAGGAGTACCCGGACACCGTTCTCCTGGTGGACACCTATGACACGCTGGACGGCGTCCGAAAGGTCGTGGAGCTGGGGCAGGAGCTCGGGGACGACTTCCGCGTGCGGGCCGTGCGCCTGGATTCCGGCGACCTGGCCCAGCTGGCCTTCGAAGCACGGGAGATCCTGGATCGGGCGGGCCTGGAGGAAATCGAGATCTTCGCCTCCGGGGGGCTGGACGAGCACGAGATCGCCGAGATCGTGGAGAGGGACGCTCCCATCACCGGCTTCGGCGTCGGGACGCGGATGGGCACCGCCCGGGACGCGCCCTCCCTGGACATGGCCTACAAGCTCACCGCCTACGCCGGCCGGGGACGCCTCAAGCTGTCGACCGGCAAGAAGATCCTCCCCGGGCCCAAGCAGGTCTACCGGCGCGAGGAGGACGGCGAGTACGCGGGCGACGTGATCGCCCGGCAGGGCGAGGAACCGCCGCAGGGCCGACCGCTCCTCCGCACCGTCATGGACGACGGAGAGCGGACGTCGGCCGGGCGCACCGACCTGGACGAGGCGCGCGAGCGCTGCCGCCTGGAGCTGGAGCGCCTGCCGGAGAGGATTGGACGCGTCGAGCCCGCCGAGCGGCCCTACCCCGTGGAGGTATCGCGGGAGCTGGCCGAGTACGAGCACGACGTGCGGGAGCGGGTGATCGCCGAGACCGGCGGCTGAGCCTCCGGTCACGGCTCGCCTTCGCGACGGCCCCTGCGCCGCTCCTCTCCCTCCTCGGCCGCCCGGTATCCGGTCATCAGGTCCATCAACTCCTCGGTGATCGCCTCCTGTCGCCGGTCCCTGAGCTCCTGCCGCAGCTGCCCCACGTGCTCCTCGATCCGGCTCTCGGCCCGCTCCATGGCGGCCAGCCGGCCCGCATGCTCGGAGGCCTGGGACTCCGCCGCCGCCCGGACCATGGAGACGTTGAGATGCTCGCGGACGAGGAAGCCGAACAGCGTTTCCCAGGGAGCCCGGTACGTGGGAATCACCCGCGTGGGCCACGGCCGGTCCACGAGCTCGGCCAGCCAGGCCGGGTCCAGGGGGAGGAGAAGCTGCCAGCGGGGCCCGTAGGAGGTTCCACGGCGGTAGGCGTGGTGCGTGACCGCCACCCGCTCCGCTCCCTCGCCTCGCCACCGCTCGACGGTGAGCAGGAGCTCACGGGCGAGCCCCGTAAGGCGGGAGGAGCCGGCGGCCACCGGCAGGACGGTCGCCGGCTCCACGCCGTGGCTCCGCAGATGGGGCACCAGCCGCCTGCCCACCGCTGCCACCCGCACCGGATCGTCCCGTTCCCGGAGGCGGGCGGCGGCGAACGAGGCGATCCGCTCGTTGAACTGACCGACGAGCCCCAGGTCCGACCCGAAGATCACGACGCCTGCCGGCCTCCCCTCCTGCTCCTCGACGAGCGCGCCCGCCGCGGCGCGTCCCGCCCGCCGCCCGCCGGGGACGTCCCGTAGCGCCACCTGGAACCCGAGCTCCAGGCTGGCGCGATACTCCTCCAGGGAGGCGACGGCGTCCCGGAACCCCCGGATCCGGACCGAGGCCAGGGCCTTCATGGCTCCGGCGATCGAATGCAGACTCTCCGCCGCGTCCACCCGCTTCCGAAGCCGCTCCTTCCTCTCCATGGCGGTCCCTTCAGCCCCGGGCCGCCGCCGTCCGGACGGCCTCCAGCAGGCGATCGACGTCGTTCTCGGCCAGCTCCACCCCCTCCTCGATGCGCTCGCACAGATCGGGCAGTTTGTCGCGGACCGCCGAGCGCACGCGACGCTCGGCGGCCCCGATCTCCTCCAGCGGGACCTCGTCCAGCGCGCCGGCCGTGGCCGCCAGCAGGACCGCCACCTGCTCGGCGGGCGGGACCGGCTCGCCCTCGCGCTGCTTGAGCACCTCCCGCACCCGCCTGCCCCTCTCCAGCTTCGCCCGCGTCTCCTCGTCCAGCTGGGTTGAGAAGCGCGAGAAGACTTCCAGCTCCAGGAACTGCGAGTACGCCAGCTTCAGGTCGGCCACGACCTCGCGATAGGCCGGGAGCTGCGCCCGTCCCCCCACCCGCGAGACCGAGCGCTCCACGTCCACCGCCGGCAGCATGCCCCGGCGGAAGAGCTCCGGGGACAGGTAGATCTGGCCGTCGGTGATGGAGATCAGGTTCGTGGGGATGTACGCCGACAGGTTCTGCGCTTCCGTCTCCACCACGGGCAGCGCGGTCAGGGACCCGCCGCCCTCCTCCTCCCTGAGCCGGGTGGCGCGTTCCAGGAGTCGGGCTTGGACGTGGAACACGTCGCCCGGAAACGCCTCACGGGCCGGCGGTCGCCGAAGCAGGAGGGACAGCTCGCGGTAAGCGCGTGCGTGACGGGTCAGGTCGTCGTAGACGACGAGGACGTCACGGCCGTTCTCGGTGAAGTGCTCGGCCATGGAGGTCGCCGCATAGGGGGCCACGTACTGGAGCGCCGGGGGGTCGTCTCCGCCGGCCACCACGACGACGCTGTTCTCCATGGCCCCCGACTGCCGCAGGTGCTCCAGGACCCGAGCCACCGCGGCAGTCCGCTGTCCCAGGGCGCAGTAGACGCACGGCACGCCGGACGTCGCCTGGTTCACGATCGTGTCCACCGCCAGCGTGGTCTTGCCGGTCTGTCGGTCACCCACCACGAGCTCCCGCTGCCCGCGCCCCACGGGTACCAGGGCGTCCACGGCCTTCACGCCGGTTTGCAGCGGCTCCGACACCGGGGCACGGCTCATGATCGGAGGCGCTTCCCGATGCACGGGGAGTCGGTGCGCGGCACCCACCGGGCCCCGGTCGTCCAGGGGACGCCCGCCCCCGTCCACCACTCGTCCCAGGAGCTCCTCCCCCACCGGCACGTCGAACTGCCTCCCGGTGCGGCGGACTTCCTGTCCGGCCTCGACCCCCCGGGCCGAATCCAGGAGCACGACCCCGATCCCGCCCGGGTCGAGGTCGAAGGCCAGGCCCACCTCACCGCCCGGAAAACGGAGCAGCTCGTCGCGGCCGGCCCCGGAGAGTCCCGATACGCGAACGACGTCCGAGTCGACGGAGCGGACCACTCCGTACTCGCGTACTCGCGGCCGGCGTCCCGCCTCCGTGACGACCCGCTCCATCGCCGCCAGCGGACGCCGAACGGCCTCGCCGAGCGAGGTCACGTGTCTTCCTGGCTCCGGCTGTCGGCTTCGATGAGGTCGGAGACCTCCCGCTCGGCAAGGTCGAGACGATCGCCGGCGCTCCACGCGATCTTTCGGTCCCCCGCCCGAAGCTCCACCCCCAGCACGATCCCGTCCGAGGTGTCGAAGTCCAGGTCGAGTCCCGGCCCCAGTCGCTCCTGCACCGCCTCCCCGAGCACTTCCCGGGAGTCGGCGTCCAGCTCGAAACGGGTGTACACTCCCGCTTCGCCGTCCGACTCCCGAACGGCCTCGACGAAGCTCGTCGCCTCCTCCTCGTCCAGCCCGGACAGCCGGCGGGCGAACGTCCGCACGGCCTCCCTCTCCAGGTCGCGCCCGGCCAGCTGCTGCAGGAGACTCCGGGTGGTGGCCAGGGCGTGGTCCGCGATCCGCTCCTGCAGCTCCTCCAGGAGGCTCTCGCGCTCCCGCTCCACGGCGCGCCGCCACCGGTCCCGGGATTCGTCGGCCTCCTCCCGGGCCTCCTCCTCCAGCCTCTCACGGAGGCGCTCGGCCTCCCGCTCGGCCTCGCGGAGCTTCTCCTCGCGAGCCGCCTCCAGCTCGCGCCGCTCCTCCCGGTACGACTCGGCCTCCCGCCGGGCCTCGCGGCGCCGACGCTCGGCCTCCTCCTGCCGGCGGCGGATCCGCTCCTCCCGGCGATCGATGGCCTCCGTCACGGGCTCGTACAGGAACCGGCGCAGGAGGAAGACGAGGATCACGAAGTTCAGGACCTGCGCCCCGAACGTGAACCAGTCGATCTCCACGGATCAGCCCGCGGCGGCCACGACGTGGTTCCAGAAGGGGTTGGCGAAGACGAGGATGAGCGCGACCACCAGGCAGTAGATGGCCGTCGACTCGATCATCGCCAGCCCCACGAACAGCGTGCGCGTGATGTTGTTCGACAGATCGGGCTGCTGGGCCATGGAATTCAGCGCCCGGTCCAGGGCCCGGGCTTCGCCGAGGGCCGGAGCGATGGTGCCGACGGCGATCGTGAGGCCTGCCACGGCGATCGATACTATTCCTATCAACTCAATGCTACCCATGTATTTCACCAGTTTTATCTAATGTTCTTTCAGAAGATACCGTCCTGCTCCGACGGCCGCCGGGCCCTGTGGCTCCGCACGGCGGAGAGGACGTAGACCAGGGCCAGCATCCCGAACACGTAGGCCTGGATCAGCCCGATCAGCAGCCCGAATCCGTGCAAGACGGCCGGGAACAGGAAGGGGACGATGGAGAGGACGATGCCGACGATCAGCTGTCCGCTCATGATGTTGCCGAACAGGCGTACGGCCAGGGCCAGGGTGCGCGAGAACTCCCCCACCACGTGGAACGGGAGCATGAGGGGCGTCGGTCGGACGTAATCCCGCAGGTACTCCTTCCCTCCACGCGCCGCGATGGCGAACGCCGGAATGGCCACGAAGACGGTGGCCGCCAGCGCTCCGGTGGTGGACAGGGAGACCGTGGGCGGCGTGTAGCCGGGGACGATCCCCAGGACGGAGGCTCCCGCGATGAAGAGGAACAGCGTTCCGACGAAGGCCAGGTACGGGTCCGGGTCCTCGGCGCCGGCCTCCCGTACCTGGGACCGCATCTGGGCGACCACCATCTCCAGCAGGAGCTGCCAGCGCGACGGCTCCTCGCGCGCCCTGATCCGCCGGGTCACGAGCCAGGACCCGGCCGCCAGGACGGCCATCAGCGCCCAGGTCATGGCGAGGGTCACGTTCACCTGGAGCGGACCCCAGGCCCACAGGACCGCCGCATCGGGGTCGGGGAGCACGGCGTCAGCCCTCCCTCTCGGTGTCCGGGGCTCCTTCGCCCTTCCTCGCGAGCGGCGGGGGAGCCGGGGCGCCTTCCGGATCCGGGCGCAATCGACCGATCATCACGCCCCGGACCACGAGAAAGCCCGCGAGCCCGGCCGCCGCGGGGAGGATCCCGAGGGAGGCGAGCAGCCCGAAACCGACCGCTGCGACCGCGAGCCGGAGCGCGTAGCTCCCCACCAGCAGCAGCCCCGGACGGCGCGCCGACGGGGCCCGGTTCAGGGTGATCCACAGTCCACCGAAGTAGAGGCCGCCGAGAACCACTCCGGCCACGCCGCCCGTCGCCGCAGCGATCACCGGTCCCGCCCCCCCTGGCCGTCACTCTCGCGCCGCACCCAGTACCAGGCATTGGCGCAGCCCACCAGGATGCCCACCACGAGCCCCGTCAGGGTCCAGGAGACGGTGCCGGGTCCGCCGGTGAGGCGGGCATCCAGGAACATCCCGATCCCGATCCCGAGCAGGGTCGGAACCGCCACGGACCACCCGACGAGTCCGAACATGCCCAGTCCGAACCACACCCCCCGGTCCCCTTGCCTGCGCGCGTCCATCTTGCGGCGGGCCTTGTCGCCCACGGTCTCGTCCAGCGGCTCCCGTCGGTTGTTCTCAGTGTCGGTCACGGAGGCCCTCCGCCTGCTCCAGGAAGTTCCGTATGAACCGGGCCTCCAGCTGCGCCAGGGCCGAACGCGCCTGCTTCTCCCGCCGGTCCAGCTGCTCGAAGCGTTCGCGTACGGTCCGACGCAGCGAGCTCAGCTCGTCGCCGGGCACGGCATCGCGGACCGAGACGGTCACACGGTCTCCCCGCTTCACCAGCAGCCCCCGATCGACGGCCACGAACCGCTCCTCGCCCTGCGGGGTCTCGAAGAGCAGGATGCCCGGCACCAGGACCTCCACGTAGTCGACGTGGCGCGGCAGGATGCCCACGGAGCCCTCGACCCCCTCGGCCACGACCTTCTCGACCTCGGCCTCGAGGACGTCGCCCGTCGGAACGTAGACGTGGAGCTTCACGCTGCCGCCTCCTCCCGGGCTTCCTCGACCTCGCCGATCATGTACAGCGCGCTCTCGGCGACCCCGTCGAACTCGCCGTCCAGGATCCGCTCGCACCCGTCCACGGTGGCCTCACGGCTGACATAACGGCCGGCGTGACCGGTGAACCGCTCGGTGACCGTGAAGGGCTGCGTCAGGTAGCGGTCGAGCCGGCGGGCCCTCCGGACGATCTCCTGGTCCTCGGTCGAGAGCTCGTCCAGGCCCAGCATGGAGATGATGTCCTTGAGCTCCTCGTAGTGGGCCAGCGTCTCCCGGACGCGCCGGGCGACGCGGTAGTGCCGGTCCCCCACCACGCCGGGGGACAGCAGGTCCGAGCTCGACTCGGTGGGGTCCACGGCGGGATAGAAGCCCTGCCCCGCCCGGCTGCGGGAGAGGACCACCGAGGCGGAGAGGTGGTCGAAGGTGTGGGTGATCGCCGGATCCGTGAAATCGTCGGCCGGAACGTAGACGGCCTGCACGGAGGTGATGGCAGCGCGCTCCGTGCTCGCGATCCGCTCCTCCAGCTCCGCCAGATCGGTGGCGAGGGTGGGCTGGTAGCCCAGGCGCGACGGGAGCTTCCCCATCAGCCCCGACACCTCCATGCCCGCCTGCACGAACCGGAAGATGTTGTCGACCAGGAGGAGCACGTCCTGGCCCAGGTCGTCGCGAAAGTACTCCGCCATCGTGAGCGCCGTGTGGCCCACCCGGAAACGCACCCCCGGCGGCTCGTTCATCTGACCGAACACCAGGACCGAGTCCTCCAGGACGTCGGCCTCCCGGAGCTCCCGGTAGAGCTCCTCGGCCTCCCGGTTGCGCTCCCCGATGCCGCAGAAGAGGCTCACGCCGCGGTGGGCAGCGACCATGTTGTGGATGAGCTCCATGATGAGCACGGTCTTGCCCACGCCGGCGCCTCCGAACAGCCCGGCCTTTCCGCCGCGCTCCAGGGGCACGAGGAGGTCGATCACCTTGATGCCTGTCTCGAGCACACCCCTGCCTCCCCTCTGCCGGGCCAGGGAGACGGGGGGCTGTCGCTGAGCCCGCTCCTCGGCGGCGTCCACGGCTCCGCGTCCGTCGATCGGACGACCGAAGGCGTCGAGCATCCGTCCCTTCAGCTCTCGTCCGACGGGAACCGAAAGGGGACGCCCGACGTCTCGCACGCCGTGGCCGCGGGCCAGGCCCCTGGTCTCGGTGAGTGCGATGCACCGAACGTGCTCCTCATCGAGCTGGGCCATGACCTCCAGCATGATCTCGCCGTCCGCCGAGCGGAGGAGGTTTGAGACCTCGGGGAGGGTCTCCGGGAAGGCGACGTCCACCACCCCGCCCCGCACGGCGGCGACGGTGCCCGACGCGCCGCCGCCGGAGGGACCGAAGGCGGCCTCACCGGACAACTCCGGCCTCCATCGCTACGACTCGATGCCCAGCGGTTTCCGCCCCGCGTCGCGCTCCGCGCGGGATCTCGGGAAGGGATCGGGCCCAGCCGGGGGAAGGTCGTAGGCGCGCCGGCGCAACTTCGCGAGCACGGGGCTGAGACCGACGAGGAGGCGGCGGGCCTCCTCCGGCGACAGGCCGGACGTGGAGCCGTGGATGTGAACTTCCGTTGCTCCGTCTTCGTCTCGGACCAGCGTGTACATGGTGTCACCTCGGATAGCGGACGGCCGGTCGGAGGAGGGCAGTGGACCGCGCTGCGCCGGGAACGGATGATCGCTCCCCCCGTCCCGGCTCTCGGTACGGCACCTTCAAACGTGCCTCGCGGAAGCGAGGACGTCTGTCGGGAGGACGTCGAAGTGCTCGTGGGAGGAGCAAGCACAGCGATGTGGGGGATCTCCGCCTACGGGGGAGATCCCCCACCCGGGATCGGGGGCGATTCCCGATGGGGAGGCCGGCGGTGACGCCCTATCTTGACCGGGTCCTGGCCGATCAAGAGGAGTCGGGAGGCCCCTGCCCGCTCATGGACGGACGGGCGGTTACACCGTGGCGCGGCGAGGAGCGGCATGGACCGGGACGAGACAGAGCGGGAGTACAGAGGGGGGCGCTACGAGCGGCCGGGAGTGTTCGTGCGGTGGCTGCGCGCGCTGCTGGTCGTGGCCCTGTTCCTCTTCGCCGTCCGGCTGCTCGGGGCGGCCACCCGGGCCCTCTCTCCCTTCCTCACCGACCATCTCCCCTCCCTGGTGGGCGGCCCGGTGGCGGCCCTGGGACTGGGTTGGCTCGCCACCTACGTGCTCCTCAACGGATCCGTGGTCGCCGCCCTGGGCCTCTCCCTGTACGCGTCGGGCGTCCTCCCGCTGGAGCATGCGTTCCTGGTGCTGGCGGGCTCCAGGCTCGGCGCCTCCGCCTTCGTGATTCTCATGGGGGCGCTGGACCATCTGAAGCACCGACGGCAGAGCCTGCGTGAGTCGCTGGGACTCGGCCTCCTGACGCTCATCGTGACCCATACCCTGTATCTGCCGGCCACCGCGGCGGGCTACGTGCTTCTGCGCGAGCTCCCCGGGCCGGTCGTCGCGGCTCTGGGAGCGGACACGCTGGGGCTCCCCACCCTGGAGATTCTGAGCGCCTTCACGTCCGGGATCGCCGATCTGCTGGGCCCGGGCCCCACCTTCGGCCTGGCCCTGCTCCTGCTGATCGTGAGCCTCCAGCTCTTCGACCGGCTGCTGGAGGCGGTGGACACCGACGGGCTCCGCGACCGGTGGTTCGGACACCTGGACAACCGGTGGATCTCGTACCTGCTGGGCGCCGGTGTGACCACCGTGACGGCCAGCGTGTCCTTCTCCATCGGCGTGGTGGTGCCCCTGTACAACCGTCGCTGGATCGGCCCCACCCGTCTCATCCCCTACGTCATGGGAGCGAGCCTGGGCACGCTGGCCGACACGCTCCTCGTGGCCCTGGTGCTGGCCACGACGCTGGGAACGGGCACGGTGGTCCTGATGGCGGGGGTCGTGGCCGTCATCACGGCCGCGGCCCTGTTGGCCTACGGCCCGTACCGCGCGCTCGTGGAGGGCGTGCTCGAGTGGGTCACGGGCGACCGGCGCACCTTCGCGTGGGCCGCGGTGGGCCTGGCTCTGGCTCCGGCCGTGCTGCTCCTCCTCGGCTGATCGGGAACCTCCGATCGGTGCCGGATCGGGCGGACTCACCGGATCGGGGCGCGGCCCGGATGGAGCCCGGCGCCGCTCTCAGAGCCTGCATTCGTCCGGGTCGCACTCCGCCCGGTGCTCCACCTCGTGGGCCTCCTCCCCGGAGCCCATCTCCACGACCTGGCTCTCCTTGCTCCCGAAGCGGTAGATCGTGATCCCCTTGAGGCCCTGCTCCCAGGCACGGCGGTAGATCGACGCCACGTCCCCGGGCTCCACCTCCGCCGGCAGGTTGACCGTCTTCGAGACCGAGTTGTCCGTGTGCTTCTGAAACGCGGCCTGAACCCCCAGGTGCCGGTCGGGCGGCACCTCGAGCGCCGTCACGAAGAGCCGTCGCAGCTCGTCGGGCACTCCCTCCACCTCCTGCAGGGTTCCCGTCTCCAGCACCCGGGCGACGATGCGGTCCCGATCCAGATCGCGGCGCTCCAGCTCCCGGAGGAAGAGCGGGTTGAGCTCGCCGATGGGCTCCGAAGCGCCCTCTTCCTGCTCCGCCTCCTCCTCGAGCACGTGCTTCCGGCGATACGCCACGGCGAAGAGGGGCTCGATGCTGGGGCTGGTCTCCGCGAGGATGCTGATCGTGCCGGTGGGAGCTATCGATATCCGGGTCGCGTTGCGGACACGCAGCCCCTGCTCCTGGTGCCGGCTTCCCTCCCAGGCCGGGTAGACCCCGCGCTCCCGGGCCAACTCCTTCGACGCCTCCAGCGCCTCCCGGTCGATGAGTTCCATCACGTCCTCCGCCGTGTCGACCGCGCGATCCGAGTCGTACGAGATCCCGAGCTGGATGAGCATCTCGGCGAACCCCATCACCCCGAGGCCGATCTTGCGGTTCCGCCGGGCGGCGCGGGCCAGCTCCTCCGTGGGATAGCTGTTCACCGTGACCACGTCGTCCAGGAAGCGTACGGCCACCCGAACGGTCTTCGCCAGCCGGTCCCGATCCACCGTCGCGCCAGCTCCCCGCCCCCGGACCATGTGCGCCAGGTTGATCGACCCCAGGTTGCAGGATTCATAAGGGAGTAGAGGGACCTCCCCGCAGGGATTGGTGGCCTCGATGTGGCCCACGTGAGGCGTGGGCTGAGCGCGGTTCACCGTGTCGAGGAAGAGAAGGCCGGGGTCACCGGTCTCCCACGCTGCGTCGGCGATCCGCCGGAAGAGGGCGGCGGCGTTCACCTCCTCCTGCACCTCGCCGGTGCGGGGATTCCGGAGATCGTGGCCGTCGCCGCTGGCCGCGGACTCCATGAACTCGTCCGTGACCCCGACCGAGAGGTTGAAGTTGCGGATCGCCCCTTCCTCCCGCTTGGCTTCGACGAACTCGATCACGTCGGGGTGGTCGACGCGGAGCACGCCCATGTTGGCGCCCCGCCGCTTCCCCCCCTGGCGGATGTTCTCGGTCGCCGCGTTGAAGATGCGGATGAAGGAGAGCGGACCCGGGGTCGTGCCCCCGGTGGACTGGATGACGTCGCCCCGGGGACGGAGCCGGGAGAACGAGAAGCCCGTCCCTCCCCCGCTCCGCTGGATGAGGGCCATCTCCCGTAGGGCGCCGAAGATGCCCTCCATGGAGTCGGGCACCGACAGGACGAAGCAGGCGCTGAGCTGACCGAGCTCCGTGCCCGCGTTCATGAGCGTGGGGCTGTTGGGCAGGAAGTCCCGGCTCGCCAGAAGCTCCCGGAAGCGCCGCTCCCATTTCTCGGCCGCCGCGGCGTCGCCCAGGAGGAGCTCGGCGTGGGCCACGCCCCGGGCGACCCGCCGGAGCAGCTCCTCCGGCGTCTCGCAGATCTCGCCCTCGTCGTCGCGGAGCAGGTACCGGGCCCGGAGGACGCGCCGCGCGTTCTCAGACAGGTCCAGGTAGGTCATGGGCCCGGAGTCCCGTCAGACACCGAAGGGATAGGTCTCCGGCTCGCCCTCGAGCTGCTCGGCGTCGAGGGGCGTGACGGCCTCCGTCTCCTCGAACCATATCAGCTCGTCGAACTGGCGGGACAGGGAGGCCTGGACGTACTCGTCGGCCCCGTCGTCCTCGTAGCCTCGAACCACTCCCACCGTGCGCTCCGGTCGGGCGTCGGCCAGCCTCTCCCGAACGGCCGGTGGGGCCTGGTGATGAATCGGGAGGAGAGCGCGGGGCTCCTCCATGCGCGTGAGCAGGTGCTCCCAGCTGTCGTCCCGGGACGGCGTCAGCTCCCGGGCCTCCGGCGGCCCCTCCCAGCGGGGCGCCGCGGTCACGCTTCCGCGATCGGTGGCCATGCCCACGAGGTAGGCCTCGGGGCCCAGCTCCTGCCGGCAGAGCTGCCCCAGGCTGGTCCGTCCCCTCCGCCCCATGCTCGTGGCCGAGGCGTCGCCGGCGTGGGCGTTGTGTGCCCAGACCACGCCGCGGGCGTCGGGTCCGTGATGGGCCAGGAGCATCCGGAGCGTGTCCAGCATGTGCTCCTCCCGAACGTTCCAGGCCTTCGCGCCGCCCTGGTAGAGCAGGCGGTAGTAGCGCTCCGCATCGGCAACCAGCCGGGCATTCTGCACGGCCTCCACGAAGTCCTCGCTGACGCCCGGTAGCTCGAGGCGCTCCTCCAGGAGGTCCCGGAGCTCTTCCATCACGGCGTCCTCGCACTCCGCGAAGGTCTCGCGGGTGGCCTCGCTGGCGTAGCGGGCGGGCTCGTCCCGCCAGGGCGCGAGGCACGAGTAGCGGTCGCGCGCCTCGTCGGCCGCGTCCGGATCCACCCGCTCCAGGTAGTCGACGATCTCCCGCAGGGAGTCGTTCATTCCGAACAGGTCGAGCCCGTGCAGCGCCACCCGCTGGTCCCGCTCTCCGACCCCGGAGTTGAAGTCACGGAGGCTCTCCACGAACTCGCGGGTCTCGCGGTTGCGCCACATCCACTCCGGAAAGCGGGCGAACGCCGTCCACTCGGTCTCCGGCACGTCCCCGTCCCGCACGTACCGATCGATGCGGGCGACGTCGCCCCAGTCCGCCTCCAGCGCCACGAAGTCGAAGTCGTGTACCGCCACCAGCTCCCGGGTGAGTCGCGACCGCATGCGGTAGAACTCCGACGTACCGTGCGTGGAAGCGCCCAGGACCACGACCCGCGCCCCGGACGCCCGGCGGAGGAATCCGTCCAGGCCGGCCCGACCGATGCTCTCGAACGGCTCGGCGAAATCCAGGGCCTCCGTGGCCAGCTCCTCGTCCGAGACCTCGTCGGGCATCACCGCCACGGCGTCGGGTCCCGGGCTGGCCGCCGACGGCTCTGTCTGCGGCGGCTCGTCCTCCCCGTAATCGTCCGTGGCGGTCGCCTCGCCCTCTTCCTCCGGCGTCGGATCTTCGTTCGGTGCGTTCATGTGTCCTCCTCTGACAGCCAGCTCTTCAGCTCCGATATGGAGCGCGTGTTCAGCACGTCCTCCGGCTCGAGCCATCCCCTGCGGGCCTGCGCCACGCCGTGCTCCATGTAGCGGAGATTGTCGGTGCCGTGGGCGTCCGTGGAGATCACCACGGGGACGCCGAGCTCCCGCGCCCGGAAGACGTGACGGTCGTTCAGGTCCAGCCGTTCGGGGTTCGCGTTCAGCTCCACCGCCACGCCGTGCTCACGCGCCGCCTCCAGGACCGCCTCCACGTTCAGGTCGTAGGGCTCGCGCTCGTTGATCCGCCGTCCGGTGGGATGGCCGAGGACGTGGACCGCGGGATGGGAGACGGCGGCGACGATGCGCTCGGTCTGCTCCTCCTCGTCCAGGTCCATGTAGGAGTGAACGGACACCAAAACCAGGTCCAGCTGTTCCAGGTGCCCGTCGTCCAGGTCCAGCGACCCGTCCTTCAGGATGTCCACCTCCAGCGACCGGAGGATCTCGATATTCAGGTCCTCCTCGATGCCGTCGATCTCCCCCCACTGCTCCTCCAGCTCGTCCTCGTCCAGCCCGCCGGCCACGCTGACCCTCTGGGAGTGGTCGGTGATCGCCATGTACTCGTACCCTCGTTCCCGGCACGCCCGGGCCATGGCCTCGATCGTGTTCTTGCCGTCGGACCAGGTGGAGTGCATCTGGAGGTCGCCCCGGATGTCCGACAGCTCCACCAGCTCCGGGAGGTCGTCCTCCTCGGCGGCCTGGATCTCGCCCCGGTCCTCCCGCATCTCGGGCGGGATCCACACGAGCCCCAGTGCCTCGTACACCCCCTCCTCGGTCTCGCCGGTCACCCGTTCACCCTCGCCGGGCTCCATCTCGTCCGGGTCGGTGCCCTCGGGGATCTCGAAGACGCCGTACTCGCTCACCCGGAGGTCGTCCTCCAGGGCCCGCTTCCGCAGCGTCACGTTGTGCTCCAGCGACCCGGTGAAGTACTGGAGCGCCGCCCCGTAAGACTCCTTCGGCACGATCCGGAGGTCCACCTGCAGCCCGGGCCTGAGCACGACGCTACCCCGGGTTTCTCCGGCCTCGACGACTCGCTCCACCAGATCGTAGGAGGTGAAGTGCTCCATGACGGGGCCGGCGTCGTCGCAGACCGCCAGGAGGTCGATGTCGCCCACGGTCTCCTTCCGGCGGCGGTAGCTGCCGGCCACGTCCAGCTCCTCGACCCCCGGCGCCTCCTCCATGTACTCCAGCAGGGGCTCCACCCAGCGGTCGGCGTCCCCGAGGCGGAACCGCTCCCGGTGCTTCCGGAAGTCCTCGATGGCCTGCCGCATCTTCTCGGCCGTCTTCTCGCCGAACCCCTCCAGCTCGACGACCTCACCCCGGTCCAGGGCGTCCTCGAGGTCGTTCACGGTCTCGATGTCGAGCTCCTGCCAGAGCTTCTTCGCCTTCTTGGGCCCTATCCCTTCCAGGTCCAGCAGGTCGGCCACGGTGGGCGGGACCTCCTCGTGGAGCTCCTGCAGCAGCCCGAGCTCGCCCGTCTGCACCATCTCCTCGATGTACCCGGAGATGTCCTCGCCGATGCCGGAGAGCTCGGTGAGGTCCTCGCCCTCCTCCACCATCTCGTCCAGGGAACGCGTCAGCCCCTGGATGGTCCGCACGGCGTTCCGGTAGGCGCGGACCCGAAACGGGTTCGCGCCCTGGATCTCCAGGAGGTCCGCCACCTCGCCCAGCCGTTCCGCGATCTCTACGTTCTCCATGGACTGTACCTTACCGTCGTGCGGCACGCCGACTCCGTCGGGAAGGCCCCGGCGGACGACGTGGGAGGAGGCCGTCGGCATCCGTCGGGAGAACTCCCATGGCGCCATCGGAGACGGTACGGAGCGGCGGCGGAGCGGGCCCGGACGGGACCGTCACCCTCTTCCTCGCCGGCGACGTGATGATCGGCCGCGGGCTCGACCAGGTCTTCTCCCAGTCCGTGCCGCCGTCGCTGCACGAGCCACACGTGAAGGACGCCCGCCGGTACGTCGAGCTGGCGGAGCGGGAGAGCGGCCCGATCCCCGCTCCGGTGAGTCTGGACTACCCGTGGGGCGACGCGCTGGACGCGCTCGACCGGGCCGACACGGACGCCCGGGTCGTGAACCTGGAGACCGCGGCGACCACCAGCGAGGACGCCTGGCCGGGGAAGGGGATCCACTACCGGACCCACCCGGCCAACGTGGGGTGCCTCGTGGCCGGGGACGTCGACGTGGCCGTGCTGGCCAACAACCACGTGCTGGACTGGGGACGATCCGGCCTGCGTGAGACGCTGGACTCGCTGGAGGCCGGCGGCGTGCGCACGGCCGGGGCCGGATCCGATCGAGAGGGGGCCCGAACCCCGGCCACCGTCGACATCGACGGCACGGACGGGCGCGTCCTGGTCCTCGCCCTGGGCTTTCCGAGCGCCGGCGTGCCCGGAGAGTGGGCGGCGGATGCGGATCGCCCCGGGATCAGCTACCTGCCGGAGCCGTCTCGGGCGGCCGCCCGGGACGCCGGTCGGTGGCTGCGGCGTGTTCGTCGGGAGAACGACCTCGTCGTCGTCTCACTGCACTGGGGTCCGAACTGGGGCTACGGGATCCCCGGGGAACAGCGCCGATTCGCCCGTCACCTCGTGGAGGACGCCGGCGTCGACGTCGTCCACGGCCACTCCTCCCATCACCCGAAAGGCCTCGAGATCCACGGAGGGCACCTCGTCCTGTACGGATGCGGTGACTTCCTCAACGACTACGAGGGTATCGCTGGCCACGAGGAGTACCGGCCCGAGCTCGTGCTGATCTACCTCCCGGTGCTGAACGCCGGCACCGGTCGTCTCGAGCGCCTCGAGATGGTCCCGATGCGCATCCACCGATTCCGGCTGGAGCGCGCGGGACTCGAGGCCGGACGCTGGATGCGGGACACGCTCCAGCGTGAGAGCCGGAGGCTGGACGGAGCCGACCTCGAGCTCGCCGACGACGGCCGGCTCCTGGTCCGTCCGTAGCAGAGTCTCACCGGGGCATCCTCAGAAGAGGGCGACCCCGAGCTCTCCCTCGAGGACCTCGCGCCACAGGTCCTCCAGCCGGCCGAGCTCCTCGTCGGCCACCTCCTCCACGCGCGTGCGGTGGTCCTCGGCCGAGCTTCCGGCCGCCGTGTGCAGCCGGACCTCCAGGAGCCGGGGCTCCTCTAGCGGCTGCCCGATGCGGCTCTGGAGGTAGCACTGCGCCCCCTCGACTCCCGGGCAGCATCCCGTGATCCGCCGCGCGATGCGGTTCGCCGCCACCGGGTACAGCTTGCCCGGGTGACTCACGGGGTTCTTGCCGGCCGGCGCCTCCATCACCATGGGACGGTACGGTGTGATGAGCCCCCCGACCCGGTTGCCCCGTCCCGTCTGACCGTCGTCCCCGCCGTCGGCCGACGTTCCGATGACGGTGAGGTAGACCTCTCCCTCCTGGATACGGTCCGCGGTGTTGACCCGGACGTCCAGGTCGCCGCCGGTGTGCTCCCGTGCGGTCTCCCGCGCGATCTCGGCCGCGCGCCGCGTCGCGCGCTCGTACCGCTCCAGAGTCGGCGTGAAGCGGCCGATCATCGCGCACGCGACCGTGAGCTCGATCGTGTCTCCCCGCCGCACCCCGCTCACCTTCACGTCCTCTCCCAGCGCCGGATACCGGCTCGTGACGTGGTCCGACGACAGGCGACGCTCCACGTCGAGGACCAGCTGTTCCAGGACGCCGGCGGGCGCGTACCCGACGCCCACGGAGGTATCGTTCGCCAATCGGCTCCCTTCGCGGAACTGACGGTCGAAGAGCTGAACGAGATCCGAGGACCCCGGGCGGAGCAGGTTGTGGAAGCGGAAGTGCTCCTCTGGATCGGCGGCGTGCAGGTTCTCGTCGACCCAGTCCCGGCAGGCCTCCCGGACGATCTGCTCCACCGGGACATCGTGGCCACGGAACTCGTGCGCGGCGCGCCCGCTCAGGTAGACCTCGACGGGCTCCTTCAGCTCGCCGCCGCCCGGCTCCGGCCGGCCGACGCCGGCGCGGAGCAGCGCCTTGTCCACGTTGTGGTGGAGCGGACGTCCGAACTCCTTCACGTAGAACCGGCACAGCTCGGTGCTCAGCCGCTCGGCCATGCCGTCGCACATCGTGTCGGGGTGGCCGCGCCCCTTCCTCTCCACCAGTTCCGCGTCCCGTTCTCCGGGCGGCGGCGCGAGCGCCTCTCCGATCGTGATGTCCATGGGTTCAGACCTCTCCGTCGGGCTCGTGGTCGCCTCCCGGGATCAACATGCGGAGCGCCCCCGGTACGACCTCTGCCTCCAGCGCTTCGTCGCCGAACACCTCCCCGTCCAGGCTCACCCAGACCGGCGGCGCGGAGCGGAGGACGAACGATTCCGCGCGAACCCGACGCACGTCCTCCCGCTCCAGGTGCCGGCCACGAAGCAACGACCAGACGAGTCCGGGGATGCGCCTCAGTGGACCGCACTCGATCACGACCAGGTCCAGCAGGCCGTCGTCGGGTCGGGCATCGGGCGCTACCGGTATCCCTCCCCCCGCGAGGCGACCGTTGGCGACGACCACGCTGTACACGACCGCCCGGAGCGACTCGTCGCCGCCCTCCCATTCGGCGGTGACGCGATATCGGGGCAGGTGGCGGAGGGCCGAAACGGCGGCCACCCGGTAGGAGTAGCCACCGAGCCACCGCTTCAACCGCTGCGGCAGCCTCCGCTCGATCAGTCCGCCGATTCCGCCTATGGCCGAGTTGACGAAATAGCGCTCCCGGTCACCGCGCACTCGCCCCACGTCCAGGGTCCGGAGCGTGCCCTCCTCCAGGACCGTACGGGCCCGCTCCGGATCGAGCGGAACGCCCATCGATCGCGCCGCGTCGTTGCCCGTCCCGAGAGGCAGCACACCCAGCGCGGGAGGCCGCTCCTCCGGCGCGTCGTCCCCCGGGAACGGAGCCAGACCGTTCACCACCTCGTTCAGCGTGCCGTCGCCGCCGGCGGAGACGATCTCCGGCACCCCCTGCTCCCGGGCCCGACACGCCAGGTCGGAGGCGTCCCCCGGACCCTCGGTCTCGCAAAGCTCCGTCCCGCGCTCGGCGGCCATCTCGTCCAGCAGACCCCGGTAGCGGGGGACCCGCCGTGCCGTCGGGTTGAGGATGACGAGCCTCCTCACCCGCCATCCACCAGCCGCTCTCGGAACCAGTCGAGGAGACGCGTCTCCAGTTCTGAGTCCGGGCCGCCGCCGCTGCTGCGATGCGGTCCGATGGAGTGGCCGTGTCCGGCCAGCAGCTCGACCCGGATCTCGGCCCCGGGTCCGTCACCGTAGGCGCGGCGGAGGGACCGTCCCATCTCCCTCGCCTCGGACGGAGGGACTCGATCGTCGTCCTCGCCGTGGACGAAGAGGAGATCCGGTCGCGGCTCCCGTCCGGCGATCTCGTCCGCACGCCCCGGGATGTCGAGGCGACGGGCCTTCTCGCGGGACTCGGGCGTCCACTCGTACGGCTCGCCGATCAGCTCCTCGATCTCTGCCAGCGGCGCCTCCGCGCTGGCCGGCGCGCCGAAGGTCGCTGCCGCCCGGACCGGGACGACCCCCTCGGCCACCGCGTGGAGCGCCACCAGCCCGCCGGCGGAGTGTCCGAAGAGGCCGACTCCGCGCCCGAAGCCGGCGTCCAGCTGCTCCCTCAGGGACTCGACCACGTCCGTGAGCTCCCCTGTGGCCTGCTCCACCACCGGCCAGAGGAGCCGATTGAGGTAGTCCTCGGCCTGCCGCTCGCCCAGCTCCCGGGGGGCGTCCTCGGGCTGACGGCCGCCGAAGAGCGGCAGATCCAGGTAGACCCGGTATGCATCGAGGCCCTGGAGCGGGAGCCGCTCAGCCAGCCCCTCGGCCTCCGGCGGCGGGCCGAATCCGTGCCACAGCACCAGCAGGGGCGCCTCGTGGTCGATCCCTGCCGGCGCCGCCAGCACGCCCGGGACCCCGGCGGCCTCGATGTTCCGGCTGACGGTCCTCGACCCTCCGCCGGGTGTCACGCCTCGACCCCCTTCTCGCCGAGAAGCTCCACGAACTCCCCCTCGTCCAGTGTGTCGACGTCCTCCTGCTCGGCCTCGTCCGCCTTCTGGCCCGGATCCTCGCCCACCACCACGTAGTCCGTCTCCGAGCTCACGGAGGAGGTGGCACGCCCCCCGTTCGACTCCACCAGCCCCTCGGCCTCGGCCCGTGTCCACCGCTCCAGGGCGCCGGTGAACACGAACCTCAGCCCCTCGAGCCGTTCGGTGCCGGTCCCGGCGGCCTTCCGGACCTCCACACCCGCTTCCAAGAGCCCGTCGATGGCCTCGCGGTCGCGCGGGTCCCGGAAGAAGTCCCCTATTTTTTCGGCCATCTTCGGGCCTACCCCCGGCACCTCCAGGAGCTCGTCCTCATCCGCCTGGCGCACGGCTTCCAGCGTGCCGAAGTGATCCGCCAGGTTCCGGGCCACCGTCTCTCCAACCTCGGGAATGCCGAGGCCGTAGAGGAAGCGGCGGAGCTCCGGCTCCCGGCTGTCCTCGATCTCGGCCACCAGCTTCTCGGCCGACTTCTCGGCGAAGCCCTCCAGGTCCCGGATGTCGTCGGCCTCGAGCCGATACAGGTCGGCCATGGACTCCACGAACCCCCGCTCCACCAGCAGGTCCGCCGTCTCCTCGCCGACCCCCTCGATGTCCATGGCACCGCGCGAGGCGAAGTGCTGGATCCGCCCCTTGAGCTGTGCCGGGCACTCGAAGCGGTTCGGGCAGAAGTCCAGCGGCCCGTCCTGCTCCACCTCGGCTCCGCAGGCCGGGCACTCGGAGGGCATCTCGAAGGGACGCTCGCGCTCACGACCCGGCTCTTTCACACGCTCCACGACTTCGGGAATCACGTCCCCGGCGCGCTGGATCCGCACCGTGTCGCCGATCCGCACGTCCTTGCGCTCCACCTCCTCCCGATTGTGCAGCGAGGCACGGGCCACCGTGACGCCGCCCACCTCGACGGGACGGAGCAGCGCCACCGGTGTCAGCTTTCCGGTTCGTCCCACGCTGACCGCGATGTCCTCCACGCGCGTCTCCTCCCGCCGGGGCTCGAACTTGAACGCCAGCGCCCAGCGGGGGTGACGCGCGGTACTTCCGAGCTCCTCCCTGGGAGCGTGCTGGTCCAGCTTCACCACGACTCCGTCGATCTCGAAGTCCAGGTCGTCTCGCCGTTCGGCCCAGCGCTCGTGGTACTCGGCGATCCCCGCCGCGTCGTCGGCCGTGTCGAGCCCCTCGGGCAGCCGGAACCCCCACTCGTCCAGCGCCTCCAGTGCTTCCGTATCCGTCTCGAGCTCCGGCCCCTCCTCCACGGCGAGCACCTCGTAGGCCAGAAGATGCAGCGGCCGCTCGGCGGTGACGCGGGAGTCGAGCTGGCGGAGGGATCCCGCTGCCGCGTTCCGCGGATTCGCGAAGGGCTTCTCGTCCCGCTCCATGAGCGTCCGATTCAGATCCTGGAAATCCGGGAGGTAGAAAATCGCCTCGCCCCGGACGGCCAGCACGGAGGGGAGCTCCCGGTCCTCCTCCCGCATGCGGAGGGGCACGGAGCCGATGGTGCGAACGTTGTCGGTGATCTCCTCGCCCTCCTCCCCATCGCCACGGGTGGCGGCCCGGCTCAGGCGACCGTCCTCGTACACGACCTCCACGGAAGCGCCGTCCAGCTTGGGCTCGAGGACGAAGCGCGCCTCCTCGCCTGCCGCTCGGCGGACCCGCTCCACATAACGCTCCACGTCCGAGCGCTCGCGCGTCGCCTCCAGGCTGAGCATCGGGGCCACGTGCTCCACGGTCGGAAACTCGTCCCGAGGAGGAGCCCCGACCCGGCGGGTGGGGGAGTCGTCGGTGGCCAGCCCCGGGAACCGGTCCTCGATGATCTCCAGCGCCCCGAAGAGCCGATCGTACTCCGCGTCCGAGATCTCCGGGTCGTTCTCCACGTAGTACAGGTGGTCGTGGCGCCGCACCTCCTCCCGGAGGTCCTCCACCAGCTCTTCGGCCTCGGGCCGCGACAGCTCCTCGGCCTCGTTCGGGCCCGGGAAGCGATCCGTGTCCGGGCTCACCGTCCCACGCCGCCGGCGAGGGATTCGGGCGCCGGCGCCTGACCTCCGCTTCTCAGGGCGAGCCACGTCGTCACGTCGCGGGCGGTCACGATGCCCGCCAGGTCCCCGCCCTCGCCCACGACCAGCACCCGCCGTGCCGGCGAATCGCCGAGCTTACGGATCACCTCGAACAGCTCCTCGTCCGGCCCGACGATGACGTCCTCCTCGGCCGGGATCATCACCTCTCGCACCCGTGTGGCGTCCCACCGGTCCTGCGGCACCTGTCCCGTCTCCTCCAGCGTCACCAGCCCCACCGGCTTCCCGTCCTCCACCACCGGATAGGAGCCGTGCTTCTGGCGGAGGAAGTGGTCCTCCACCAGCTTGCCGACGCTGATGGACGGGGAGACGACCTCGGGTTCGGCGGTCATGGCATCCCGGGCCGTCGCGCCCTCCAGGCCCGCCCGGAGGACGTGCTGACGGTAGCTCATCTTCGCGGCGTTCATCAGGAACCACCCGATAACCCCCATCCAGAGACCGCCGATCAGGTTCCCGCCGAAGAGCTGCAGGAGGCCGAAGGTGGCGATGAGCACGCCGAGGGCCTGTCCGCCCAGGGAGGCGATTCGGGTCGCCTCCTTCAGGTCGTCCCGCCACCACCAGAGCACCGCTCTGAACAGCCGACCGCCGTCCAGCGGGAAGCCCGGCAGCAGGTTGAACACGGCCAGAGCCACGTTGAGGAACGACAGGTAGCGCGCTACTTCCACGGCCGGCGCGCCCCAGCCGAGGGCGTCTCCCAGGAGAAACAGGACCCAGAAGACGGCGCCGATGACCAGGCTCGCCAGGGGCCCGACGCCGGCGATGAGAAACTCGTCGCGCGCGCTGCCCGCCTCGTCCCTCATCCGTGAGACGCCGCCGAAGATGAAGAGCGTGATGCCCTCCACCTCCACCCCCTTGGCCCGCGCCATCAGCGAGTGTGCGATCTCGTGCAGGAGCAGAGAGCTGAAGAACAGGACGCCGGCCACCACGCCCATGACCAGGTAGGCGCGGCCGGAGAGCTCCGGCACGGCCTGCGGGAAGACGGCGGTGCTGAAGCTCCACACCACCAGGGCCACGATGATGAGCCACGAGAAATCGACCGAGATCTCGAGCCCGAAGATCCGTCCCAGCCGAAATCCGCGCATGCCTGGCTCCTCGAGGCGGTGGTTCGTTGGTCCGAGGTCCCGGGTGCCCCCTGCTGATCTCCAGTCGGTCCGATTGCTTCCAAACCCCGGGAGAAGAGCGTGACGATGGAGCGCACGCGGGACAAGTGCGCCTGTCCGACGCGGTCGCCGGACCCGCTCAGGACGCGCCCAGCACGCCCGTAGCGACGACGAAGCTCCCGTCCCCGGAACCGGCCCTCACGGGCTCCGGCTCCACGAGCTCTTCCGGCCCCGACCGCAGCGTCCGATACGACTCGAGAGCGCCGAAGCCGTGGGAGCGGAGCAGGCGCCGAACCTCCGCCGGCGTGACGAAGCGGGCGCCGCGATAGAACGGGTTCTCGCTCCGCTCCTCGCGGTAGCGCCGGCCCAGGCGGCTCTCTCCGTCGACGAATCCGACGACCGCCCTTCCCCCGGGCCTCAACACGCGCCGCATCTCTTCGGCTGCCCTCTCCCGGTCGTCCAGAAAGCAGATCGTGGTGACCATGAGCACCAGGTCGTGTGTCCCTGCCCCGATCGGCAGCGCCTCGCCGACGCCGCCCGCCACCGAGACTCCGCGCGCCCTCGCTCTCTTCAGCATGGAAGGCGACGGGTCGATCCCGAACCGGAGGCCCAGCGGTGCGGCGAAGCGCCCGGTGCCCACCCCCACCTCGAGTCCGGCGGTCACGGTGGCCGGCAGGGCCCGGCGGAGGGCCGCGAGCTCGGAGCGGTAGGCCGCCGGGTGGCGCTCGAACCATGCCTCGTAGCGCTCCGTCTGCTGCTCGAAGACCTCGCCCGCTGCCACGGCGCGGCTCATTCGCCGTCGCGGCGATTGCGCACGTATCGACCGAGATCCAGGGCGTCGCGCACGGCACGCCCCCCGGGATCGTTGTTGAAGAAAGCGAAGACGTCCCGGCCGGCGTCCAGGTGTCGGGCCACCTCCCCGGCACGGGCCGTCAGGTACTGGCGGGAGTAGGGCTCCGCCGCCAGCACGCCGTGGAAGCGGAGGTACACCCAGCCGGTCGTGGCTAGGCGGGGATGGTCCTCCAGCATGTCGTGGACGCAGAGGGCGGCTCCGCGATCGCGGAGGATGCCGAAGACGTCGTCCCGGAGCCAGCTCTCGTCGCGAAACTCCACGGCCCACCTCCGGTCCGCCGGAGCGGCCGCCAGGAACTGGTCGAGACGCTCCGGATCGGCGTTCCAGAACGGCGGCAGCTGCACCAGGATGGGCCCCAGCGTGTCGCCGAGCTCACCGGCCGCTTCCAGGAAGTTGCCGATGGTGGACTCCGGGTCCTTCAGGTGCTTCAGGTGGGAGCCGTATCGGCTGAACTTGAGCACGTAGAGAAAGTCCTCGGGTGCCCGGTCCCGCCAGTCGCGGAAGGTCGACGGCTCCGGCAACCCGTAGAACGTGTTGTTGATCTCCACGGTGTCGAACCGCTCGGCGTAGTAGCCGAAGCGGTCTTCGGCGGACAGCTCGTCCGGGTAGAAGCCGTCCTCCCAGTGCGGATAGTCGTACCCCGAGGTCCCGACTCTGAACCTGGCCATCGGCGTCTCCCGTGTTCGCTGCGCTGAGCCGGCTCGTCACGGAAAGCGCCCGAACCGCTGGATCGATCGAACCGGCTGCAGCGCGGATCGCCTTCGGATCCGAGCTCGGAATCATACTACGGCCGCGCGCCGGTCGGGTCTGTGGTGAGCTGGACCACGGCCGCGTGGGGAAGAGTTCGCCTCGACACGTGCTGCAACCGGGTCCGTGTCCGGGCCTCCGCCGTTTCCCCACCCGGCTCTACGTGCTGCTCCCCACAGCAGCCCGCGTCCCGCCTCGACAGCTTTGACGGGTGCGTCGTGTGCACTCGGTGCGACGAGACCGGTCCTGCCGGGACACGAACGGGAGGCCATCCTGCGAGCGAGGAGAGTCCTGTCCGAATGCAAGCAGCCGAACCAGGCCCCTGCTCGCGGCCGTCGATACGGTCCCCCGGGCCCTCCCGGAGCGGTTCCAGCTCGGAAATGGGCTCACCCGATCGGGCGACTGCCGATGAGTCTTCCGGGTGCCCCGTCCTCAGGCCGGCCCCGGAAGCGGATGCGGTCGGCATCCGGCGACGCCGGTCGCCCTGGATGCAGGCCGTTCACGCGATGAGCCCAGACCGACGCCCGAGCCGAATTCTCCGTTGACCCCGTCCATCGCGGTCGTCTTCGGCCTGGTTCTGCTGGCCGGGATCCTCTTCGCCACGGACCGGGTGCCGAACGAGATCGTCGCGCTCGCGGTCGCCGTGCTCCTGGCCGCCCTCGGTCGCTGGACGACGGTCACTCCGCAGGAGGCGATCTCCGGCTTCGCGAGCCCGGCCACCATCACCGTTCTCGCCATGTTCATCCTGAGCGAGGGAGTCCGGGCCACCGGAGTCATGGAGAAGCTGGGGCGGCGACTGGCCCGAGCCACGCGGACCAGTCCAGCCCGCCGTCTCGGGGCAACCCTCCTGATGGGAGGGTTGCCCGCCGGATTCGTGAACAACACGCCGCTCGTGAGCGTGCTCATTCCGGCGATCACCGCGATGAGCCGGCGGGCCCGGAGCTCTCCGTCCCGCCTCCTCATACCCCTTTCGTTCGTGTCCATGATGGGGGGCATGCTCACGGTGATCGGCACGTCGACGAGCCTCCTCGCCTCCGACCTGTCCGGACGCCTGCTCGGGCACCCCATCGGGTTGTTCGAGTTCACCGCCCTCGGCGCCTTCGTCCTGCTCGTCGGCGGCTCCTACCTGATGCTCGTCGGCTGGCGGCTGGTCCCGGAGCGGGTTCGGCCGGAGGAGGATCTCACGGAGAAGTTCCGGATGAGGGACTACCTCGGCCGTGCCTCCATCCCGGAGGACTCTCCCCTCGTCGGCCTCCGTCTCCACGACCTCGAGCCGGGCGAGGAGTACGACCTGGACGTCCTGCAGATCGTGCGAGACGGCGAGACCTTTCAGGCTCCGGGCACGGACCAGGCGATGCGCGCGGGAGACACTCTCGTCCTCCGTGCCGGGCCGCGCGACCTGGAGGCGTTCTGCCGCGAGAATCGCCTCGAGCCCCGTCGCCTCCAGAAGGTCACCGATCGCAGCTTCGTGGACCCGGGACACACGCTCCTCGAGGTGACGCTGGCGCCCGAGTCTGAGCTCGACGGACAGACCCTCGTGTCGGCGCAGTTCCGGGATCGATATACCGGGACCGTCCTCGGGCTGCAGCGTGGTGACACGGTGATTCGGGATCGGATCGAGACGGCTGAGCTGCGGGAGGGCGATTCCCTCCTCGTCCTGGTCACCCGTGAGAAGGCACCGGTTCTCGAGGCCGAGCCGGGACTCGCCGTCACGCAGGTGACGCCGGCCGATCCTGCGGAAGCCGCCCGGCCCGGCACGCCGGGTGCGACCATCGGCGGCGGAGCCCGCACGCCCCGGTCCTGGGAGGCTCGCCCCCGGCGGGGAGAACGACCTCCCGCCCTACCCATCGCGATACTCGCCGCCGTCGTCGTCAGTGCAGCCGCGGGCGTATGGCCCATCTACATCGCGGCCCTGGCGGGGGTGGTCGCCCTCGTGCTCACCGGAAGCCTGACGACCGCCCGAGCGTATCGATCCGTGAGCTGGGACATCGTCTTCCTGCTGGCGGGTATCCTTCCGCTCGGTCTGGCCATGGAGCGCACGGGAGCCGCGGGCTACCTGGCGGACCTCGTCCTGGCGGCGACGGCGGGCCTCTCGCCGATTGTCATCCTGGGAATCTTCTATCTGTTGACGGCGGCTCTGACCAACGTCATCAGCAACAACGCCGCGGTGGTGCTCATGATTCCGGTGGCCCTCGACGCGGCCGCCCGGGTCGGCGGTGAGCCCTTCTCCTTCCTGCTGGCCGTCACGTTCGGCGCGAGCACGGCCTTCATGACGCCCATCGGGTACCAGACCAACCTCCTGGTCTACACGCCCGGGGGATACCGCTTCCGGGACTACGTCGTCGCAGGTGCTCCCCTTCAGCTGTTGCTGGCCGTCGCCACCACCGTCGGAATAGCGGCGCTGTGGGGCGTCTGACCGACGGCCCGTCACGGACGGAGCGACAGGAGCCGTAGGCCGTCGGCGCCGCGGCCGTGCGCGCCACCGCACCGCCGCCTGCGGGGCTTCCGCAAGGGGGCTCCCGGCGCGGGCCCACCCGTCCCACGGGCGGCGACCGCACGGCGCGCCCACCCTCCCTTTTCCCCACTTCCCCGACCGCAATCCTCCCGACAGCACGCGGGGCACTACCAGTTCACGTTGTCGAGTGAGCTTCTGGCTCACTCCAGTGAGCTTCCGGAGAAGAACCACGTGCAGGCCACGACTTTCACTTCCGCGGAGGAGGTCTGAGTCCATTGGCGTTCACCGGCTTCGCCGTCTTCGACCGCGCGGTACACGCCGCCAACACCTGGCTGAAGGACCTCCAGGACACGCTGGGCTGGGAAGACCGGAGGCATGCCTACGCGGCGTTCCGGGCGGTGCTGCACGCACTGCGGGACCGGCTTCCGAACCAGGAAGCCGTCCATCTCGGAGAGCAGCTCCCCATGATCCTCGCCGGGGCGTACTACTCGGGCTGGCGGTCCGCCACTACTCCGCTTCGTCTCCGGGACCGGGAGGCCTTCCTGGAGCGCATCGCCGAGGAGCTCCACGTCTCGGTACCGGGGGCCGACGTGGAGCACGCGGCCCGGTCCGTGTTCGACGTCCTGGCCCGTCACGTGTCCGCCGGCGAGCTACAGGACGTGGTGGCCCTCCTTCCCCGGGAGATGCGTGATCTGTGGACCACACCGGTCGCTGCCACTCGTGCCGGCGGCCATACAGCGGCCGAGGCCGGCGGGGAAACAGAGATCAGCGTGGCCCGTGACTGGAATGCCGTGGTCACCGTCCACCCGGACGGCTACGGGCGTGCCACAGAGGTCCTGACCGAGATCGACGACGTCCGGATCGGCCACAGTCCGTACGAGAACGTCGTGCTGGTCCGAGCCGCCTCGCCCTCCGAATTCCTGGAGCGCCTCTCGGAGCTGATGGCCGAGGAGCCGTCTCTCGGCGAGGACGTGATCTCGCACGTGATCCCGGTGGAGGAGCGGTTCGTGTTCCACTCGGCCGAGGAGTTCGAGGCCGGCGCCCTCCGCCTGATCTTCGACCGGATCGAGGTGCTTGCCGACCGGTCCTTTCACGTCCGGATCCACCGACACGGCTTCGAGGGTCGCATTTCGTCCCACGAAGAGGAGGAGTTCCTGGGGGCGGAGATCCTGGACGAGCTGGAGCGCAGGGGCGAGTCCGCCACCGTGGACTTCGACGACCCCGACCTCATGGTGGTGGTCGAGACGATCTCCACCCGGGCCGGCATCGCCGTCCTGGAACGCGAAGAACGTGAGCGATATCCCTTTCTCGGACCGGAGTAGCCGCCCCACCCGCCTTCGACACGTCGAACCACGGGAGACAAAGATGGCCATCGCAGAACGCCTCGAGCGAGCGCTCGAGGATTCCGACGTCGACTTCGAGATCCTGGAGCATACGCCGGCCTACACGGCCCAGGAGGAGGCCGCCGCCACGCACGTCCCGGGCAAGAACTGGATGAAGACCGTGGCCGCTCTGCTCGACGGTGAGCCGGTCTTGCTGGCGTTGCCCGCTCACCGCGAGGTCGACCTGGCCGCGCTGGTCGAGGCGACGGCAGCCTCTTCGGCGGAGCTGATGGAGGAGGACGAGTTCGAGAACCTGTATCCCGACAGTGAGGTGGGGGCGATGCCGCCCTTCGGCGTGCTGTACGGACAGAAGACCGTTCTCGACGAGACCCTTCGGGACGACGAATATGTCGCCTTCCACGCCGGTGACCACGAGACGGCCGTACGGATGCGCCTCGACGATTACCTCGAGCTGGCCGAGCCCGTAGCGCTCCCGTTCTCGCGCCCCTCGGACGACTGAGGCGACGGCAGTCCGGAAGTTGTCGAGCGGGCAGCAACTGAGAACAGATGCAGCATCCGACCGACGGGAGGGACGCGGCATGCCGCCGAATCGGCAGACGGAGAGCGAGGAGCCGCTGGGCGAGCACGTCGATGTCCGGACAGCCGACGTCGAGCTGGAGGGCGACCTGTCCGTTCCCGACGGGGCGGCGGGCCTGGTCATCTTCGCTCACGGCAGCGGTAGCAGCCGCTTCAGCCCCCGGAACCGTTATGTGGCCCGCCAGCTCCATACCGGGGGCCTGGCGACCCTGCTCTTCGACCTGCTCACCGAGGAGGAGGAAAGGGTCGACGTGCGGACTCGGGAGTACCGCTTCGACATCGATCTGCTCACCCGGCGCCTGGTGGGCGCCATCGACTGGGCCAGCGACTACAGTGACACCTCGGACCTGGACTACGGCTATTTCGGGTCCAGCACCGGCGCGGCCGCGGCGCTGAAGGCGGCGGCCCGGCGGCCGGAGGCCACCGGGGCGGTGGTGTCCCGCGGCGGCCGGGTCGACCTGGCGGAGGAGGACCTGGAGCGGTTGCAGGCCCCCTCCCTGTTCATCGTCGGAGGGGAGGACCACACGGTGCTGGAGCTGAACCGCGAGGCGCTGGAGCGGATGAGCTGCGAGGCCGGGCTCGAGGTGGTGCCCGGGGCCGGTCACCTCTTCCGGGGGGAGGGAGAGCTGGAGCAGGTGGCCGGGCTCGCCCGGGACTGGTTCGCCCGGCACCTGGGCAGCCCGGGGAGCCACGAATAGCCCCCATGACACCGGCCGAGCCGACGGTATCCCCCACTCTCGAGGAGAAAGTCGCCTTCCTGGACCGACCCGAGAGCTATCCGCGTGAAGTCGACGGAGTCGAGAGCCTCGAGACCCACATGTCGTGGGTCTTCCTGGCCGGAGACCGGGTCTACAAGCTCAAGAAGCCCGTCCGCTACGAGTTCCTCGATTTCTCCACCGCCGAGAAGAGACGGGAGGACTGCCGCGCCGAGGTTCGGCTCAACCGGCGTCTGGCGCCGGACGTCTACCTCGGCGTCTCGGCCCTCACCCTCCGGGACGGCGAGCTCGAGCTGGACGGCGACGGCCGACCGATGGACTGGCTCACGCGCATGAAGCGGCTGCCCCGCGAGCGGATGCTGGACCGGATGATTGAGCGCGGCGAGGTGGACGAGGATCATCTCCAGGCCGCCGCCCGCCGGCTGGCCCGCTTCTACCGGGACGAGCCTCCGGCTTCGGTCGGTCCCGAGGAATACGTCCAGCAGCTCCAGGCCCTGGTGGAGGAGAACCGGCGGGAGCTTACCCGACCGGAGTACGAGATGCCCCGCCCGCGCGCCGAGCAGGTCGGGCGGCTGCTGGCCCGATTCCTGGCGGTCGACCGGGAGGAGGAGTTCCGGGCCCGGGTCCGGGACGCCCGCATCGTGGAGGGACACGGCGACCTGCGCCCCGAGCACGTGTGTCTCCGCGACGATCCGGTGTTCATCGACTGCATCGAGTTCAACCGCGCCTTCCGTATCGTCGATCCGGCGGACGAGCTGGCCTTCCTGGACATGGAGTGTCGGCGGCTCGGTTCACCGGGAGTGGCGACTCCCTTCTTCGAGGAGTATCGGTCGGCGACGGGAGACGACCCGCCCTCCGAGCTCGTGGACTTCTACCGCAGCCACCGGGCCTACCTGCGGGCGAAGCTCAGCATCTGGCACGTGCGGGACGACGGCGTGTCGGACCTCGAGCCGTGGCGCACTCGCGCCACGAAGTACCTGGATCTGGCCGCCGCCCAGATGCCGCTCTGAGGGAGGTCGATCCCGGATCCTAGCGCGGAGCCGTGTCCGTGGGGTCCTGGATCTCCACGACCGATTCCCCGGCCTGGAGCCGACGCACCGTCTCGGCCAGCAGCCCCGCCACGCTCACCACGCTGAGCCTGCGTTCCACGAACCGCTCCGAGAGACGAAAGGGCGGCACGGAGTCCGTCACGGCCACGCTGTCCAGGGCCGGGTCCGACAGCCTCTCCTCGGCGTCGCCGACGAAGAGCCCGTGCGTGGCCGCCGCGCGGACTTCACGGGCGCCGGCCTCCCGGCACGCCCGCGCCGCCCGGACCAGGGTGGTGCCGGTGCTCACCAGGTCGTCCAGCAGCAGCGCCGCCCTTCCGTCCACCTCGCCGACCAGGGTCCCGCCGGAGACCTGGCCCCAGCTCCTGCGCTTCTCGAGGAAGGCCAGCGGCAGCTCCCGGCCGAGGCGGTCCTGCAGCGTCTCCCGCAGGGCCTGGGCGCGCTTGGCACCGCCGGCGTCCGGGGAGACCACGGTCAGGTCGGTGTCCCGGCCGACCTCGGCGAGGAAGTGGTCGGCCAGCACGGGGCGGGCCTCCAGGTGGACCGTGGGGTTCCGGTACGCGTTCTGGAAGGCCGCCATGTTGTGGACGTCCAGGGCGACCACCCGGTCGACGCCCACGGACTCGAGCAGGCCGGCCACGTACCGGGTCGTGATCGGATCACGGGGCTTGGTCTTCCGGTCCTTCCGCGCATAGCAGAGGTACGGGAGGACCGCCGTGAGACGGCCGGCGCCCGCGTCCCGCAGGGATCCGAGGAAGAAGAGGAGCCGGCAGAGCTTGTCGTTCACCGTCTCCCCCGGCTCCCCGTACAGGGACTGGACCACATAGACGTCCCGGTCGCGGACGTGGACCAGGGGCCTGGTCTTGTGCTCGCCGTCCTCGAAGGATCGCTCCTCGTGCTCTGCGAGCTCCATCCCGATGCGCTCGGCCACGGACTCGCCGAACTCCCGGCTCGCCTCCAGCGAGAACAGAGCCGGCCCGCCCTGCTGATTCCGGTCCATCATCTCTCCTCGTCGTTGGGCTCCGGGCGGGCCGGCTCGGCCCGCGACCGGACGCCTGCCTCGAGAATGCACACCGTGAGCTCGTGCAGGTCGTCCAGGACTCCCCGCCCGAGATCCGCGGCCGGCGTGCGGGGGTGGAGGCGGGCCTGGAAGAGGACCTCGTCCGCGTACACGTTGCCCAGCCCGGCCAGGATTCGCTGGTTCATGAGGAGGCTCTTGATCAGTCCCCGCCTCCCGGCGAACAGGCTCCGGAAGCGCTCCCGCCCCACCCTCAACGCATCGGGGCCGAGCCCCGCCTCGCGTATCCAGCGGTCCGGATCCTCCAGCAGGTCGATCATCCCCAGCTTGCGGGTGTTCTGGAACGCCAGGTGAAAGCCGTCCTCGAAGTCGATCCGGAGCCGGGTGTGATCCGGCTCGCCTCCGAGCCGGTAGTAGCTGAGCGCCCCCGTCATGCCGAAATGGAGGCGCAGCCACTGCTGGACGCGGTCCTCGCCGTCCGCCCGGAGTCAGCTTCCGCTGATCTGGATCTTGCGCCCGGCTTCCTTTTCGGTCTTGGGCAGCCGCACGTCGAGCACGCCGTCCTTCATCTCGGCGCTGATGTTCCGGGCGTCCACGGAGCTGGGGAGCGTGAACCGGCGGTAGAACTCGCCGTAGGATCGCTCCGTGACGTGGAGGTCCTCTTCTTCCTTCTCCTCCTCCATCTCCTTCTCGCCGTGGATGATGAGGTCGCCCTCCTGGACCTCCACCTCGATGTCGTCTGCCGACATGCCGGGGAACTCGGCGGTGAGACGGAACTCGTCGTCCGACTCGGTGAGGTCGACCGCCGGCCTCCAGGCCGTCACGGCCTCGCCCTCACCGAAATCGCCGGTGAGACGCATCAGCCGGTTCTCGAGGTCCTCGAGCTCGCGCCAGGGGGCGAAGCCTCGTCGTCGGGACAGCAGGGGGGACATGGTTTTCCTCCTCGTGATGAGATCGTGTCGTCTCGCAGGGAAGGGCGAGCCGGTCGGGCTACCCTGCATCGTTCGATTTCAGGATAGCACGTTTCACCCCGCCTGGCTGTCCGGACCTGGTGCACCGGATCGGTCGGGATCTTCCCCTCCGACCGTCGTGATACTTCCTACCGACCTCCCCTGACCGGCCCTTACCGGCATCGCGGGCGTCGGCGCCGAATAGACTCCGCCGGCCCCTGGACCTCAGGCGCCGACGTCCCCCTCCGGAGCACGGCCACGGAGACCGGGCGGCGGCTCCGATACGCTCAGCACCGGACACGGCGCCCGCCGGACGAGCGACTCCGTCACGCTTCCGATCACCAGCCGGGACGTCCCCGACCGGCCGTGGGTCGCCGTCACGACCAGGTCCATCTGCTGCTCCTTCGCCAGGTCTCGCATCTGGACCTCCGGGTCGCCGACCAGGAGCTGCGCGTCCAGCTCCACCCCCTCGATGTCCAGGTCCCGGAAGGCAGCGTGGATCTGCTGCAGCTGATCGTGCTGCGCAGCCCCTGCATGACTGGTGACGACGTACGCGGCGGTGAGATCCGCTCCTGTCGCGGCCGCCAGCACGCCCGCCCAGGCCAGGGCCGGCTTCATCATGGAGGAGAGGTCGGCGCCGACCAGGAAGCGGCGCGGACCGTTGTCTCCCCAGCCGCGCATTTCCGGACGGACGGTCATCACCGGAGAGCCCGCCTTTCGGATCACCTCCTCGGTGACGCTTCCGAGCACGAGTCGACCGAGTCCGCCGCGACCGTGCGTGCCCACGCAGATGGCTCCCGCCCCCACGTCCGCCGCGTAGGAGAGGATGACGTTTGCCGGCTCGTCACCGCGAAGGGTCTCTCGCCGGACCTCCGGAGCCTCCACTTCTCCGGGCTCCCGTCCCCGTGCGGCAGCGCTTCCGACGAGCCACTCGCGTACCTCGGACCACGTGCCGGTCGGGACGGGAAAGCCGGAATCGCCGCTCCCATCGCCGTCCTCTTCTACGTGCACGAGATGCAGATCGGCGTCCAGCAGACCCGCCAGGTAGACCGAGTACGGGTGGGCGGCCAGCGCAGGCTCGGAGAAATCCGTCGGATGGAGAATCGGTCCTGACTCGGAGAGAAAGCTCATCACTGGACCTCCCTGCGGAATCGGCTCCCGGACACAGCGTCCGCTTCGGATCTCGAGGTCCCGCCGTCGCCGCTGCAGCCGCGGCTTCCGGTCGGCCGGAGACCCGGCTCGCCCTCGCACACCGTTGCGGTGTATCTGCCCGGTGCCTCTTCTATTGCCTCTTCCATGGTCGGAAACCGCCGGCCGAGTGCTCGCATGCCGTCCGGGGCGGAGCCGGGATGTCCATCACGAGCCGCAGACGAGGATGATTCGCGATGACCGCGGAGGGCAAACGTCGTGCAGCGGCACCGCGTCCGCTCGCTGATCGATCGCTGCGGGGCGCGGCTGTCTGCGCGGCTTTGGCGTCGGCGCTCGCGTGCGCCTGGACGGTGCCCGGGTCCGCCTCGGCTCAGGAGGTAAGTGACGTGGTGGAGCTCCCCGAGCCGGAGCGGACGGGAGACCTGTCCACGGAAGCGGCGATCGAGGATCGCCGCTCCCGGCGGGACTACGGCGACCGGCCCCTCTCGCTGGACGACCTCGGCCAGATCCTGTGGGCCGCCCAGGGCATCACCGAGCCCCGACGGGATCTCCGGGCCGCTCCCTCCGCCGGGGCCCTCTATCCCCTGGAGGTGTACGTCGCTGCAGGCGAGGTGAGCGAACTGACGAGCGGAGTCTACCGGTATCGGCCCGCCGGGCACGAACTCGTGCGTGCCACGGACGGTGACCACCGGGGCGAGCTGGCGCGGGCGGCCCTGAACCAGAGCTGGATTCGATCGGCACCGGCGGTCGTGGTCATCGCCGCGGTCTACGAGCGCACGGAGCGTCGATACGGCGGTCGCGCAGACCGCTATGTACACATGGAAGTCGGCGCCGCCGCCGAGAACGTCTACCTGCAGGCCGAGGCCCTCGGCCTGGCCACCGTGCTGGTCGGGGCCTTTCGCGACGGGCGAGTCCGGGACGTTCTGGCCCTCCCCGACGATCACGCTCCCCTGGGGCTCATGCCCCTCGGCCACAGGCCCTGAGCCGCTGGAGAGAGGTGCCGCCGACGGACGGCGGCTGCCCGGAGCCGTCAGGCCTCCGCCTCCTCCAGCTCGTCGGCTTCCTCCGGAACGCCCAGGGCGGCGCTCAGCTGCTCCAGGGCCGCCGCCACGCGTTCCGCCTGATCCGCGACCTCTCGCGTCGTGCGGGCCGCCCTCTCGATCTTCTCCCGATTCCTCCGCAGCACCAGGTATCCCCCGAGGAGCCCGCCCAGGCCCGCTCCGGCCAGGAAGAGCAGGGATTTGTCCGACATGTTCATCTTCGTTCACCTCCGTCCGTGGCTGAAGGCCCTCGCCTGGCGATCTCGTCCAAGAATACCCTTCCGGGCGTTGACGATCCGTGGGGGACCCCTCCCCGTGGCCTGTGGGAGATCTTCGGACGGCGCGTTCCGACGGGTCAACCGCCCCGCGGCTCCATGCGGCCCCGGCCCCAGGGCCGGTACTCACGGAGACTGGGAAATCCCGCCAGGGTGTCGGCCCCTGCGGCCCGGAAGAAGTTCTCGACCCACCAGTAGATGTCCTGCGCCTCGATCTCCGATCGCAGGTGCCCCATCCGCCGACGGCGCTCGCCTGCGTCCATGGTCAGCGCCGTGTGGATGGCGTCGGCGGTCCGGACCACGTCGTACGGGTTCACCAGGATCGCGCCGTCCTGGAGCTGGGCGGCGGCTCCGGCGAATTCGCTCAACAGGAGCGCGCCCTCCCCCTCCTCCTGGACGGCGCAGTACTCCTTGGCCACGAGGTTCATCCCGTCCTTGAGCGGGGCGACGAGCATGGCGGCGGCGCTCCGGTAGTAGGCGACGAGCTCGGGCCGGGAGAGCGAACGATACATGTAGTGCACCGGCACCCATCCTCCCTCGGCGAAGCGGCCGTTTATCTCCCCGACGAGGATCTCGACGTCCGACTTCAGGTCCGAGTACTCGGGAATTCCCTCCCGGCTCGGCACGACGACCGCCACCAGGCTCACGCTGCCCCGGAGATCCGGGTGGCGCTCCAGCGCGGCGCGGAAGGCCTCGAGCTGCTCCGGTATTCCCTTGGTGTAGTCGAGTCGCGAGACGCTCAGCAGGATCTCGCGATCGGGAAGATTCCGGCGGATGCGCTGCCTGTGCTCCTCGACTTCCCGGCTTCCGGCGACGTCCACGAACTCGTCGACATCGATGCTTATGGGGAACGCCCCGACCCGCACCGACCGCTCGTTCCGGTGGCCCGTCACGACCGACCCGGTGCCCTCTATGGCCGTCCCGGGCAGGAACTTCCGCACACAATCCAGGAAGTTCTGGCGGTCCCGGAGCGTCTGGAAGCCGATGAGATCGTACTGGAGGAGAGACTGGAGAAGCTCGTATCGCCACGGTAGCTTGACGTACAGGTCCGGCGCGGGGAACGACGTGTGGAGGAAATAGCCCGTCGGCGCCGACACGCCGATGTCCCGGAGCTCGGCCGCGACCCGCATCAGGTGGTAGTCGTGCACCCAGAGGTAATCGTCCGACGTCAGGACGCCGGCCAGGGTCTCCGCGAACCGTCTGTTGACGTCCCGGTAGGCCGTCCAGTAGTCGGGGTCGAAGTGGTAGCGGCCCTGGAGGTCGTGCAGCAGCGGCCACAGGACCTCGTTCGAGAACCCGTAGTAGTAGGCGTCCCGCTCCCGCTCGCTCATCCAGACCGGAGCCAGCTCGTAGCTGGTCTGCTCCGAGAGACGCTGCAGGGCCCGCCGTACCGCGGGGATCGGATCGGCCGATACGGTACCCGGCCACCCGACCCACAGGCCGGCGGTCTGCTCCAGCACCGGGCTGAGAGCGGTGACCAGTCCGCCGGACCCGGGCTCGGCGGTCCATTCGCCGTCCGCCGTGCGCTCGAGGTCGATCGGCAACCTGTTCGAAGCCACGACCAGCCGATCGCCCGGAACGTCGACCATCATTTCACGCGGGATGTTCGATCGCGGAACAGCGAGTCGGCGAGCAGTCACGTCCCGCCCACCGTATAACATGTCGGGATACGGTCACGGGATCACGCCTCCCACCGCTGTCAGTGCTCGCTTCCCGGATCCGCCGTTCCCGGCGTCTCCGCCAGGAGCCTGCGCACCTCGTCGTCCGTCGTCTGCGGGAAGCTCCGGTAGTGCGGGCTGATGGCGACGAACGGCTCGGGCGTGCGGAGACAGACCACGTCGTCGGCGTCCTCCTCCAGCTGCTCCAGGGATTCGGCGGGAGCCACCGGCACGGCGGCGACGACTCTCCCGGCGTCGGCCTCTCGAAGGACCCGGAGCGCGGCCTGCAGGGTCGCCCCCGTGGCCACTCCGTCGTCGACCACGAGCACCGTCCTTCCCGCCACTCGGAGATCACCCGCGCCGCCACGGTACTCCTCCTCCCTGCGGCGGAGTTCCTCCCGTTCCCGGGCGACGACTTCGTCCACCTGTTCTCCGGACAGCCCCAGCCTGCCGACCATGTCCCGATCCAGGTACCGCTCCCCGCCCGTTGCGATGGCTCCGAACGCCAGCTCCGGCTGGCTCGGCACGCCGAGCTTGCGGACCACGAGCACGTCCAGGGGCGCGCCGAGGGCCCGGGCCACCTCCCGTGCCACGGGCACGCCCCCCCGGGGTAGCCCCAGTACCAGCAGGTCGCCGCGCTCTCCGTACTCCTCCCGCAGGCGGCGGCCGAGCTGTCGCCCGGCTTCGACGCGATCCCCGAACGGTTCTGCGTCCCCGGAACTCCCGCTGGTGTCCGATCCGGGACCGGCCCTCACTCGTGGCCCTCGACCAGGAACGTGACCTTGGCGTTCACCCGGTACTTCTGGATCTCCTCGTCCTCGACCGTCACGCTCATATTCTCGACCCAGAGCGACTTGATGTTGCTCACCGTCTTCGACGCCTCCGCGACGGCGTTGTCGACGGCGTCGTCGAAGCTGTCCTCCGATTCGCTTATGATCTCGATGCACTTTGCGATGCTGGTCATGGTGCTGCTCCCGGTTCGGGTAGAGACTGCGGCGCGTGCCGGCGCAATCGGCTGCCGTCACTGCTCACCTGTGCAGCCTGAAGGGTGGACGAACGCGGGACGTCGCGATGTCGGGGACGTCTCCTCGCCGCGAGTGGGGGAGGCGTCCCCGGATATGTGGGGAAGGTCACCGCGCCCGGCCAGCGCCGTGGCGGCGGCCTCACCGCCCCTGCGGCCGTGACGGGTCCGGACCCCCCTCCCGGGCCGGGAGGCGAGACGAACGGAACCGATGCCGCCGATCCGAGCAGCGTCCGGGAGCGCCGGCTGGAGCGTTCACTGGGCCTCAGGGAGGCACTGGCCATCGGTGTCGGGACCATGGTCGGGGCGGGCATCTTCGTCTTTCCCGGGCTGGCGGCCGGAAGGGCCGGTCCCGCCTCCACGCTCTCCTTCGCCATCGGTGCCGGCATCGCGCTGCTGGTCGCCCTGCCCACGGCGGAGCTGGCCACGGCCATGCCGGAGAGCGGCGGCGTCTACCACTTCATCTCCAGGGGACTCGGACCGCTCGCGGGCACGCTGATGGGGCTCGGACAGTGGTGCGGACTCATGTTCGCCGCCGCCTTCTACCTGGTCGGCTTCGGTTATTACCTCAGCGACACCCTCGACAGGATCGGAGTCGGCGTGGGCGAGCCGACGGCCATCGTCGGGGCTGCCACGGCGGCGCTTCTCACCGGCATCAGCATTGCCGGCACCCGCAAGAGCGGTAATCTCCAGAACGTGATCGTCGGCGCGCTCGGCGTCATCCTCGGAGTGTTCCTGGTCTACGGAGGCATGGACGCCACCGGCCTCTTCGGCGCCGAACGGATCCCCGAGGCGTTCGCTCCCTTCGGCACGCTGCCCGTCTTCACCACCGCGGCCCTCGTGTTCACCTCGTATCTCGGATTCGCCCAGATAGCCACGGTGGCCGGCGAGATCCGCGAGCCCTCCCGCAACCTGCCGCGGGCGCTGGTGGGCAGCGTCCTGGTGGTGGGCACGCTCTATGTTCTGACGATCTTCGTGGCCACCAGCCTTCTCGGCAGCCAGCGCCTGGCCGAGCTGGGGGAGGTCGCCGTCGTCGGCGTGGCACGTGAGCTTCTCGGGCCCGCCGGAGCGGTGGCCCTGCTGGCAGCCGGCGTCTTCGCCACCCTGTCGAGCGCCAACGCGTCGATCCTCAGCTCCTCGAGAACCCTCTACGCACTGAGCCGAGATCGCCTGTTGCCCCCCGGTCTGGACCGGATCAGCGAGCGGTTTCGAACGCCCCACGTCGCCCTTCTCCTGACGGGCGCGCCCATCACCGCCCTGGTGCTCCTGGGACGGGTCGAGCTCCTGGCGGAGGTGGCGTCCCTCCTCCATCTGGTGATGTACGGCCTCGTCTGCCTGGTGCTGATCAGGGTCCGACGGGCGTCGCCTGCCGGCTATCGGCCCGACTTCGAGTGTCCCGGACACCCGGTGGTTCCCGCCCTGGGGGCGGCGGCGAGCTTCGGCCTGATCGCCTTCATGCAGCCGCTTTCCGTCTGGATCGGAGGCGGCGTGATCGCCGCCAGCCTGGCCTGGTATCTTGGATACGCGTCCCGCGCGGCCTCGGACTTCCCGGGGCTCGAGGACGCACTACCCGAGAACAGAGGAGGCGAGCAGACGTGATTATCGGCGACGAGGAGAGCGCCGGAAACGACGAGAAGCTCAGGGTGCTCGTCTCGGTGGAGGTGCCCGACCCGGAGCAGATCTCGCCGCTCCTGATCGAGCTGCACCGTCCGATGAAGGTCTGTCTCCTCGGCACGTACCTCGTGCCGGAGCAGACAGCACCCGAGCAGGCTCGCGAGCAAGTCGAGTCCGAGACCTCGACGTCGCTGGACGAAGTGGCAGCTGCCTTCGCCGAGGCCGGGGTCGAGGTCGGGTCGGAGCTGGTGTTCGTGCCCGACAGGCTCGAGGCCGTCGAGCGGACGGCCGTGGAGCAGGGGTGCCACGCCATCCTCCTCGCGAAGCCCGTCTACAGCCTGGAGCGAATCCTCGCGGCCGTGCGCCCCGGACCCATGGCCACGCGGGTGATCAACGTTCTTGCCGGCCTGATGCAGAACGGGACGTACCGGGCGACTCTCCTCTACGTCGCGTCGGAGAAAGAGGACGCCGAGGAGGAAGAAGAGGCAGACAGGGAAGAACCGCGCAGGGAGATGGAGCTGCTCAGGCGAGAGCTGGTGCGGGAGGAGGGGGTCGACGGCGACCGGATCGAGATGCGCCTCGCCGTCGACGACGACCCGGAAGGCGTCGTGGAGGAGGCCGCACGGGAGCACGACGTGGTCGTCATAGGCGAGACCGAGCCATCGGTGCGCCAGACGATCTTCGGCGACTTTTCACGCCGCCTCGCCGACGGCACCGACAGGCCCGTCCTCGTCGTCCGGCGCGAGCTGTAGCGGGCCGCCGTCGCCAGGTCCGGACCGGGTCGGGCCGGATCTCACCGGACGGCCGCCCGCGCCGCCCCGAGGAGCGCTGCGTCCGTCTCCGTGATCGCCCGAACCGGAATGGATTCCATCATGGAGGCCAACTTCCCCTTCTCGAGGAAGGCGCGACTGAACCGCTCCCGGCGGAGGGCGGGAAGGATCTTCGGTGCGATGCCGCCTCCCAGGAAGACGCCTCCCGTGGCCTGGACGGCGAGGGCGAAATTGCCGGCCTGAGCGCCGTAGGCCGATACGAAGATATCGAGGGCCCGGCGACAGGCCGGATCACTGCCGTCCATGCCCAGCGTCGAGATGACCGCAGCCGGGTCCTCTCCCTCCATGCGTGCGGCCGTGTGCGGGTCCTCCTCGGCCCGGTCGGTCGCCACCAGGAAGCGGTAGATATCGACGAGGCCCGGCCCGGAGACCACGCGCTCACAGGACGCGCGGCCGTACCGGTCACGGAGCCACCGGAGCAGTGCTTCCTGGACCGGGGTACGGGGGGCGAAATCCACGTGTCCCGCCTCCGAGGAGTGCACCTCCTCCCGCTGGCCGGAACGGGTGACGAAGCCGTGGCCCAGTCCGGTGCCGGCGCCCAGGACCGCCACCGTGCCCCCCTCCGGGGTCCCGGACAGCAGCTCGACGAGGTCGTCGTCGCCGAGCAGAGGAACCGCGTGGCAGAGCGCCTCGAAGTCATTCAGCAGCCGGATGTCTTCGATTCCGATCCGCCGTGAGAGATGCTCCTCCGACACCTCCCACGGGAGGTTCGCGAACCGGGCGCGCCCCGAACGGACGGGCGCGGCCACGCCGAAGGCTGCCCGCCCGGGCCGCTCCTCGATCTCCTCCAGGTATCGGGCCACCACCTCTCCCAGACCGCCGTAGTCGGAGCTGCGATAGTCCGCGCGCGACTCGAGCCGGTGAAGCTCCTCTCTCCCGGGCCGAGCCAGTGCGAGGCGACACGTCGTGGCACCGATGTCCCCGACCAGCACCATCATTACGTTCTCCCTGCTCGTAGCGTGGACGCCGTCGGTCTCCCGCCCTCATCGCGCCGGCCCGGGACGGGCGACGCACCGGAGCATCGCAGCATCGCAGCGCGCCCGCGCGCCGAGCCGCATCGTTCGGGCAGACAGAGTGCCCCCGGCTCCGATGGACCTCAAACGCCGGCTCGTTGCGTTCGGTCCTGTCGGGAGCCACGCTCCCACGGTCGGTTGCTGTGGACGGCAGTTGAAGGCGGTGGACATCCGGTGACAGGCCGTCAAGCTACAGAGAAGGCCGTGGGGCGCGCGGAGTACCCGCCGATCGAGGACTATGCGCTGATCGGCGACTCCCGATCTGCCGGCCTCGTGAGCCGCGGCGGTTCCCTGGACTGGCTCTGTCTGCCGAGCTTCGACTCGCCGTCGCAGTTCGCCGCCCTCCTGGATCGCGAGCGAGGCGGCCGCTTCGTCGTCCGGCCGGCCGGGGTGCGCGACGTCCACCGCCGGTACCTGCCGGACACGAACGTGCTCGAGACGACCTTCACGACCGACTCCGGCCGGCTGCGGCTCCTCGATTTCATGCCGGTGACCTCCGAGGCGGTGAAGCGGCGAGAGCTCCTCCCCGAGCACGAGCTGATCCGGCTGACGGAGTGCGTCGAGGGTCGGGTCGAGCTCCACGTCGTCTACGATCCCCGTCCCGACTACGGGACGGAGGTGCCCCGAATCCGCAGGCGCCGGCGTGGGGAGTACTGGTGCGGGGGAGGACGCGGAGCCGCCCTCGTCCTGAGCTCGGAGCTCACGCTGGAGCCGCGCGAAACCTCGCCGGGGCTGGCGGGACGGGAGGTGCTGCACGAGTCCGAGAGCCGGGCCCTGGCGCTCACCTACGCCCGCGGCGAGCCGGCCGTGCTCCCCGGCCTCGGGACGGAAGCGTGGCGCAAAGCCCGTCGCACGGCGCGCTGGTGGCGCCAGTGGGCCGGGGAGTGCGACTACCGGGGCCGGTACCGGGACGCGGTGGTCCGCAGCGCCCTGGTTCTCAAACTCCTAACCTTCGCTCCGTCGGGAGCCGTGGTGGCGGCCCCCACCACATCGCTCCCGGAGCGGATCGGAGGAGTCCGAAACTGGGATTATCGATACTGCTGGCTCCGGGACGCGTCCCTGATCTACCAGGTCCTCATGGACCTGGACCGCGCCCCGGAGGCCCGGTCCTTCGTGCACTGGATGCTGCACAGCACGCGGCTGACGCGGCCGGAGCTCCAGGTGCTCTATGACGTGTACGGCAACAGGAGGACCCGCGAGCGAGAGCTGAATCACCTCGATGGCTATCGGGGCTCCCGACCGGTCCGGATCGGCAACGGGGCCGCCGATCAACTCCAGCTGGACACCTACGGGGAGGTCGTCGACGCCGCCTATCAGTACGCCTGCCGCGAGGGTGAGATCTCCCGCGACGCCGCGAGGCTGCTGGTGGGCCTGGGCGAGGTCGCCTGTGACCGCTGGCAGGAGCCCGACGAGGGGATCTGGGAGATCCGGGGCGAGCGGCGTCACCACACCTTCTCCAAGGCGATGTGCTGGGTCGCTCTGGACCGGCTTCTCGAGCTCGACGGAGAAGGGCTCGTCGATGCTCCCACCCGACGGTTCCTCCGGGAGCGCGGCCGGATCCGGGACGTGATCGAGGACCGCGGATTCAGCGAGACGCTGTCGTCGTACACGGCCACCCTCGGCGGAGAGCACGTGGACGCCAGCCTCCTCCTGCTGAGCCGATACGGATACACGGATCCGGATTCCAGCCGGATGAGGTCCACCTGTCGCGCGATCCGGAACAGGCTGGGCTCCGGGGAGCTCCTCTATCGCTACCGCGACCTCGACGACGGTCTACCGCGCGGCGAGGGCGCGTTCGGGATTTGCAGCTTCTGGGCCGCGGAGTGTCGCTGTCGGCAGGGCGACCTCGACGGCGCGCGGCGGACGTTCGAGGCCCTGTGCCGTCGCGCGAACGACGTCGGACTGTTCGCCGAGCAGATCGACCCGGAGTCCGGCGCCCACCTCGGGAACTTCCCTCAGGCCTTCACCCACGTGGGACTCATCGACACGGCGCTGACCATGAACCGGGCCTCGGAGGCCGACGAGGCGGAGCCGGAGCTCCGGCCTCCGCGACCCGGACTCGGGGAAGCGGCATCGTGAACATTCCGGAGATGCTTCTCTGGGGCTTTCTCGCAACCCTCGTCCTCACGACGGCGATGTCCCTCGCCCAGGGCCTGGGTCTGTCCAGGATGAGCGTGCCGCTCCTCCTGGGCACGATGATCACCCCCGACCACGACCGGGCTCCACTGGTGGGATACGGCTTGCACCTGCTCCTGGGATGGATCTTCGCGATCCCCTACGTCCTCGTCTTCCACCGGGTCGGCGAGAGCTCGGCCTGGCTCGGGGCCGGTCTCGGGCTCTTCCACGCGCTCCTGATTCTCGCCGTCGCGCTCCCGGCGCTGCCCGGCCTGCATCCCCGCATGGCCAGCGACCGTCACGGGCCTGAGCCCACCGCGGCCCTGGAGCCGCCGGGGTTCCTGGCCCTGAACTACGGATACAGGACGCCGCTCATCGCCGCCGCGGCGCACTCTCTGTACGGGCTGATCCTGGGCTGGGGCTACCGGTTGGTCTGAGTGCGGAGGACCGGCGTCGGGCCAGGACGCCCCGTCGCCTGTCAGCCGTGGCGCACGGGCTGGAAGACCGTGGGATCCTCGACCAGCAGGCGCCGCGGCCGTCGAGGTTCAGTACCAGTGACCAGCATACCAGAGGCTCCAGGCGAACCAGAAGTAGACGGGGGCCGAGACGGCCAGGCTGTCGAACCGATCGATCCACCCGCCGTGGCCGGGGAGCGCCGTCCCGCTGTCGTCAACGCCCGCCCGGCGTTTCAGGACCGAGGCCGAGAGGTCGCCGGCAGTTCCGGCCAGTCCGATCAGCAGGCCCACCATCACGGGCCAGGCCAGCGGCGGCAGCAGTCCCGGCGCCGCGGGCGGCGGCTGACGCCCCCAGGCCGTCAGCATCGGGGCCACCGCGACGGACGCCGCGGTCGTCGTCGCGACGCCGCCGAGCAGGCCGAGCCATGTCTTCGCCGGTGAAATCCGTGGTGCCAACTGGCGTCGCCCGAAGCTGCGGCCCCACCAGGCCTGGGCGGAATCATTCACCGCGGTGAGGAGCACCAGGAGGACCAGCCACCCCATGTCGGCGTCTGGAAGCTCCTTCGGCGCCGGGAGCGAAGCCACGGCCACCACGAAGGAGGGGCCGACGACGGTCAGGAGGAGCGCCCGCCCAGTGGACACGAGGTCACTGATCCCGTCCTCCGTCCGTACGTGCTCCGCCAGCTCCACCACGAGCCACCCGACGGCCAGGAAAGGGACGGCCCGCAGGAAGAGACCCGTCCAGTCGGCCCACGCCCACAGGTACAGTGTCGCGCTCCCGGGCGCAGCGATCCCGATCAGTCCGGACGTCCCGGCGAGCCGCAGTCCCTCATGCAGGGCGAGCAGCGAGACGACCCCCGCGCAGAGAACGACGGCGGCTCGGCCCAGGCTGACCACAGCGACCAGCACCAGGAAGAGGGCCGTCCAGGTACAGACGCTCCGCCAGCGACGGATGTCGTCCGTTGCAGCTTCGTCCCGGACGACCGCGATCCCGCGCTTGACGAGTCCGGCGAGGAGCACCCCCCCGACCGCCAGCAGAACCAGGGTCGTGCCCTCCGCGAGACCCAGGAGCTGGGACAGCTCGTGCACGGGGTTCACGCCGGGTGCCCGATCGGCGGATGGTCGCAGTCCCGGAGGCAGGTCATCTTTCGGTTCGCCGCTCGCGCCGGGAAGAGCCCCACTCCGTCACGGAGACATTCTTTGAACCCTGCGACTGCGAACGGCCGGCCCGGAGGGCCCCCGGCCCCGACGAGATGATCCGCCCGATGCCCGACTTCCGAAGCGCCGTCGTCCGGCTCCCCCTGGAGCCGTCGCACCGGGCGGTTCGGTCGCACGTGCGGGGCGCCGATCCGGACCGCTCCGCGCACGGCCCGGTGCTGGCCGTCCCCCGGAGGTCGGAGTGAACCTCCCGAACGCCATCACCAGCGTCCGCCTGGCGATCGCGCCGGCCCTGGCCGTCCTGGCCCTCGCCGGGCGGTCGGACCTGTTCCTGTACCTGTTCCTGGCCCTGGAGGCCACCGACTGGCTCGACGGGAAGCTCGCGGTGCTCCTGGATCAGCGAAGCGAGCTCGGGGCCCGGCTGGACAGCATCGCCGACATGGTGATGTACGGCCTCCTGCTGGGCGGTCTGGCCGTGCTGGAGTGGGAGGTGCTGCTCGGGGAGTGGCCGTGGATCGCTCTCGTGCCCGCCACCTACGCCGCATCGTGGCTCCTGAGCCTGACGAAGTTCGGGCAGATGCCCTCCTACCACACCCTCACCGCCAAGGCGTCCTATTTCCTGGTCATCGGGGCCACGGTCGGGCTCCTGGCCCTGGACCTGGTATGGCCGGTTCGGGTGGCCGCCGCCGCTGCGGCCCTGACGAACCTGGAAGCGGTGTCGATCACGCTGGTCCTGGAGTCACCCCGCTCGGACGTGGCCTCGGTGCTCACGGTCCTGGACGGAAAGCAACGGTAGCGCGAGGTCCGGGGTCGCGTCCACCCCTCTGACACGCGCGGCGGCGGCGATCGCTCACCAGAGGACCCCGGCCGCGCCGCTCCCGACGGGCATCCGGTCGGGAGAGAGCGGCAGGACGGTTCCCCCGTGCCGGAGCACGCTCCGGGCCACGGCGTCCAGGATCTCCACGGACTCCCCGCTCGGGTCCTCACCTCCCTCCCGTGCGAACTCCACGTCACCGGTCCCCGGATCACGTCGCCCCCAGGCCCGTCGCCCTTTCTCCACCATGAGGAGACGGATCCGTCCGCGGGCGGCCAGATGGCTCAGGTTGGCCAGGTCCGACTCCGCCTTCCCGCCGCCTCCGGCGCGCTCCCAGATCTCCAGCGCCCGGTCCACGGTGTTCTGCGCCTGGCTCTGTGCGATGGGCCACGCTGCCTCGTGCACCTCCTCGGGCGACCAGTGCTGCACGTTCGCCTCGATGCCCTCCTCCGTCAGAAGCTCCGTCCGGGACGCCTCGCGGTACACGGCCTGGTTCTCCCCCACGGCCGCCAGGATCACCGGCGCCCGGCTCTCCCCGAGCACCTCGTTCAGCGCGTCGTCGAGCCGGCGGCAGTACTGCCTGAGCAGCCTCTCCTCTCGCCCGGGGCCGCGCTCGCCGTGACCGTGGAAGACCGGCATGACGCCGCCGCGGCCGTGGTCGCCGTGGCTGCCGTCCCTCTCCTTCCGCGTCAGCACCATCATCACGTCGCGCTCGAACTCCACTTCCAGGGCGTCCCGGAGATCGACCGGCAGCGCCTCGGGGTTGAGACGGCGCGCACCCTCGGCGTCTCCCGTCCAGAGACGCACCCGCTCCTGTCCCAGCTCGAGCACCCAGTACCGGTCGGGATCCTGCACCCTCCCGATCAGGGGAAGGAGGTGAAAGGCGTCCCCCACCGTCGTCAGCTCCGGCACGTCGCCGGGGAGGCGGAAGGCCCGCCGGAAGCCCGGCGCCAGGAAGAGAGCGAAACCGTCGGCCTGGTTCCGCCAGAAGCCGATGTCCCGGGCCAGCGGTTCCACTTCCTCCAGCTGCGCGGTGAGCCGATCGGCGTCGTCGCGCTCGGCCAGCAGCTCGCGGGCCCTCTCCAGCGACGCCCGGAACTGGATGCGGTCGGCGTCCGCCTGGTCGTTGGGCCGATGCGTGGGCAGGTAGATCGTCAGGCACGGCGACTCCCGGTCCTCCAGCAGCTCCTCCACGTCGGATCCCGAGACGTGGCGGGTCGTGAACGCGTCCGCGCTGATCACTCTCTCCTCCGGGCTGTCGGTAACGCTCTCTGCGGCGAAGACGAACAAGATGCCGCGCGTGGCGGATGGTATCTGTCGGGATCGCCCGGACGGGCGTGTGGTGAGATTCCCGGCCTCAGGACCCCGCTCCGTCCCATCCGTCCTCCAGCACCCGCGCAGCGTTGCCGCCCATCACGAGCCGGACCCCGCTCCGAGGCACGCCGCGCTCGGCCAGCAGCCGGGTCAGCCGTCCCATCCGCCCGGCGTCCGGCACCGCCCTCGGCGGCCGCGTGAACCCGTCGAGGTCGCTGCCGATCATCACGTGCCGCCAGCTGCCGGTGAGGTCCCGGATCCGGAGGACCGTCCGCCACACGGCATCGAGCCCGTGGCCCCGCCGACCGGTGAGCCAGAAGGGCATCAGGATCACGCCCACCGCGCCACCAGTCCGGGCGATGGCACGGACTTCCCCGTCGGAGAGATTGTACGGGCGGTCGTGCAGCGAGCGCACGCCGACGTGGCTGGCGACCACGGGACGACTGCCGCCCACCTCCTCCAGAATCGCGCGCCGGGCCTCCGGCGCCGCGTGGGCGACATCCACGACGATACCGGCCCGGACCATCCGTCGGACCACCTCCCGGCCGAGCTCCGTCAGCGGCGGACCGCGGTCCCGATCGAAGCGAAAGGCCGACAGCGCTCGGACCAGGGGGTAGTCCGGAACCGCGTCGACGCCGGCCGCGACGGCGTTGGGATACAGGTGTGCCAGGACCATCGTCGCGACGCCGGCCTCCGCCAGGCGATCGATCCTCCCCGGATCGCCCTCCAGGACGTGCGCCCCCTCCACGCCGTGGACCAGCGCCAGCCGTCCGCTCCGCCGTGCCTGTCTCAGCTCCCGGGGAGAACGGGCCACCGTCACCCGCTCGGGCGAACGACCCGCCTCCCACTCCAGCAGCGCCAGCATCTCCTCGAGCCTGGCGAAGGGACGTCCCTCCCGGAGCCAAGGATACATGGGCGAGAGGAGCCGCCCCACCACCCGGGCGAGGCGACTGTCCCGGAAGAGCGCCTCCTCGGGCACGTGATGGGCGACCACCGCCGTTCGGACGCCTCCGCGAAGGAGGGCCGGGAGTCCGGTCCGGAAGGAGAAGGGCGAGAAGCATCGCGGGGATCGCGTCTCGCGCCAGAGGCTCCGGGCGAACAGGTACGGCTTGAGGGTCGTGTGGACGTGAAAGTCCGCCACCGGAACCGGAGCCGCGACCTCCCGTCCGGGCCGGGCGGGCTCACCGCCGGCGTCCCCCGCCGCGGACTCCTCGCTCAGGACCGCTGATACCGCCCGGTGAGACGTGCCTCCCCGACGACCATCGGCTCGACGGCCTCCAGAAGCTCCTCCTTCGTGACACCGGATTCCATGTCCGGCGTCCCGTCCAGAGCATACAGCCTGAACACGTAACGGTGCTCTTCGCCGGGCGGCGGACACGGGCCTCCCCAGCCGAGGTCACCGAAGTCGTTCTCCCCCTGGAGGGCCCCGTCCAACACTTCGGCGTCGGCCGGAACGCCCTGCGGCAGTTCTCCGACCTCGGCCGTCAGACCGTAGAGGACCCAGTGGACCCAGGTCCCGGCCGGCGCGTCCGGGTCGTCCACGATCAGCGCGAGGCTCTCCGCCTCGGACGGGACTCCCCCCACGGACAGCGGCGGCGAGATGTCCTCGCCGTCACAGGTGTGTCGGACGGGAATCGTGTCCCCATCGGCGAAAGCCTCCGACCTGAGTTCCAGGCTCATGACGGCTCCTCCCCTTTCACGTTCTCCCGCTGCGTGCGCGAATCGGTCCGTCGCAGTGTCCGGCGTGCTCAGCCCTTCAGCACTCCCATCGGTCGCATGCGAGCCACCTTGCGGCCGATCCCCGCGGCGTCGACCACGTCCACGACGTTCGTGACGTCCTTGTAGGCCTCCGGGATCTCCTCGGCGATGGTGCCCGTGGAGGCGGCCCGGACCTCGATGCCCTGCTCCCTGAACTCCTTCCGGAGCGACCGTCCGCCGGCCCGCTTCTTCGCCTCGCGACGGCTCATTCGACGGCCTGCGCCGTGACAGCTGGAGCCGAAGGTCTCTTCGAACGCGCGGTCGGTGCCGACCATCACGTAGGAGTACCGGCCCATGTCGCCGGGGATCAGCACCGGCTGCCCCACGTCCTCGAAGGCCTCCCCGAGGTCCGGATGGCCGGGCGGAAACGCCCGGGTGGCTCCCTTGCGGTGGACGCACAGCCGGCGCTGTTCTCCGTCCACGGTGTGGGTCTCCCACTTGGCGTTGTTGTGTGCCACGTCGTAGACCATGTCCAGGCCGAGCTCCTCCCAGGACCTCCCCAGGACTTGGGAGAAGGCTTTCCGGACCAGGTGGGCCATCCGCTGCCGGTTCACGAAGGCGTAGTTGGCCGCCGCGGCCATGGCTCCCAGGTAGTCCTTCGCCTCCGGCGACTCCAGTGGCGCGCAGGCCAGCTGTCGGTCCGGGAGATCGATGTCGTACCGCTCGACGGCGTCGAGCATCGTCTCCAGGTAGTCGGTGCACACCTGGTGGCCGAGACCCCGGGAGCCGGAGTGGACGAACACGGTCACGGTGCCGGGCTCGAGGCCGAGCGCCGAGGCGGCCGCGTCGTCGTAGATTTCCTCGACGGAGCCGACCTCGACGAAGTGGTTGCCGGAGCCCACGGTTCCGAGCTGATCCCGTCCGCGCTCCATGGCGCGTGCGCTCAACCGGTCGGGATCGGCCCCGTCCAGGCGACCCCGGCTCTCGATGTGCTCCAGGTCGGCCGGAACGCCCCAGCCGCGCTCCTCCACGGCCCACTGGGCACCCCGCTCGAGCACGCCCACCAGGTCCCTGTGGTCCACGCCGCCCCCGGCGTGGCTCGACCCGACGCCGGAGGGCACATCGCGATCGATCTGGTCCATCAGGTCGCTCAGCCGCGGCCGGAGGTCCTCCTCCTTCAGGTCGGAGCGCAGGAGCCGGACGCCGCAGTTGATGTCGTAGCCCACCCCGCCCGGGCTGATGACCCCGCCCTCCGCGGGATCGAAGGCGGCCACGCCGCCGATGGGGAATCCGTATCCCCAGTGGATGTCGGGCATGGCGATGGAGTGGCCCACGATGCCGGGCAGACAGGCCACGTTCGAGACCTGCTCGAGGGCCTCGTCTTCCCGGATGTCCTGCATGAGGATGTCGTCTGCGTAGACGAGGCCGTCCACCCTCATGGATCCGTGCCGGGGCACGCGCCACCGGTACTCGTCGATCTTCTCCACTCCCGGCGCTCCGTCTCCCCGGGATCCGCTGGCGGTCTGCTCGGCGGTCCGGTCGCTCATGATGCTCCTCCCGTTCCCGTGATGTCTCGTCTCGTCGACGACGCGGTGTGCTCCTGCCGGGCGCGGCTACGGAATCCCTGGAGCCGGCTGCAGCGTCGCATCCAGCTCGGCCTCCACCTCGGACACCCGGCGCGTGACCTCCACCACGGAATCCGGGCTCAGCGAGATGGAGTCGATGCCGGCGCGGACGAGGAACTCGGCGAACTCCGGGTGGTCGCTGGGCGCCTGACCGCAGATCCCCACCGTCCGCCCCGCGGCGTGGGCATCCCGGATCAGGATGCGGATCATCTTCTTGACCGAGGAATTCCGCTCGTCGAACAGCTCGGCCAGCGTGGCGGCGTCCCGGTCGATGCCGAGCACGAGCTGCGTCAGGTCATTGGTCCCGACCGAGAAGCCGTCGAAGCGCTCGGCGAACTCGTCGGCCTGGAGCACGTTCGAGGGGACCTCGGCCATGACGTAGACGCGGAGGCCGTCCTCCCCCCGGCCGAGGCCGTGCTCGGCCATGGCGCCGAGCACCCGTTCGGCCTCCTCCACGGTGCGGCAGAAGGGGATCATGACGATCACGTTGTCGAAGCCCATCTCCCGCCGGACGCGCCGCAGCGCCCGACACTCCAGCGCGAAGCCCTCGCGGTAGCCCTCCGTGTGGTAGCGGGAAGCCCCCCGCCACCCCAGCATGGGGTTCTCCTCCCGCGGCTCGAACCCCTCGCCGCCCACCAGATCAGCGTACTCGTTGGTCTTGAAGTCGCTGGTCCGGACGATCACCGGGTCCGGATACCGGCTGGCGGCGATGGTGGCGATTCCCCGCGCCA
>CAZFDK010000004.1:0-42485 GCA_964518305.1 uncultured Gemmatimonadota bacterium | reverse complement strand
AGGTGGTCCACGAAATACTCCGTCCTGTCGTCATACCCGAGAGTGAGCTCCTCCACGCGCTCCCGGACGTCGCCCTCGAGCTCCTCGAAGCGGACCAGGGCCATGGGGTGGACCTTGATGACGTTGTTGATCAGGTATTCCATCCGGGCCAGGCCCACGCCGTCCACGGGGAGCTTCCACCACCGCATGGCGCCGGCGGGGCTGGCGATGTTGAGCATGATCCGCCCCTCGGCGCAGGAGACGGTCACCTCCCGGCCGTCCTCCAGGACCCGGGTGGCATCTCCGGCGCCGATCACCGCCGGCACCCCCAGCTCCCGGCTCACGATGGCCGCGTGGGAGGTCCGACCGCCGCGGTCGGTGACGATGGCCGCGGCCTTCTTCATGATCGGCACCCAGTCCGGGTCCGTGCGGTCGGTGATCAGGACGCTCCCCTCCTCGAACCGGCCGATGTCCCGGGCGCTCTCGATCACCTGCACCGGTCCCGCCGCCACGGCGTCGCCGATGCTGAGCCCGGTGCACAGCCGCTTCCCCCGCTCCTCGAGATGGTACGTCCGGAGCGTCCTCGCCTCGCGCCGGGACTGCACGGTCTCCGGCCGGGCCTGGAGCACGAAGAGCTCTCCGGTCTCCCCGTCCTTGGCCCACTCCACGTCCATGGGCCGTTCGTAGTGGCGCTCGATCGCGTCGCCCCACCGGGCCAGCCGGAGGATCTCGTCGTCGGCCAGCACGTGGGCCAGCCGCTCCTCCTCGGTGGTCGCCACGTTCCGGGTCCGCCCCTCCGCGTCGTCGGCGTAGACCATCTTCTGCGCCTTGTCGCCCCGCGTCTTCTCGATGATCGGTACGACCCCCTCCCGGTCCAGGAAGGGCGTGAAGACGGAATACTGGTCCGGATTCACCGTGCCCTGCACCACGTTCTCGCCCAGCCCCCACGCGGCGTTGATCAGCACCACGTCGGGGAAGCCGGTGTCGGTGTCCAGGGTGAAGAGGACGCCGGAGCCGGCCCGGTCGGAGCGCACCATCCGCTGGACGCCCACGGAGAGGGCGATCTCCATGTGGCCGAAGCCCTGCTCCTCCCGGTAGCTCATGGCCCGGTCGGTGAAGAGCGAGGCGAAGCACCGACGGCACGTCTCGAGGAGCTCGTCCTCGCCGGTGACGTTCAGGTAGCTCTCGAGCTGCCCGGCGAAGCTGGCCTCCGGCAGGTCCTCGGCCGTGGCACTGCTCCTGACAGCCACGTCCAGCTCCTCCCGGCCCGCCTCCTCGGAGAGGCGCCGGTAGGCGTTCCGGATCGCGTCGGCCAGCTCCCGTGGCATCTCACCACCCCGGATCGCCCGGCGGATCGCCTCGCCCGCCTCGGACAGGGACCGCTCGCCCCTCCGGCGGGAGTCCAGCAGCTCCCGCAGGCGCGGCTCCAGGTCGTTGTGCTCGGTGAAGGCCCGGTAGGCGTCCGCCGTGGTGGCGAAGCCGTCCGGCACCCGGACGCCTTCGGCCGACAGCTCCCGAACCATCTCCCCCAGCGATGCGTTCTTGCCGCCGACGACGGCCACGTCGTCCGACCCCAGGTCCGCGAAGGGACGCACGTATCGTGTTTCGGCTCCGGCGTCCGTCATCGTCGCTTCCTCAGGCATCCCGACCTTCCTTAGCGGGTAGAGCGTGCATCGACTCCGGCTCTCCGTCCGCGCCGTCGCCGCAACCGACGTCGCCGGGGGACCGCAGGACGGCGGCGCCCTCGCGGGCGATCACCCGCTCCTCGTCGGTCCTGAACGCGTACACCGGACGGCTCCCCTCCCGTGAGATGCGGCCCGGCTCGTTCGCCTCGTTTCGGCCGGGGGCGAGCCGGACGTCCCAGGTGCCGAGTCCAGCGGCCACCCGCCGGCGGATCTCCGGCGAGTTGGTACCGATGCCGCCTCCGAAGACCAGCGCGCCGCGCCCGTCCAGAAGCGTCCAGTAGGCGCCGACCCGCTCGACGACCCGGCGCACGAACATCCGTACGGCCAGGGCGGCCCTCTCGTCGCCGCGCTCCTCCCGCTCGAGCAGCTCCCGCATGTCGGCCGACCCCCCGACCCCCAGGAGCCCGGATCGCTCGTTCAGGAGGGACTCCACTTCGTCGGAGGTGCGTCCCTCCCGGATCAGCTCGACGAGCACGCCGGGTCCCACGTCGCCGCTCCGGGTCGCCATCATCAGACCCTCCTCGGGAGTGTATCCCATGCTGGTCTCGATCGACTCTCCGCCGCGGACGGCACAGGCGGAGCAGCCGGAGCCGAGCTGCAGGGTGACGGCGTCGACCCGCTCGGGGTCCGTCGCCCGGGCCCGAGCCAGCGACTCCACCAGGGAGGCGTGCGCGATGCCGTGGAAGCCGTATCGCAGGTAACCCCCTTCCTCCACCACACCGTCCGGGAGCGGGTAGCGGCGAGACGCGGACTCCCGTCCCCAGTGGAAGGTGGTGTCGAAGACGCCGACCTCGGGCAGGTCCGGGTAGACCTCCCTGGCGGCCCGGATCCCCTGTAGCGCGGCCGGGTTGTGGGCCGGCGCCAGGTCGGCCAGCTCCTCGATCACGCTCTCCACTCCGGCGTCGATACGACAGGGACCGGTGAACCGCCGCCCGCCGTGGACGATCCGGTGGGCGAAGCCGTCGAGCTCCTCGCCCGGGACGGAGAGTTCCCGCAGGATGTCGCGCATCACCGTACGCCGGTCCCCGTCGAACTCGACCGTGCGCCGGTCCACCACGCTCGCCGAGCCGCCGTCCGTCACGTCCGCCACGGCGGTCTTCGCGGTAGCCGATCCGACGTTGAGTACTCCGATCCGCACGCTTCTTCTCCCCTGTGCTCGTTCCACCGTCACCTTTCCGTCACCGGACATGTGGCCCGAAGGCGGGCACGGGCGATCGACGACGTGTCTCCATGATACGTGCCGCTGCGCGCGTGCCGTGTCGGAGGTCGCCCGACTCCACCCGTGGGGAGATCTCCGCTAACGTCGTCGTCCGGCTGGCACGCGGGGATCGCTCGTCTATGTTGGCGGTGCATGGGCGTGTCTCCTCTGGGCCGCCGGAGCGCCGCACGCCCGTCCCAGGCTCATTCGAGGACTCGGGAGGCCTGCGGCATGTCGCTCCACTCCACCACAGCCGACTGCGGCGCCGACGACGCCCCCCCGGCGACAGCTGACGGGGGTGGCTCGCCCTGGACCCGGCCCGCGACCGAGGTGGCCCGGGACCTGGACGTGGACCCCGATGAGGGCCTCTCGCCCGAGGAGGCCGCCCGCCGGCTCCGGCGGCACGGCGCGAACCAGCTCCGTGAGCACGAGGAGCGGAGCGCCTGGGAGATCCTCGTCGACCAGTTCCGGAGCCTCATCGTCGCCCTCCTGGGCGCCGCCGCCCTCCTCTCGTTCGTCTTCGGCGGCGCCCTCGAGGGCGCCGCCATCATCGCGGTCCTGGTCATCAACGCGGCCATCGGCTTCGCCACCGAGCTGCGGGCGGTGACCTCCATGGAAGCGCTCCGTGAGCTGGGCTCCACCGAGGCTCGCGTGCTCCGCGACGGCCAGCCCCGGGTCTTGCCCGCCCGGGAACTGGTCCCGGGGGACGTGGTGCTGCTCGAGGGCGGCGACGTGGTGACGGCCGACGTCCGGCTCGTGGAGGCCAACCGTCTCGAGGCCGACGAGTCCGCCCTCACCGGTGAGTCCACTCCCGTGGAGAAGCAGGTGGAGGAGGTCCCCGGGGACGCGCCGATCTCCGGGCGCCGGTCCATGCTCTACAAGGGCACGGCGGTCACCCGCGGGTCCGGGTCGGGCGTGGTCGTCGCCACCGGCATGGGGACGGAGCTCGGGCACATCTCGGCGCTGGTGGAGGAGGCCGAGGAGGAGATCACGCCCCTGGAGGAGCGCCTCGATTTCCTGGGGCAACGGCTCGTCTGGGTAACGCTCGGGCTGGCCGCGCTGGTGGCGGCCTCGGGCGTCGCCACGGGCAAGGATCTGCTCCTGATCGTGGAAACCGCCATCGCGCTGGCCGTGGCCGCGATCCCGGAGGGCCTGCCCGTCGTGGCCACCATCGCCCTGGCCCGCGGCATGTGGCGCATGGCGCGGCGGAATGCCCTGGTGGACCGGCTGTCGGCGGTGGAGACGCTCGGGTCGACCAGCGTCATTCTGACCGACAAGACCGGCACCCTGACCCGCAATCGGATGGGCGTCGAACGGCTGGCACTCCCCGACGGCGACTGGTCTCCTCTGGAGGAGCCCGGCCAGGCGGCACAGCACGCGATCCGGATCGGTGTCCTCTGCAACAACGCCGCCCTCCCGGATCCCGACGCCGGGGAGGACGCCGAGGCTGCCGGCGATCCGACGGAGGTGGCCCTGCTGGAGGCCGGAAGATCGCTCGGGCTCGAGCGCGAGGAACTCCTGGACCGGTGGCCGGAGGTCCGGGAGGAGGCCTTCGACGCGGATACGAGGATGATGGCCACGGTGCACCGGCGGCCGGAGGGAGACGGGCTGCTGGTGGCCGTCAAGGGCGCGCCGGAGGCGGTGCTCGAGGCCAGCGACCGCGTGCGGAAGGAGGAGGGCACGGCTCCCCTGGACGATGAAGAGCGCCGGCGCTGGGAGCGGCTGAACGGCGAGCTCGCGGGGGAAGGGCTGCGGGTCCTGGCTGTGGCCACCCGCGACGCGGACGACCGGAACGCGTCCCCCTACCGGGGGCTCACCTTCCTGGGGCTCGTGGGGCTCATGGACCCGCCCCGCGAGGACGTCCGGCCGTCGCTGGACACCTGCCGGAGCGCGGGCGTGCGGGTGGTCATGGTCACCGGCGACCAGGGGCCCACCGCCCGGTACGTGGCCCGGGCCGTCGGGTTGGCCGGGGAGAGCCCCGGGACGAACGTGGTGGACGCCACCGACCTTGGCGACCTCTCCGAGGCCGACGCCGATCGCTGGCGGTCGCTGCTGGAGGCCCCGGTCTTCGCCCGCATCTCCCCCGCGCAGAAGCTGGACCTGCTGGCCCTGCACCAGGAAGCCGGGAACGTCACGGCGATGATCGGCGACGGCGTGAACGACGCCCCGGCCCTGAAGAAGGCCGACATCGGCGTCGCCATGGGGAAGCGGGGCACCCAGGTGGCGCGGGAGGCGGCGGACATGGTGCTCCAGGACGACCGCTTCGCGACCATCGTGGCCGCCATCGAACAGGGCCGCGCCATCTTCGACAACATCCGGAAGTTCGTCGTCTACCTGCTCTCCTGTAACGTGAGCGAGCTCATGGTGGTCACCCTGGCCACCCTGGCCGGTGCGCCGCTCCCGCTCCTCCCGCTCCAGATCCTCTTCCTGAACCTGGTGACGGACGTCTTCCCGGCCCTGGCCCTGGGCGTGGGCGAGGGAGCGGAGGGCATTCTCGAGCGCCCGCCGCGCGAGGAGAGCGAGCCGGTGCTGGCCAGCCGGCACTGGTGGTCCGTGGCCTCCTACGGAGCCGTGATCACCACCTCCGTCCTCACCGCCTTCTGGCTGGCCCTGGGCCCGGGAGGCATGGGGAACGGACGGGCGGTGACGGTCTCCTTCCTTACGCTGGCCTTCGCCCAGCTGTGGCACGTTCTGAACATGACCGAGGCCGAGTCCGGCCTCTTCCGGAACGAGGTCACGGAGAACGCCTGGGTGTGGGGCGCGCTGGCGCTGTGCGTCGGACTGATCCTGGGGGCCGCCTACCTGCCCGGGATCTCGGACGTCCTGGGCCTCGTGGACCCGGGTTCCGACGGTTGGCGGATCGTCGTGCCGTTCAGTCTCGTTCCCCTGGCAGCCGGACGGATCTTCTCCGCCGTCCGCGGTCGGCTTCCCGACGCCCTCGGGCTCTCGGCCGAGAGCTGAGCGCGCCGTCCGCCCGATCCGCTACAGTGGGAGTGCGTCCTCCAGCATCGCGTCGAGCTCCGGAAGATCCCGCTTCCGCCGCAGGTCCAGGCACGGGATCCCCGTCAGCTCGCGCACCAGGCTCCGCCCGGCGCTCGTGTTCGATGCGATGCCGGTGACGAGGTCGGGACCCGGCGCTCCCGCCCAGGCCTCCTTCACGCCGAGGACGGCGTAGGGATCCGAGGCGCACAGCACCGTGAAGTCGATGGCCTCCCGAATGGCCGTCACGGCCAGCGCACCGTTGTACGGCTCCAGCGGAGACGCGCCGACCTCGATCACCCCGACATCGGGCTCTTCGGCGGCCATGAGGGAGAGGAGCCGGCGCAGTGCCGGCCGGTATTCCACGGCCGGCACGACCGTGGAGGGAAGTCCCGCGTCGACGAAATCGTAGATGGCGTCGGCGCCAGCGTCACGCATCGTCAGGATGTCCCGCCACCGACCCGCGCCTGCCAGCTTGCCCCCCAGCACCCGAAGTCCCATCCGCTTGAGCCGCCGGAGGATCACCCGGGCGGCCGTCGTCTTGCCCGCCGACATGGAGGTACCGACGAGGAGCACCGTCGGCGTCGTCCACTCCCTCTCCGGCGGATTCGGGACCCAGTCGCGCATGGCCGTCGTGCTCCCGTCGACCACCGCGTGGCCGCGGTACGTGACCGGCACCAGCGGCGACATGTCCGTCGACCGCGAGGTCATCTTGCCAAGGATCCCGCCCCCTGAGAGGACGTGCATCCGACCGTCCGGTCCAACCTCCTCCCACGTTCCCGTGGCCTCCCGCGTGGCCTCCCGCCGGCCCAGGGCTCCGACCAACAGGTCTCCCTCGGCCACCTCGATGTTACGGCCGGTGGAGAGCTCGACAGTCCGACCCGCGGCCCGGGTCCGCACCTCGGCCACCACGTAATCGCCGTTGGACCAGCGCTCCCGGTCGACCCTCTCGATCCCGCACTCCCGCTCCTCCAGCTTCGAGATTCGCGTGACCGCGGTGTAGAAAAACGGGTGGTTCATCCGGTCCTCCCGGGTCGACGGTTCGGGGGAAGCCCCTCTTCGACCTCCCCGGTGGCGGGAAGCAGAAGCAGGAGCGCCAGCAGGGCCGCGCGCTCCGGCATGGCCTCGATCCGTACGTGCTCGTGCGCGGCGTGGGCTCCGCCGCCCACGGCGCCGAGGCCGTCGAGCGTGGGAACGTGACGCGCCGTGAGGTTGCCGTCCGAGGCACCGCCGGAGCGACCCTCCTCGAGTTCGAGCCCCAGGCGACGCCCCAGGCGGCGGGCGGCGCGCCAGAGGAGCTCGACGCCGGCCGTGCGCTCCATGGGGGGGCGGCCCAACCCCCCCTCGACCTCCAGCTCCGTACCCGGCACCGAGGGACTCAGGCCGCGGATCTGCTCGATCAGCGTGTCCACGTCCTCCGTACGGGCCAGCCGCACCCCGACGTCCGCCCGGGCCCCTTCTGCCACGACGTTCGTCCGTCCTCCGCCCTCGATGGTACCGACATTGACGGTGACGCCCCGCTCCGGGTCGTTCAGCTCGTGCAGCCGCTGGACGACCTCGGAGAGGGCCACGATGGCGCTGGCCCCTTCCTCCGGCTGCAGGCCGGAGTGGGCGCTCTTCCCACGCACCGTGACCGTGAAGCTTCCGGTGCCCTTGCGGGCCGTCTTGAGCGCTCCGGCGGGACCCAGGGCCGGCTCCATCACGAACGCGCGGTCCGACCGCCGGGCCAGCCGTTCGATGTGCCGGCGCGACTCCCGGCTCCCCTGCTCCTCGTCCGAGTTCAGCAAGAGCACCGGCGTGACCGTCGGCTCGAGGCCGAGATCTCGCAGCGCCCGCAGGGCGAAAACGGCCTGCACGAGGCCGCCCTTCATGTCGAACGTGCCCGGGCCGCGGACCTCGCCGCCGTCGGTGGTCACCGGCATGTTCTCCAGGGTCTCCACGGGCCAGACGGTGTCCACGTGCCCCAGAAGCAGCTGGTAGGGCCGTCTCCGCTCCCGGGAGCGGGGCACGGCGAGCATGACGCCCCCGTACTCACGGCCCGGGAAGTGGCTGCACCGAAAGCCGGCCCGCTCCAGGTCCTCCGCGACCCGGTCGAACACCGGACGCTGCCGCGACGCGTCCGACGTGGGAGACTCCATCTCGGCCAGAGCGACCAGCTCCCGCACCATCTCGTCGCGCCGGCCGCGAAGGCCCTCCAGCACCCGGTCCGCGTCCACGGAATCCAGCAGCCCTCGTCGCTCGCTCGAGGCCACGAACGCTTCCCTAGGCCTCGAAATCCGCCGGGTACGGGAAGGTGTAGGTCTCCTCCCCCACGCGGGCGTACCGGTCGGGGCTCAGGAACGCCAGAAGCGGATGAGACCGGAGCAGCTCCTGGTCGCTCCCCTCTGACTTCCGGAGCGCGTCGAGATGAATCCGGGCCGAGACGATCTTCCCCGTCACCAGACTCGCGTCGCCGAAGCCGTCCACGGTTCGCTCCAGCTCGCATTCCAGGAAGGCGTACCCCTTCTCCAGGAAGACGCCCTCCACCTCCTCGGCGGGAAACGTCTCCATCGCCTCCAGCCCGGGCGTGTGGGGTCGATCGTCGCACCGCGGCGTGGCCGTGAGGCTGGTGACCACCACCTGATCGGGCCGGGGGAACGTCACCGTGAAAGCGCCGTGCTCGACGGCGTTCCTGTACGTGGCGTGCCTCGGGGTGCAGACGAACCCGAAGTAGTTGTCCCACCCCAGCGGCGTCGCCATGTGCTTCGGCGCCAGGTCGAAGCCCTCCGCCTCCCGGGTCCCGACGACGATCAGCGGCGACACCGTGTAGAACCGGTTCCAGACCGGGTGTTCCAGCTCGATCTGCTTCAGCTCCGAGCTCTCCATGCGGGTCTCTCTCCTCGACCGATGCTCGTGGACCGGTGCCTCGCGGATCGACGTGGGCCGGCATCTCCAAACCTACGCTACGGCTCTCGCCCAGCCGAAACCGTGGGGAGAACCCGGACGTGGCCGTGCGGGATCTCCCTTCCTTCTCACCCCTGCCCGCCCTGCTCACAGCACGGGCTGGAAGAGCCGACAGAAGTTCTGGACGAGCTTGCGGACCACCGGTCGGGACCGGTGCTCCTCGAGCCGCACCTCGCGGCTGGCCGCGATCTCCTCCTCGACCTGCTCCGCCACGGTGTCCGCGAACTCCGGATCGCCAACCTCGATGTTCGTCTCGAAGTTCAGGTGCAGACTCCTGTAATCCAGGTTCGCGGAGCCCAGCATGGCGTACGCGCCGTCCGCCACCACCGCTTTGGCGTGCATGAACGGGGGCATCCGCTCGAAGATCCTGACGCCCGACTCCAGGAGATTCTCGTACAGGGCCCGCGCCGCCTGCTCCGCGTACCAGTGGTTGCCCCGCTCGGGGACGACGAGCCGCACGTCCACCCCACGGAGCGCCGCGTACCGGAGCGCCTGGTAGATGGGCTCGTCGGGAACGAAGTACGGAGTCACCAGATCCAGCGACCGCTCGGCCGAAGAGATCACCCCGAAGAGGGCGTCCGACAGGCCGCGGCCCTCCACGTCGGGTCCGCCGGGGACCACCTGCACCAGGGCGTCTCCCGGCGCCTCGACGTCCGGAAAGTATCGCTCCTCCAGCAGGTCGTCGGGCCGAGTGCCGGTGGCGAACACCCAGTCCTCCACGAACTGCAGCTGCAGGTCGGAGACAGCCGGGCCGTCCAGGCGGACGTGATAGTCCCGGATGGGCTCACCGTCGGCACAGGGGCCGTAGTGATCGTCTTTGACGTTGATTCCCCCGGCGAAGCCGATCCGCCCGTCCACCACCGCGATCTTCCGGTGGTTCCGGAGGTTGATCTGGAAACGACCCTTCAGCGGGTTCGCCTGGCTGATCGATTTGACCCGGACACCAGCGCGTCTCGCAGGTCTGAAGAAATTCGTGAGGTGAGCGCGCGTGGAACCGAACCGATCGTACAGCAGGCGGACCTCGACTCCGTCGGCCGCCTTCTCGGACAGGGCGTCCCGCAGCCGCTCCGGCATCCGGCCTGTGCCGAAGATGAACGTCTGCAGGTGGATGGAGCTCTCGGCTGCCGACACGGCGTCCAGCAGCTCCGGGTAGTAGTCGTCGCCGTCCACCAGCAGGCGGAGACGGTTGCCCCGGAGGACTCGATTCCGCCGAACGGCGGGATCCGTCCCGCGGAAGATGTGGCCGCCGGGATGGTCGTGCCCCGCCTCGGGATCGAAGTGGAGACTGTCGACGGCGTGATGCTCGAACGTCGGGTGGAGGGCCGCCCGGCGGGCCACGAGGGACCGTGTCGCCGCCCGCTCCTCCGCGCCCCGGCTGACCCGGTCCTTCCCGAAGGTCAGGTAGGCGAGGGCCCCGGCGTACGGAAGCGTCCACACGACCCACAGCCACAGGACGGAGGAGACCGGTCGCTCTTTGTGGAGGAGGATGTCGTAGGTCAGCGCCGCCGCAAAGAGGACGTGCAGGACGCTGAACAGGCTGAACTCGCTCACGGTCCCCTCTTCGTGGTCCTCTCGTCTCGTCGGCCGGCGCCGACGTACATTGACGTGCACCGGTTTCCTTCGCATCCTGCAGGGACCGGATGTCGCGGGCGACCGGACCCGTGTCCTCGGCCGGCGCCGGCCGGGCCGGAATCGAGGCTTTCCCCACGAGGCGGTGGGCCGCCTCCCCACAGACCGCGTGGCGGGGACGGGCCAGGTTCAGGGGTGCCGTTCGGTTCGAGAGCGCGGTGCTGCCGCGCAACACCTGAACCCCGCCGCGGGACCGAACAATGCCACTCATCCGCGAGATCCTGGTCCCCCTGGACGGCTCCGACGCGGCAGAATGCGCTCTGGGGCATGCCGTTGCGGTCACACGAGCCACCGGCGCCAGGCTGCACGTCGTCCGTGTGATTCGACCCGGCCGGGCGGGTGGACTCGAACACGACGCCGTCGAGTGGCGCATGGACCGCACGGAGGCGAAGACCTATGTGGAGGAGTGCGCCAAGAAGCTCCGCTCCCGCGGTGTCGAGCCCGTGTGCGCCGTGAGCGAGGGGCGGCCGGAGGAGGAGGTCCTCGCCCACGCGCGGCGGAACGACGTCGACCTCATCGTCCTCACCACCCACGGCCAGACGGGAGCGCCGGAGTTCGACATCGGATCGACGGCCCACAAGATCGTCCAGGCCGCCGGCACCTCGGTGCTCGTGGTCCGACCCGGCGAGGTGGGCCCGGAGCACCCGGCGGGGGACCGCTACCGGCGCGTCCTGGTCCCCGTGGACGGCTCGAGCCGCGGAGAGTGGGCGGTCTGTCTCGCCTCCACCCTCCTGTCGGACTCCGGCGCCGCGGAGCTGCTCCTCGTCCACGTGGTCCCGGTTCCGGAAATGGTGGCCCGGAGCCCGGCGGACGAGGAGCTCGACGCGCTCCGCGGTCGGATCGTCGAGGCCAGCCATCGGGCGGCGGAGACGTATTTCGCGCAGCTCCGGTCCAGGATCGAGCGCCCGGGCCTCACGGTGGAGGAACGGATCCTGGTTTCCCCCCAGGTGACGGCCACGCTCCAGCGGGAGGCCGAGGCCGGTGACGCCGACCTGATGGTGATCAGCGCTCACGGGGCGTCCGGAAGCGCTCCCTGGCCCTACGGAAGCGTGGCGTCCCACCTGATCCGGTACGGCCGTCTCCCGCTCCTGGTCCTGCAGGACGAGCCCGCGCGGGAGCGGTCCTCCGGTAGGCCGGAGATGGCCGGCGAGCGAAGCCGCCAGCGGTGAGCGCGGACGGCGCCCGCGGCGCGGGGAAGACACAGGCTTCGGATCCGGTGCCGACGGAAGCGATCCGGGAGTTCGCGTCGCGAGCCGGCGCCGGGGCGGGAGGCGAGGCCGACCTCGGCGAGCGCCTCGATGCCCTTGCCGATCTGCTGGGCAGGGCCTACCGGGAGATCCACGACTCCGACGAGCTAGCGGCCACGCACCCCCGCTTCGTCGAGTGGCTCCTGGACAACGAGTACCTCGTGCGGCGCTCCGTGCGTCAGGCACGCGACTCGGTCCCGCCCTCCTTCGAGGAGCGACTCCCGCGGCTGACGTCGGGCGACCGATCGGGGCGCGCCAGGGTCGAGGCCGTCGCGCGCGAGCTTGTCTCCCTCGGTCAGCACCGCCTGGACCGGGACCTGCTGCTCCGATACGTCGACGCCTTCCAGGAGGAGCGCGCGCTCACCACCGGTGAGCTCTGGGCGCTTCCGGCCTATCTGCGCCTGGCGTTCCTGGAGCGCCTGGCGGCCCGGACGGCGGAGGTGCTGGACCTCTCCCTGCCGGCGTCCTTCGAGACGGCCGCGGGCGAAGCCGCGGAGGCGGGACTCGTCTCCCGCGAGGTGGGGCGATGCGTCGAGAGTCTCCGGTGGCTCGACGAGGAGGACTGGCGCCCTCTCTTCGAGCGCCTGAGCAGGGTCGAGGCCGAGCTCCGGCGGGATCCGTCCGGGCACTACGGGCGGATGGACTTCGAGAGCCGCGACCGATACAGGAAGGCCGTGGAGGAGGTGGCGGCCTGGTCCGACACGCCGGAGCCGGAGATTGCCTCGCTGGCCTGCCGCATGTCCCGCCGGGCCCGGAGCGGCCCCGACGCGAGCGCCGTCGACGGCCACGTGGGACACTACCTCATCGGCGACGGGCGGAGGAGCCTGGAGGGTCGGGTCGGAGCTCGCCCGCCGGTCGGTGTCCGGCTGCGGCGGTGGGGAATCCGGCATTCCCAACCGATGTACTTCGGCGGCGTCGCCGCGATCGCCGTCGCCCTGGTGGCCGCGCTCTTCCTGTCGCTGGACGGACGGGGGCCCACTCCCGCCCTCCTGCTGGCCGCCGTCGTCCCGGCGGTCACGCTGGCCGTCTCCGTGGTGCGGTGGATCGCGACCCACACCGCCCCCACCCGGCCCCTCCCCAAGCTGGAGATCGACGGCGACCTGCCCCGGTCCTGTCGGACCGCCGTCGTGGTGCCCTGCCTCTTCGGCGACGAGGACGAGGTCGAGCAGCTGCTGGAGAAGCTCGAGGTCCTGTACGAGGGGAACGGCGGCCCCGCCGGCCTCACCTTCGGCCTCCTCTCGGATTTCAAGGACGCCCCGGAGAAGGAGATGCCGGGCGACGGACGGCTGCTCGACTGCGCCCGCGAGGGCGTGGAGGAGCTGAACCGGCGCTACGGAGCCCCCGACCGGGCCCCGTTCTTCCTGCTCCACCGGGAGCGGCTGTGGAATCCCGGAGAGGGCTGCTGGATGGGTTGGGAGCGGAAGCGGGGCAAGCTGGAGGAGTTCAACCGGCTCGTGCTGGGCGAGCGGGAGACCAGCTACGACGTCGCGGCCGGCAACATCGAGCACCTCACGGACGTCCGCTTCGCCCTGACCCTGGACGCCGACACGAGGATGCCCCCCGGCGAGGCGGCCCGGCTGGTGGGGGCCATGGCCCACCCCCTGAACCGGCCCGTCCTGGACCGGAGCGGCGAGCTCCGGTCCGGCTACTCGATCCTGCAGCCCCGCCTGCAGTCGGTCCCGCCGCCCGAGGGGTTCACGATCTTCGCCCGCATCCAGGAGGGCAACACCGGTCTCGACCTGTACAGCCACGCCGTCTCCGACGTCTACCAGGACCTGTTCGGGGAGGGCATCTTCGTGGGCAAGGGCATCTACGACGTGGAGGCCTTCCACCGCACGACGGTGGGCCGGGTTCCCGAGAACACCCTCCTGAGCCACGACATCTTCGAGGGCATCTGCGGCCGCGCCGGCCTGGTCTCGGACGTCGTGCTCCTGGAGGAGTATCCGGGAAACGTCCTCACGTACCTCCGTCGCCTGCACCGGTGGATACGCGGGGACTGGCAATGGCTCCCGTGGCTGCTCCCCCGCGTTCCGAGGGAGGACGGGTGGGTGAGCAATCCGTTCGACTTCCTGGACCGGTGGAAGATCGCCGACAACCTCGTCCGGAGCCTGCTCCCACCGTCGCTGGTGGTGCTTGCGGCCCTGGGATGGATCTCGGGAACGCTCTCTCCGTGGATCTGGACGATCCTGGTCGCCGCGAGCCCCGGGGTGCCCATCGTGCTGGGAGCCGCCGAGGTGGCGGCCCGTCAGCTCTTCCGCCCGCGGGCCGGCGCCGGGCGACGGGAGACGCGACCCACCCTCCGGTCGCGGCTCGGCCGGACCGTCTCGGTGGCGCGGCTCCAGGGGGAGCGCTGGGCCCTCTCCACGACCCTGCTCCTGGCGGAGACCATGGTCGCGGCGGACGCCGTGGTACGGACGCTGGTCCGAATGACGATCACGCGCCGTCACCTGCTGGAGTGGACCACGGCGGCACAGGCGGCGCGCCGCGCCACCGATCGGGCGCTGGTGGTGTGGAGCGAGATGAGCGCCACGGTGGCCGCGGCGGCCGGCCTCGCGGGGGTCGTCTGGCTCCTACGGCCGGCAGCCCTGCCCGCGGCCGCGCCGCTCCTGGCCGCCTGGCTCCTGTCTCCCCAGGTGAGCCACCTCATCAGCCGGCGCGCGGAGCGGAAACCGGAGGAGCTGTCGGCGGACGACCGCCGCTTCCTCCGGAAGGTGGCGCTCCGGACCTGGATGTTCTTCGAACGCTTCACGCGGTCCGAGGACCACTGGCTTCCGCCCGACAACTTCCGCGAGTCGGGCGGCGGCCAGGTGGCGCGCCGGACCTCCCCGACCAACATCGGCCTCGGTCTCACCTCGACGCTGGCCGCGTGGGACCTGGGCTTCGTGGGCCCCCTCTTCCTGGAGGCCTCCCTCCGTAACACCCTGGAGGCCATGGAGCGGCTGGAGCGGTACCGGGGCCACTACCTCAACTGGTACAGCACCCGGGATCTGAGCTCGCTGGAGCCCCGGTACGTCTCCACGGTGGACAGCGGCAACCTGGCCGCGGCGCTCGTGGTGATCTCGGAGGGCACCCGGGAGCTTCCGGACGAGCCGGTTCTCCGCTCGGGGCACGTGGAGACCCTGGACGACGTGCTCCGAATCCTGTCCGGCGCCATGTCGGAGCTGGGGGGAGAGGTGCCGGAGGTCCGGGACCGTCTCCTGGAGCGCACCCGGGGCCTGGTGGCACGGCTCTCGGGGGTCCGGGACGATCCATCGGCCTTCGCCCGTGAGCTGGTCCGGCTCCGGGAGGACGACCTCCCCGACCTGGAGCAGGACCTGGTGACGCTGCTGGACCGGCTCGCGCCGGCGGCGGGGAACCCCAAGGTCCAGGGAAAGCTCAGGGTCGTCCGGATCTGGTCCCGGAAGCTGAACCAGCAGGTGTCGCACACGCTCCGTGAAGTGCGCACGGTCCTCCCCTGGCTCACACTCGACCTCCGCCCTCCCCCGGCGGACGCCGACGGGTCCGGAAGCCGAGCGTCGGAGGACTGGCTCCGGCTGCGGGAGCTGCTGACGGCGAACCCTCCGCTGGCGGAGATCCCCGAGATGGCGGACCGGGCCCTGGAGCGGCTGGACCGGCTGGAGAAGCTGGAGCAGGACGAGGCCGGTGCGTCCGGCGAGCTGCGCTTCCGGGCGGAGGAGCTCCGGTCGTCGCTGGAGGCGGGGGCGGAGCATGCGCGGCGGCTGACGCGGGATCTCCGCGAGATCGCCGAGATCGCCGAAGGCCGCGCCCGCGCGATGGACTTCGGTTTCCTCTACGACCGGAGCCGGGACCTCTTCCATCTGGGCTTCGACCTGTCCGCCGGTGAGCTCGACTCCCACCACTACGACCTCCTGGCCTCCGAGGCGCGCCTGGCCGGCCTCATCGGCGTCAGCCGCGGCGACGCGCCGCCGCGTCACTGGCTCCACCTGGGGCGCCCCTTCGGCCCGAACGGCCAGGGACCGGTACTCCTGTCGTGGGGCGGGTCCATGTTCGAGTATCTGCTCCCGGCCCAGTTCACGCGCACCCCGCCCGACTCGCTCCTGGAGCGGGCGTGCCTGCAGGCCATTCGGGCCCACGTGCGCCACGGCCGCCGGCACGACGTGCCCTGGGGGCTCTCGGAGGCGGCGTACCGGAAGCCCACGGACGCCGAGGACTACGGGTACCGGTCCTTCGGCGTGCCGGCCCTGGCCCTGCGCCGCGGAGCCGACGATCCCCTGGTCGTGGCGCCGTACGCCTCGGCGCTGGCCCTGCCCTTCCGCCCCGCCGAGGCCACGCGGAACCTGGAGCGGTTCCGGGAGCGGGGCCTGCTGGCCGACTACGGCTTCTACGAGTCCCTGGACCTGGGTGTCCGGGGCTCGGGCGGCGGAGGTCGGCCCGTCCGCGCCTTCATGGCGCACCACCAGGGGATGACGCTGCTCGGTATCGACAACGCCCTCCGCGACCGGCCGATGGTCCGACGCTTCCACGCCTCCGCCGGCGTCGAGGCCGCCGAGCACCTCCTGCACGAGCAGGCCCCCTGGCAGGTGCCCGTCGAGAAGCCCTGGACACCTCCGGAGCGGGAGCGCCCCGAGGTGCGGGCCGAGACGACGGGTCCGGAGCGCTGGGCGCCGCCGGAGGACCCGGCCAGGCCACAGGTCCAGCTGCTCTCGAACGGCAGTTATCGCGTGCTGATCTCCTCGTCCGCCCGTGGCGGCAGCTCCTGGAACGGCCGCATGGTCACCCGTTGGGAGCCGGATCCCACGGTCGAGGACCGAGGCACCTCCATCTACCTCCGGGATCGGAACGCGGGAGACGTGTGGACGTTGGGCGGGGGCGGGTCCGGAGAGAAGAGCACCGGGGCGAGCTGCGAGATGGCTCCCCACGAGGTGCGCTTCCACCGCAGGCAGCGCGGACTGGCCGTCGAGAGTCGCGTCACCGTGCCGCCGGACGGCGACGTGGAGATCCGGCACGTCCGGATCACGAACTCCACCGGGCGGCCCCGGCAGCTCACCCTGGCCAGCTACGGGGCGGTCTCGCTCGCGCCCCGGGAAGACGACCTCCGGCATCCGGCGTACAGCCGGCTCTTCGTGGAGCCCGAGGTCGGCGACGACGGGAGGACGCTCCTCTACCGGCGGCGGTCGCGGCAGTCGCGCTCGTCGCCCGCGTGGGCGGCCCACTTCCTGGTGGGAGGCCCCTGGACCTGGGAGGGCGACGCCATCCGGTGGGAAACCGACCGCGGGCGCTTCCTGGGCCGGAACGGGACCCCGGAGGCGCCGCCGGGCGTCACGGCTCCGGTGGGCGAGCAGGCCGACCGCGTGCCCTCCAGCATCGATCCCATCTTCTCCCTGTCGGCCGACCTGGAGCTGGAGCCGTTCGACAGCGTGGAGCTGGCCTTCGTCACGGCCGCCGCAGCGTCCCGCCGCGACGTGCTCGACCTGCGGGCCCGCTTCGACACCCTCTCCCGGCTGGAGCTCGCGTTCGACGACGCCGAGTCCGCAACGGCCGAGCGCATGGGACGCCTCGGCATCGGAAACGGGGGCGGCCAGCGCTCGCAGGAGCTCGTCTCCGCCCTGATCGGAAGCCCGGTCCCGGACCTGTCCGGAGGTCCGGAAGCGCGGGATCTCGAGCCCGGGAGCCGGCCCGACCTCTGGTCCCGGGGCATCTCCGGCGACCACCCGGTCCTCCTGGTCCGCGTCCCGTCTCCCGAGGACGTGGCCTTCGTGGATCCGCTGCTGCGCCTCCAGCGGGAATGGAGCGAGCTCGACTTCCCCGTGGACCTGGTCCTCCTGCACGGCGAGCCGCCGGGCTACGTGCAGCGGATCCGAGACCGCGTCGAGGCCCTCGTGGAGCGGCTGGGCCCGGGGCCGGGCATCGGGGACGAGGGCGGCGTGCACCTGGTGAGCGAGCCCGGAGCCGGCGGGCGGGAGGTCGCCGCCCTGCGGAGCGCCGCGTCGGTGTTGCTGGACGCGGAGGGCGGGAGCCTGTCTGAGCAGATGGAGCCGGTGCGCCGGAGCGCCGAGCGCCTCCCGAGATTCGTGCCCGTCCCCTCGACGCCCGAGACCGTCGCCGGGGAGACCCCGCCGCTCCCCGAGCCCGAGGGGCTCGACGGGTGGAACGGATACGGCGGCTTCGACGACGACGGCGACTATGTCGTGCTGCGAAACCCGGACCGGCCGACGCCGGCCCCGTGGGTCAACGTGATATCGAATCCGGACTTCGGATTCCTGGCCTCGGAAGCCTCCCTCGGCAGCACCTGGTCCCACAACAGCGGGGAGCGCCGCCTCACGCCGTGGCGAAACGACCCGGTCCTGGACCGGCCCAGCGAGGTGATCTACCTCCGGGACGAGGAGACCGCGGACGTGTGGTCGGCCACGCCGCTCCCCGCCGGCGGCGACCGCCCCTACCGTGTCCGCCACGGGCCGGGCCGCACTTCGTATCGCCACCACCGAGCCGGCCTCGTCCAGACCCTGCGCGTGACGGCGGCGCCCGAGGACCCGGTGAAGATCGCCGTGCTCGAGGTCGAGAACCTGTGGGACCGGCCGCGGCGGATCACCGCCACCTACTACGCCGAGTGGGTCCTGGGCCAGCGCCGGGCGAAGACCGTCGAGTGGCTCTCCACCGACTACGACGGCGAGGCCCACGCCCTCCTGGCGCGCAACCCGGCGGATCCGGAGTACGGCGGGCGGGTCGCGTTCCTCACTTCGGACCACCCGCCCCACGGACTGACCGCGGATCGGACGGAGTTCCTGGGGCGGCGCGGAGGTCTCGGACGCCCGACCGGCCTCGAGCGAATCGGCCTCTCGGATCGCGTCCCCCCGGACGCCGATCCCTGCGCCGCCTACCAGGTGCACCTGGACCTGGATCCGGGCGAGCGGACGACCGTGCAGTTCGTCCTCGGCGACGGCCGGGACCGCGATCAGGCCCTGGAGCTCGCCACGGCCTACTCGTCGCCCGACACCGCGCGGGACGCCGCCCGCCGACAGCGGGAGGCGTGGGACGAGCGCCTCGGGAAGCTCACGGTGAGCACGCCGGACGACGAGGGCCTGGACCTGATGATCAACCGATGGCTTCCCTATCAGGCGCTCTCGGCGCGCCTCTGGGCACGCACGGCGGCCTACCAGTCCAGCGGTGCGTTCGGGTTCCGCGACCAGCTCCAGGACGTGCTGGCGCTCCTGCATCACGACCCGGATCTGGCCCGGGAGCACCTGATCCGGGCCGCCGGGCGGCAGTTCGAGGCCGGCGACGTGCTCCACTGGTGGCAGCCCGGCGGAGCCCGTGGGGTCCGCACCCGGTGCAGCGACGACCTCCTCTGGCTCCCCTACGCCGCCGCCCGCTACGTCCGCGTCACCGGCGACCGCTCGGTGCTGGACGAGGAGGTTCCCTTCCTGGAGGGGCCGGAGCTCCCCCCCGACGAGACCGAGCGATACGCCGAGTTCGAACACGGCGACGAGACCGGGACGCTCTACGAGCACTGTCTCCGGGCCGTGGACCGGGCGGACACCTCCGGCCCCCGGGGGCTCCCGCTCATCGGGAGCGGCGACTGGAACGACGGCATGAACCGGGTGGGCGTCCAGGGGCGGGGGGAGAGCGTCTGGCTCGGATGGTTCCTGGGACGGGTGCTGCGGGACGTGGCACGTCTCGCCCGCGAGCGCGGCGAGCCGTCGCGCGCCCGGAATCTGCTGGAGAGGGCCGCCGACCTCGGGCAGCGAGTGGAGGAGGCGGGTTGGGACGGCGGCTGGTACCGCCGCGCCTACTACGACGACGGGACGCCGCTGGGCTCCGCCGAGAACCGGGAGGCCCGGATCGACGCCATCAGCCAGGCCTGGTCCGTGCTCTCGGACGCCGGCGAGCACGAGCGGGCCGCCCGGGCCATGCAGGCCGTGGACCGGCACCTCTTGCGCCCCGACGAGCGCCTGGTCCTGCTTCTGACGCCGCCCTTCCGGGACACCCGCAGGGACCCCGGCTATATCCGTGCCTATCCGCCGGGGGTGCGGGAGAACGGCGGGCAGTACTCCCACGCGGCGGCGTGGGTGGGCTGGGCGTTCGCCGACCTGGGCGACGCGCGGCGCGCCCGGGAGGTGCTGCGAATCCTGAACCCCGTGGCGAGAAGCGGCACGAGCGAGGACGCCGAGCGCTACGCCGTGGAACCTTACGTCCAGTGCGCCGATGTCTACGGGGTGGAGCCCTTCACCGGCCGCGGCGGCTGGACGTGGTACACCGGCTCGGCGGCGTGGACCTACCGTCTCGCCGTGGAGCGCATCCTGGGCCTCCGGCGGCGCGGCGATCGTGTGCGCCTGGATCCCTGCCCACCGCCGGAGTGGAAGGGCTGGGAGATGCAGCTCCGGGAAGGGGAGACGACGTGGCGCATCCGGGTCCGGGTCGTCAGCGAGGGCGAGCCCGGCGTGCAGTCACTCGAGCTCGACGGTGACACCCTGCAGGGCGATGCCTTCCCTCTCCGGCACGACGGCGAGGTCCACGAGGTCACGGCCACGGTGGGTCGTCCGGAGCCGTCGTACCCGCCCCGTACCGGGGGCGACGGAAGCGAGGCAGGAGGGATCGAGCGGGGCCGAAGCGGCTAGTCCGGCCTGCGGACCAGGTGAATTCCGGGTGTCTCCTCGTAGGGGGGCACGTGCACCTCGACCACGCCGGTCTCGCCGACGTCCAGCTGGAGCCCGGTGAAGGCGGCCGTCACCGGCACGTCGTTCGCCCCGCGGGAGCACAGAACGGCGGCCCGCACCCGCTCCGCGCCCCCGGCCACGGCGAGCTGGGCCGCACGGAAGAGGGTGCGGCCGGAGTAGAGGACGTCGTCCACGACCACGACGCTCTTACCCTCCACATCCAGGTCCGGCTCCTCCCTCAGCTCCGGCCGGTCGTGGAGCAGCGTGAGGTCATCGGCGTATCGCTTCAGGGCCACCTCCTGGACCGGCGCCTGCCAACCCTCTCGTTCGACCAGCCGGTCCGCCAGTCGCTCGGCCAGCGGCACGCCGCGACGGCGCACGCCCAGGAGCTGCAGGTCCTCGCCCGCCCGAGCGGCGATCCGGCGGGCCATGTCGTCGAGGAGCCGGGCGAACCGGTTCTCGTCGGCGACCCGGAAGCTCTCCTCCGGGCTCACCCGTCGGACCCGTCCGAGCGATGGAGTTCCTGGCCTTCCTCGTCCACCACCGACACGGTGACGTCCAGCCCGTCCCGCACGCTCTGGGTGACGACGCAGTAGTCCTCGAAGACATCCAGGCAGCGCCCGATCCGGTCCCGCTCTTCCTCGTCGAGGTCCACCAGGATCTCCACCTCGGTGCTCCCGATGCGGAGACGCCCGTCGTCGTTCCGCGTCATGGTGGCCGTCACGTCCGTCATCACCTCGTTCGCGGCGACGTCCGACTTCTGCAGGCAGAAGAGGAGGCTGGCGCTGAGGCAGTTTCCCACGGCCGCCGAGAGCACCCGGGAGGCGTTCGGCCCCTCGTTCTCGCCGAGGGGCTCGGGCTCGTCCATCAGGAGCTGCTCGAACTCATCCCCGAAGGTGACCCGGAACTGAAAGCCGTCGATCCGCTCCAGGCTCACCGTGAGGCGGGACTCGTGTCCCCCGTCTCCGCTCTTCTCCGTCACCGTTGCTCCTCCCTTCGATGGTCGCTCCGATCCGCTCCGTCCCGCAGGCGCCAACAGCACCGCCCTCAGACTCCGATCCCCTCCGTTCCCTCGGGCTCGGGAAGCCCCGCGGCCTCCCTCAGGTTCTCGGCGTGGATCCGCATGCGCCGGGCCAGCTTCTGTTCGTTCGTGCAGGTGGCCAGCTCGTCGGCCGCCACGTGCATGTCGTCCAGGGCGCCGTCCTCCAGGATCTCGGTCAGCCGTCGCAGCCGCTCGTTCGGGTCCTCCACGGTCGTCCCTCCGTCCGTTGTGTGGTCTCCGGTGGCGATGCCCATCCCGTGCCGGCGTCGCGTCGGGACCGTCTCCCGTGCTCCCGTGGCGCGTTCGCCGGACACGGCCCGAAAAGGTACGCACGATTCCACGGCCGAAATGTGGGGAAAGCGCCGCGGGCCGGCATGGGGAGATCCCCGTCGCGGTGGACGGAACCCGGCCGGCGGTCCGCGCTGTCAGCTGTCGTCGGAGGGCGCTCGGGGGACCCGGGCCCGAACCTCCGTCCCCTGACCGGGGGCCGATTCCAGCTCGATGTCGCCCCCGACGGCGCCCACCCGCTCGCGCATTCCGATCAGGCCGTACCGATCGCCCTCGGCGACCCGGTCCGGATCGAAGCCACGGCCGTCGTCCACGACGGCCAGCTCCAGCCACCCGTCGCCGTCCTCGCGCAGTCGTACGGAGACCCTGGACGCGTCGGCGTGCTGGACGGCGTTCCGCACCGCCTCCTGGATCACCCGGTAGACGACGAGCTGGACCCGGTCCTCCGGCTGGCCGTCGACCTCCTCGATGCGCAGGTCCCGCTCGATGTCGCTTTCTTCGAGCTGCCGCTGGGTCTCGTGCTCGAGCGCAGCCGCCATCCCCAGGTCGGAGAGGGCCGGCGGCCGCAGGCCCCGGATGATCGTGCGCACCTGCTCCGAGGACGTCCGGATCGCCTCCTGGAGCTCCTCCACGAGCGCCTCCTGCCGCTCAGGGTCGGCCCGCTTCACGAGCCGGGCCTGCACCTGCAGCGCGGCCAGCCGCTGCGCCAGGTCGTCGTGAAGCTCCTGGGCGATCCGGAGCCGCTCCTCCTCGGCGGCCTCCACCGCTTCGGTGCCCCACCTCCGAAGCTCCCGTCGCTCCGAAATGTCGCGAACCGCGGCCATGATTCGGAACCCGTCGTCGAGCTCCATGGGGCTCAGGCTGATCTCGACGGGGAAGGTGCTCCCGTCTCGGCGCTCTCCCTCGAGCTGGAGGCCGACCCCCATCGGGCGCCGCACCGGATCCTCCATGTACGACTCCCGGTGGGCGCGGTGAGTCCTCTCGAGCCCCTCTGGCACCAGGATCTCGACCAGCTCGCCCCGCAGCTCCTCCCGCCCGTAGCCGAACATCTCCGCCGCCTGCTGGTTGACGACCCGGATGCGTCCCTCTCCGTCGACCAGGACCACTGCGGTGGGGGTCTCCCGGAAGAGAGTCCGGAGATCTGAGCAGGAGAGTCCGGTCATGGACCTGGAGGATGGCTGACAGCGGACCGACATGGCGACCGCGCCAGGCGAATCCGGCGCAGATACGAGTCCGGAATATACGGCCGGATCTCCGCTCTGGGTAACGGCGGGGCCTCACCCGGTCGGTAAGCTTCCCCACAGCCGGTGGGAGAAAGCTCCCGACAGCGCGTTCCGCTTCGTCGTGCGTATTCTGCCGATGATCGCGGCATCCGGACGACAACCGACGCACACGAGATGGCGCCCAGACTCCTCGTCACCGACCCCAGCCCGGTCTTCCGCAAGAGCCTCCGGCACCTCCTGGAAGCCGAGGCCCCGGAGTGGGAGATCGTCGGGGAGGCGGCCACGGCCAGCGAATCGCTCTCGACGGCCCGGCGCCTGGACCCGGACGTCATCCTCCTGGAGAAACGCCTGGAGGACAGCGACGGCCTCGACGTACTCCCGTCGCTGCGCGAGGCGTCCCCCGACGCTCACGTCCTGATGATCAGCTTCGACTGGGATCCCGCCACCCGCCGGACTGCCCTGGAGCGCGGAGCCCGGGGCGTTCTCCTCAAGGACGACGCCGATCACCTCGTGGAGGCGCTGCGGGACGTCAGCGCCGGAGCCGGTCCGACGCCGCGAGGCGGCCGGCGTTGACGGCGGGGGGAGAGGCGGCCGACGTTGCCGCTCCCCGCCCCGGCCCTGCCACGTCGGATCTGCCCGGTGAGACCCCATGTTCCTGCGCAACCTGGCCATCGCTCTCGGACTCGGGCTGCTGATCGGCCTCCAGCGAGAGCGGGCGGCCGGCCAGGTAGCCGGCATCCGCACGTTCGCGCTCATCGCCGTCCTCGGCGCGACCGCCGGCACGCTCGGCGACCGATTCGGCGGGTGGCTGGTGCCCGCGGCCTTCCTGGGCGTGGCGGCGATCCTGGCCGTGGCCAACAGGATCCGGATGGACGCGGGGAAGGCGGACCCCGGAACGACCACCGAGGTGGCGGCCCTCCTCACCCTTCTGCTCGGAGCCGGGCTGTCCGCCGGCTACGTCACCGAATCGATCGTCATCGGCGGCGGAACCGCCGTCCTGCTCCAGTTCAAGGAGCCCCTCCACCGCTTCGTCGAGCGCATCGGACCGGACGAGTCCCGCGCCGTCTTCCGTCTCGTCCTCCTGGCCCTGGTGGTGCTCCCGCTTCTCCCGAACCGGGCGTTCGGCCCCTACGACGTGCTGAATCCCCACGAGATATGGCTCATGGTCGTGCTGATCGTGGGCATCAGCCTGGCGGCCTACCTGGCCTACCGGCTGCTGGGCCCGGAGGGAGGTACGCTGGCCGCCGGCCTCCTCGGGGGCCTGATCTCCAGCACGGCGACCACCGTGAGCCAGGCGCGGCGGCAGGAGGGACCGAGCCGGGCTGCCGCAGCTTCGGTCATCGTCCTGGCCTCCACCGCCGTCTTCGGCCGGATCCTGATCGAGGTGGCCGTCGTGAACGCGACGATGCTGCCGCAGGCAGCCCCGCCCCTGCTGCTGATGACGGGGTGCATGACCGGCGCCGCCGCGTGGGGGTATCTGCGTGACCGTGGAGAGCTGGACGCGGACCCCACCGACCGCGAGGTGCCCTCACAGCTGGGCACGGCCCTCGGCTTCGGGCTCCTCTACGCCGTCGTCCTCCTGGCCGCTGCCGCCGCCCGGGAGGAGTTCGGCACGGGCGGGCTGTACGCCGTCTCGGCTCTCTCCGGCCTCACCGACGTCGACGCCATCACGATCTCGGCGGCCCAGCTCGTGGGAGCGGGCCGCACCGACGCCTCCACGGGCTGGCGGATGATCGTCCTCGCCTCCATGGCGAACCTGGTGTTCAAGGCAGGCGCGGTGCTGGCGCTGGCGGATCGACGTCTGTTCTGGCCGGTGATCCGCCGCTTCGGCGTGGCCCTCGCCGGCGGGACCGCGCTCCTCTTTCTCTGGCCCGGGTGACCCGGGCGACCGCCGGAGGCGCTACAGGTCCCTACAGGTCCACCTGCGTGCCCATCTCCACCACCTGCTCCGACGGGATGTGGAAGTAGCGCGGTGCCCGCTCGGCGTTGCGGGACATGAGCGCGAAGAGGCGCTCCCGCCACCTGGCCATGCCGGGCTCCTCCGTGGCGATGAGCGTCTCCCGACCCAGGAAGTAGGTGACCGCGTCCGGGTCCACGCCCTCCCCGTCCAACTCCACTCGTCGCAGCAGCGACGGCACGTCCGGGTCCTCGGCGAAGCCCACGTCGGCGATCACCCGGTACACTCCGTCCCCGTGCTCGATGACCTCGAAGCGCTCCCGCTCGCTCACCCGAGGCACCTCGCGGGTGATCAGCGTCAGGAAGACCACCCGCTCGTGCAGCACCCTGTTGTGCTCCAGGTTGTGGAGCAGGGCCGGCGGCGTGCCCTCGGGCCGGGAGTCCATGAAGACCGCCGTGCCCGGGACCCTCTCCGGCCGCTCTTCGGCGATCCTGTCCATGAACTCGCTGACCGGGATGATGAGCTCCTCGAGGCGATCGGCGAGGATGTAGCGCCCCCGCTTCCACGTCGTCATGAGGACGAAGACGCCGCCCGCGACCACCAGCGGGAACCAGCCGCCCTGGGGGATCTTCGGGATCATCGCGCCCCAGAAGGAGAGGTCCACGCTCAGAAGGGCCGCCGCCAGGGCCGCGGTCCCGAGCAGGCCCCATTCGAAGCGCGTGCGGGCCACCACCGCGAAGAGCACGGTGGTGAACACCATGTCCGTGGTCACCGCCACCCCGTACGCGGCCGCCAGGTTGCTGGAGGTGCGGAACCCCAGAACGAGCCCGATGCACGCCGCCATCAGCGTCCAGTTGATGGCGGGCATGTAGATCTGACCCAGCTTCTCGGCCGAGGTGTGGTCCACCTCCAGGCGCGGGAGATAGCCGAGCTGCACGGCCTGGCGGGTGAGCGAGAACGCGCCGGAGATTACGGCCTGGGAGGCGATCACGGTGGCGGCCGTGGTGAGTCCCACCAGGGGATAGAGGGCCCAGTCCGGGGCCATCAGGAAGAACGGCTGGCGCACGGCCTCCGGGCTCTGGAGAAGCATGGCGCCCTGGCCGAAGTAGTTGAGCAGCAGGCAGGGCAGGACGAGACCGAACCAGGTCAGTCGGATCGGCCGGGTGCCGAAGTGGCCCAGGTCCGCGTACAGAGCCTCGCCGCCGGTGACCACGAGGAAGACCGATCCCAGCACCCAGAAGCCCTGCACGCCGTTCCGGACGAAGAAGTCCGCCGCGTGCAGCGGATTCAGGGCCGCCAGCACCTCGGGGCTCCCCACCAGCTTTGTGGCACCGAGCACGCCGAGGGTCAGGAACCAGATCAGCGTCACGGGCCCGAAGACCTTCCCCACGCCCTCGGTGCCGGTGCGCTGGAAGATGAAGAGGCCCACCAGGATGCCTATGGTAATGGGGATGATGTACGGCTCGAACACCGGCGTGGCGACCTCGAGCCCCTCCACAGCGCTCAGCACCGAGATGGCCGGCGTGATCATGCTGTCACCGTACAGGAGCGCCGCGCCGAAGAGGCCGGCCAGCGCCAGGACCCAGCGGCGCCCGGTGGCTCGCTCGTCCGGCGGCAGGATGAGCGCCGTGAGCGCCACGATACCTCCCTCGCCCCGGTTGTCCGCCTGCATGACGAGCCCCAGGTACTTCACCGAGATGACGATGACCAGGGACCAGAAGATCAGGGAGAGGATGCCCAGGACGTTCGCCCCGGTGGGATCGATGCCGTAGGAGTGGTGGAAGGACTCCCGGAAGGCGTAGATCGGGGTCGTCGCGATGTCACCGTACACCACGCCGATGGCGGCCAGCGAGAGCACCAGGAGTCGTCCCCCCGTGGGCTTCCCGTCGTCCTCCCCGTTAGGCTCGTCCTGCCCCCGCTCTCCGGACGCCGCTGTGATCGAGTCGTTGCTCACCGACGGCTCCTCGCTGGAGTCCGATAGTCGTCAACGTGGGACCAGCCGGTCCGCCCGGCCGTCGGGAGGGGGTCGAACCGTGTGTGGGGAAATGCCCGACCCCGCCGCTCCCGGAGTCCCTGCCGGCTCCGTCGATCCTCTCCCGACACCCTCCGGACGCCGCGGGCGGTATCCTGTGGTCGAGTCGCGCCGACTCGGGTTCCGGCGCCGCGAGTCTCCCCGAACACGGACCGAGCCATGAGCGACGCGAGACCCCGAATCCTGCTCCTCGGCGCCAACTTCGCCGGCCGGACGACGGCCCGCTACGTGACGGAGAAGGTCGGTGACCGGTCGCGGATCACGGTGATCGACCGGAAGCCCTACCTGACCTTCATCCCCAACATCCCGCTGGAGGTGTGGAACGACAACAACCCGGAGGTCTCGCTCCACCTCCCGGCCACGCGATACTTCGAGAAGGACGGCAGCGAGGAGGTCCTCGACCAGCTGCTCCCGATGATGGAGGAGATGGGCTTCGAGGACACGGGCTTCGAGGAGATGTATCATTCCCTGGGAGGAACGATTCCGCGCTGGGGCCTGCCGCTGTCCGAGTTGGTGGCGGACCGGAGCCCCGCGTGAACGCCCTGCGCCGGCCGCCCCGCGCGCCGCACCGGGCCATAGCCGCTCATCGGACCCACACCGCAATTGCGCCGCGACTACGACGACGTCGAGGAGGGACACGATGGAAACACCACCGGAGATCAGCTTCCGCAACCTGGAGCCCACCGAGGAGCTCAAGCGGGACATCCACGGGAGAGTCGAGAAGCTGGAGAACTTCTACGAGCCCATCATCACCTGCCGGGTCATGGTGGAGGTGCCGCACAAGCGACACGAGACCGGCAACCAGTATCACGTGCGCATCGACGCGCGGGTGCCGGGGAAGGAGCTCGTGGTGAGCCAGGACCCGGGCGACGATCCGTCCCGGGAGGACCTGTCCGTGGCTCTCACCTCGGCTTTCCACGCCATGGAGCGGCAGCTGGAGGACTACGCGCGGAAGCAGCGAGGGGACGTCAAGCACCCGGACGTGGACAGCGTGGGCCGGGTCCGGGATCTCTTCCTGGGCGAGGGCTACGGGTTCATCGAGAGCGAGGACGGCCGGGAGATCTACTTCCACGAGAACGACGTCCGGGAGGGCGATTTCGAGCAGCTGGAGAAGGGCACCCCGGTGGCGTTCGCCGAGGAGCCCGGCGAGGAGGGCCCCCAGGCCAGCGCCGTCCGTCCCTATCCGCGGTCCAGGCCGTAATGGCGCTCCGTCTTCGTCCGACCGCCGTCTCGCTCAACCGAAAGCGTACCGAAACAGCATCCCGAGGAGGACCGCCATGCCCATCGTCGTCCGCCAGCTGAAGAAGGCCACCGTCAAGCGCGGCGGCCCCGACGGGTTCTGCCCCCTGGTGAAGTGCGAGTACTGCGACCAGACCATCGAGCCGGGATCGGACGGACGCGCCGGCTGGGAGCGTAAGCAGACGGCCGCGTACCGCGGGCTGACCTTCGCGCACGACGACTGCCTGGAGCCGCTCCAGGAGAAGCGGAACACCCGCTACAAGTCGATGCCCCTGGACGAGTTCGTCCGCCACCTGATGCACAACCTGGGAGCGGCCGAAGCCGAGTAGCGGCCGACGGTACGCAGGCCCGGTCCGTGCCGGTCCGGCGCTTCGCCCCGACCCCGAGGATCCCCTACCTTCGTGGCTCTGGCGCCTGCATCCCGGCGGGTGCGTCCCGGACAGGGGGCGGACCACGCCGGGCGGTGCCCTCCACCGCGACGACGAACCTCGGGCCGCAGCCTCGGACCGCTCCCGACCTATGACTCCAGCTCGACCTCCACGCCCACACCTCTCCCTCCTGCTCCTCCTGGGCGGCCTGCTCCTGGCCGCCGCTCCGCGCGGCGCAGACGCCCAGACGCGACGCGCCGACCCCACGGCAGCGCCACTGCAGTCCGGGCCCATGGTCGGCTACTCGACCATGCGGGAGGTGCTGCTCTGGGCGCAGACGACCGGCCCCGCGGACGTCCACTTCGAGTATTGGATCGAGGGGAAGCCGGACCGCCGATGGTCCAGCGACACGGTTCGAACTCGCGAAGACTCCGCCCTCGTCGCCCGTGCCGTCGCCGATCGGGTGCGACCCGGTACCGACTACCGATATGCCGTCCACGTCGACGGGAAGCAGATCGAGCGACCGTATCCCCTCGTCTTCCAGTCACAGGAGCTGTGGCAGTGGCGGCGCGAGCCGCCGTCGTTCACGCTGGCGCTGGGCAGCTGCGCTTACGTGAACGACGAACCGTTCGACCGGCCGGGCGATCCATACGGTGGCGGCTACGGTATTTTCCGCAGCATTCACCGGGACCGTCCGGACGTGATGCTCTGGCTGGGCGACAACACCTACCTCCGCGAAGCCGACTGGCATTCGCGGACCGGCGTCCAGTATCGGTACACCCACACGCGCTCGCTCCCGGAGCTGCAGCCGCTCCTCGGTTCCACGCATCATTACGCGATCTGGGACGACCACGATTACGGCCCGAACAACAGCGACCGGTCCTGGTGGAACCGACGGACCACGCTCGAGACGTTTCGACTGTTCTGGGGGAATCCGGCGTACGGCGTCGACGGCAATCCGGGAATCACCTCGACCTTCCAGTGGGCGGACGTGCAGGTGTTCCTCCTGGACGACCGCTACCACCGGGCCCCGAACGGCCGCAGCACGGGGACCCGCACCATGCTCGGGGAAGAGCAGATACGGTGGCTGGTCGACGCCCTCGAGTCCAGCGACGCCACCTACAAGCTCGTGGCGCTCGGAGGCCAGTTCCTGAATCCGCTCACCCGCTTCGAGACCTTCGCCAACTACTTTCCCTCGGAGCGCCAGCGGATGCTGGAGCGGCTCCGGCAGGAGGACATTCCCGGGGTGGTCTTCCTCAGCGGCGACCGCCACTTCACGGAGCTGACCCGGCTCGACCGGTCCGGGACCTATCCGCTCTACGATCTGACGGTCTCCCCGCTCACCGCGTCCCCGCACACCGCGGGCGATGAGGAGCCGAACTTCCTCCGGGTTCCGGAGACGGCCGTCACGCAGCGGAACTACGCGCTTCTCCGCTTCGCCGGCCCTCGGGAGGAGAGACGGATGACGATCAGCGTCCGTGACGCCGACGGGCACGAGGTCTGGAGCCGAACGATCAGGGCGTCCGAGCTGCGTTGACCCGTTCGGCCCTCAGACGCCCTCGGGGGTAGGTCCTCCGACGGGAACGGCGTCCTCCAGGATCCGATCGATGTCCTGCAGGTCCTCCGGTTCGAGCTCCACCTCGACGGAGCGGGCCGTCTCCTCGATCTGCTCCGGGTTCCGGGCTCCCACGATCGGGCAGTCCACGGCCGGGTGGGAGAGCGTCCACGCCACGGCGAGCTGGGCCTCGGTGCAGCCCTTCACCGAGGCCAGCTCTTCGAGGTGATCCACCACCCGCAGGTTGCGCCGGAACGCGCTTCCCTGGAACACCTTGCTCTCCGAGCGCCAGTCGCCAGGGGGAAACTCCTCGTCGGGCCTGTACTTGCCCGTGAGGAGACCGTGCGCCAGCGGTCCGTAGACGAAAACGCCGATGCCGTTCTCCCGGCAGTACGGAAGGACCTCGTCCTCGATCTCGCGCCGGAACATGTGATACGGGGGCTGCGCCGAGTCCAGCTCCCCGTGCTCCCGGAACGCCTCCATCTCCTCCACGTCGTAGTTGGAGACGCCCACGTAGCGGGTGAGCCCCTCGTCGACGAACTCGCCCAGCGCGGCTGCCGTCTCCCGGGCCGGCGTGTCCGGGTCCGGCCAGTGCACCTGATAGAGGTCCACGTAGTCCGTCCCCAGGTGCTCGAGGCTCTCCTCGATGCCCTGCCGGAGCCAGTCGCGCCCGGCATCGCGCTGGAGCTCTCCGTCGGCCATGCGCAGGCCACCCTTGGTGGCGATCACGAGCTCCTCACGTCGGTCGGCGATCTCCTCCCGCAGCGCCTCGCCAAGCACCTCTTCTGCCGTGCCGAAGCCGTACGCCTGGGCCGTGTCGAAGAAGTTGATTCCCAGGGCCCGGGCACGTCGGATCGCCGCCAGAGCGTCGCCCCGGTCGAAGGAGCCCCAGTCGCCGCCGTAGGCCCAGGTCCCGAAGCAGATGCGCGAAACGTTCAGGTCCGTCTCGCCGAAGAAGTCGTATTCCATCATCTGTATCGCCCTTCCGCTCGGAGTCGTGGTGCCAGCGTGTCAGCCTGCGGGGGCGGTCCGCGCCACACCGGACCGTGCGCCGGGGTTCGGCCCCTTCTGGTCCGGACGGCAGTCGCTGGATATCGTTCATGGGGGACGTGACGGAGGCGACCTACCCGCATTTTTCCCCAAGATACCCGGTGTCTCGACACCGGTCTGTCGGGCGATGGTGGTGGACGACTGTAGGGCCGAGTCGGCGTCCCCGTCGGAAGAACTCCCACACCGGCGGTGACGAGTCGGAACAGTGACTCAGACGGGAGAAACATCACGTGGGCAAGCCGATCCAGGTACTCCTGGCTGACGATCACGCCATGTTCCGGGCGGGCCTGAGGGCCCTCCTGGAGTCCGAGAGCAATATCGAGATCGTCGGGGAGGCGTCGAACGGCGACGAGGCCGCGGACATGGCCCGGACCGAGAAGCCGGACATCGTCATCATGGACCTCTCCATGCCGGAGTCCGATGGCCTGGAGGCCACCCGACGCATCACAGCCCTCGACCTGGACGTCGACGTCCTCGTGCTCACGGTGCACGGCGAGGAGGAGTACCTGGTGCCGGTGGTCGAGGCAGGAGCGAGCGGCTATTTGACCAAGACGAGCGCGGACCGCGACCTCGTGGAGGCCATCAACGTGGTGGCCAAGGGCGAGGTCTACCTCCCGCCGCAGGCCACCAAGCTCCTGCTCAAGGAATACAAAACGGTGGAAGAGGGAGGCGAGCAGAGCCGCCTCCACGAACTCAGCTCCCGCGAGCAGGAGGTGCTGGCGCTCACCGCCGAGGGCTTCAGCTCCCGGGAGATCGGCGAGAAGCTCTTCATATCCCCGAAGACCGTGGACACCTACCGGTCGAGGATCATGAAGAAGCTGGAGCTGAACCACCGGTCCGAGCTGGTTCGCTTCGCCCTCAAGGTCGGGCTACTGAAAGAAGTATGAGCGTATCACCGTGGTTTTCCCCACGAGGGCGATCTTCCTTCCTCCACGTGATCGTGCGCCATCTCCCGACTTCGCTCCGCCGGAACCGGGACTAGATTGATTGTGCGGTGGTGGAGATTCGGCGGGCCGATCCGGCCGTCGGACGGGCCGATACGAGCTTAGCGCGACATCTGAACGGTAATCGTCAGCCGAGGATCAGCCATGCTGAACATCGATCGAATTCTCTTCCCCACGGACTTCTCGGGGTCCTCCCGCCAGGCGCTCCCCCATGCGGTGGCGCTGGCCGAGTCGCACGGCGCCGAGCTCCATTTCCTCCACGCCAACGTTCTCCACGCGTCGGACCCGGCCAATCCCAGCCATCACTTTCCAGAGATGGAAAGCCTGACCACGGAGCTGGAGGAGCGGGCGGATACCCGGATGAAGGAGATCGTCGAGAAGCACGCCCCGGAGCCGCTCACCGTGGTGCGGGAGCAGCGCAGGGGCATCTCCGCGCCGCCCGTGGTGCTGGAATACGTGGAGGAGGCGGACATCGACGCGGTGGTCATGGGCACGCACGGCCGCCGGGGGCTCCGGCATCTGATGCTCGGCAGCGTGACCGAGGAGGTCGTCCGCCGCGCCCCCTGCCCCGTGCTCACCGCGCGGGAGCAGGACGAGCCGGCCAAGGTGGCGGGCTTCGGGACGATCCTGGCCCCCGTGGACTTTTCGGAGCACTCCGAGCTGGCGCTCCAGCACGCCGTCGGGCTCGCTCAAGAGTTCGATGCCGATCTGCAGCTGCTGCACGTCGTCGAGGAGATCACGTACCCGGACTTCTACTATCCGGCTCCCCTCACCGGCGAGCAGATGGCGACCGAGATCAAGGAGCGGGTGACCGAGAGGCTCCAGAAGGCACTCGGCCGCATCGAGGAGGCCGGTTTACACGCGACGGTGCACGTGGTCGAGGACCGTCCGGCCCCGGGCATCGCCGACTTCGCCGAGGAGAAGGGAGCCGACCTGGTCGTGGTCGGAACCCACGGGCTGACAGGTGTCAAGCGAGCTCTCCTGGGGTCGGTGGCCGAGGGCGTCATCCGCCGGAGTGTTCCCCCGGTGCTGACGGTGAAGGCCGGCGGCCGGTCGCTGGTGACCGACGAGCTGGACCTGGCGCTGACGAGCCGGGAAGAGACGTCCGGGCAGGAGGCCTGACCCGCTCCCGGGCTATTGCCCGGATCCGTCCTCCCGCGCCAGCGTGACGCTCCCCAGACGGAGCTCCATCTTGGCGCGGGGGGGACCCAGGTTTCGTGCCCGGGGGAGCCGCACGCTCACCTCGAAGGATCCGGGCGAGAGGCTGTCGCCCAACACCCGGTCCGCGTTGAGCGTGTGTCGGAACACCTCCGACTGACCGATCTCCAGGCGGATCAGCCGAATACCGTCGCCGCACCCCTCCGCGGCCCCGGCCCGGTCGTAGACCACTCGTCCGTCGCGGTGCAGCCGGGCGCGGATCAGACACCAGGGCAGCTCCGCCTCCCGGTAGCCGGTGGAGACGTTGGTCACCTCGGCCCGGAGACGGATTCGGTCCTCCGGACTCGCCAGCAGCGAGACCTCGTAGCGGAGGCCGGCCCATTCCACGGATTCCGCGGCCGGCGCTCCTCGGCCGGGCGTTCCGGCCCCGCCACCGGAACCCCGGCCACCGCCGCCACAGGCCGTGGCTGCCAGCGAGAGTGCCCCGAGCAGGAGAAACGGGAGCGGCGCGCGCTCTCGAGAGGGCAACGAGACGTGTGACGTCCGTACTGGAGGCTCCCGGGCCCGGGGGACGACGCGACGGAGCAGACGGAGCACGTCACTGATCCTCTCTCGGGGCATGCTGATCATCTCTTGCCGGTCCGGGTGGTCCGGCCGACGCTTCCGGCGGTCGCGCATGCCGTCGGAAGAGCGGCAGTCAGAGGGGAAACGTGAAGCCGGCGGCCATGCGGAGGATCGCCGGACCGGCCGAGGCCCGGAGGTGCCAGTCGCTCCCCGCGCCGGGGACCGCGCGCCACCTCACGGTGCCGTAGGGACCGCTGCTCTCACCGGCGCGGAAGCCGGCGCCGAGGTGAACGGGACCTGCCCCTCCGGTGACATGCCAGGCCGCCTCCGCGGAGACGGCGAACGCAGTGTCCAGCTCGATGCAGCGCGTATCGGACGCGAACCGGCCGGTGGCCTCCTCGCGGCACCGCCGCTGCCCGTTGGACAGGGTCTCCCACCGGTAGCCCACCTGTGCCTGGCCGGGCACCAGCGCCAGCTCAGCACCGCGCAGAGCGGCCACGAACCGCGGCCGACGGAGCTCGACGCCCGCGGCCGCCTCGAGGCCGACGTCTCCGTCCAGCACGATCGGCCCCAGGGCCGACGCCACCAGGACCTTCGGACCTCCGTCCTGGGCAGGCGCCGGGAGAGGAAGCAGGAGACACGAAGCCGCCGCTGCGGCGGTCAAAAGCGGAAGAACTCGCTGTCGCCGGGAACCCGGGCATGGCCCTCCCGGCGGATGCATCGTCCTCAGGCCTCGGTGGTGAGCTTTCGCTCGATCCGCACCGAGTAGGGCTCGTCCTTGGCCTTCACGAAGAGGGCTCCCCCTTCCACCAGCTCCTCCAGCTCCGCGTCGCTGCCGCAACGGTCACGCAGATACGCCCTGGCGGCCCGGCGGGCGTCGTCGGAATCCCTGAACTCCTGCTTTTCCTCGGGCTCGTCCTCCTCGATGGGAGACGACGACTCCTTGCCCGCGTACATCACCCAAACCGCTCCGGGCGACACGTCATTCCTCCGTGCTCAGGTGAGGCGGCACTCCTGCGGTGACCGGGGCTCGATGGTGGCGCTCGCCTGCCCCGTCCTACCGTTTTCAAGATACACCGGCCTTACCGCCCCGCCAACGTTCCGACCGCATGTGGGACGCGCGCTCAACCGCCCCGGATCCGCTTCAGCTGACGCCTGAGGAACGGGCGGGCGTCCTCGGGGGCCAGGTCGAGAGCCCGCTTCATGCTCTCCACCGCTGCCTGCTGGTCGCCTGCTCGATCGAGCATCTGGGCCAGCACGAAGCGGGCTCGGTAGTTGTCACGGTGATGCTTCACCTCGAGCTCCGCCATTCGGACGGCCGCGTCCGTCTGGCCGCGAGTGGCCAGATCGCGCGCAAGCTCGCTGAGGGGCCCTACCGTGAAGTCGTAGGCGTAACTGCCGTAGTGCTGCTCCCTCAACTCCTCGTATCGCTCCACGGCGGCACCGACGCCGTCCCGCTCGATGACCCTCGCCAGAACGTCCTCGATCATCGCCGGGTGCTCGGTTCCCCGGTGACAGGTCACGCAGTTCACCTCACGGTCCGGCGGGAGCGTGAAGCCTGCGTGCGCCCCGGCTTCACCCTCGTGGTCGTGCTCCAGCTTCTCCAGATGCTCTGAGTTGATGGCCTCCACCATCCGGAGCATCGTCCGGGCCGTCTGCTTGTGGTCGTTCTCGTCGGAGGCGAATTCGTACTCCGACAGGGGCGCTCCCTCCTCCCCCTCGTGACAGAACGAGCACTGGACTCCCAGCGCGTCGGTGAAGTGTTGCATGGTGCGCCGAAGGCCGTCGGATCCCAGGGTGTCCGGAAGCACCTCCAGGTTCTCGGCCTCGTCGGGCCACTGGAACTCCTGAGCCGGCGCGACGGCAGTCGCGCCGAGCAGGAGCACCGCGGCGAGCGTGACGGAGCGGGCGAGGGTGGTGGTCTCCATCGGATCCAGAGCGTCCTCCGAGTGAAGCGACCGTTCCAAGCGAGATCGGTCTCTGGCCGATCGGTCGTCGAGACGGAATGTGAATAGGCGGATTGTCCCCGCGAGGCAAGTCGGGCTACGATTGCCCGTCGTCCGCTGCAGTCCCAACCGAGGCAGGGCCGGGCTCCCGCATGGACGGAACGTGGTGGAAGATCGCTGGCGGGCTCCTGGTGGCCGCCGCTCTGGGAATACAGTTCGTTCCAGTCGATCGGACGAACCCCCCGGTGGAGGACGTGGTCCGGGCACCCGCCGACGTCGACAGCGTCCTCCGCCGCGCGTGCTGGGACTGCCATTCGAACCGCACCGATTGGCCCTGGTACAGCCACGTGGCGCCGGTCTCCTGGTACGTCGCCGACGACGTACGGGAGGGCCGCGAGCACATGAACTTCACCGAGTGGCCCGGGGAACCCGAGGAAGCCCGCGATCTCATCGGGGAGATCGGCGACGAGATCGAGAACGGTGCGATGCCGCCGACGAGCTATCGAATCATGCACCCGGAAGCACGGCTCTCCGAGGAGACCCGACAACTGCTGATCGACTGGTCCATGGCGTCGGGGGGGCTCGATCGCCTGCCGGACGATCTTCCGGTCCGGGACTGACCCGGCGCCGCCACGCGTTCGACGTCGTCCGTAGAGATGTCCAGGCCGAAGAGAAACCCGGAGGGACTTTCCATGACGAACACGATGACGGGCGACGCGCGTCCTCTTCTCGCCGTCCTGGCCGCCTCCCTGGTGCTGGTACCGGCACCGGACGCTGAAACTGCGCCGCCCGCCACCGGACCCGCTGCGCCGGCGGACACCGGCGACCTGTTCACCGTGGACGACGCCATCGGCCTCGCGGACGTGGGTAATCCCCGCATCTCTCCCGACGGCGAGCAGGTGATCTACACGCGGCGGGAGCTGGACTGGGAGAACAACGAGCGGGACAGCCGCATCTGGATCGTCGGGACGGACGGGGAGAACCCGAGACCCTATACCGCCGACGAGGGGGACGCCGCCCCCCGCTGGTCGCCGGACGGCGAGTGGCTCGCCTTCTTCAGATCCGTCGGCGAGGGCGACGATCAGGCCCGACAGCTGTTCCTGCTCCCCACGGGGGGAGGCGAGGCGCGCCAGCTCACCGAGCACGTCACCTCCGTGGGTGACTACCGGTGGGGGGGCGACGGCGAGCACATCTACTTCGCCGCCGACGACAGCCTCGCCGACGAGGAGGAGGAGCGGAGGGAGAACGGCTACGACGCGGTCTTCGTGAACGAGAAACCGAACGGGCAGGTGCGCCACCGGTGGACCAACCTGTGGCGCGTCGCCGCCCACCCGGACTCCGGCGCGGCGCGCCCCGTGACGGAGGGAGACCGGGCCGTGGCCGACTTCGCCGTCGGGCCCGACGGCCGCCGCGTCGCCTTCACGTTTCGCACCGAGCAGCATCGGAACGACGCCAACAACGCGGAACTCGCGGTGGTCCCCGCCGGTGGCGGTGAGATCCGGGTTCTGACCGACAACGACGCGCCGGAATCCGATCCGGCGTGGAGCCCGGACGGGGAAACCCTGACCTTCATGGCGCCGGACCGCGAGGACTGGCGCCTGGACCAGGGGAACCTGTACGCCATGGACGTGGAGAGCGGCGAGATCCGCCAGCTCCTGGCGGAATTCCAGCCGGCCATCGGTGACTACCGCTGGTCGCCGAACGGGAGCTCCATCCTGTTCACGGCGCTCGACAGCACCACCTCCAACTTCTATCGCCTGCTGCCGGGAAGCGGATCGCCTCCGCGACAGCTCTCCCGTCACGCGGGAACCGTCGGCTCCCCCGACTTCGCCTTCGCCGGCGACGGTGGCCGCGTGGCCTACACGCTGGAGACCCCGACCCGCCCCGGGGACCTGTACGTGGCGGATCTGCCGCCGGAGGACGGCGGCCGCTTCTCGCCCAACCGCCTGACCCGGGCGAACCCGGACGTGGAGGCGAAGTCGCTCGCCACGCCCGAGGCCGTCCGCTGGACCAGCGAGGACGGGACCGAGGTCGAGGGACTGCTGTGGCTGCCGCCGGAGACCGACGGAGGCTCACGGGCCGCCGGCTGGTCGAGTCCCGGCACCCTCGTGGTGAACATCCACGGCGGGCCGGCCGGAGTCTTCACCCACTCCTTCGACACCGACGTACAGGTCCTGGCCGCCCACGGATATGCCGTGCTCCAACCCAACGTCCGCGGCTCGACGGGCTACGGAGACGCCTTTCTCCGCGGCAACATGGAGGACATCGGCGGCGGCGACTACCGCGACGTGATGACGGGCGTCGATCGGATGCTGGAGCGCGGGGTCGCCCACAGCGACTCCCTGGCCGTGAAGGGGTGGAGCTACGGGGGCATCCTGGGCGGATGGACGATCACCCGGACCGATCGCTTCAAGGCGGCCAGCCTCGGCGCCATGGTCTCGGACTGGCCGAGCGAGTTCGGACAGGGATTCCACTACGACGTGGTCCGCTGGTATCTGGGCGGCGACCCCTGGTCCAACGGGGAGTTCTGGCGTCAGCGCTCCTCCTACAGCCACATGGACCAGGTGGAGACGCCGACGATCCTGTTCCACGGAGAGGAGGATCGGATCGACACGATGGGGCAGTCCATGAACTTCCACGTGGCGCTCCGGTGGTTCGACGTGCCGACCCGCTTCATCCGCTTCCCACGGGAGGGACACGGGATATCGGAGCCTCGCCACGACCGGACCCGGCGAATCGAGGAGCTTCGCTGGTTGCAGAAGTGGGTGCGGGGCCAGCAAGATTGGACGGCGCCTGAGCGTCCCGGCAACGAAGACGAGGAAAAGAGATGAGCGATTCAGACGCGACGCCCTGGAAAGCGTTCACCGCGATCGCCGCCCTGGCAGCCGTGATCTTGGGCTTCATGTGGTATCGCGCCGGACAGGGCACGGTGCCGGTGTCCCTGGCGGACTCCCTGCGCCAGGAGACCACCCGGCTGTCTTCCACCGTCGAGAAACTCCGGGCCGCTCCGCCGGAAACCGTCTACGCCACGCCGCCGGGCGAGCGGCAGCAGCGGGCCCGTCTGAGCCAGCGCATCCAGGGGGAGCTCGACGAGCTCGAGGCCGTCCTCCCGAGCGCGGAGTCTCACCCGGCCTATCACCGAACGCTCCGGTCGATCCGCTCGGCGCTGGACACCATCTCCGCCAACTGACCCCCGCGGTAGCGAGCTGACCTGTGGAGGAGCCGACGGGGGCGGAATTCCCCCGTCGGCCCTTCTCTCCCCTCCCGCCACCGTTCCGACGTGGTCGATGTCGACGGCGAGATCCTAGCTCGATCCGGCCTTAGCCGTCGTAGGTCTGGACCCGCCCCCAGAGGCTCTTCGTGCCCCAGATCCCGGACCGCAGGCACTCCAGGTGGACGATCTGGGAGTTGTCGACGAAGAGGTTCACGTCGGGCCCGAAGTTCTTAATGTACCACTCGTAGACCTCGGGGTCGGCGGCCTCGAACATCACCTTCTCCAGACCCAGCTCGTCGGCGATCTCGGCGATCACGTCGGTGCGCCACTCGCGCACCTGCTCGGTGATGCCCTCCGACTCGACCATGATCATGTAGGCGCCGGCGTCCAGGTGCCGCTTCGCCTCGCGGATGGCGGCGCCGGGGTCCTGCACGCCCTCGGACTCGAGCTCCTCGACGCGGCTGGCGCCGCCGGCGCCGAACTGGATGTTGATCTCCGGCTTCGCCTCGAGTCCCGCCTCCTGGACCTCCTCGGTGAGCCGTACCAGGTCGTCGATGGGTATCGACAGGAAGCCGCTCGAGATCTCGACGATGTCGAAGTCCAGGTCCCGGCACTCCTCCAGGTAGCGGTCCACCTGCTCGGGGCCGCGCGTGAGGACCGTCTCGATGAACCCGCCGGTGGACACCTGCACGTCGTGCTCGTGGCAGATCCCGATCAGTTCTTCCACGGCGGTCCGCGGCATCAGGCTGAACGAGCCGCCGCTGAACTTGAAGATGTCCACGTACTCGCCGACGGTGTCCAGGATGTCCCGCAGGTAGCGGGGCCCGACGGGGTCGTAGTACGGCCCCCGGATCTCGGTCACGCCCCGGCTCCGCGGCTTCTCTCCCCGGTCGTTCAGTCGAAGGAAGGAGAAGGCTCGCTCCTCGTCGCTCATGGGTTCCTCCCCTTTCGGTTCTCTTCCGATCGCTACGCGGGAATCTGCACTTCAGCGAGGGGGGATGTCAGCTCCTCCAGCTCGGCGTCCTCGAGCCGGTGGACGACGCCCACGATCGCGTCCTCGATCGCCTCGCCGGCGTAGGGACGGGCGAGACGTCGGAACTTCTCCTCCACAGTCTCCCAGGACATGGGGCGGGAGTGGAAGCCCTCGTAGGCCTCCTTCTCCACCTCGTAGCTCTCGCCGGCGCGGGTCGTGATCCGGACCCGGCAGGCGTGCTCCTCGGGGAACCGCTCGGAGTACTCCTGGCTGCGGTGCACCTGCACCTTCTGCAGCAGCGACTGGACGTCGTCGGCCCGGATGCGCCGGCGGCGATACTGCTCCGGGTACACGCCGCCGTCCAGCAGCCCCACGGCCACGATGTAGGGTAGGCTGTGGTCCGCCTGCTCCTTGGTCTCAACGTCCTTCTTCCCGCCCTCCTCGCCGCCGCCGATGATGTCGTAGGCGACGTCGAAGACCTCGAGGTCGATCCGCTCGATCTCCGCGGGGTCGATCCCGTGCTCGCGCTTCAGCTCCAGCGCCCCCTCCACGGACGACTGCGAGTGGATCTCGGCGTTGTACTTCTTGATGTCGGTGCGGGTGACGCGCTCCAGGTCCTCCGCGCTCCAGTCCAGCTCCCAGTCGCCGGAGACCGACCAGCGCCACCCCTTGTTGCCCTCGAACACCTCGGGCGGGCCCGTCACGCCCCGGTCGGCCAGAAAGGCGGCGTGGACGCCGTTACGGGCGGTGTTGGGCATGGCCAGCCCCTTCCAGTGGGAGAGGGCACCGGTGCGGGTGACCCGGAGGGCGTTGTTCGCCGTGCCGGAGATGGACACCGCGTTGGCGACCTGCTCCTCGTCCAGACCCAGGGCCCTCGCCGCCCCGGCCGCCGCGGAGAAGGCCCCCTGGGTGACGTGGTCGAAGCCCCGGGCGCGGACCGGCGCCACCTCGCTCAGTCGGCACTGGACCTGGTAGGCCACGGCCAGGGCCGTCAGCAGGTCGCGGCCGTCGCCGCCGGCGTGCTCCGTGCACGCCAGCACCGCTCCGAGGTTGTCGCTCGGATGGCAGGTCTCGCCCGGCGCCAGGTAGCTGTCGTTGAAGTCCAGGTAGCGCACCAGGGCGCCGTTGTAGAAGGCCGCCCGGTCGGGAGCGGCCCGCCCGCCACCGATCAGGGTGCAGAGCTCCGCTCCACCGAAGTCCTCGATCTGCTCCCGGATCATCCGCACCGGCTCGCCCTCGACCGCGCCGATAGCGCAGCCGAGGGAGTCCAGCACCCGGATCTTGAGCTCCCGGAGGGCGTCCGCCGACAGGTCGCCGTACGCCGACCCGGCGACGAAGGAGGCCAGCTGCCCGGCATGTGTAGCATGTGTCATCGGTCTTCCAGGTTCGGTGCCGTTCTCGGAATCGGTCCCAACCCGACGCCGGCGGTGGCCCACCGTAGCGGCATCCGGGATATTGGTGGCGTCGGGGCCGGCCGGGACGGGGCGCGATCCGCACCGTCCCGCACCGCGCCTCCGTTCGCGACGCGGTCGCACATGAAATCCTACCCGCGGAGGGAGCCCATGATCACCGGCGGCATGGTGACGGTCTATGTCGAGGACATGGATCGGGCGCTGGAGTTCTACACTGAGACGCTGGAGCTGGACCTGGCCTACCGGGCGGGCCCCGGCTGGGCCGTGGTGCGGACTCCCGACGGCTTCGCCGTGGGCCTGCACGACGCCATGGACAGCGCCTCGGTGGGCGAATCGGGCTCCACCACCCTGGGATTCCACGTGGAGGGCGACCTGGAGAACGTGGTGAGCGAGCTGTCGGACCGGGGGGTCAATTTCGTCACCGACCTCACTGAGGACACCGCTGTGCCCCTCGCCTACTTCGAGGACCCCGACGGAAATCAGATGTATCTGGCGGAGGCCCGGGAGGTCGGGCACCGGGACGCGGACGCGGCGGAGGGCCACGGCTGAGCTCCTGCCCGGGCTGACGATGGCCCGAAGAACCGGTCGGCCGAGCCGGTAGCTCTCTCAGCCCTGCCTCCCCGCCCCCGCGCCGCCCACTTCCCGGATCCAGTCTCCCAGCGCCTCCAGGTACTCCGTGAGTCGACGGCGAGTCTGGTCGTGCACCAGTCTACCCTGGTCGTCGGATTTCTCGTGCGCCCGGCGAACCGGAGGTCGGGATGGGGCATCACCCGGGCTAGAGGGCCGAGAGGGCCAGGTTCAGCTGCTCCTGGCTCCGGGCCGTGCCCCAGGGCCCCATGGTGGCGCCCATGATGCCGGCCGGCTTCCCCCGCAGAACGGATTCATGGCCCGGTCGGGACGCCCGCCGGCCGGCCACTGGCACAGGCTGTGAACCCCTGTTGGGGCGAGTGGTCGCCCGGCGATCTCGACGCTCTCGTTCCTCATACTCCTTCCCTTCTTCCATGCCCGATTCGGGGACCGACCGAAAGTCGACCCTGTCCATCCTGAAGCGGCTCTGGGGAGTCCTGAGGCCGTACCGGAACCGGGTCGTGTCGGTGGCGCTGCTCATCAGCTTCACCGCCGCCCTGGAGGCGGCCGGCCCCCAGTTCGTCCGGTACGCCTTCGATGTGGTGATCCCCCAGGGCAACGGCTGGACCTTCCTGTGGTTCGGGCTGGCGTTCGCCGGATTCTACCTGTTCCGCGCCGTCGTCGAGTACGGGGGCATGTACTGGAGCTTTGCCCTCACCCAGCAGGTGGTGAGCGACG
>CAZFDK010000003.1:95999-111305 GCA_964518305.1 uncultured Gemmatimonadota bacterium | reverse complement strand
GTCCGGGTCGCCGAGACGTTGGTGAGGAAGAATCGGACGACTTCGCCCCGGTCCACGTTGAGCTCGTATCCCGGCTCCCCGTTGACCAGGAAGACGTTGCCGAAGCGGCCCATGAGCGTGTTGAGGGCCCGATCCCGTCCGTACGGGAAGAGGCCCCGTTCGTCCAGGAGGAGGTCGTCCAGGATGAGGACTTCCTCCCGGTTCACCGGGTTGTAGTAGTCCTCCTCCGGGGGGCGGACATTCAGGTTGCCGTACAGCCCCAGGTCCTGCTGGATGTCCGATCGGACGTGGGGATGGTACCAGTAGATGCCGGGGTCGGGCAGCTGCACCCGGTAGGTGAAGCTCTCGCCCGGGGGGACCGGATCCTGGGTCACGTCCGGGACGCCGTCGAAGCGGTTGTCCAGGCGGACGCCGTGCCAGTGGACGGTGGACGGCATGTCCAGGTCGTTGGTGAACTCGACGACGATCGTGCCGTCCTCGGGGACTTCCACGAGCGGCCCGGGATACTGCCCGTTGAAGCCGTACATGGTGAACGTCCGGCCCTCGATGGTCCGCCGCACCTTCATCGCCTCCAGCGACAGGGTGTCCCCGTCGGAGAGCTGGCGGACCTCGCGGTAGCGGGCCTCGGGCAGCGACTCACCGTCCTCGGCCGACGGCAGAAAGCTCCCGATGGAGGGCGACGTGCCCTTCAGCGGCGGCAGCATCGGCATGTCGGCGGGCATGGGCGGCATGCGCCATCCCGGGCTCCGCCCGCCCGCGGGTTCGGCCATCATGCCCGGGGTGGAGTCCGGGGGCGTGCCGTCCGCCGACTCCTGTGCCGGAGCCTCCGGCGGCGTCAAGGCCGCGACGGCCAGGGTCACGCCGGCCAGGAGGCCGGCCGACACGCCCGGGCTCCACCGGGCCCGCGTCTGCGACAGCGCCGTCACCGAATCACCGTCGACGAATCAGCAGCCGATGCCGTGCTGCTGGAAGATCCCGTGGCCGGCCATGGTGTGCATGTTCCCACTCGGGGAGGTGGCCTTCATGAGGATCGGACCCTGCCACGTGTCGACGTCCGGGGAGGACTCCGACGTCACGAAGACCAGAAACTTGTTCCACGACACCTCGCCCTCCGCCAGGCCGTCGTCGCCCACCGTACCCAGGTTGACGTGCCGGTCCAGGCTCGGGGTGGCCGCCCAGGCCACGAGGGTCCCGGACGAGCGGCGATTCGCCGAGACCGAGGCGACGCGGACGGAAACCTCGTAGCGGTAGCTCCCGTCCTCGGTGACGGCGACCCCGTGTGGCGCGTTCGCGAAGCGAAGCTCCATCCAGCCCGAAGCCCCCGGCGCGTTCCCGGTCGGCTCCAGATCGACGCGCTGAGGCGCGGCCTCACAGACCGGGACCGCGTCCGGCCCGGGAGCGGGCCCCGCGCCGCCGAGGCCGGCCGTCGCCAGCACCAGGGCTCCGCTCAACAGGACCGCCCCCGTGCGTCCTACCGGCAGGCTCGAATCTCCGAGCATCCCTCTCTCTCCTCCGAACGCCTCGAATGCCTTCCGCCTCTTTCCGCCTCTTCCCCATCCACGCTACGCCGGTTCCGACCGCCTCTCAACGGGTGTCACCCCGGATGTGGTCGAAGGTTCGCTCCACGATCTTCTCGCCGTGGTCACCGAGTCCACGATGGAGGGCCGCCATGAAGCGCACCGTGCGTCCGGCGGCGTCCTCGAACCGCCACCGACAATCGCGGAATGTGTTCTCCTCGACCCGTCGCGGCATCTCCCCGCCCCGGTAGACCAGCTCACATCCGTCAAAGGTGCAGCCGACGAACTCGCCTCCGTCGAGCTCCACCGTCTCGTCCTCGAAGTGCTCCTCGACCGGCATGTGCGACCCTCTCTCCGTCGACGCTCCTCGAATCGACCTGCTCCCGGCGCACGACAGCACGTATCGTCGACCGGATCTCCTAGAAGAGCTCGATCATCCTCTCAACGAAGAAGCGCACGTTCGCGCAGTTGTTGCACGCCGCCGCCACCAGAGGGACCGCGGGGCCCTCCACGACCTCCTCCTCGTCCACCGCCGGGATCTCCACGCCGAAAACACTGGCTTCCCAGCCGACCTCGCCGCAGAGCTCGCACTCTGTCGGAACGCCCTTCTCCTCCCACCATTCGATGAGCTTCGCCACCTGCGCCTCGTTCAGCTCGACCGGTTCGGCCACGGCTTCTCCTCCCGTTGATGCTCGCGCGCTCCTTGCCGCCGGAAGGTCCTCCGGCGGGACGGAGAACGTACGCGAACGGTCGGGGAAGTCGAACCGGCCCGAGAAGCCCCGCTGGCGGCCGGGGGACGCTCGCTCAACATTCCGTGTTCCCCCGGCGGCGACTCACCTCGAGGATCGTCCACCGAAGATCTGCATCCAGTCAGCCAGAAGAAGGCCATGGCCACGGAGCCTCTAGCCGAACCCGACACCGCCGAGCCACGCTCCTCCGGGGTGCCCGCTTCCGCCGGTCGTCGCGGGGGCGGAGACGCCAGCGACCTCCTCGACGAATACCTGTACACCCGTCGGTTCACGGAGCGGCTGCTGGGGGAGGTCGACGGCGTCGGCGACCCGGAGGAGATCCGCTCTCGGACCACGCTGGGCATCCACCACGAGCAGCAGCACCAGGAGCTGCTCGTGACGGATATCAAGCACGTCTTCTCGGTGAACCCCCTGCGGCCGGCGTACCACGACGTGCGACCGGACGCGGCGTCGGTGCCCGATCTGGAGTGGATCGGCTTCGGGGGGGCGTCCGGGAGATCGGCCACGAGGGATCCGGCTTCTCCTACGACAACGAGCGTCCCCGGCACGAGGTCTACGTTCACCCGTTCGAGATCGCCAGCCGTCCCCTGACCTGCGGCGAGTACCTGGAGTTCATGCGGGACGGGGGCTACGAGCGGCCGGAGCTGTGGCTGTCCGACGGCTGGGCGGAGGTCCAGGAGCGCGGCTGGACCGAGCCTTTCTACTGGGAGGAGCGCGACGGGACCTGGGTCACGCACACCCTGTCCGGGCTTCGCCCCGTGGAGGAGTCAGAGCCGGTGAGCCACCTCAGCTACTACGAGGCCGACGCTTTCGCCCGGTGGGCCGGCGCCCGTCTCCCGACGGAGGAGGAGTGGGAACTGGCCTCGGAGTCGGTGCCGGTGGAAGGCAACTTCGTGGAGAGCGGGCTCCTGCATCCCGCGCCCGCCGCGTCGGAGCATGCCGGAGCCGCCGACAACGGACTCCGTCAGATGTTCGGCGACGTCTGGGAGTGGACCCGCAGCCAGTACGAGCCATATCCGGGCTTCGAGCCCCTGGACGGGGCCCTGGGAGAGTACAACGGCAAGTTCATGTGCGACCAGTTCGTGCTCCGCGGCGGCTCCTGCGCGACCTCGCGGACGCACCTGATCCGGCCGCCCCGGGCCGCGGGACTCAGCTCTCCGGGGCGATATCCCTGCGGTCCATGGCCTCCTCGATGCCGAGCTTGATGAGCACCGCCAGGGGCACGGCGATCAGCAGTCCGACGAAGCCGAAGAAGAAACTGAACAGCGCCAGGGCGAGGATGACCCACACCGGGTGGAGCCCCACGGACTCTCCCACGATGTAGGGGCCGAGCACTCCCTCCACCACCTGCTGGGCGGCGAACACGACCGCCACCTTCAGCAGGCCGGCAACGATCGGTCCGGTGAAGAGGGCGATAAGCACGGCGGTGGCGGCACCGACGGCGAAGCCCAGGTACGGGACGACGTTGAAGACGCCGGCCACGAGGCCCACCAGCAGCGCGTACGGGAAATCGAGGATCCAGAAGCCCACCCCCACCAGAGTGCCCACCACGGCCGCCAGCAGGAGCTGTCCCCGGAGATAGCGGCTCAGGAGCGAGTCGTACTGCTGTGCGAAGTCGACCACCTTCCGGCGGCGATCTCCAGGTACGATAGCTTTCAGTCGACGGCGAATACGCGGCCAATCGCGGAGAAGATAGTAGGTGAGCAGGGGGGTGAGGATCAGGTAGCCGACGACGGTCAGGCCCGTACCGATGCCCCGACCCAGGCCGAGCACCATCTCCCGACTGCCCACCGCCAGCTGGCTTTGCCAATCCTTCAGGTACTTCATCACGACCTCGGCGTCGATCTCCTGCAGCGCCGGCACGGTATCCTCGTTGATGCCGGCGATCTCCAGCCCCAGCACCCACTGCCGCAGGTCCCGGACCCACGACTCCACCACGGCCACATATCCGGGTACGTTGGCGATCAGCTGCGAGACCTGCTCCGCCACCGCAGGCACCAGCACCAGGGCGATCAGGGCGAGGAGCCCCAGCAGCGGAAGCGCCATCAGGCCGATGGCCAGCGCTCGCGGAACTCCCCACGAATGGAGCCAGCCGACCACCGGGTCCACGATGTAGGCCGCGATGACGGCCAGGACGAAAGGAGCCAACAGCAGACCGGTGACATGAATGACCCAGACGGCGGCGAGGACGGAGGAAGCCGCCAGTATGCGCCGCACGAGCGTGGAGGTGCGCAGGGGCCACGCGAGGTAGAGCACCAGGAGATACAGGACCGGCGGGGTGAGAACCGGGCGCACCGCGGCAAGGAACGCCGCGAAGACACCCAGCAGCACCACCGCGTATGCCCAGCCCCGGGCCTCGGCGCCGGTGCCGCCACCCGTCAGGGCCGAGGTCCCGCCACCCTCTCTGTCTGCGGGACCGGTCTCCGGCTCGGACACGCGTCCTCCCTGCCCTCTCGGATCGTGCGTCGCGTCTGCGGGTCGCCACCGAAGATGCGGCCGCCCGGTGCGCCTGTACATTCCGCCTCCGTCGCCGACGGCGGGCGGGGCCGAGCTTCCGGGCAACGGTACCGAGGCCGGAGCTGTCTCACGCAATGAGCACGGGGTGAGGAGACCATCACGGTCTCCGGACCGACCTCGCCCCGAATCTCCGACGCGAGACACGGCCATCGACCATGAACCACACGGCGTCCATCCGAACCGCATTTTCCCTCTCCGTGGCTCTCCTCCTCGTTGCCGCCACCTCCGCCGCGGCACTCGCCCGGCAGGAGGCTGGGCACGAGCAGCCAGCCCCGCCGGCACCTGCCACGGTGGCGCCGCCGGCCGAGCCCCCCTCGCCGTCCGCTCGCGTGGACGCGGCTCCGCCCGCTCCCCCCGCCCCCCGGCAGCCGCAACAGAGCTACCTCGGGGTGATCCTCGAGGACGTCACCGCGGAGGACGTGGAGCGGCTCGGCCTGCCGGAGCGGCGCGGCGCCCTGGTTCGGGAGGTCGTCGACGGAAGCCCCGCCGACAGCGCCGGTTTCCGGGCCGGAGACGTGGTGATGGAGTGGCGCGGAGAGCCGGTGTACAGCGCCGCGGAGCTCGGTCGCCTGGTTCGTGAGACGCCCGCCGGCCGGCAGGTCCGGGCCGCGGTGTACCGGGAGGAGAACCGTACGACGCTCTCGGTGACCCTCCGCGAGCGGCGGGGCCCCGACGCCTTCTTCCGGGGACCGGGCCGTTCCGTCCGCGGGGAGCTGCCGCCCGAGGCACGGGCACGGATCCGGGAAGGCATGGAGCGGGCCCGGGAGGAGTGGGAGGACGCCCGGGACCGCATGGAGCACATGGACGAGCGGCTGGAGGGTCTCGCGCCGGAGTGGGACGAGGCCGGCGACTCCGTCGGCGTCCACCACGTCCGGCCCGCTCCCGTGCTCCGCGGCGACGGACCGCGCCTGGGCGTCCGGCTACAGCCGCTCACGCCCCAGCTGGCCGACTACTTCGGCCTCGGAGACCGGAGCGGAGTCCTGGTGGCCTCGGTCCGCGACGGCTCTCCCGCCGACAGCGCCGGACTGCAGGCAGGCGACGTCCTCCTCTCCGTCGGCAGAGAGAACGTCTCGGACGTCGGCGACGCCGTCGGGGCCGTCCGCGACGCCGACGACGAGGTGGGACTCCGCGTTCTCCGTCGCGGCGAGGAACGGGCGCTCACGGTCCAGCTCCGGAAGAAGCGGGACGCCGGCGATGGGAACGCCCCCGGCCGAGGCTGAGCGGTCGGGTCCTCGCCGCGTGCGCTCGTGACAGCGTTGCCCGCGGGCGGGTCGGGCCCTTCTAATAGGGGCCGACGGGATCCAGCCGTGGGCGTACGTCAGCCCCCGGCTCGACGAGCGCTGACCGAGCCGCCGGAGGCACCGTGAGCGACACCGACGCCGCCCGAACCGTGGAGCTCTGCCGCACCGACGAGGTGCCGGACGGAGAGGGGATCACGGTCCGGGCCGCAGACCGCGACTTCGCCGTCTTCCACGCCGACGGCGACTACTGGGCCATCGACAACATGTGCACACACGAGGGCGGTCCGCTGGGCGAGGGGACCCTGCTGGGCACCACGATCACCTGCCCCTGGCACTACGCGGCCTTCGACGTCACCACGGGTGAGTCGCTGGATCCCATCGCGCCGTGCGGCGTCGGTACCTACGACGTGTTCGTGGAGGACGGGACGGTCTACGCCGAGCTGGAGGAGTGAGACCACCCGCTCCGCCGCCGGTCACCGCCGGAACCAGTCGTTGCCCTCCACTTCGTCCAGGTCCGTCGTCTCACGATTGTAGAGGTACGTCCACGCCCGAAGCCGGCGGTCGCCTGTGCTCCGCCCTTCATCGTCGCGTGGCGGCTCCAGGAGACGGACGGGAACCGTCTCGCGACGGTAGAGACCGGTTCCGTCCGGACGTCGTCCCTCGTACCGGTCCAGCGTCTCCAGGACGCGCCGAGACCCGTGGAGGCGGTACAGGTCGCCCGCAACCCGGCCTGAGGTGCCGGATCGAACGAGGGCCGGGTAGCTGCCGCCACCCGCCACCAGGAGCCGACCCCGGACCCGGGCCGCCCCGAGGTGCTCGGCGCCCTCCTCCAGGGTCCGCCGTACCCGTGGAGGCGCGTTCCCGCCGGGACGGAGCGTTCCGTACACGAAGAGATGGCGTACGTCCTTCTCGTCGCTCACGGCGAGTCTCCGTGCCTCGGGACGCCGGATCGGGCGGCACGGAGCCGCGACCGGAGGCCGGACCCGGGTGTAGTGGGATCGGGATGATCGAACTCGACGGTTCCGAAGGCGAAGGCGGCGGACAGGTGCTGAGGACGGCGCTCTCCCTGTCGATGGCGACGGGGCGGTCCTTTCGCATCGGACGCGTTCGAGCGGGCCGGTCCAACCCCGGCCTGCGGCGTCAGCACAGGACCGCGGTCCGGGCCGCCGCCGAGCTCACCGACGCCGACGTGGAGGGGGACGACCTGGGCTCCCGGGACGTCACCTTCCGGCCGGCACGGGCGCCTCGACCCGGCGAGTACCGCTTCGACACCGGCGGCGCCGGCAGCGCGACCCTGGTCCTGCAGACCCTGATCCCCCCCCTCCTCCGTGGCGCCGGTGCCTACCGCATCACGGTAGAGGGCGGCACGCACAATCCGGCCGCCCCTCCGCACGAGTTTCTGGAGCGGGCGTGGCTTCCCCTCCTCCGCGACGCCGGGGCCGAGGTCAGCGTGGAGCTGGACCGGGCCGGCTTCTTCCCCGGCGGCGGCGGGCGCCTCCTGGCCCGGGTCGAGGCGCCGGCTCCCCCGGCGCCGCTCCGGCTCCGGGATCGCGGCGAGCTGCTGGAGCTGCGGGCCCGCTCCCACATCGTCGGCCTCCCGGATCACGTGGCCGAGCGCGAGCTGTCCGCCCTCCGGGCGGCCCTGGAGGTCCGCGACGACCGGCTGGAGGCGGTCGACCACGGCGAGCGCCGGGCCGGGGCGGCCAATGTGCTGGTGGTGGAGGTCGAGTCCGAGGCCGTCACCGAGATCTTCACCGAGCACGGGCGCCGGGGTCTCCCGGCGGAGGAGGTCGCGTCCCGCGCTTCCCGGCGCGTGCGTCGCTACCTGGAGTCCGGTGTGCCCGTGTGGACCCACCTCGCCGACCAGCTCCCCGTGCCCCTGGCGCTCCGCGCCGGCGGCCGGTACCGAACGAGGGAGCCGAGCTCGCACACTCGTACCGTGCTCGACGTCGTCGCCTCCTTCCTGGACGTCGATCCGGAGGTCGAGGCCGTGGAGACGGACACGTGGGAGATCTCGGTCCGGGGCCGCGATGTCGCCGCGTAGCGGAGCAGCCGTCAGCACCGCGGTGGAGTCTCGGGTGGCCGTGCCGGGCAGGGTGCTCCTGGTGGTGAACGGAGTCCAGAAGTTCTTCACCCACCGGGGCGGTCTCGCCCTTGGGCTCCGGGACCGGGGGTGGCAGGTGGAGATGGTGGTCCCGGACGATGAGGACGACTCGGTGATCCGGAACGCGGGCATCCCCACCCACTCCGTGCCCCTGGTGCGGAGCAGCATGTCTCCCGTGACCGAGTCGAAGACCGTCCTGGCGCTCTCGAAGCTGTACAGGGAGCGGGGTCCCATCCTGGTCCACCACTTCACGCCGAAGCCGGTGATCTACGGCGGGATCGCCGCACGCCTGGCGGACGTCCCGGGCGTGGTCTCCTCCATCGCCGGGCTGGAATATCCCTTCATCTCGGATTCCGTTCAGGCCCGCACCCTCCGCGCCCTGGCGGCCCTCGGCTATCGCCTGGCCCTCAGCGGCGACGGGAGCCGCGTGATCTTCGAGAACGGCTCCGACCGGGACGAGTTCGTGGACCGGGGTCTCGCCGACCGCTCGATCTCGCGGGTCATCGTGGGAGCCGGCGTGGACGTGGAGAAGTTCCGGCCGCCGCACGAGGAGCAGGACCCGGTGCGGGTCCTGCTGGCCGCGCGGATGCTGCGGCAGAAGGGCGTCGTGGAGTTCGTGGAGGCGGCCCGGCGGCTCCGCTCCGAGGGACGCGACGCCCTCTTCCTCCTCGTCGGCGACAGCGATCCCACCAACCCCACCAGCATCGAGACGGAGCAGCTCCGGGCCTGGGACAGCGAGCAGGGCCTCGAGTGGCTGGGTCGCCTCCCCCACGACCGGATGCCCGCGATGATGCGCTCGGTGGACGTGGTCTGTCTTCCCTCCTATCGGGAGGGGGCGCCGAAGGTGCTGCTGGAGGCCGCCGCCAGCGGCCGGGCCATCGTCACCACCGACGCTCCCGGCTGTCGCGACGCCGTGGAGCCGGGAGAGAGCGGTCTGCTGGTGCCGCCACGGGATCCGGACGCCCTGGCCGAGGCGCTGGGACGGCTGGTGCGCGATCCCGTGCTCCGGCGGCGCATGGGGCGTCGCGGGCGACAGCTGGCCGTGGAACGGTTCTCGATACAGGTGGTGGTGCAGCAGACCGCCGAGATCTATCGGGACCTGGCGGGTGAGGTCCCTTCGCACGCGGCCCGAGGCTGACAGCACGACGCGCGGCACGTCCGATCGGACCTCGGCGGCACGGCCGAGCCACTCTCTCAGGACCAGGATCGACGAGCGGGGCCGATGCGCGGGAATAGCGAGACACTCGACAAGAGCCTCGGCCTGCTCGACGTCTATGCCCTGGCTACCGGGGCGACCCTCAGCGCCGGTTTCTTCATCCTCCCGGGCCTGGCTGCCGAGGAGGCCGGCCCGGCGCTGGTCCTGGCCTATCTCCTGGCCGCGGTTCCCCTGGTGCCCGCGATCCTGAGCAAGGTCGAGCTCATGACCGCCATGCCGCGCTCCGGCGGCATCTACTTCTTCCTGGACCGGAGCCTGGGTCCTGCCGCCGGAACCATCGGGGGAATCGGGACGTGGCTCACCCTCCTGCTCAAGGTCTCCTTCGCCCTCGTGGGAATGGGGGCGTACCTGGACCTCTTCATGCCGCACGTGAACATCGTCCCCGTGGCCGTGGGTCTGGCGGTGGCGATCGGCGCGGTCAACCTGTACGGGGCCAAGCTCACCGGGGGGACGCAGATCGTCCTCCTGATCATCGTGCTCGCGGTGCTGGCCGGCTTCATGGCGCTGGGGGTGCCCCGGATCGAGGCCGCTAACTTCCACGACCTGTTCGGTGAGGGCGCCGAATCACTCGTGGCCACCACGGGCCTGGTCTACGTGAGCTACGCGGGACTCACGAAGATCGCTGGCGTGGCCGAAGAAGTGCGCGAGCCCGAGAAGAATCTGCCCCTGGGCGTCATACTGTCGCTGGTGACCGCCCTGCTCGTGTATGGGGTGGGCACGGCGGTCATCGTCGGAGTCGTGCCGATGGGGGAGCTCCAGGGCAGCCTCACCTCCGTCGCCGACGCCGCCCGCAACCTCGGCGGACAGTGGGCCATGGTCGCCGTCAGCGGGGCCGCCCTCCTCTCCTTCACCGCGGTCACCAACGCCGGAATCATGAGCGCCTCGCGCTACCCGCTGGCCATGAGCCGGGACCGCGTCCTGCCGCGAGGCCTCCAGAGCGTGAACAGCCGGGGCATCCCCGGCCGATCGGTGGTCGTCACCGTCGCGACGATGATCCTCGTGATCATCGTCTTCGACCCGATGAAGATCGCAAAGCTCGCCAGCGCCTTCAAACTCTTCGTCTTCGCCCTGGTCTGCCTCTCCGTGATCGTCATGCGGGAGAGCCGCATCGAGGAATACGACCCGGGCTACCGGACCCCGTTCTACCCCTGGCTCCAGATCGTCGGAATCCTCGCCGCCCTGGTGCTCATCTCCACCATGGGCTGGCTGGCCATCGGCTTCAGCACGGGACTCGTGATCGTCGGTGTCGTCTGGTACCGAATCTACGTGAAGGAGGAGGCCACCCGGGCGGGTGCCATCTATCACCTGTTCGACCGGCTGGGAGACCGGCGACACGAGGGACTCGAGGACGAGCTCCGGGAGATCCTGCGGGAGAAGGGACTCCGCGAAGCGGATCCGTACGGCGAGATGCTCGGTCGCGCACAGGTGGCTGAGATCGAGGGGGCGGCGAGTTTCGAGGACGTGGTCCGGAAGGCCTCCGAACGGCTCTCGCGGACCCTGCCCGCCGACGCGGACGAGCTCACCGAGACGTTTCTGGAGGAGACGCAGCTGGGCGTGACGCCGGTCTCCCACGGGGCCGCCCTTCCCCATGTCCGTCTGGACGGCGTCGACGAGCCTCACCTCCTGCTGATCCGCTCCCGCGAGGGCCTGAAGATCGAGGGCGCGGAGGATCCGGAGAGCACGGCGTCCGGCCAGGACGGGTCGACGCCCGACGAGGAGGCGAGAGAGGACGAAGAGTCCCACGTGCACGCGATCTTCTTCCTGGTCAGCCCGGAGGCCGACCCGCGACAGCATCTCCGGATGCTGGCCAAGCTGGCCGACCACGTTCAGGACGAGCAGTTCCTGGAGGACTGGCTGGCGGCCGATGGCGAGCACGAGCTGAAGGAGGTCATGCTCAAGGACGAGCGGATCGTGGCCCTCCACGTGGAGCGCGGCCGGGACACGGGCCGTCTGGTGGATCGTCCCATCACCGAACTGGACATGCCGCCGGAGGTGCTGCCCACCCTGATCCGACGCGGAGAGGAGGTGGAGGTGCCCACCGCCGACACGGTGCTCCGTGAAGGCGACTGCATCACTCTTCTCGGCACGCCCGCGGGCATCCAAACGGTGCGGGAGCGTTACCGGGACTGAGCCGGCCTCCGGGGGCTCACTTCCCGGTGCTCCCGAGCCCTCCCTCCCGGTCGGTGCTCACTCCGACCCGTCCCTCCACCCAGTCCAGCGTCTCGTAGCGCTGAAGCACGGCCTGGGCCACCCGCTCCCCGTGCTGGATCTCCTGACGGTGGGGCGAGGCGTTCTGGATCAGCACGAACCACTCGTCCGGGTAGTCGGCGTCGATCGTTCCCGGGGCGTTCGGCAGAATCAGCCCTCGCTCCAGCGCCAGCGAGGAGCGGATCCGGATCTGAGCCTCGTATCCCGACGGCAGCCGGGCCCTGAGCCCGGTGGGGACCAGCGCCCGGTCGTCGGGCTCCAGGGCGATCCGCGCCCTCCCGCTTCCCTTCTCCGGCGCTTCTTCACCCATCCGGTCCGGGCGCGAGCGGTAGATCCGAATGCGACGCCCCGAGAGGTACGCCCTGAGGTCGTAGCCCGCCGAGTCCCGCGTGGCCCGGGCCGGGGCCTCGACGTCGTCGTGGAGCTTCTCGAAGACCACGGCGTCTGCATCGCTGCTCACGGAGGCACCTCGCGGCGGCAACCTTTCGGCGTCGGGCGAACGACCTTCATCTTACGTTCGCGCAGTCGAGCGACAACCTCGCGGCGACGACGCGAGGGACCACGATTCCACGGAGGTGTCCACGAGTGGAGGCGCAGTACTTTCAGGGACCGGATGGAGACTGCCTGATGCTCCACAACCCGGACGAGGAGAAGATTCAGGCTCTCGAGGAGATGGGCGCGGAGGAAATCAGTCGTGAGGAGTACCGGGAGATCGAGACGGACCGGATGGGCACCGACCAGGGCCCGCCCACCGGCGGCTACGAGGAGCTCGAGACGGAATAGCTGCCCTCGTGCGGCCCACCGGTTCTCACCGACGGGCCGCTGACGGGTAGACGGCCGGGTGGCCGTCTCGGTCCCCGTCTCGCCTCCACCATCCACCCGGTCCACCAGCACCATGAAGCGCCACGCTCCGGTCTCCGTCATCCTTCTGATCCTGGCCGCCGCGGCGGTAGCCTGCCTTCCGGGCCGCGGGGTGCCGGAGACCGACTCCGTGGCCGACCGACAGTCGGATTCCGTGGCGGTGTTCGTTCAGAACGGCAACTACCTGACCGCCACCGTTCGGCTCTTCTCCCAAGGGACGCAGGTGCGTCGCATCTCGGTCACCGGGCACGACGCGGACACCACCTACCTGCGTCGCAGCCAGCTCCGGATGCCGGGTGAGGTGTCCGCCGTCCTGGAGCTCGTGGGCAGCCGGCAGGCCTACCGGCTGCGGAAAGAGCTCCTCCCCGCCGACGCGTCGCTCATCGAGATTCGGGTGGCCGAGCTCCTGAGTACGTCCTCGATGTCGATCTTCTGAGAGGCGATCCTGAAGGCGATCGGCACATATCTTTCAGTGCTCACGCTACCGTACCTGCGGTCGCTGACGTGCGGCGACCGCCGCCGACGACGGTGCGCCACCACGCACGCCGCGGGCGTGCTTCGACCGACACCCGAGACTGTCAGGGAGGAACCTTGGCCGACCAGATCCAGCCCCTCTCCGCCGACGAGGCGCTCCGACGCTGTGATCCCGAGAAGTTCGATTTCAGCACGACGGAGGACCTCGATGATCTGACGGAGGTCATCGACCAGGCTCGCGCGGAGGAGGCCCTCCAGTTCGGCATCGCCACCGAGCGCGAGGGCTTCAACATCTACGCGCTCGGTCCCGAGGAGACGGACAAGGAGAATCTGGTCCGCCATTACCTCGAGGACCGGGCCTCGGAGGAGAAGCCCCCCGACGACCTCTGCTACGTCAACAACTTCCAGGATCCCGACGAGCCACGTCTCTTGCGCGTGCCCGCCGGCGTGGGGGAGAGCCTGGCCGAGGACGTGGACGATTTCCTCCGTGAGCTGCGTCCAGCCCTCACCTCGGCGTTCGAGAGCGAGGAGTACCAGACCCGCCGGGCCGCGGTCCAGGAGGAGGCCGGTGCCGAGCAGCAGGAGAAGTTCCAGGAGCTCCAGGAACGTGCCAATGAGCGCGGCCTGGCCCTTCTTCGCACGCCGGCCGGGTTCGTCTTCGCGCCGGTCCGTGACGACGAGATCGTACCTCCGGATCAGGTCCAGGAGCTCAGCGAGCAGGAGCAGGAGCGCCTGGAGGAAGCGATGGAGGAGCTCCAGGAGGAGCTGAAGGGTATCCTGCGGAGCCTCCCGCGCGAGCAGCGCAAGACCCGGGACCGCGTGCAGGAGCTGAATGAGGAGATCGCGCGGTACACGGTTCGGGAGCTCCTGGAGGGAATCCGGCAGGAGTACAGGGAGTACGAGGCCGTCCTCGAACACCTGTCCGAGATCGAGGACGATATCGTGGAAAACGTCGAATCCATCATCGGCCAGGGCGAGGGCAACCAGGCCGGCGGAGGCGGGGGAGGCGCTTCCGGAGGGGGCGGTCGGCCCATGCAGGGAGCTGTCCGGCGCGTCGTCGAGCACCCGGCCCTGCGCCGGTACCGCGTCAACGTGCTCGTGGACCACGGGGACACCGAGCACGCACCCGTGGTATACGAGGACCACCCCACCTATCAGAACCTGGTCGGGCGGACCGAGTACCTGGCCCAGATGGGCGCCCTGATCACCGACTTCAACATGATCAAGTCGGGGGCTCTGCACGAGGCGAACGGCGGTTACCTGATGCTGGACGCCCGCAAGGTGCTGCTCCAGCCCTACGCCTGGGAGGCGCTAAAGCGTGCGGTGAAGTCGGGCGAGATCCGCATCGACTCGCTCCGGGAGATGATCGGCATGGTGAGCACCGTCAGCCTGGAGCCGGAGCCGGTCGAGCACGACACCCGGATCGTCCTGCTCGGTGACCGGCTTCTCTACTACCTGCTCTCGGAGTTCGACCCGGAGTTCGGCGACCTCTTCAAGGTGTCGGCGGACTTCGACGACCAGGTGGATCGCACGGCCGAGAACGAGCAGCTGTACGCGGGCCTCATCGGCAGCCTGATCCAGAAGGAAGAGCTCCGTGCCTTCGACCCGAGCGGTGTCGCCCGTGTCGTCGAGCGGAGCGCGCGGATGGTGGGGGACGCCGAGAAGCTCTCGGTGCGGAGCCGCGGCGTCCTGGACCTGATCCGCGAGGCGGACCACTGGGCAAGCAAGCAGGACGCGGACGTGGTCACGGCGGAGCACGTCCAGACTGCCATAGACAAGCGGATCTATCGCTCCGACCGCCTGCGGGATCGGACGCAGGAGGAGATCCTTCGGGACACGATCTACATCGACACCGAGGGCGAACAGGTGGGCCAGGTCAACGGCCTCTCGGTTCTCCATCTGGGCGACTTCGCCTTCGGGCGTCCCACGCGCATCACCGCCCGGACCCGTCTGGGCAAGGGGGAGGTCCTGGACATCGAGCGCGAGGCCGAGCTGGGCGGCCCCATCCACTCCAAGGGGGTCATGATCCTCGCCGGCTTCCTCGGAGGGCGTTACGCCACCGACCGACCCCTCTCGCTGGAGGCGAGCCTGGTGTTCGAGCAGTCCTACAGCGGCATCGAGGGTGACAGCGCCTCGTCCACGGAGCTCTACGCCCTCCTCTCCTCCATCGCCGGGGTCCCCATCCGGCAGTCGGTGGCCGTCACGGGCTCGGTGAACCAGCACGGCCGCGTCCAGCCCATCGGCGGGGTGAACGAGAAGATAGAAGGCTTCTTCGACATCTGCGAAGAGAGGGGGCTGACCGGCGACCAGGGGGTCCTCATTCCGGCCTCCAACACCAAGCACCTGATGCTGCGCCGGGACGTGGTGGACGCCATCGATCGCGGGGAGTTCCACGTCTGGCCGGTCGAGACGGTGGACC
>CAZFDK010000003.1:63987-95989 GCA_964518305.1 uncultured Gemmatimonadota bacterium | reverse complement strand
CACTAAGATGATAAACGACATGGGCGAGACCTACCGGGTCGAAGGCGAAGACCACGTCGGGGATGGTGTTGAGGATCCCTTCGAGCAGGCTCCGCTGACGGTCGAGTTCCGCCCGCCGGCGACGCTCCTCGGTGACGTCCCTGAGGACGCCCGCCGTGCCGGGAAACCTGCCGTCGTCTGGCCCGTCGAGACGGTGAACCAGGGCATGGAGCTCCTCACCGGCGAGTCCATGGGCGAGAGGGACGAGGAGGGCCGTTACCCGGAGGGCACGATCAACTATCTTGTAGAAGAGCGTCTCGCGGAACTGGCCGACCGGCGAATGGAGTTCGCCGGCCCCACGGGAGGCGAGGAGTAGCGATGTACGAACAGCGACCTTCGCAGCAGGACCGAGAGGCTCCGGGCCAGAATACGATGCGAGCCGGCGACGTCGAGAGCCTGATCCGGCGGATCCTGGTGGCCGTCGATGCCTCCGAGGACGCCACGGCGGCGCTGGAGGCCGCCGTTGAGCTGGCCGCGGCCACCGGCGCCGAGGTCCGGGGAGCCTTCGTCGAGGAGGAGCGCCTCCTGCGGGCGGGTCGCCTGTCGATGTGCCGCGAGATCAGCCTCTTCTCGGAGGAGGTTCGGGAGATCGAGCAGGGCGACCTGGAGCGACAGCTCAGGGCTCATGCCCGTCGCATCCAGGGACAGCTCCAGCAGGCGGCGGAGCGCGCGCAGGTCCCGTGGAGCTTCACGACACTCCGCGGAGAGGTAGCGGCCGAGCTGCGGCGAGCCGCCCGCGACAGCGACCTTCTGGCCCTCGGGGCCACGGGACGCTCCTATAAGGAGCCGCCGGGCTCCACCGTGGACGAGCTGGTGACCGAGGCCCCCTCTCCGGTGCTGATCCTGCGCAGGGCCACACGGCTCGGCCTCGGTGTCCACGCCCTCTACGACGGCACGGAAGCTGGCCGTCGGGCTGTGGCGCTGGCCGCCGAGCTTTCCCGGCGGGAGCAGCCGCCGCTGACGGTCTTCCTGCTCGCCGACGATGACGATACCGGAAGCCTGATGGCGGAGCGCCTGGGCGGGTGGCTCGCCGACCGGGGGATCCAGCCCCGGTTCCGTCGCCTCCCGCCGGCCGAGACGGGGCGACTCTCGGAGCTCCTCAGCGCCGAGCGATGCGGGCTCTTCGTGGCGCCCCGACCCGCCTTTCAGGGCGACCGGAGCTCCGCCCGCAAGCTCCTTCGCCACGCGGACTTTCCGGTGATGCTGGTCGGCTGATCGCGACGCACCTGCTTCTCCCCACCCGCACGACCGAGATGACAGACTCCCGCCGAAGAGGACTCGACGCGCCCCCGCAGGACATCCCCCAGGAAGACCCGGAGCCTCCGCCCGACGACGACGTCACCGTCCGACAACTGGACGAGCGGCACGAGTTCCGGCGCTGCGAGGATCTGCAGCGCGAGACCTGGGGCGAGGGCTTCGACGGCATGGTGCCCGCGCTCCTCATGGAGCTCCACCAGAAGACCGGTGGTCTGGTCGGGGGCGCCTTCGACGAGGACGAGCTGCTGGGCTTCGTGTTCGGGTTTCCCGCCCTGGAGGACGGCCTGCCCTACCACTGGTCGCACATGCTGGCGGTCCGGGAGGATCGTCGTGGAGAGGGCCTCGGCCGCCGGCTGAAGCTCTTCCAGCGGAAGAAACTGCTCGAGTGCGGCATCGAGGTCGCCTGCTGGAGCTTCGACCCCATGGTGGCGCGCAACGCCCACCTCAACCTGAACGCCCTCGGCACGGAAGTGCTGGCCTGCGTCCCGGACATGTACGGGGACACGGACAGCCCCCTGCACGGAGACCTGGGGACGGACCGCCTGCTGGCCTTTTGGGAGCTGGACGGCGAGCGGGCGCGGGAGGCGATCTCCGGCGACCGCCGGGTGGACTTCACGCCGTACGCTCGCGCCCCCGAGGTCGGCCGTCCCGACGACGCCCCCGACGGGGACAATCCCGACTTCCCGGACGTGGAGCGGGTCCGGCTCGAGATTCCCCCCGACCTGGGCGACCTGCGGGCGGAGGACCCGGAGCTGCTGCAGAGATGGCGGGAGCGGACCCGGGCCGCCTTCACCCACTACCTGGAGCGCGGGTACGGCGTCGCTGCCCTCTGGCGTCCCCCCGGGACCGACCGGTCCGCCTACTGCCTGGAGAGCCCCGCGGCGGGACGTCGGCTCGGCCGCAGATCCAGCGACGCCCGGCGACCCACGCACGGCTCGTAGCGGTCGGTCCCCGGGCGGCCGCATCCGTACAACGCCGCGTAGATTCGCGCATGCGCCTGGACGGACTTCACGTAGCGGCGTGTCTGTCGGAACGGAATTCCTTCCACGAAGACGTCCAGGTTCTGCGCGTAGTCCCGCCGGCTCCAGCGCGACATCCGGTGCGGGCCCGCGTTGTAGGCGGCCAGGGCGAAGGCCAGGGTACCGTCGAAGCGGTCGATCAGCTCCGTGAGATAGCCGGTCCCCAGGCGGAGATTCACCGAGGGGCGGCGGAGATCGGCCGTCCGAAAGCCGCGGAGGTCGTGGTCCCGAGCCAGGTCACGGCCGGTGGCGGGCATGATCTGCATGAGTCCGATGGCGCCCGCACTGCTCTCGATGTCCGCCTCGAAGAGAGACTCCTGCCGGATCAGTCCCGCCACCAGAAAGGGTGAGAGCCCCCGCCGCGTGGCCATGGTTCGAATGTCCTCGCGGTAGGGGAACGGGTAGAGCGCACGCAGCAAGCGCAGGTTCGTCATCTCCCCGCTCAGCCTGATGCGGTGGGCGAGACGCACCCCGCGTATCGGGAATCCTCCTCCGTTCATGGCCTCCGCCAGGGCGTAGCGCCCCTCCTCGTGCCGGCGGAAGTGATCGTCCAGCCGGTCGGCCTCGCCCTCCACCGCAGCGTCCAGCGACAGCGCCTTCGCCACCCGCATCCGGAGCATGGCGTTCGTCAGCTCTCGCTCCAGATGGCCCGGCGTCGAGGGACCGGGCGGGAGGTCCTCCGGCAGGAGCGGACGGCCCAGGAGCTCCGCCGCCCGGGTGCCGTAGTAGCTGAAGCGATCCACCTGCAGGGCTGCACGAAGCAGCTCCCGCGCTTCCACGCCCTGGCTGGCGGCACTCCGGGACAGTCCGGCCCAGTACAGGCTCCGCTGCCGCGCGGAAGAGCTGGCGGCGAGCCGGCTCCTCTCCTCGAACAGAGCCGCAGCCGAATCGTGCTCCCCGGCCATGTAGGCCAGCGACGCGCTCCGCACGAGCCGGAGCTCGGCCGTCTCCGCCGAGGCCGCGTGGCCCGCGGCCCGAACCCAGAGGCGCCGGGCCGCGTCTCTCCGACCCTCCTCCTCGGCGCGGGAGGCGAGCTCGGCCAGCGCCTCGCCCGCGGCCGGATCCTCGGGATGGCGCCGTGCCACCTCCCGCAGAAGCTCCACCCCGTCCGCCTCTCCGCCGTAGCGGAGCCTCCCGCGTGCCTCCAGCAGGAGGGCCTCCGGCGCCAGCTTCGGGGCCTCCTTACGGAGGCTTTCGGCCTCGCGAATCGATTGCAGGTGCCGGTCCGCTCGGTACAGGGCCCGTCCGTACTCCAGACGCACCTCGCTCCGCTCGGAGGCGCTGTCCCCTGGGGCAGTGGCCGAGAGGTACCGCTCCAGAGCGGAATGAGCCCGGTTCCACTCCCGGTGGGCTGCGAAAGCGCGTCCCACCGCCAGCTCCTCCGCGGCGGTGAGACCGCTACGCTCCTCCAGCTCCTCGGCCGCCTCCAGCGCCGGAGTCCGCCGGGGGTAGCTCTCGACTGCCCGCCGCAGGGCGTCCCGCGACCGATCGTCTTCGCCCGCGGCGGCGAAGAGGCGGCCGGCCCTGAGAAGCGCGCGGCTGCGCACCGTCCTCGAATCGGCGACATCAGCCCAGCGGAGAGCCTCCCGAGCGGCGGCGCCGGGCGCGCCTGCGCTGTCCAGGGCGGTGACGGCCACGGACCGTGCCCATCGCCTCGAGGGGATCGAGTCCAGATCCGCAAGCAGCCGTCGTGCCCGGAGCGTGTCGCCGTCCGAGGCGGCGACCCGGGCGCGCCCGAGTGCGATCCAGTCGGCGGCCGCCGTCAGGACGCGGGCCGCGGCGGCCAGGCTGTCGTCGGCCGCTCCCGTGCGGCCCTCCTCGAGCAGCTCCACCCCCCTCCGGAGAGTCGCCAGGGCCGCCTCCGCCTCGACGGAATCCGGCGGCCGGACGGCCAGGAGGCGGCCCAGCCGATCCGTTTCCTCTCCGGAGTCGACAGAAGGGCGGTTCTCGGTGTCCGCCGGCCCCGGCCCGGAGGAGGGAACGGAAGCCGACCACAGCAGGAGCCCGGCCGCCGCGGCCGCGCCCGCCGTCAGCACCCGTCCGACGAGAGGTCGTTCGATGGTCATGGCATCAATCTGGCCGCTGGACCCATTCGGGTACAGAGGTCTCCTCTTCCGTGTCTCCCGGTGCGCGGACCCAGTCGTACGGTCGGTCCCGGACCCACTTCTCGAACCACGCCAGCTCCACGTTCGCCTTGAAGAGGCGGTGGCGGAGATCGTCCCAGCCGTGGGGCTCTCCGGGTGCCACGTACAGGTGTGTCGGAACCCCGGCGGCCTTCACGCCGCGGTACATCTCCACCGACTGCGGCATCGGCACGCGGTCGTCCTCCTCTCCCACCAGGAAGAGCGTCGGCGTGCTCACGCTGGCCACGTCCGAGAGAGGCGAGTTCTCCCAGAAGACGTCGATGGGGGCGTCCTCCTGCCACGGCGTGCCCTCGAACCAGGGCGTGCGGTAGATCCGGACGTCGCTCTGGGCGTACATCGACACCCAGTTGGACGCGCCGGCACCGGACGCGGCGGCGCGGAAGCGGTCCGTATAGGTGATGATCTTGTTCGTCATGTGCCCGCCGGCGCTCCACCCCATCTTGGCCATGCGGTCGCCGTCCACCAGCCCGCGGTCGATGAGGTGGTCGACGCCGGCCATCACGTCGCGATGGGCCTGGTTGAAGTAGTGCCCCACCATGTCCCGCATGAACTCGTCGCCGTAGCCGGTGCTGCCCCGGTAGTTGGGCTGGAAGACGACGTAGCCCATGGCCGTGAGCACCTGCGGGTAGTCCCAGGAGGAGCCGAAGCCGAACTGGTCGGACGACGCGGGCCCGCCGTGCGTCTGTACCACGAGCGGGTACCGCTGGCCCTCCGTGTAGTCCAGGGGATAGAAGACGAGCCCCTCGACCTCCGTCCCGTCGCGGCCCTCGTAGCTGATCAGCTCCTGCCGGGGGAGACGGTACCGCTCGTCCACGTCGTCGAAGACCCGGGTGACTCTCGCGCGCTCCCCGCCGTCCGAGGGGAGCGTCCACACGTCGCCCGGGTCCTCCGGTGTCTCCAGGGTGAAGACGTGACGTCCGGCGCCGGACCTGAAGCTCCAGTCGTCCACGGCGTGGTCCCCCGCCGTCAGGCGCCGGAGCGATTCGTCGGCGACGCTCACGCGGAAGAGCTCCTGGCGGGCCCCGGTGTTGGCCGAGAAGTAGATGTGCCGCCCGCTCCGCGACCAGGACGCGCCCCCCACCCCGAAGGGCTCCTCCTCCAGCAGAAGACGGGGGTCGCTGGCCCCGTCGGCGGGGACGACGAAGAGGTTCGAGTTGTAGTAGAAGTCGAACCCGGCGCTGGCGTCCGCCGTGAACAGCACCCGGTCCCCGCCCGGCGAGAGCCGGGCTCCGTACTCGGGGACGTCGTTGTTCGTGAGCCGACGCCCCTCCCCGCCGTCCGCGGGCATCACCCAGACCTCCCACCGCCTCAGGTCGTCCAGAAGAGGGGTGGGGGCCCGGTGGTGGACGATCCGCCTCCCGTCCCGCGAGAGGGTGTATCCGGTCACCGACCAGTCGCCCCGGGTCACCCTCTCGCCGTCACCCGTCTCCACGTTCACCCGCCACAGGTGCCGCTGCTCGTACTCCTCCTCGAAGGCCCGGACGTCGTTGCCGGCCTCGTGCTGTGCCTCCTCGGCGGCCGGCACCTCGTCCGCCGCCAGGTAGTACAGCCAGCGGCCGTTCGGCGACCACTGGATCTCCGAGACGGCCGTGGGATGGGCGGTCAGGCGCCGGGCTTCACCGCCGTCGGGATCAATCACGTAGGCCTGCGTCTCAAGGGTATCCGACCGATCGGCCAGGAAGGCGATCCGGTCGCCCTCCGGCCCCCATCGTGGCGAGTCCTCCCCGTCGTCGCCGTTGGTGAGCTGGAAGCTGTCGCCCCCGCCTCGCCGAGCGATCCAGACGTGCTCCACGCTCCGATTTCGGTCCCACTCCGCCGTCGCCTTCACGAAGGCCACGCGTTCCCCGTCCGGCGCCAGGCGCGGTTCTCCCACCTCGGGCATGCCGATCAGATCCACCAGGGTCATCGACCGTGGCTGCGCCGGCGCGTCCTCCGTCTCCTGGGCGGATAGCGGTCCCGCGAGTGCCAGGACGGCGACCAGCAGCGCGATGGCGGCGGTGGCTGCAGGGGCGAGGGGGCGGGACCGCCAGCCCCGGTCGAGAGGCGAAGGGTCCGCTGACGAGAGAGAGGGCATGGCAGAGCTCCCCGATCGGGCGATGGCTCCTGTCGACCGGCACCGTCCGCGGAGACCGGGCCGTGGTCCCGAAACCTTGTCGCGTCGGAACGCTCCGGCCAGCCCCGGCATCCCGCGCGCCACGGCTGCCGGCGGGTCGTTCCTGGCCGGCTCCGGCCGTCAGCCTGTCGGCCGGATCCGGGTCCCTCCCTCCTCCTCGCCGGCCAGGGCGCGGCGTAGCGTCCCCGGGCGGCGGCCGTCGCCGATCCACGAGGGCACGCCGAGGGCGGCCATGCGGAGCGCCGTCTCCACACGATGCCGCATGCCGCCGGTGACGTCGGTGGCCGCCGATTCCCCGACGGCCTGCGGGAGCCCGCCCTCGGCACCGCCCTGGATGCGCGGCAGCGGACGACCGTCCCCGTCCAGCACGCCGTCGGTGGTACCGAGCCACAGGGCGCGGCGGACGTGCCACCCGGCGTCCTCCAGGAGCGAGGCCAGACGCAGAAAGACCGCCTCCGTGGAAGCGATGGTGGATCCACGGGCCCGGTCCATCATGACGTCTCCGTAGACCACCGGCACGTACCCTCCCCGGAGGGCCCGAAGCAGCGGCTCGCCGGAGACGTCCGCCACCCGACCGTCGTCGGCCACTGCCGCGCTGGAGGGGGCCACCGAGAACCCCGGGACTCCGGCACCGAGGAGCGCCTCCACGACTTGCCGGTGGAGCCCGGCGGCCCGGTGCTGCGTTCGAGTCAGTCCGAGGCGCTGTTCCTCGTCCGCCGTCCCGTGTCGCAGGTCATGCTCGGCAGCCGGCGGATGGCCGAAGGACCCGCTGCCGTGTCCCACCAGAAGCCGCGCGCCGCTCTCGTCCCTGCCGTCCGCAATCTCACGGGCGAGCCGAGTGATGATCTCCGTACGGGCCTCCGCGTCCCCCTCCTTCTCGGTGATGAGGCTGCCGCCGAGCTTCACCATCACGAGGGTCCCGCCGCCGGTCACGGTCACAGCAGATGCTCCTCGTCGCAGCGGGGACCGGAGCCGACGCCATCCCGGAGGACGTCCCGGACCGGTGGAAGCTCACGCACACGCTCCGCGACCCGTTCCTCGTCCTCCGGTCCGCAGACCACGTGCACGTTGGGCCCGGCATCGATGGTGTAGTAGGCGGCCACCCCCTCCTCCGACCGCAGTGAGCGAACTGCCTCCATCACGCGGATGGTGCCCGGCGACCAGTAGAAAACGGGCGGGCTCGAGGACATGGCCACCAGGTGCAGTTCAACCGCCTCCGCCTCCAGGACCGGACCCAGCCGCTCCAGGTCCCGCTCCCGGATGGCTCGGCGGACGTCGGTCAGCCGGTCGGGCACCAGCTGCAACCGTCGCCGATAGTGGGGGCTGCTCTCCGCCCGTCGGTGACCCTCGCGGGAGGACACGTCCTTCTGGCCCGGATCCACCACGGCGACCACGTCCCGCAGCTCCCAGTGCTCCGACGGAGCGAGCTGGTGGGCGGGTCCCTCGGGATCACCGTCGAATGGGGGCCACTCCACGTATCCCCCCACCATCGAACGGGCCGCCGACCCGGAGCCGCTCTCCCGCGCCCACACGGACAGCTCCTCTGCGGACAGCTCCACGCCGAAGGCCGCGGCACAGGCGAGCGTGAGGGCTGCGAACCCGGACGCCGAAGACGCCAGTCCTGCCCCCGTGGGAAAGTTGTTGCGCGTCGCCACTCGCAGGGCCGGGCCGCCGCCAGCCCGACGCCGGAGCCGCTCCACGTGTCGGAGCACGGGACCGGCGAAGTCTTCCGGGGCCCATTCGAGCCCTCCGTCCCCGTCCGCCAGGAGAACCTCGTCGTCCTGGTCGACACGCGGGGTCGCCGTACAGCGGGACCGGCAACGGCTCAGGGTCATGGACACCGAGGGATGCCTCGGTATAGCGCGGTCCAGATCCCGCGCACCCCAGTACTTGACGAACGCCAGATTGGACGGCGCCACGGCTGTGACCCTCGCGCTCACCGCGCCTCCTCGACCCTGGCCCCGGGGGCACCGGGCCGCACGTGGAGAAGCTCCAGCTCCTGCAGGAAGGACCACTCCCGGATTCGATCCGGATCGGGGTGAATCACCAGCATCAGCCCACCTCCCGGCGGGCCGCCCGGGGGCGACGTCAGGGAACCCGCGCCGGAGATCTTCGCCGCTCCGCCTTCCCGCTCCACGGCCCGGACCAGCTCCCGGACGGGCTCCGGCACCACGCCCAGCTCCTCGAGTCCGCGCTGGCAGTGGCGCACCGGACCGAGGGCGTCCCCGAGCTGCGGCGCCTCCTCCTCCAGCAACCGCCGGAACTCCATCGTGGCGTCGCGAATGCTCGCCAGGGCATCGTCGACCGCCCGCGGCTCCCGATCACGACGCTCACGGACCGCCGATACCACCTCGCCCGTGCTCTCGGCCGGCGCGCCCGTATCGATCACGCGGAATCGGTCCAGGAGGTCGGGCGGGAGGGAGATCGATTCGTAGCGCAGCCCGGAGTCGTCCGGCGCCGCCTCGGCCCACACCACCCCCCCGCGGAGGACAGTCGCGGCGTCCACGCCAGAGGGCTGACCGTGCTGGCGCCGCTCCACCTCCAGGAGCAGCTCTTCGAGCTGCCGCCGGGAGGGATCGATGCCCTCCAGGGCCAGCCAGGAGAGAGCCACCGAAGAGCCCACCGCGGCGGAGCTACCGAAGCCCCGGCCGACGGGTATCTCCGAACTCACCGTGACCCGCACCCCTCTTCCCTCCCCCGGTACCTCGCCTCGACGGGACGCGGCCTCCATGGCCTCTCCCAGCGCCACCAGCGAGACGTGGTCCGGACCGTCTCCGCGAATTCTGGCGAAGCTCTCCCGCCCGGGAGATCGCTCGAAGTCCTCCCATCGACGACGAGCCCGAGACGCGTACTCGAGCACGTCGTGAACGCCGTAGAGCTCGCCGTGATTCAGGTCGGGCAGCTCCAGGCACACCGTTCCGGCCGGGACGTCGTCCGCGGCCGTCGTCGAGGCGCGGGCGCGGAGGTTCACCGCGGCCACCAGGGCCGGCGCCCCGTAGACCACGGCGTGCTCTCCCATGAGGATGGTCTTGCCCGGCGCCGAGGCCACCGCCCCGACCCGGCCGCCCGACCGCTCAGCTACGGTCGGAAGGGAACGGTCCCGAGAGACGTGGAGCGGTCCCCGGTCGGCTGAGCCGCTCGTGCGAGACCGCCAGGTCTCGGGAGGTGAAGGCCGCCAGGAGCGAAAGCTCGCCGGCCAGCACGACTCCGCCCAGGATTTCTCCCAGCCGCGCAACGGCGGCACCCGGGCGGTCCGGGTCCACTTCGACGCCCATGACCGAGAGAGCCTCCCGCTGCGTGGCGAGGCCCGTGCCGCCGCCCACGGCGCCGAGGGGCACGTCGGGCATGTAGATGGAGACGTAGATCGACTCCGGCCCGTTCCGCTCCACGCACGTCACTCCCATCGCGCCCTCGACGACGTGCGCCGGGTCCTGTCCCGTGGCGAGGAAGAAGGCCGCCACCATGTTGGCGTAGTGGGCGTTGAACCCCTTGGAGCCGGCGGCGATCGAACCGAGCATATTCTTCCGGTACTGAACCTCGACCAGGTCGCCGGCGCTGGTCTTCAGCTTCTCGCCGAGCACCGACTCGTCGATCACGGCCTCCGCGAACACCCTCTTGCCCCGCCCGTCCTCGAAGTTGACGCCGGCCGGTTTCTTGTCGACGCAGTAGTTGCCGGACAGCGCCACGCACTCGATGCCCGTCTCCGGCTCGATGAGCTGCCGCACGATCCGGTCGCACGCGATCGTGACCATGTTCATGCCCATGGCGTCGGTACAGTCGAAGCGGAAGCGGAGGAATACGGTGCTTCCGAAGTGGCGGGGCTTGATCTCCAGGAGCTCCAGATAGCGGCTGCTCTCCCCGGCCACCTCCCGGATCTCCTCCTCGTGATCTTCGACCCAGGCCAGGAACTCGCGGGTCTCCTCGTGGCCCGACGTCCTGAACACCGGGGCCCGCGTCATTCCGACGTCCTCGACGCTCACCGTGGCGCCGCCCGCGGCGGTGAGCGCAGAGCACCCGCGGTTCGTGCTGGCGACCAGTGCGGCCTCCGTGGTGGCAAGGGGTGCCACGACCTCACCGTCCACGTAGTCGCCGTGGAGCTCGAGGGGACCCACGACCCCCATGGGCACCTGGGCCGCCCCGATGAAATTCTCGCAATTCTGGTCGGAGGCCCGGTCGCCGTCGAGCGAGTAGTGGCCCGCGTGCTCCAGGCTGGACTCGGTGATTTCCTCCAGTGCCCGCCGCCGGACGCGTGCCCGCTCTTCGGCGGACAGGTCCTCGGGAAGCTGGTGGAATCCGAGCTCGCCGTCGGCCAGCCGACGGACCAGCCGCTCCAGACCCTCTTCGGTCTCCACCGCTGTCGTCGCGTCGCTCATCGACCCCGACTTCTCCACAATCTTGCCTCTCCGAGCTCCTCGATCGTCCCGCACCCGGTGCAGAACATCGCGATCTTCAGCTCCCGGATCCTCCGTTCGATCGCCTCTGTCACCCGCTCGGGCCCGTTTCCTGCCGCCTCGAGAAACGGCTTCGCCATGGCGGTGAGATCGGCCCCGATGGCGATAGCTTTTGCCATATCCACACCCGTGCGCAACCCGCCGCTCCCGATGACGGTGAGCCCGTCCACCCGGGAGAGACCCTCGATGGCCGCCGGCGTGGGGATCCCCCAATCGCCGAAGATCTCCCCGAGCGGCACGTCCGAGGCGCGCCGGGCCTCGATCCGCGCCCACGACGTGCCGCCGTGTCCGGCGGCGTCCACGATCTCGATTCCCGCGTCCGCCAGGGCCCGCCCCTCCCGAGCCGAGATGCCGCAGCCGATCTCCTTCACGATGACCGGCACTTCCATGCGCTCCGCCACGTCCGCCATCTTCGGCAGGAGCGCGTCGAAGTTCGTGTCCCCCTCCGGCTGTATGGCTTCCTGCAAGGGGTTGAGGTGAAACACCAGCGCGTCGGCGTCCACCATCTCGACCGCTGTCCGACACTCGTCGATGCCGTAGCCGTAGTTCAGCTGAACGGCCCCCAGGTTGGCCAGCAGCGGGACCGACGGTGCCAGCTCCCGAACCCGGAAGCTCGCCTCCTGCTCCGGATCTTCGAGAGCCTTGCGCTGCGATCCGAGGCCGAGCGCGACGCCCGTCTCCTCGGCGGCTCGGGCCAGGTCGCGGTTGATCCGGAGCGCCTCCCCCGTTCCCCCCGTCATGCAGGAGATCAGAAGCGGAGCCGTCAGCTGGCATCCCAGAAATTTCACACCGGGTTCCACGGACGCCAGGTCGATGTCCGGCATCGCGCGGTGTTCGAGCCTGAATTCAGCGAAATACCGCCGCTTCTCCTGAACCGCCTCGTTCCGGGCGAGCTCCAGGTGCTCCGCCTTCCGGTCCCGTTCGGCACCGGTGTCGCTCTGCGCTCCTGCCATGTCCCCTGCCTTCATTGCGGGCTGTCCCTCCCTGTTTCCTCTCAACTGTCGTGCCGGCGGCTCGCATGCCTCCGCTCGGTGCGCCCCGCGCTCGAACGCGCCGCCGGGTCCGGTCGGGACCTTTCGGGCGAAGTTTCCGTATGCTACGTCCAGCGGGCGCGACGCCGACACACGGTGCCGTCCGGAGCGGGCCGGACCCCACAGCTCACCGGGAGGGAGCCATGACCGGCCGGAAGCCATACAACGGAGCCCATCGCCTCGCCGCCGGCCTGGCGACGCTGATACTGGCTCTCTCCACCGCGGCATGTTACTCCTACACGGGAGCCCGCTACGGCGGCCCCGACGCCCCACTCCAGGCCCGCCTCGCCTCCACGTTCGACGGACGGGCGTCGCTGAACTTCGCGGTGAGCGATCGGGCCCACGTGGCCCTCTTCCGCATCCGCGACTCGGGATACGTCCGCGCCCTGTATCCCTATAACCCGGGATCGAGCTCACTCTTCGGGCCGGGCGGGCACACGGTTCTCAGATCCACCCCCTCCTACCACGGGGGACGGAGCTCGCTCACCGGATTCGCGGCGCGATTCGGCTCCGCCCCCGGCCGTTCGTCGAACGCGTGCCTCCGGCGCGTCCGTACCAGCTACATCATGATCCTGGCCTCCCGTCGCCCGCTCCGGATGAATCGGATTCGCGGCGATGTCGCCTTCCGCTACCGGAGGGTGTCGACCCTGGCCAATCCCTTCCACGGCGGGTCGGCCTTCGGGAACATGGATCTTCTCCTGGATCGGCTCATCCCCGAAGAGACGCCGAGGAAGGATTGGGACGTCGACTGGGTCGTCGCCCCGGATGTCGGCGGACCCTGGTGCCGGAGCTACCGTTCGTCGCTGCTGAGACGTATCGCCGCGGACACCGACCGTCCGGCGGCCGACGACACCCGGCGTCAGCAGCTCGACGAGGGGGACGTCCCGTTCCATCCGCCGACAATCCCGGTCGACCTGCCCGAGGTCACCGTGAACGGGGGCGGCGAGTCGGGGATGCGGGTGCGTGCCCCGGCGTCGCGGCCCCTCGCGGGTGACGAGTCGCGGAACCCCTCCGCCGAAGATCTCGACGAGGACGGATCGGAGCGTCGTCCGCGCGAGGCGGACCCGGGGTCCTCGGACGGACCGTCCGAGCACTTCGGGCGACTCTTCGGCGGCAGTCTTCCCGAGGCAAAGGGATGGATACCCGGCTGGTCGGAAGGTCCCGTCAGCACCGCCGACCGAAGGGCACGGAAGTGGGCCCGGCAGATGAAGAAGTGGGAAAGCGATCCGGATCGGCACGAGTTCCCGGCTCCGCCGCGACCTCCAGCCCGGCGGCCGGGCGGCGGCCATTGGCCCTCCGACGCCCGGGCCCTCAGCCCGCCCTACGACGGTCGACCCGAACCTCGCGCGTCCGCGCCCGATCGCGAGAGCGACGTCCGGCGCATCGACCCGCCCACCAGGAAGAAACGCGGGGGAGACATCGAGATTCGACGTCCGTCCTCGTCGGATCACGGAGGCGACAGCAGCACCGGGAACTCCGGAGGAGGGTCGGACGAGGACGGCAGTGGCGGCCACCAGCTGGACTGAGGCACAGGACCTGCGCGAGCATTCGTACCCGCTCACGCCCGCTCTGAGCTGAAGAAGGGGAGACGCTCCAGCTCCGCGGGATCGGCAGCGCGCTCCGGCCCCAGGGCCACGATGTCCGGATCGCCCGGCCACCCGGCCTCCCTTCTCCTGTATTCCCGGAGCCGGGCCGAGGGGAGGATCCCGAAGTCGCTGGCGGACAGGAGGCCACGGGCACGCCGATCCGCCTCCCGAGAGTGGAGCGCTACGACGGCCACGCCGTCGGGTGGGAGCAGCTCCATCACCTCCTCCATGATCTCTTCTTCCCCGCCCTCGATGTCCAGCTTCACGAAGGTGGGCGACCCGGCCTCCGCGACCAGGGTCGACGGCGACCGGACCGGCACGCGCCCGCTTCCCTCTCCCACCCGGAACGTCACCGACGAACCGGTCTCGTCGAAGCTCCGGCGACCGTCGTCGTCGGCCAGGGCCACCGGCAGAACCCGGACGTTCCCCAGCTCGTTCCAGGCCACGTGCCGCTCCAGGTACCAGCGGTTGTACTCTGACGGCTCGAGCGCCGTCACGCTTCCCTCCGGTCCCACCCTCCGGGAGGCCAGGAGCGTCACGTAGCCCTGATGAGCGCCTCCGTCCCAGAAACGCTCACCGCGGCGGACCAGCTTCGCCAGCGCCCGCGTACGCTCGGCCTCGAAGTTTCCGGACCAGAACCCGCGCCCCGCCGCGGCGAGGCTCCATCGAAGCCCGCGATTGGGACCGCCACGGATCCGCACCGGGACCCGCCGCACGACCCGGGACGTCAGGCGACGCAGGCCGAGCGGAAGCCTCACGGACCGCTCCCCGTGTCCCTGGTCATGGGAACGAAGCGCACGGCAGAGACGACCCGGCGCTCCACGGTCCCGTCGGACTTCCTGTGCAGCACGGTCAGCGCCTGTCCACGATCCTGCGGCCCCACCGGAACCACCATCCTCCCGCCACGCGCAAGCTGATCGACCAGGGGCTGCGGAATCTGCTCCGGGGCCGCGGTGACCAGAATGCCGTCGAAGGGCGCCTCCGCGGGCCAGCCGCGATAGCCGTCCCCGTGGCGCACCGTGACGTTCCCGTAGCCCCGTTCCCGAAGCGTCCGACCGGCCGTTCGCGCCAGCTCCCCGATGATCTCGACGGTGAACACGTGATCCACCACTTCGGCCAGCACCGCGGCCTGGTAGCCGGAGCCGGTTCCCACCTCGAGGACGGTGTCGCCCGGCTCCGGCCGCACCAGCTCCGTCATTCGCGCCACGATCCATGGCTGGGAAATCGTCTGCCCGTGGCCGATGGGCAGAGGGCGGTCGTCGTACGCCGATCCTCTCAGGCTCGGGGGGACGAACCGATGACGGGGCACCGCCCCCATGGCGGCCAGGACCGCGCTGTCGGTGATGGCCGCACGAAAGGGCGCATCCGCGGCCAGCTGCTCCTGGACCATCCGGCGCCGCGCCTCCTGGTAGTCCTGCGCCGACGCCCTGCCGCGGTAGCCGTCCCCCCAGGGCGTCCCCGGCCCGGTCGCAAGCGCGGCCGCCAGAAGCAGCCCGACCCGGACCAGGCGACGGCCGACGACCGACGGAGGTAGCGCCATCGGCGACGTCACTTCACCAGGAGCACCGGAGTCTGCGACATGATGGCCACCTTGTGGCTGAGAGTGGCCCAGTCCGCAGTGTCTCCCTCCGGCCCGAAGCGGCGCGAGGTCATGACCACGAGGTCGAAATCGTTCTCGCCGGAATAGCGGACGATCTCCGCCGCGCGGTCGCCGTAGATAACGTGACGATCGGCACCGCGCCCGGCCTCCCGAAGGGGCTCGGCCAGACCGTACATGGCGTCCGCCGCCTTGTCCTCCAGCCTCGAGTAGAAATCCTCGAGCTCCTCGAAGGGGAGATCCAGGGGCTCGATCACGTGCAGGAGGGTCACGCTGCCGTCGGCCAGCTCAGCCAGGTCGCGGGCGACCTCCACTGCACGCCGGTTCTTATCCGTCAGGTCCACGGGTACGAGTATGTTCTCGAACATCTGCGTTCCCCGTCACCTCCTTCGCCTTTCGGTCCCGCCGCGGGCGCGTTGAGCGCCCTCGGGCCGGATTCTACGTTGGTGCGGATGATCGACTCTCCCCTGTATCTGAGCGCCGCCGTCGTGGCGATCACGGCCCTCGGTTTCTGGCTGGAGCGGAACGTCCGGTTTCTCTCACGGGTGGGAGCGTCGCTCCTCGTGATCGTACTCGGTGCTCTTCTCTCGAACCTGGGCCTGGTCCCGGCCCGCTCTCCAGTCTACGGGGCCATCACCGGTCCCGTCACCTCCCTGGCCATCGCGTGGCTGCTCCTCTCGGTGCACATCGGCGACCTGAAGCTGGTCGGCCCCCGAATGGTTGCAGCCTTCGGCCTGGCCGCCGCCGGAACGGTCCTGGGAGCCGCCGCCGGAACGCTGCTCTTCTCCCCACACTTCGCCGAGAACGCCTGGCGCCTCGCCGGCGCGTTCACCGGCACATACACCGGGGGCTCGCTCAATTTCGTTGCCGTGGGTCGGGGGCTCGAGCTGCCGGAGACGCTGTTCGCCGGAGCCACGGCGGCCGACAATCTCACGACGGGCCTGTGGCTCGGGTCGTGCCTCCTGCTCCCTGTCTGGCTTCGCCGATTCTATCCGGCCCCCATCCCCGGGGAGGAGGACGGGGCCGACCGCGGCCCGGACGAGGGCGACGCGGAGCACGACTCCTCAGCCGAGAGGATGGCCGAGACGGCGCACCCCTTCTTCCGGACGGCTCCGGTGTCGGTCCTCTCCCTGGCCAAGCTGATCGCCCTGGGCTTTCTGCTGCTGGCGGCCGCCCGCGGAATGGGCACGCTGGTTCCCGGGGTTCCCACGGTCCTGTGGCTGACGACCCTCGCCCTGGCCGTGGCCCACGTGCCTCGCTTCTCGCGCATGGACGGCGCCATGCAGCTGGGCAACTTCGCCCTCCACCTCTTTTTCGCGGTCATCGGCATCTACTCGGTAATCGGACAGATCCTCACCGTCGGCGTCTCCGTGTTCTTCTTCACCCTGGTGGTGGTCGGCATCCACGGTCTCGTCGTGTTCGGAGGCGGAAGGCTGCTGAACATGGACGTCGGAACGCTGTCGGTGGCGTCGCAGGCGGCAGTGGGAGGGCCGTCCAGCGCCCTGGCGGTGGCGGTGTCGCGACGATGGCGGGCCCTCATCCTCCCGGGGGTGACGGTCGGACTCATAGGCTACGCGGCCGGGAACTACCTGGGGTATGGGATCGGTTACGTCGTGCGAGCGCTCGGATTCTGATGACGGCTACCGCGCACCGCGGACAGGGTCCTCCGGCAGACGGATTGCAGGAAGAGGAGCCCTGGCCAGAATCGAGGACCGAGGAGCTTCGTTGAGCGCGGAACCCGCACAGACCATCCGGGAGGCCCCGAACCGGGAGACCGGTAGCGGGACCGCCGCCTCGGAAGAGAAAGCCGGTTCGGCCGACGGGGGCGAGAGCGGAGCGCCGGCCCGCCTCTGGAGAGCGCTCACGCGCGCTCGAGGCAACCGCCTCTGGGACGGCGTCGTACGTGGCTCCGGCATCCTGGGCCTCCTCGGGATCGCGCTGGTGGCCCTCTTCCCCGACACGACGCCGCTGGTCGGGTTCTCCATCTTCACCATCTGGATGACGGGCCCCCTCTCCCCGCTCTTCCCCACCGGCTACGAGCCGGTCCTGATGGTGATGAGCCGGGCTTACGCGCCGCTCCTGGTGGCAGCCGTGGGGATGGTCACGCAGATCTACGTGGAGTTCCTGAACTACCATCTTCACCGGCGCCTGCTGGCACTGGACGCGGCGGAATCGCTCCGGGAGAGCAGCATCGTCAGGAAGCTGCAGGGATACTTCGAGCGTCACCCCTTCTTCACCGTCTGGTTCTGTGCCTGGTCGCCGATCCCCTACTGGACGGTCCGGGTGCTCGCGCCCCTGGCCGGATATCCGGTGGGACGCTACATGGTCGCCACGGTCCTCGGCCGCTTCCCGAAGCTGTGGATCTTCGCGGCGCTGGGACTCTACTGGCAGGCCCCGAGTGACGCGCTCCTCCTGGGCGTGGCGGGCGGCAGCATGGTCGTGGGCGTCGCCGTGTGGGGATATCGGCACTGGCGCGGCGCCTCGGACGCGGATACGCCCACCAGCTGGCGCACCGACGGCACCTCGGAGGACGAAGCGAGCGGGGCGGTAGACCCGGGCCCCGCCGCCGAAGAGGACGACGACCCCGATCGGTCGGTGAAGGTCCTGTACATCGCGGGCATCGGGCGGAGCGGAAGCACGCTGGTGGCCCGGGCGCTGGGCGGGGCCGACGGGCTGGCGGCGGTGGGGGAGGCCATGCACTTCTTCGGTCGCGGACTGACCAACAACGAGCTGTGCGGTTGCGGTCGTCCGGTCCGTGAGTGTCCGCTCTGGGGGCGGGTCGCCGACCGCCTCGTGGAGTCGGGCGTCCCGCTCCCCACCTCGGACATCGAGCGACTCCGCCACCGGGCAACCGAGGGCCGCCACCTCCCTGCGCTCCTGTCGCCGATCCGGACGAACGGCTTCGACCGTAAGCTCGAGGCCTACCGAGACTATCTCTCGCGAGTCTACGGCGAGCTCCGTCGGGTCTCGGGCGGACGCGTCCTGGTGGACTCCTCGAAGAACGCCGGCTACGCGCGGGTCCTGCGGGAGGCCCCGGGCGTCGACCTGCACCTGATCCATCTCGTTCGGGACAGCCGCGGGGTCGCCCACTCGCTCCAGAAGCGCACCCGGCGGCCGGGTGTGCGGTGGAGCAACGGTGACGAGCTGCTCGACCGCCGGGGTCCGGGCACGGCGGCCGTCTTCTGGTCCGCGGCCCAGCTCATGGTGGAGTCCCTCGGACCGGCCGCGTCCGGCTACGTGAGGGTGCGGTATCGCGACTTCGTTCGTTCGCCCGCGAAGACGCTGCGACGGATTCTCCGGGAGGTCGAGGAGTTTCACGGGCCACAGCAGCTCGCCCACGTCCGGGACGGCGTACTGGAGCTGGACTCCCAGCACATCCTGGCCGGCAATCCCATGAGGGAGCAGCGCGGTTCCATCGCCCTGGAGGAGGACCTGGAATGGCAGCGGGAGCTCGGGACCACCCGGCGGAGGGTGGTCACGGCCCTGACGCTCCCGCTCCTGCGCCGCTACGGCTACCTCGCCCCGCACGACGGCGAGCCAGAGGCGGGCAGAGACGATTCCGAAGGTGGGGCGCCCCGCTCCGTGCCGGTCCACGCCGGCAGGGGCGAGTGAGCGACCTCGACGGGGGCGACCCGCCCCCCCCGGCCGGTCCGGGTCCGAAGGGGAGCGACGATCCGCCGCCCGGCGTGAACGAGGGGCACCTCGAGGTGCCTCGCAGCGCTCGCTTCGCGTGGCTGGGAGAACCCACGTCCGCGGTCCGAGACGTCTGGATCGTGTGCCACGGCCACCGACAGCTCGCCGGACGCTTCCTCCGACGTTTCCTGCCTCTTCGCTCCGACGCCCGGATCCTCGTGGCGCCGGAGGCCCTCAACCGCTTCTACCTGGCCCAGGCCGGGTCTCACGATGGGGAATCGAGGGTGGGGGGGACGTGGATGACGCGGGAGGAGCGCCGATGGGAGATCCGGGACTACGTGCGGTACCTGGACACCCTCGCAGAGCGGATCTTCACGCCCCTGAGCCGGAGCGGGGTCCGGCTGCGCGCTCTCGGCTTCTCCCAGGGCGCGGCCACGGCGGCCCGCTGGACCGCCTATGGCCGCACGGCCGTAGACGAGCTGGTCCTGTGGTCGGGTGGCCTCCCTCCGGATCTGGACCTCGACCGGTGGGACGGCCGACTGCGCGACACGCGGATCACCCTTGTCCGGGGAGAGCAGGACGATTTGCTCTCACCCGAGGCCATGGACGAAACCGAGGAGCGACTCCGGTCCCGGGATCTGTCGTTCCGGCGTCTCACACATCCCGGGGGACACGAACTCGACGCCGGCACTTTGGACCGCATCGCCTCGAGCTGAGCAGACCCGGGGCGTCAGACGCGGTCAGCCGGCATACTCGGGTTCGTTGCCCGGCTTCCACTTGATGTTGCATCCCACGCTGGGGGCCTGGTCCTCCGGAACGGGACGCCCCTCCAGGACCCGGTCCGCCGCTTTCCTCAGGTCTTCCCCGGTCACGGGCACGTCATTGCCCGGACGGCTGTCGTCGAACTGCCCCCGGTACACCAGCTCCCGGTTCTCGTCGAAGAGGAAAAAGTCCGGGGTGCAGGCCGCGCCGTATTCCCTGGCCACTTCCTGCGACTCGTCAAAGAGATACGGGAACGGGAATCCGACCTCCTCCTTGACCTCCCTCATACGATCCGGGGCGTCTTCCGGGTACTGCTCCACGTCGTTGGAGCTTATTCCGACCACGGCGAGGCCCTCCTCCCCGTACTCCCGGGCGAACTCGGCGAGCTCGTCACGGATGTGCTTCACGTAGGGACAGTGGTTGCAGAGAAAGACGACGAGCAGGGCATGCGCGTCGTCGGAATCCTCCAGCCTCACCAGATCGCCGCTGGTGTCCGGGAGCTCGAAGTCGGGGGCTTTCATTCCTAGCGGTGCCATGGTGGACGGTGTCACGGACATGCTGACCTCCTGCCTCGCGTCGTCGGGACTCCATTGGGCGATACCGGGGCGCTGCCACGCCGTCCCGCCGGCGTGCGGACCCCTTATCTCTACTGTTACTCTATATAAGTATCATCAACCTGTTGTTCAGCAAATATTTATCGTATTCGATCTCGTTGAATCTGCACTTCTAGCAGACACCCGGGTACTGCATACGTCCGGGAGAAGGCGACAACGCGCCCCCACCGATGACGTGGGGCTACGGTGAGAGAGATCCGAAAGGCTCGAAGCGGCTGGTGAGTCCGCGCATGCACCTAAGGCCTCACGTCTCCGGCTGGGGTGCTTCCTCCTCGATCTCGAGGGGCTCCACCGCCGGCCGCCATCCCCGCTCCTCCAGCCACCGGCCCGCACTGCGCCCGCCGGAATAGGGCCACGCGAAGTAGACCTCGTCGCCACGTTGGAAGCGGGTCCGATCGTCCACGGGTCCCGGCTGTCCGTCCCGAACCACCACCAGGGGCAGCACGCTGGCTTCGCCTCGGGCCGAGATCGGATGCTCGGGCTCCTCCTCGTCCGGGGGGGGCGACTCGTAGCGCCATCGTCCCACGTCCACGTTCCCGTGTCTGAACTCGTGGATCCAGTACTCGAGGTCCACGGGCTCCCCGAACAGCACCCCCCCGCCGAACCTGCCCACCTGCGATTCGCGAATCTCCCGCATCCGGCTGTTCATGCCCACCGCCAGCCGCGACGTGCCGAACTCGCTCGCGGCCACGGCCGCCGCCAGGAGATTGATGGCCTGGTTCGGCGTCACGGCGACCAGTCCGCGTCGGTAGGCCGTCTCGGCCCGCTGCAGGGTCCTCTCCTCGCTGGCGCTCCCGAACACCACCTTGAGCCCTTCGTGCTCGGCCGATTGGACTTCCGGAGCGCTAGAGTCCACCACCACCACCTCCTCGCCGTCGACCGACAGCGCACGTGCCATGGCCCGTCCCAGCGGGTTGGCCCCGACCACGACCCACCCCTTGTCCGTCTCGTAGCGCACCCCGAGGATCGCGGCCACGACCCCGCCGAGACCTCCCTGGACCACCACGGTGACGGCGATCACGAGAAAGACCAGCGCCTGGAGCTCGGCGCCGCCGGGAACGCCCGCCTCCCCCAGCCACCGGGCGAAGAGCGATGCCACTGCAGCCGCCACGATGCCGCGCGGCGCCAGCCACGCCAGGAAGGCACGCTCCCGGGAGGTCAGCTCCGATCCGGCCGTGCACACCAGGACGTTCAGAGGACGCACGACGAGGACGAGTCCCGCTACCGTGGCCACTCCCGCCCAGCCAAGGCCGAGCACGTCCTCGAGGCGCACCGTCGCCGCCAGGAGGACGAAGAGGAGACCGATGAGGAGCACCGTGAGCTGCTCTTTGAACTCCCGGAGCTCGTCGTGGACGCCGGTGTCCATGTTGCCGACGACGATTCCGGCCACGGCGGCTGTCATGATCCCGGTCTCGGGGAGGATCGCCTCGCTGGCCTCGAAGAGGGCCAGCACGAGGGAGAGCGTGAAGATGTTCTCCAACCCCTCCGGCACCACCCGCTCCCACACCAGCAGCTTCCCCAGCACGAATCCCCCCCCGATGCCCAGCCCGATCCCCACGGCCAGCCGACCCGGAAGCCCGGCCAGGAGTCCGGTGGCCGCCTCGGCCGCCGTCGTCGCCAGCACGACCTCCAGGGCCACCACGGCCATGATGGCCCCCAGGGCGTCGATGAGGACCCCCTCCCCCTCCAGAATCGTGTTCAAGTTGGGACGCACCCGGACGCGCCGCAGGATCGGGTTGATCACCGTCGGCCCGGTGACCACGACGAGCGTCCCGAACGGAACGGCGAGCTGCCAGGGCCAGTCCATGAGGTAGCGGGAGAGGACCGCCCCGCTGACGGCGGTGATGACTGCCCCGACGGTGATGAGCCGCCGGATGGTGACGGCTTCCTCCCGGAGCCGCTTGAGGCTGAGGCTCAGCCCCCCCTCGAAGAGGATGACGGCCACCGACATGCCGACCAGGATCTCCAGTGCGCCACCGAGGCTCTCCGGCTGGATTACCCCGGCCACCTCGGGGCCCAGCAGGACCCCCACCAGCAAGAGGATGACGATGCCGGGCACCTCCAGGTGCCGCGCGGCGACCTGGGCGAGCATTCCCGCAGCCAGGGCGGACGCCACGGTGAGCGCCGGTCCCGCGCCACCGGCGTTCGGCGCCGGGGCGAGAAGCGCCGTCAGATCTGCCATCACCGCATGGATCACCGGATCACCAGTAGAGGATCACTGATGACCGTCAGGCCGACGGGCCGCCCTCCAGGAGCGGCTCGAAGGTCCGGAGCTCCGCGCCCTCTTCCGTGCAGAGGGCATATTCCGACTCGGCGTCGTCCCCGGAATACATGGCCACGCCCGCGTGCTGCCCCTCCTTGTTGAGGAGGAAGAAGCGGACGTTGAAGGCCGGGCGGCCCCGATCGTCCAGGAGACGCGGGTCCCGCGTGCTCTCACGGATTCGGCGCAAGGCCTCCATGCCGGCGTCCATCGGATGTCGCCCGTCCCGCATGAGCTCAATCGCCCGGAACGAGGAGAGATTGTAGAGGTTCGCCTCCCCCCGACCGGTGGAGCCCGAGGTGCCCACGTCGTTGTCCACGTAGAGGCCGGCGCCGAGAATGGGAGAGTCGCCGACCCGGCCCGGGACTTTGAACCACAGTCCGCTGGTCGTGGTCACGGCGCTCACGTCACCGTCCGGCGTGATCCCGGCGCAGTGGATGGTGCCCCAGTAGATACCCTTCCGGTCGACCAGCCCCTCCTTCACCATCTCCGCAACGGCCTGCCGGCCGGCCTCTCGCCGTTCGGCCGGATCCAGCCAATGCTCCGGGTCGATGCGCCGCTTCCACTCCCGCCAGATGCGGAGCGACTCCTCGGTGGTCAGGCTGTCCTCGATCCGGTAGCCCATCTGCCGGGCGAACTGCTGCGCCCCTTCTCCCGCCAGGAGGTGATGGTCGGTCTGGGCCATGACGTCGCGGGCTACCCGGGACGGCGTGCGGACGCCCTCGAGCGCGCCGACGCCCCCGGCCCAGCCACGGGGACCGTGCATGCAGGCCGCGTCGAGCTGCACTACGCCCTCGGCGTTCGGGACCCCGCCGTAGCCGACGCCCGTCTCCTCGGGATCCTCCTCGGGAATGTTGACGCCGGCGATCAGGGCATCGAGAACGTCCTCCCCGCCGGTGATGCCGCGGAGCGCACGGCTGACCGCGTTCCTCTCATTCTCGTCCCGGGATGTGAAGCCCGTGCGATCGGCGATGACCTTGGGAGCCACTCGATCCTGTGCGTGGACGGCGGGCGCCCTTCCTTCTCCGAACAGGGAGTCGGGAGCCGACACCGCCATTCCCGCGGCGGCGGCGCTGCGAATGAAGCCGCGTCGATCCATGTCCGACATCGGGGACTCCTGGCTCCTGAACCTGAGACCGGACGAGCTCGACTTGGGGCTCATGACGGAGGGCGATCCGCACGGCGATCTGCCGGCATGCCCCGGCCAGCGGCACCAGAGTCGGAGCCGTGGCGCGAAGTTTCAAGTCCGGGAGCCGTCCCGAACGCCGTCGATGCGACCCGCCCTTCCCGACCTCACAGGTCCTCGAGGACCGCCTCGCCGGCTCTCCTCCCGGATACGAGCGATCCCTCCAGAGAGGGATTCTCCCGGTGGTCCCCACATGCATAGAGCCGCGGTCCGACCCGTGGGTCCGGCGCCCCACCGCCGACCTCCCCGGGAGGCGCAGCCGGGAGGGCCGAGGGGAGCCGATCCACCCGGAGGAGACGCCATCCGTCGACCGTTTCGCCGAACCAGTCCCGCATGTGACTGCGAACCGCCTCCTCCAGCGCCCGGTCATCCCGGGGCGCCTCGCGCACCACGTTGACCGAGATCAGATCCCGTCCGGGGGGCGCGTAACGGGGACAGACCCGCGACGGGACGGAGAGGTGGTTCACAGGCCCCTCGTCGTCGCCGTCGAGGACCAGCACGGGAGCTTCGACGGGGGCAGTCTCGGTCCCGAAATACAGCCCGGCCACCGAGCGCCGCTCGGGCGCCTCGATCTCCGGGATCAGCCGGACCGCCGTCCACGGGTCGGTGGCAATGACGGCTGCGTCCCCCTCGAGGGTTCCCCCGTCCGCAAGCCGCACGCTGGTCCCCCCGGTCCGGACGCCCGTCACCTCGCACCCGGTGCGGATGGTGTCTCGCGGCAGCCCGTCGGCGAGCTGTCGCGGAATCGCCTCCATGCCGTCCGCCGGGAGGGCGGCCGGACCCGCGGCGAAGGTCCGCAGAACGAACGCCAGCATTCGCCCCGAGGTGGCGAGCTCCGGCTCGAGAAAGATTCCTCCGAAGAAGGGCCGAAAAAAAGCCTCGACGAACTCTTCCGTGAACCCCCTGTCGGCGAGGAGCTTCCGGGATGTGAGGTCGCTTCCGCGCAGAACGGCTCCTTCCACGCCTGCCAGGAGCTTCGCTCCCCACACGCCGAGCCGGATTCGATCCCCCATGGATCCGAACTCCGGCCGCAGGGTCTCCCGGAGGCGACCGGGATGTCGAAGCGGGTTGTGGAGCGCCCTGAACTCCCCGTCCCATCGAACGAGTGCGCCTGACTGGAATTCGTGCAGTTCGAGCTCGTCGAACTCCAGGCAGCTCCTGGCCTCGGGATAGGCGGTGGGAAGGACCTGGAAGCCCCGGTCCAGCAGATATCCGTCCCGGCGCTCGGTCCTCACCCGCCCGCCCACCCTGTCTTCTCCCTCGAGCAGGACGGTCTCGACGCCGTCCTCCGCGAGAAGACGTGCACACCGGAGTCCGGCGACTCCGCCGCCGACAACGATGACTCGTCCCACGGTTTACCCCTTCCCGACGAAGGAAAGCGGCGCCGGCCAGCGAGGCCGACGCCGCATGCTGGACCCGGCGCGGAGCCCGTGACCTCCCCGCAGCCAGCGGGATCACAGCTCCTTCCTGCCGGGCCGAGCCGGGCGACGCATCACGCTCTCGCCGCCCGGATCCCTATTGGTCTCTCAGCCCATCGGTATCCGCGCCTTCACTCTCCCTGACCGGGGAGAAGCACCGAGTCGACGACGTGGATCACGCCGTTCGACGCCATCACGTCCGCCTGCACTACCGTGGCGTCGTCCACGTTCACGGAACCGTAGTCGGTGTTGATCTGCAGGGACTCGCCGGCCACCGTCTCCGCGGAGCTCAGTCCCTCGACATCCGCAGCCGTCACGCGGCCCGGCACCACGTGGTACGTGAGCACCTTCTTCAGACGCTCCTTGTCGGCCAGCAGGTCCTCGAGCGCTCCCTCGGGCAGCTTGGAGAACGCCTCGTCGGTGGGTGCGAAGACCGTGAACGGCCCTTCCCCGTTGAGCGTCTCTACGAGCCCGGCGGCCTGAATGGCCTTCACGAGTGTCTCAAACGAGCCGTTCTGCGACGCGACCTCTACGATCGTGCCGGCCTCTTGGGCCTTGGCGTGCTCGACCGTGACCTCGTCCAGCGTCACGACCGTATCGCCGTCTTCCGCCGGAACGGAGTTGCGATCGGCCGGGGCGTCGGTGAGTCCTCCGGCGGTCAGCAGGGCCACTATCAGCGGTACGATTGCAGTCGTCTTCATCAGATTCTCCCTGGTTCGTGGAAAGGGCGGCAACGCCTCCGGTACGGGGCAGGCCGCCGCCGATGTCTAGCTTACGTCAAGAAATATAGGATCCCGCAGACTCCTGTCAAGGTTATGAACGGAATAGGCGTCGTGGCGCGTCGAAGAGCAGCCCCTTATGGGCCGAACCGTCACGATAACCGAACTATAGCTGAACAGTTCGGGGCCCCGACCGACGGGCGTCGGGGGACCGGGACGCCGGAGGAGGTCCGACGCTTCTGCGCGCGAACAGGGTGGCCGACTCCCGGGGTGGAGCGGTGCGAACTCAGTCCCCCCGGAAGCAGGTCAGATCTCCGGGAAGTCCTCTCGCATCCGCTCGGCAGCTCCCACGTCCTCGAGCCGGCGCCTCGCCCGCTCGTGGGCTTCCGGCGCACCGGCCAGCATCCCCCGCACTTTCGGGAAGGGCTTGTTGTACTCCAGGTCCGTTCCGAGGAGCTCCGTGCACCGTCCCCCCGCCTCCCGGACCAGGAGCTCCCCGGCGCACACGTCCCACTCCCATTTCGGCCCGCGTGAGAAGGTGGCGGCTCCCCGACCGGCGGCCACCAGGGCCAGTTTGTACTGGGTGCTGCCCGTGGGCCGGATGGTCCACGTCTCCCGAAAGGGATCGAATTCGCCGCGGGAGAGCTCCGTCCGGGACGCCAGCAGGGCCTGGCTCTCACGGACTCGGATCGATTCGCCGTTTAGGAAGGCGCCTGCTCCGCGGACCGCGTGGAAGATCTCGGCCGTGGCCGGATTGTGAACGACCCCGATCTCGGTGCGGCCGTCCTCGACGAGAGCCACCGCCACGGTGTACTGCGGCACGCCTTCGACGAATTCCTTCGTGCCGTCCAGCGGATCGACGATCCACAGCCGGTCGGCCTCTTCACGGCTCGGGTCGTCCGCCGACTCCTCGGAGAGCCAGGCAGCGTTCCGAAGCCCGGTCAGCCGCTGACGCAGCAGGTCGTCAGCCCGGCGGTCCGCCCTCGTGACCGGCCCCTGGCCCTCCTTCTCCTCGACGTCGAAGCCCTCGCGCCGGACTCCCTCCACCGTGCGGCCGGCCTCTCGCACCGCCTCGATGACGTTCCGGGCCAGCTCCGTCGTCATTCCCCGGCGGCCTCGCCCACGGCCGCCACGATGCCCATGGTAGTGACCAGCCCCAGGAGGCGACTCCCGTCGAACACGAGTGCCCGGTGGATACCCGCCTGGTGCAGGAACCGGGCGGCTTCGGAAAGGCTGGCGTCGGGGCGAACGGAGAAGGTCGCCCGGGTCATGGCGTCGCGGACGGGTCGCGTACCAATCCGGGTCTTCGGAAGCCCCGCGGGCAGGGCCGGCAGAAATCCGCCGGAGCCGCCCGCGTAGAAGTAGCCGGTTTCCTCCGCCTCCTCCGAGCTACCGGCTCGTGCGCCGCTCTCCTCCTCTTCCTCTTCCTCCGCTGCGAGCCGCATCACGTCGGTGCTGGACACGACGCCCACCACGTTCTCCTCGCTGTCGACCACAGGGGCCCCGGTGATCTCGTTCTCCTCCAGGACCTCGATGAGGTTCTTGATGGGGAGGTCGGGACGGACCGTGACCACGTCCGTCTCCATGATGTCGTGGACGCTTCTGTCGAGAACGCTCAAGGGATACCTCTCTCCGTTCTGGAATGTTCGAGTACCTTCGGGACCCGGACCCGCGACGAACTCGGGAGACCACCGGGCACCCCGGAAGGTCGCCTACCGAACGGGAAAAGAAAACCCCGTCGCCGCCCGTCGTCCGTTATCCTTGTCCTGGAGACGAGGACGAGTCGGAAGCATCAGAGGGGGAGACCAAAATGTCCGTCGGCAGAATCTGCGTTCGATCGGTCGTGGTCGCTGAACCGGACGAGAGCGTTCGCGAGGCGGCCCGTCGCATGCGGAGCGAGGAGGTCGGGACGCTCGTGGTGCTGGACAGCGACGACCGGCCCGAGGGAATCCTCACCGATCGGGATGTCGTCGTCCGGTGCGTCGCGGAGTACGAGGACCCCGACGCCATGCCGGTTTCGGTCGCCATGACAGGACCGGCGCGGACGATCTCGGAGGAGGCGCCCATCGAAGACGCGCTCTCCCTCATGGCCGCCGGCGGCACGCGGCGCCTCGCGGTCACCGACGACGAGGAGCGGCTCGTGGGGATGCTGGCCCTGGACGACGTCCTGGACCTGCTGGCCGAGGAGGTGGAGACCATCGGTCGACTTCTGGGCCGGCAGGCCCGTACGCCTCCTCCCGGGGAGGAGAGCGTCTGATGAGCGGCAACGATCACCCGCCACCACTGTCCCGGTACCGGTCGTGTCCCTGACCTCCCGGCGTCAGATCAGACGCTCGCTCCGGGCCTGATAGATCGCCATGGCGAGGGCCCAGGCCACGGATCGCGCCTCGGCGACGACTTCTTTCGGGCCGCAGTCGGCCACCACCCGCACGTTGCGCTCCGACACCGGTCTCGCCAGCCGCGGGAAAAAGGAGTTGCCGCCGAGGCGCTCCCGGACCTCCCACACGTCCTCGAAGCAGCGAGTGGGACTGAAGCGTTCGGGCGGTCGCCCCTCGATACGCCGCACCACGAAGCAGCGCTCATCGGGCGACCAGTAGGCGGCGGGGTAGGAATTGGCCTCCTCGGGGCCCTCGACTACGGACCAGCCGAGGACGTCGCTGATCAGTGCTTCCTCGATCGATTTCGAATCCGGGGGGTTCATGGGCAGGGCTCCCTGCTCTTCGTCCTGCTCTGGTGCCCGGCCCGCCACCGGCCGCGGGACGTCAGCTATTCCAGCTTCGGCCCCACGAGCTCGGCGAACTTGTTCCGGGCACGGTTCAGCCTCGACTTGACGGTTCCGAGCTTCACGCCCGTGATCTCGGAGATCTCCTCATACGTCTTTCCCTCCATCTCCCGGAGCCGGAAGATCTTCCGGTGGTGGTCCGGGAGTTCCTCGATGGTCTCTTCCACGATCTCCCTCAGGTCCCGCTTTCGGGCCATATCGTCCGGCGAGTAGGAGAGATCCTCCCACTGCAGCGGACGGTCGTCTTCCTCGCGATTCTTCGTGATCGTCTGGAAGAGGACCAGCGGGTTCCGGGATCGGTTCCGCAGCTCGTTCTTCGCCAGGTTCCCGGCGATCGTGTAGATCCAGGTGGAGAACTTCTTGGTGGGGTCGAAGCGGTGCAGGTGACGGTACACCCGCACGAAGGTGTCCTGGACCAGATCCTCGGCGCGATCCTGGTCGCCGATCGTACGGTTGATGAAGTGGAGGAGCCGGTCGTGATAGCGATCGGTGAGGACCTGGAAGGCCATCTCCTCACCCTCCAGGTGCCGCTCCACCAGGCCGGCGTCGTCCATCTCCTCGAGCTCGGCGCGGCGCTGCTCGGCCGCCCCCCGCTCCTGCTGCTGGTTCTGCTCTACCTTGACCATCGAGGGTATGTCCCTGGATGCGAGTGCGCGCCGCCGGCCCGGGGTCGTCCCTGCTGACCGGTGGGGACGCGTCTCTCCCGCGCGTTGATCGTTACCCCGTCCGGTGCGGCTGTGGTCCACTCCGCACCGGGGAACATGTTGATTGCAAATGGGACGCCGCGTCACGCGAAGCGGCGCGACCCCTCTCGGCGGGCGCGCCTCTCGACCGTCCGCCAGAGCGGAATCGCAGCGCTCCCCGACAGCCGTTTTCTGGAGGGTGAGCCGAGCAGTCCGGCGTCGGCTCGCCCGGAAACAGCTCGAGTGAGACGGTCCCGAGGGTATCCGTCAGAGGTCCTCGCCCAGGGCCTCCTCCAGGCGACGACGGCCGGAGCGGCTGAGGCTGTGCTCCGTCCCGTCGGCCAGGACGACGTGGGGCCCTCCACGCTCGTCGAAGCGCACTGCATCGATACGGTCCAGGCGGACGATGGCCGACCGATGGATGCGGACGAACTCCACGGGATCGAGGCGTCTGGCGAGCCGGTACATCGTCTCCCGGTGGAGATGAGAGCGATCGCCCAGGTGCAGCCGGACGTAGTCCCCGGCCGCCTCGATCCAATCGATCCGGTCCACGCTCACGAAGTGGATCTTGGAGGACGACCGGACCATGATCCGGCGCGGGTCGCGGCCCTGTCGCCGGCCGTCCTGCGTCTCGGACTCGCGGAGCCGGCTCCTGGCTCGCTCGACCGCACGTCCGAAACGCTCGTCGCTGAACGGCCTGAGCAGATAATCGACGGCGTGGTGCTCGAAAGCCTGCGCCGCATGTCGCTCGCACTCGGAGGTCAGGACCACGACGGGCCTGGACTCGCCCTCCAGCTCCCGGAGGACAGTGAGGCCGTCCTGTTCTCCGAGCTGGATGTCGAGGAACAGGAGGTCCGGCTTTTCCTGGCGGACCATCTCCACCGTCTCGTCGGCGCTCGCCGCCTCCCCCACGATCTCGACGTCCGGATCGTCGTCGAGGAGCAGACGAATGCCCCGGCGGGCAGCTTCCTCGTCGTCGACGATCAGGGCCCGTATGCCACTCGCCATCGTCCCTCTCCACCGTTGCAGACTGCCGGGCCCTCGCAGTCGGCCCGGCGCGTCGTCCTCGCCGTTGCGCCCTGCACCGTGAGGTCGGGATCCCCTCTCCGCGCGCCTCGGGGAGGAGCCGGAGCCCGCGACCGGTTTCGGCGGCCGGGCCCGGGTCGCATTCTACACCCGAGGGCACGGTCGGGTACCGGCGACGGAATCCGGTCTCGGCCCGCCCCCTTCCCCGCACAGGATCCGCCGGCCAAGCGCCTCACCGGGAATACACGGAGTCAAGAACATGGTCTCGTGCCGCGTACTCCCCCTGCTCGCCGCCGTCCTCCTGACCGCCGTGCCCCCCGGTGCCGGCGCGGCCAGGCCGGCGGTGCCCCATCAGGCAGTCATCGACACGACCTCCGATGACGCCCCGCCTGGGGTTCGGATCGAGGATTACGGGCAGTGGGAGCAGCTCGGCCGTGCCACCCTCTCGCCCGGTGGCGAGTGGATGGCGTATCCGATCCGGAAGAACAACGACGAGGACGAGCTCCGCGTACGGAAGCTGGACAGCGACTCCCTGATCACCGTCCCCTACGGCGGGAGCCCGTCCTTTTCGGCCGACGGCCGCTGGGTCGCCTATACCATCGGGGTCTCCGAGGAGCGGCGGGAAAAACTCCGTGAGGCGGACAGGCCGGTGAGAACGAAACTCGGACTCCTGGACCTCCGCGACGGAGATACCGCCGTGGTTCCCGCGGTCTCCTCCTTCCAGTTCAGCGACGGGGGGCGCTATCTGGCCATGCGCCGCTATTCGGCCGGCGAGCAGCCGGAGGGACATCGCGGCGCCGACCTCCTCCTGCGTGACCTGGACGACGACGTGGACACGAACTTCGGCAACGTCGCCTCCTTCGACTGGCAGGACGACGGAGGGCTCCTGGCCATGGTCGTCGACGCCGCCGAGGCCACGGGCAACGGGATCCGGGTCTTCGATCCCGGCACCGGCCGGCTCCGCACACTCGCCTCTCGCTCTGCAGACTTCACCGGGCTCGCCTGGCGGCCTTCGGAGGACGATCTGGCGGCGCTCCAGCGGCGTGGGAACGACGACTGGGCCGACAGCACACACGTGATCCTCGCCTGGCGGGGCCTGGAGGAGGGGAGCCCGCGAAGCCTCGCCTTCGATCCAGACACGATCGCGAGCTTCCCGGACTCGCTCCGCGTCACGGAGCACCGCGACCTGCGCTGGTCGGACGACGGCGATCGCCTCTTCTTCGGCACGCAGGTCCGGCAGCCCGCCGGCGAGCCGGACACGGTTTCGCCCGACTCCGCTGCGGCCGATTCGGCGCCGGACACGGAGGAGTATGCGCCGGCCGACGTGCTGGTCTGGCACTCCAGCGACGTGGAGATCATCCCCCTGCAGGAAGTCCGGGCCGAGCGGGACCGACGCGACAACTACCTCGCCGCGTGGCACGTGGGCCGGGAGAGCTGGACCCGGCTCGGCACCGAGCTCACGGAGGACGTGGAGCTCCTCGAGGGCGGCGACCGGGCGGTGGGCTTCGACCGTACACCGTACCGGCAGGAGCGCATGTTCGGCCCGGTCTACCGGGACATCTACCTGATCGACGTGGAGACCGGCGAGCGGAGCCGGGTGGCCGAGCGCGTGCAGTACTGGTTCGGCGGCAGCCCGGGCGGCCGATATCTCCTCTGGCTCCGGGACGACCACTACCGGGCCC
>CAZFDK010000003.1:42643-63977 GCA_964518305.1 uncultured Gemmatimonadota bacterium | reverse complement strand
GGAGCGGACAGTCGGTCAACCTGACCTCGGAGCTTCCGGTGCCCGTCGTGGATGTGGACGACGACCACACCGTCGAGCAGAAGCCTCCCTTCGGGGTGGCCGGATGGACGCGGGGCGACGGCTCCGTGCTGATCTACGACGAGTACGACGCGTGGCGGGTCCGGCCCGACGGGTCCGATGCGACACGCCTCACCTCCGGACGTGCCGACTCGGTGCGACACCGGTACGTCGACCTGGAGGGCGAGGAGCCGGGTGAGGCCGACTTCATCGATCCCCGGGCGCCGGCACACTGGGACCTCTACGACGAGTGGACCGAGGAGCACGGCTACGCCCGGGGATCGGACCTCGCCGCCGAGCCCGAGCGGCTGATCTGGAAACCGAAGACGGTGACCGGACTGGAGAAAGCCGACTCCGCCGACGTCTTCCTCCACCGTGTCTCGGACTTCGAGGACTCACCCGACTACTTCCGCACCGGCCCCCGGCTCTCGGACGCAGTGCAGGTGACGGAGACGAACCCCTTCCAGTCGGAGTACGCCTGGGGCCGATCGGAGCTGATGAGCTTCGAGAACGCCCGCGGCGAACAGCTCCAGGGGGCGCTCTTCTACCCGGCGGACTACGATCCGGAAAAGAGCTATCCGATGATCACCTACATCTACGAGACCGTGTCGCCGTCGGTCCGACGCTACACGGTCCCCAGCCGACAGCACCCCTACAACACGACGACCTTCACCCAGGAGGGCTACTTCGTTTTCCAGCCGGACATCACCTATCGGGCCCGCCAGCCCGGACGGTCTGCCGTCGACGCCATCGTGCCGGGGGTCCGCCGGGTCCTCCAGGAGGTGCCGGCCGTGGACTCCTCACGCGTCGGCCTGGTGGGTCACTCGTGGGGCGGATATCAGACCGCGTTCACGGTGACACAGACCGACCTGTTCCGCTCCGCCGTGGCCGGGGCACCGCTGACCAACCTGGTCAGCATGTACAACTCCATCTACTGGAGTACGGGCGGCACCGACGCCCGCATCTTCGAGATCAGCCAGGGGCGGATGGAGGTACCGCCCTGGGAGGACATGGACGCCTACGTGGCGAACTCGCCCCTTCATCATGTGGAGTCCATGGAGACGCCGCTGCTGGTGGCGCAGGGCACCGACGACGGTGCCGTGGAGTTCAACCAGGGCGTCGAGTTCTTCAACGCGGCCCGCCGCGCCGGCAAGCAGCTGGTCTTCCTCGTCTACGACGGCGAGAACCACGGCCTCAGCCGCGAGGAGAAGAACTCCGTGGACTACAGGAACCGGGTCCTGCAGTGGTTCGACCACCACCTGACGGGCGACTCGGGACCGCAGTGGATCACCGACGGTGTGCCCTACCTCGAGCAGATCGAGGAGCGGGAGGAAGGGCAGGACGAGGAAGGCGGACCCGGCCGCTGACCGCGGCCCGACGGTCCACGGCTACGGGCGCGCCGACCTTTCCTGTCGATCGAGCAGCCGCTCCACCTGGGCCACCACGGCGTCGAGCGCCACGGTGTTGAAGCCGCCCTCGGGGATAATGAGGTCCGCGTAGCGCTTGCTGGGCTCGACGAACTCCAGGTGCATGGGCCGCACGTCGTCCAGGTACTGCTCGACCACCGAGTCGAGAGTGCGGTCGCGCTCCGAGATGTCGCGGCGGAGGCGGCGGATGAAGCGGAGGTCGGCGTCGGTGTCCACGTAGAGCTTCACGTCCATCTGTCGACGCAGCGATTCCTCGGCCAGGACGAGGATGCCCTCCACCAGCATCACGGGCCGGGGATGGAGGGTGCGCGTCTCTTCCTCACGAACGTGCCGCGTGAAATCGTAGACCGGCACCTCCACGGCACGACCCTGCCGCAGGGTCTTCAGGTGCTCGACCAGGAGCTCCGTCTCCAGGGCGTCCGGGTGATCGAAGTTGATCTCGGCCCGCTCGTCCGGCGGGAGGTGGGAGCGGTCCCGGTAGTACGAATCGTGCTGGAGATACGCGATGCGGTCTCTGCCCACCCGGTCCAAAATGGCCTCCGAGACCGTCGTCTTGCCGGAACCGGTACCGCCGGCGACCCCGATGATCACCGCTTATCCGACCCGTCGTCGTCCCCGTCCCGGTCCTCCTCGTGTTTCCCGTCCTCGGCCTTCCGCTCGAGGAGCTGGCGGTACTTACTGGCCTGGACGGAATCGAGGACACCCTCGATTCGCTGCCGGGCCGAGTCCACCAGGGCGTCGTAGCGGGGACGGACCTCGCGTCGGAGCTCCTTCATGCTCTCCCGATAGTGCTCCAGGATGGTATCGATCCTGGCTTCCTGTCGTGTGCTCAGTCCGAGCTCCTCCGAAAAACGCTCGATCACCGTGTCCTCGTCCTCATCGTCCTCGTGATCCGATTCTGCCCCGCTGTCCCGCCGGTCGTCGGCGCCATCGGTATCGGCCGCGGCCGGTGACGGACGGAGCCAGAGCCGATCCGCCGCCACTCCTCCAGCCACGCCGGCGGTGAAGGTGGCGGCGAGAAGCAGCGTGACGAGGGCCTGAGAGCGACGCAAGGAGATCGTACGGCTCAGGGCTCGTAGACCACGCTCTGGAGAACCCGGTCGGTGCTGGGCTCCGGACGGTTCACCAGGATTCCGGGCAACTCTCCGGCGGAGTCCGGATCCACGAGCCGTTCGGCGGCGATGGACTCCGTGGCCGGGGACCCCGGAGTGCCGCGGGCTGCGGCCCAGCCGAAAGCCAGTATCACGGCAGCAGCCAGCGGGAGGATCCTCCGGGTCCACCCCGACGCCACGTCCAGCACCGCCCGGCGCTCCCGCCGCGCGAGTTCGTCCCCGGCCTCGGCGACGATCCCGGACCTAAGCCGCCGACGCCGGCGGCCCTCGGGCCGCAGGGGCGCGAGCCAACTCGGCCAGCCGTCCGTCCGGTCGTCACCCATCGAGCACGTCCGCTCCGAGCGTCTGTCGCATCTTCTTCCGGCCGTGGTGGAGATGGGCGCGGGACGTCCCGGGGCTGATGCCCAGGATTTCGCCGATCTCCGAATGGGAGTATCCCTGGATGTCGTAGAGCAGAACCGCGGTTCGCTGCCGCTCCGGCAGGTCGCCCAGCGCCTCCACTACGCGCGCACGATCGAGGCGCCGCAGCGCTTCTTCCTCCGGGTCGGCTCCACCCGACGTGCCCGGTGGAATGGAGGCGTCGGGCTGCCGGCTCTCGCGGCGCCGGGCGTTGTAGCACACCGACCTCAGAACCCTGAAGAACCAGGGTCCGAAGGGGCTTCCGGCTTCGAGATCGTCGATCCGGTCCAGGGCTCGGAGGAAGGCGTTCTGGACCGCGTCCTCGGCTGCGTGAGAGCGGTGGAGGATGCCCACCGCCACCGCGTAGGCCTCGTCCAGGTAACGATCGACCAGGCGACCGAACGCCCGACGGCTGCCCTCCTGGACCGAGAGCACGAGGCGCGGCTCGTCCTCCGGCACACCCTCGCCGTCCGACCGCTCTTCCCCGTCCGGGGATACGGCGTCGGTCCCCGCGGGCAGCGCCTCCAGCTTCCTGGCCAGATTGTCGCTCACTGCACTCGTCCCCCATGACGGTGCGCCCCGCACGCGGGCTCCTGCGAATCGAGCCGGGCGGAGCGATTTGCTCGAACGGTGACCGACAACGTAACCCGACCTCCGCTCCAATCGGAGCCCCGGCGTGTAGGACGGGTGCGGACGATCCGCGGAACGCGGATGGAGCCATGCGGACGGAACGATCAGGACTGATTACGTACGTTATAATTGCGACATGGAGACACTACCCCCGGGCGATACAGCTCACCACCGCTTCCGACAGCGAGACGGGCGCCGGTGGCTCATCGGCCTCGTGGTATCGATGTCCCTGCACGCGGTCCTGTTCTTCGCGCTCCCGGTGATCCCCTCGTCCCGACAGCACACGCCCACGCCGGAACTTCAGGTCGTGAGTCTTCCCAGCAACGTCGCAGAGGCGCCGCCGCGAGTCGTCATCCCGGAGCCCGCCATTCCGGTTCCGACTCCGAGTCCGCCGCAGCCCGACCCCCCGAACGACGATCCCGGCTCGATCCCCCCGCCCCAGGTCATGCCCCACGACGTCCCGCCGCGGCTCATCAACCGGGGAGAAGTCGAGCGGATCCTGCTGGACCTCTATCCCGGCAGTCTCGAGGTCATGAGGGTGGGCGGCTCCGTCACCCTGTGGCTGTACGTGAATGACGACGGAGAGGTGATTCGGGTCGTGGTCCGGGAGCCGAGCGACTTCCAGGCGTTGAACAGGGCCGCCAGGGTGGTGGCCCGCGCCATGCGGTTCAGGCCCGCAGAGCAGGCAGGCGAGACGGTCGCCGTCTGGGTACAGCAGCCGATCCGCTTCCAGCCCCCCGACACGACCGGCGCGCCGACCGTACGGGGGCCGGGAGGTAGGGACCCCCCGCAGTGACGCACCGGGGCTCGGGCCACTTGCCGCGGCCCCGGTGCCGGTTCCGCCGCGTGTCTCCGATCACCCGATAGGGAGTACGACCAGATGGCCCCGACCCCCACGTCACGACATCGATCCGCCGACCGGCGTCTCGTGCGCTCCACGAACGAGCGCTGGATCGCCGGAGTCTGCGGGGGGCTCGCCCGCTATCTCGGGATCTCGCCCGCGGGCGCGAGGATCCTGTGGATCGTTCTGAGCTTCTTCCCGGGGCCCATGTGGCTCCTGTACGTGGCCCTGTGGATCTTCCTCCCCGAGGAGCCGACGTGACGACCGGGCTACATTCCCGTTATCTTGCGACGTCGGCAGGAACGTCGCCGAACCGTTGCCCGCCAGACGCTCGAGAAGGCCAGGCCCTCACCTCACTGAAAGCACGGAGGTCAGGATGAAGGGACAAACCGCATGCGCGCTGACTGCAGCCTGTCTCCTCCTGATGGCCGGTAGCCCGAAGCCGTCCCCCGCCCAGGAGACACCCACCTGCTCCTTCCAGGCCTCGGGCGAGGAGCTGACGAACCGGGCGAGTCCGCCGGACTCGGCCTCCGTGCAGCTCGGCGGCCAGGTCGCGAAGATCTGCTACAGCAGCCCCCGGGCCCGGGGACGAGAGATCATGGGCGAGCTCGTGCCCTTCGGTCAGCCATGGCGGATGGGGGCCAATGAGCCCACGACCCTGCACCTCACCTTCCCCGCCGAGATCGGCGGAGTCCGGATCGAGCCGGGTTCGTACGTCCTCTACGCCGTACCCGGGGAAGACCAGTGGGAGATCGCCGTGAACGGGGCCACCGAGAGGTGGGGAGTACCCATCGACGAAAGCGTGCGCTCCGAGGACATCGGCTCCGCCACCGTCTCGCCGTCCGAGACCGAGAGCATGGTGGAGAACCTCACCCTCTCGTTCGAACCGCAGGGAGAGAACGTGGCCCACCTGGTGGTCGAGTGGGAGCGGACCCGGCTCCGCGTGCCGGTCCGGAGGGTCGGCTCGTAGGAGGCCGACCCCTCCCGGGCCCGCCGTGCGCCCGGAGCGGCGGAGGCTCCTCCGGCGGGTACATGCCGGCTGACCCTCTCCCGCACCTGCTGCTCCAGGGGACCGGCGTCAGTGGCGATCTCGAGCCGGGGCCCCAGCCAGCCCAGTCCCCCCAGGAAGAGGCCCAGGATCCCCGCAGCGGCGAGCAGGCGCTCCCGCTCCACCGGCTCGCGACTCTCCCAGCGGAAGAGCCAGGCGCTGAGCCCACCTCCGACGAGACCCGTGCACGCGAGGATCGATATCGGCACTCGGAGCGTTGACCACGACTCTCCGCGCACCATCACGGCCTGAAGGGCTTCGACAAGATAGGTGGCGGGCACGAACCGGCCCACCTCCTGCACCCAGCCCGGCAGCATGGCAAAGGGCACCGCCGCTCCCGAGACGAAGATCAGCGGGAAGAAGATGGCGTTGGTCACGGCCGGTGCCGTCCGCATCGAGGAGGTGAGGCTGCCCAGGATCAGCCCCAGCGGCACGAAGGCGCCCGCCCCAGCCGCCAGCACAGCCAGGAGCTGCAGTATCCCTCCTTCCACGCTGATGCCGAAGACGGCGAAAGCCGTAGCCGCCAGCAGGAGAAGAGCCACGCCGAGCACCGCGAGGGCCGCGCCCGCGTTCGCGACGACCACCACTCCCGCCCCGACGGGCGTGGTTCGGTACCGGCGCAGGACCTCCTTCTCCCGGTCCGCGATGAGTCGATAGGAGACCCCGGCAAAGCTGATGGCCACGATCGTGAGCGTGAACAACCCCGGCATCAGATAGGTAACCGCGTCGGGGCGCCCGTCGGCCAGGCCCACGGCGAACGCGAAGAGGAAGAACAGGGGAAAGGCGAAGTTCCAGAAGAGCGACGTCTTGGAGCGGAACGCGTCGAGAAGGTACGCGCGGGTGAGCGCGGCCAGTCCCCTGGGCAGCACCCGACGCGTCATCCCGTTGCGCCCCGGCGGTCTCCGGACGTAGTCATGGCCGTGCCCTCCGCCGGACGCTCGGGGCCGCCATGGCCCTCCGGCTGACGCACGACGTCGACTTCCTCCATCAGCTCGAGATACACATCCTCGAGCGTCGGACGCTTCACGCGGAGATCCTCCAGCTCGAGCCCCTGATCCCGAAGCATCGTTCCCAGCACCTCGATGGCCCGCGCGGGCTGCCGCGTGGTGAAGCAGCGGTACGAGCCCTCCGCGCCGTCCTCCCGGGCCCCGGCTTCCACCAGCGGTGACGGGTCCAGCTGGGCGTCCACCTCCACCCAGATACGAGATTCCCCCCCCGCTCCCTTCACCAGCTCCAGGGGCGACCCGTCGGCCACGAGCTCACCGTCGCGGAGCATCAGGATTCGGTCACACAGCTTCTCCGCCTCCTCGGTGTAGTGGGTGGTTAGGAGGATGGTTCGGCCGTCTCCCTGCAGGCCGCGAAGGAGCTCGTGGAGCGATCGCCTCGCCGCCGGGTCCAGTCCCGCCGTTGGCTCGTCCAGGATCAGAAGCTCGGGACGCCCCACAAGGGCCGTGGCCAGGGCCAGACGCTGACGCTGTCCCCCTGAGAGCTCTTCGGGACGGGCGCTCGTCTTCTCTCGAAGCCCCACCGTATCCAGGAGCTCGTCGAGCGCCACCGGTTCGCGGTAGAAGGAGCGGAAGAGCTCCAGGATCTCCCTCACCGAGAGAGTCTCCGGGAAGCTCGTCCGCTGGAGCTGGACACCGATCCGCTCCCGGAGCGACGCCTCGCCGTCGTGCGGGTCGGCACCGAGCACCGAGACCCGGCCGTCGGAGGGCTCACGGAGGCCCTCCAGGATCTCGACGAGCGTGGTCTTTCCGGCGCCGTTCGGCCCGAGGAGGCCCACCACCGACCCGGCGCGCACCGTGAGCTCGATTTCCCTGAGCGCCGTGACGTCGCCGTAGCGCTTGCTCAGGCCGCTGGTCTCGATGATGGCGGTCATGATGAGCTCGCTCCGGGACGTGGGCCGGAGCGACGCGGGCCGCTGATCAGAATCCCGTGTTGATGGCGAACTGGAAGTGGCCGCCCTTCTCGGGGCGGTCGAACGGGTAGACCCAGTGCACTTCGCCCAGCGCGAACCCGAACAGGTTCACCCGTAACCCTGCACCGGCCGACGTCAGCAAGTCCCGGTCACCGCCGAAGAAGACGGCCTGTTCGTTGCTGGCGGTACCTTCGAGGTTCGACGACCAGGCGACCCCCGCGTCGAAGAATCCGATGAGGTCGATGGGGGGCACGTTGCCCACCTTCGACAGCGCCCCCAGCGGACCCAGCAGCGGCAGGCGCGCCTCCATGTTCCCCACCCCGATGCGCGTTCCGAACAGCTGGCTGAAGACGTCCAGCTCCTGGCACTGTTCCAGTGGCACCCGGGGGTCACAGACTCGCACGTCGAAGGAGCCGGAGCTGTAGCCGCGGATGAGCTGCGAGTAGCCGAGAAACAGGCGGTTCAGGCGCTCGTCCCGCGCGTCTTCCCCTCCCCATCGCCCGAAGTGCATCAGGCGGCCGGCCAGCGTGAGGGGCTCGAAGGGCATGACGTACCGGCGGTAGTCGGCGCGCCCCGACAGATAGTCCAGGGTTCCGACGTTGGGCGTCACCTCGATCCTGTACCGCTGACCCCTGATCGGACCGGTGGGACCCGGAAGCGAGTTGTCGTAGACGAGCGCGGCCGAGGCCACCGCCTCGTTCAGGGTGCCCGGCTCGCAGAGGTTGCGGCGGAAGCTCAGGCTGTCGCCGCAGGCAGGGGCCGCCAGCGTCGAATCCGCGATTTGCTGACCCGTCCGGAGGTCGAACACCTGCCGGTCCGACTCGATCTCGAAGTCGATCTGGTTGAAGCCGGCGCTGAACTCGACGCGCTGGACCTGGCTGAAGGGGTACCGAAGGAGTCCCACAGCCTGCCGGTTGACCTGCCAGAACGTGATGGTCTCCCGGAGAAACTCGTTGCCCTCCCCGTCCCCGTCGAAGTCGACCCGACCCTGGCGGAAGCCCTGCGTGATGTCCGGGATCTGGCCCGCGGCCACCCCCCAGTTGGTGCGGTTCTTCTGGTTCAGATACTGGCCCAGGGCGCCGATCCCGTTCAGCACGTTGCCGTCCTGAATCTGAAGCTGTAGCTGGGTGCTGAGCGAGTGGTACCCGAGCATATCGCTGAAGAACAGCGAAGCGCCGCCGCCGATGAAGGACCCGAACGAGCTGACCGAGGCGCCGAGGCTCGGCTGGGAAACGAAGTCCAGGGACAGGCTCGGGGCGTAGTCGCGCCGGGCGAAGGTCTCGGCCGCAGGGAGCCCCAGACGGGTATCGCCGATCAGAGTCGCCAGGCGCTCGTCCTGCCGACTCGTCTGCGGAGGAAGCCTCACCACCTCCGTGGTGTCGGCGAAGGACTTCGGCTCCGTTCCGGCGAGGCGCTCCTCTTCCGCCGTGGAGTAGACGTTGTAGGCCCCTCCCTCGAAGATGCTGAACGCCAGCATTCCGGACTCGCTGGCTACGCTGAGCGCCGGGCTGAGCGGCGTGATACCGCTCACGCCGGTCTGGACGTTCGTGACCTGCCGGGTGCTCCCGGACGAGAGCTCGTGCCGGTAGACGTTGGGGATGCCCGACCGGGCCGAGACGAAGTACAGGCTCTCGCCGTCCGGCGACCACTGTGGGTTCGTGTCCCGGCCGCCAGGGAACGTTCGGATCTGGCGAATTCCCGTCCCCTCGGGCGCGATCGTGGCGAGCGCGTACTCGCCGTACTCCAGCACGTCCAGCTCGCCGCCGAATCGGTCGGTGACGAAGGCGATCCTCTCGCCGTCAGGGGACCAGTCGGGATGCAGCTCGGTCCACGGATCGTCGGTGAGGGCCCGCACCTCCCCGGTCTCCACGTCCAGGACGTACAGGTCCATGTAGCCGCCATCGTTCGCCACGAACGCGATCCGCTCGCCCGTCGGCGACCAGGTGGGGTTGAACGCCTCGCCCAGGCCCCGGAGCTGAAACTCCCTGCTCCTATCCCCCGTCTCGGTGTCGAAGACGGTGATCACCGGCTCGCCCTTCCGGATGGCGGCCACTGCCAGGCGCCGGTTGTCCGGCGCCCAGGCCCCGGCGGAGTTGATGAACTGCAGGCTCTGGAAATGGGGGTCCACGGCGGTCTCGCTGAGCTGCTGGAGTACCTCCCCGGTCTCGGTGTCCGCCACGAAGAGATCGATGGCGAAGCGGCTCCGCTCGTTCAGGAACGCCACCTTGTCCCCGTCCGGGCTCAGCGCGGCACCCAGGTTGACCTCCCCTCCCACCGTCTCCTCGGTGAGCATGGGGGCCCCGAAGCTGTCCGGGGGCATGGTGGCCCCGGTCACCGGCTCGTATGCGTCGCGGAGCGCAGCGTGCCAGTCGGCGCTCAGCGTGTCGAGCGAGATCTGGAGCACCGAGCCGATGGCCTGGGCAGGGCTACCGCTACGGGCCGTCTGCAGGAAGATCTCCCGCACCCGCTCGTCGCCCCAGCGACCGCCGATGTAGGCCCACAGCGCGTGACCGTACCGGTAGGGAAAGTATTTCCTCGCGTTGGCCAGCTGGCCCACAGAGGGTAGTTCCCGGTCCTCCCGGAGCATAGCATCCCGCATCCACATCGCCGTGAGCGCGCTCCCCTGGCCCACCGAGAGGTACTCGGCCATCCCCTCCACCATCCAGAGCGGGAGAGAGGAGATCGCCGGCGCCCCGGTGAGCGGCGTCCGCGGGCTGATGCCGGTCATGTCGAACTGGAAACCGTGTACCAGCTCGTGGCCGATCACGTGGTCCGTGTCCTGCAGCGGACCCGCCATCGGCAGCACGATCCGCCGCTTGAGCGGCTCGGTGACCCCCTGCGTGCCCGTCCCCGGAGACTGCGTCAGCGCCGTTGTCTGGGTGAAGTGGGGGTGGTTCGCGTACAGGATGAGGGGCTGCTGGCCCTGGAAGCTGTGGTCCAGGAGCCGGGAGAGGCGGGCGTACCATCGCTCCGCCATCCGGGCGGACTGCGTCGCCGCCTCTTCCTCCTGCTCGTAGTAGTAGACGTCGAAGTGCTCCGACTCCAGGACCTGGAAGTCGAACGTCTCGTACTGGACCTGGTTCCGGCCGAAGTACTGTCCGCGGACCTCGTCGACCTGGAGGGCCACGCCTCCCACGACGACGAGCAACACGAGCACGCTCCGCGCCAGAGCGCTCGGACGCCTGCTCTTCCGATCTTCCACCATCGCGGTCTCCTTGGCCTCGCCCCTGTGAGTGGTGCCTGTACGTCTGAGCCTGTCCGTCTGACGCAAAGCTGCCTGTTCAGAACGTCAGCGACTCGGGGTCGGGTTCCCGCCGTCCACCGGTGCCCCCCGGATCTGCGTCGGACGTGCCCCCGACGCGCGAACTCCGCTGTCGTCCAGCACACGCTGGCCATCATACACCGCAGTCGTCCGGCTGGAGAGCCCACACACCGCTTCCCGGCACCCCCCGCCCGGACCCGTCTCCCTGGACAGTGCCGGCGGCTCAGCCGCCACCGAACGAGCCGGACCGGCTGACGTGAATCTTCGTCACGACGGCGGTGACGGTGATTCCGTTCCCCATCATGGCGGCCATCGCCTGTTCCATCATGGCCTGCCTGGCGCTGTCGCCCCCGCCCCTCTGCATCTTCCGCATCATGGCCTGCATCTGCTCGCCCAGCCCCTCGATGTCGATCTGGATCTCGCTACGGAACGGATGCAGATACCCTCGCGTCTCACGGTAGTCCGACAGGTGGACTCCGACCTGGACCGTTCGCCGGGTGTCCCCCATGGTCATCTGGCCGTAGATCTCGGCCCGACGCGGTACGTACTGTTCTGCATCGACGTAGAAGCTCGCACTGTCTCCCTCGAATGAACGCCCTCTCGCCCCGGCCAGGGCATCCTGTCCGAAGTCGATCGCCGGTAGATCGGGTACTGCGACGACGTAGACGTCGTGTCCATCGACCTCGGACCGTCCTCTGAGCACCGAGGCGGCCACCGTACTGTCCATGGTCGCCAGCATGCTCGCCGCCGGCACGAGCTCCGTCCCGGCGTTCTCGCGCGCTGGAACCAGTACGGTGCGCCCGTTTCGAGTGCTCGTCGTCAGGCGCAGCTCCTGCCGCCTGGTCATGCCCATCGGCATCGTGAGCTCCTGAACGACCGTCACCGAATCCACGCCCTCCAACCGGGCTTCGCTTCGGTCCATCACCGTCCGGAGGACCTCCCCGGCACTCCCCTGACCGAAGCCCGGAGCCGGCAGCACCAGTGCGATTGCACCCGCGGCGGCCGCGACGACGGACCACGGGGCGATCGCGGACCGTCGGTCCCGGCTATTCCTGCTCATCAGATCGTCCCCTGTCTTCGATGGAGAATGTGGGGAGGCACGGTCTGCCGCCTCGGCGCTGTCCGGGCCGTTGGTGGGAACCGGAGCTGTCGGATTCGCCGGTTGCGACCGGAGGCCGCCCCCCACAGGCCCCGTAATAATCGTGTGCGTGCTCCGGTCCCGCGCTCGGACGAGCCTGTGCGGCGTGGCACAGGTCGTGATCTACAGCACGGAGACGGCAGAGGTCCCCCCGCGCCGGGACCTCCTGCCCCGCGGTCCGGTAAACACTCCCTTCGTTCCCGATGTTGTAGAGTCTACCGTGGCCGACGCGGGGGGACCGGGGCCAGATCCACAGTCGGCCTTCCGAAGGCCCGCTTTTCAGTTCCTGCACTCCGATCACGACAGGTACCGTGGACGCAAGCCTTTTCCGCAACCCAGCTGCGCAGACGTGCGGCCTCGACTGCCCCCGTTCACCGCGACGGGCAACCGTAGCGTGGCTGTTGTCACTCGTCACCTCCGCCCTCCTGCTGCCGGCTGCGGCCGTCGCGCAGGAGCCATCCGCGCGCCCGGCCGTCGAAGCCGTCCGACTGCAGGGGGAGCTCGAGATCGACGGTCGCCCCGTGGAGGCGGCGTGGGACCGGGCACCGGTCGCCACCGATTTCGTGCAGGGCGACCCCACGGAAGGCGCGCCTCCGGCCCGGCCGACGGAGGTTCGCGTTCTGTACGACGCCGAAACGATGTACGTGACGGCCCGGATGTACGAGGACGATCCGTCGGCCATCGCGAGTCAGCTGGTGCGTCGGGACGAGCGGGGGCAGTACGACTACTTCGAGCTGTCCCTGGACCCGAACCTGGACCAGCAGACCGGATACGTCTTCCGCGTCGCCGTCTCCGGCGTCGAGCGCGACGCCTTCGTCAGCGGCGGAGGAGGCCGCAGAGGACAGGACGTGAACTGGAACGCGGTGTGGGAGTCGGCGACCCATGTCGACTCAGCCGGGTGGACGGTGGAGATGCGCATCCCCCTCTCGCAGATCCGCTTCGAGTCCCGCCCCGGCGATCAGCGGTGGGGCATCAACTTCACCCGGCGTCGGCTCGCCAGCAGCTCCACCAGCTACTGGTCCCTGGAGTCCCGGACCGTCCAGGGCACCGTGAACCAGTGGGGGCGCCTGACGGGACTCCGGTTCCGGGGGGCGGCCCGGCGGTTCGAGATCCAGCCCTACGTCGTCTCACAGCTCTCCTCCCGGCCCGTGGACGCTGCCAATCCGCTGGCCGAGTCCACGGAGCTCTCCCCCCGGGTCGGGGGTGACCTGAGCTACGGCGTCGGCTCCGCCTTCACGCTGGACGCCACGGTGAATCCGGACTTCGGGCAGGTCGAGGTCGATCCGGCGGTCATCAACCTCTCCGCCTTCGAGACCTTCTTCCCGGAGAAGCGCCCCTTCTTCGTGCAGGACGCCCAGGTCTTCAGCTTCGATATGTCCGGGCGCCGCAGCCGGCTCTTCTTCAGCCGGCGCATCGGCCGCGAACCGCACGGCGACGCGCCGAGGGATGCGGCCTTCGCGAGCGTTCCGGACCGGACCACGATCCTCGGAGCGACCAAGTTCACCGGACGCACCCAGGGCGGCCTCTCGGTGGGCGGCCTGGCGGCCCTCACCGCCGAGGAGCAGGGCCGGGCGTACTACCCCGAAAGCGGCACCACCCGGGAGTTTCTGGTGGAGCCCACCACCGAGTACGGCGTCGGCCGGGTGCAGCAGGACTTCCGGAACGGCGCCACCAGGGTCGGAGCCATCGTCACCGGCGTGAACCGGCACCTTCCCTCCGACGGCCGGCTCGGCGAGCTGACGGACCAGGCCTTCAGCGGGGGGCTGGACTTCACGCACCAGTGGGGCGGGGCCAACGACCGCAGGTGGTCCCTGGAGGGCTACTACGCCGGGACCCACGTGCAGGGCTCGCGGGAAGCCATCCTCGACATCCAGACGAACCCCCAGCACTACTTTCAGCGACCGGACGCAGAGAAGGTCGAGGTCGACTCCGTGCGAACACAGATGACCGGCGCCAACTGGCGGCTCGAGTTCAACCGCCAGAGCGCCGAGCACTGGACCTGGGGGGTGTGGCTGGCGGAGATCACCCCGGACTTCGCCGCCAACGACATCGGTTTCAACAGCGAGGGAGCGCGCCTCGACGGCGGAGCCCGGGTGGAATATCAGGAGATCACGCCGGGACCTGTGTTCCGGAACTGGTCGGTCTCGGCGTTCACCTTCCACAACGCTCGCCACACCCTGCTGGACGATCCCTTCTCGGGCGACCAGTGGGCCAACGCCTACGAGGAAGGCTTCTTCAACGTCGACTTCCGCGGCGAGCTCCACAACAACTGGTGGATCAGCCCCGAGCTCGGCTACTCGCCGCAGGCCATGAGCGACACGAAGACCCGCGGCGGCCCGCTGATGACGACCCCCTCCGAGCGGCGGGCCTCCCTCCGCTTCAGCACCGACTCCCGGAAGCGGGTGAGCGTGGAGCCGAACATCAGCTACACCTCCCTCGGCCTGGACGCCGGGCGGACCTGGCGCCTCAGCACCGAGCTGTCCGTTCGGCCCTCCTCCAGCTGGGAGATCGAGCTCGAGCCCCAGTACCGGGACGAGACGAACGGGGCGCAGTACGTGATGACCGACGAGAACACCGGATTCGGGCCCACCTTTGGCGACCGCTACCTCTTCGCCGACCTGGAGCGGACCCAGCTCTCCATGGAGACGCGCCTGAACGTGGCCCTCTCACCCGACCTGAGCCTGCAGCTCTTCGCCCAGCCCCTGATTTCCGCCGTGGACTTCAACGGGATCAAGCAGCTCGCGCAACCGGCGACCTACCGATTCGATCAATTCGCGGAGGGCACCCCCGTGGTGAACGGGGATGAGCTGAGCTGCACGGCGCGCGGCGAATCGCTCAGCGGCGCCGCGCCGCGCACGTGTCTCTTCGAGGGCCGGCGGTACCTGGACTACGACGGCGACGGCGAGCCCGAGACGTCGTTCAGCGAGCAGGACTTCAACTTCCGCTCCCTCCGCGGCAACGCGGTGGTTCGGTGGGAGTACATGCCGGGCTCTATCCTCTTCCTCGTCTGGCAGCACGATCGTCGGGACCGGGCGGACATCGGAGACTTCGACCTCGGCCGGGACGTCGACTCCCTCTTCGGGGCGGAGTCCGAGAACCGCTTCATCGTGAAGGTGAGCCACTTCCTGGACCTGTAGCGGAAGCGGGGGGAGCGGCCGCCGGTTCGTCGCCGGCCCGACGCCGCCGGCGGGCTCCTACCGGTTGACCGAGCTCATGTCCGGGTATCGGTCGCCGACGGCGGCCCCTCGTGGAGCCACTTCGTCGATCCGGCGCAGCTCCGACTCGCTGAGCTCCACCTCCGCGGCGCGGACGTTCTCCTCCAGGTGGCTCACGCTGGTGGTGCCGGGGATCGGTATGATGTCGTCGCCCTTCTCCAACACCCACGCCAGGGCCAGCTGCGCGGGGGTGACGTCCTTCTCGTCGGCGATCTGCTCCACGCGCTCCAGCAGCTCCAGGTTCTGCTGGAAGTTCTCGTCCTGGAACCGCGGCGAACGCCGCCGCCAGTCGTTCTCGGGCAGGTCCTCGGGGCTCTCGAATCGCCCCGTGAGGAAGCCGCGCCCCAGCGGGCTGTAGGCCACGTAGCCGATTCCCAGCTCCCGGACCGTGTCGAAAATCTCCCCCTCCGGGAAGCGGCTCCACAGCGAATACTCCGTCTGGAGCGCCGTGATGGGATGCTCCGCGTGCGCGCGACGGATCGTCGCCGGGGCGGCCTCCGAGAGGCCAAGGTGGCGGATCTTGCCCTCCTCCTCGAGCGCGGCCATGGCCCCCACCGTCTCCTCCACCGGCACGTCGGGATCCACCCGGTGCTGGTAGTAGAGATCGATGTGGTCCACATCCAGTCGCCGCAGCGAGTCGTGGCAGGCCTCGCGCACGTACGACGGCCGGCCGTTCACGCCCATGAACTCCCCGTCGTCGGTCCGGACGTTCCCGAACTTGGTGGCCAGGACCACGCGGTCCCGCCGGCCGCGGATCGCCTCGCCGACGAGCTCCTCGTTCGTGAACGGGCCGTACATGTCCGCCGTGTCCAGCAGATCCACGCCCAGGTCCAGGGCGTGGTGGATCACCTCGGTGCCCCGCTCCCGCCCGGGCGAAGCGTAGAACTCGCTCATGCCCATGCAGCCCAGCCCCATGGCGGAGACTTCGAGCCCCTGCTCTCCCAGCGTCCTGCGTTCCACTGCGACCTCCTCCAGCGGCGAACCGTGAACCGGTCAGAGCGGCGGCTGGCCGCCCGAACCCGTCGACAGGGTGGCCCACCAGAGCACGAACAGGAGCCCGGTCCCGGCGGCGGTCCAGATGATCACGCTCTGCCGGGTCTCCAGCTCCTCCTGCTCGTCACCCGGCTGGCCCGCGGCGCGCTCGCCCCCATCCTCCCTGTCAGCGGCGGATCCCGCGGCGCCGGCCACCAGCCACGCCGACAGGAAGGCCGTGGCCAGGGCCGCCACGACGGCCATGACGATCTGCAGCAGAGTCGGATCGAACAGGTACACGGGCCCTCCCTTCTCTTCAGGCGTTCGGCCAGTCAGTTCGACGTGGAGCGCACCGGCAGGACGAGGGCGCTCGGCCGGTCCTCCGACAGGTGGAATTGAACCGTGGCCGTGCGGGCGTCCGCGACGGTCTCCTCCACGGGATCTCCGCCCGAGTTGTAGTTCTTCTGTACGGCCGGTGTATTCAGCGGTGCCACCACCAGGCGGACCCTGCTCCCCTCCTGCAGGCGACGGGAGAACCAGAAGAAGCGGTCGAACCGATATCGCTCAACCCGTCCCGGCTGGACCAAGGCCGTCGTGTCCACGCCGAGCCTGTGCCGCGCCCGGAGCTCCGTCTCGCCCAGGAGAATCGTCCGCCCGGTGGGCCGGATCTCGTATACCCAGGCCCCGATGTCGGTGTCCGGGACGTCCATCTCGATCCACGCGTCCAGCCGCATCTGGCCGGAGATCTCGACGCTCTCCTCCAGCGGCGCGCTCTGGTAGACCAGCTTCGGCCCGTCCAAAAAAGCCGCCCCCGGCGCCGTCGGCTCCTCCATGCTCTCCAGCGTCGCCACGTCCGCCGTGTCGCGCGGGTCGTAGACGTAGCGATCGACGTCGGCCTCCTCCGGCGGGCGCCGCGAGAGGCGACCGGGCTCGAAGGGACCCTCGGGATTGCCCGATGCGGAGCTCAGGTAGAGCGTGCGGGAGGTGTCCGACACCGCCTCGAGTGAGGGAGCGGTTCTCCACCGTCCGTCCCCCATGACGTAGTAGACCACCCGATCTTCGAGGATCGCCGGCTTCTCGCCGTCGCGGAGCACCCAGTCGAACCACCGCCGGTGGAGGGCGTTCATGTCCAGAGCCGCCGTGTCGGCGAAGCTCAGCTCGCCCAGCTCGCTCTCCGGGTCTCTCGTTCCGCCGTGACTCCAGGGGCCGATCAGCAGGTAGTGATGACGCTTCCCCGCCGGCGAGCCGTGTCGCATGTGCTTCCGGTAGTAGCGCAGCGCCCCGGGCTGGTCGCCGTCGAAGTGTCCGGTGACGGTGAGGATCGGCCTGTCGAGCCGTGCGTAGTCGGCCGAGTCCGGGCTGGGGGCCCGCCAGTATCCGTCCAGGTGGGGATGCCGGATCCAACGCTGGAACACCCGCGAAGAGATTCCAGTGATAGCGTCCAGGTCCTCGAACGCGCGGCCGCTGCGGTGCATCTCCATGTAGCGGGAATCCCAGTATTCGGAGTCTCCGAACAGAGATCCCTGCGACGCGCGTCCCTGCACGAAGGCCAGCCAGCGGGCCGAGTAGCTGGAGAAGATCCCGTTCGAGTTGGGGAAGTCCCACCCGGGATAGGCCGAAGCCGTTGGAACGGCCGTTCGGAGCGACTCGACCGGCCCGTCGGCCATGATCTGCCACTGGACCATCCCCCGGTAGGACCCCCCACGGGTGGCGACCCTGCCGTCGCTCCACGGCTGCCCCGCGATCCAGCGCACGACCGCAGCACCGTCCGGCCCGTCCCGGACCAGCGGCCAGAACTCCCCCTCCGACGCTCCGCGCCCCCGGACGTCGACGTTCAGGTACGCGTAGCCGTGGCGGGCGAAGTAGGCCCCGTACTCGTGAGCGTCGTCGGACGTGTACGGCGTGAGCGAAAGGATGGCCGGTCGCGCCTCGCTCCGGGGCTCGGGGCGCCACAGCCGTCCGTGGAGCTCGACACCCCCCTGAACGGGAATTCTGACGTCGGTGATGTGGAGACCGGTGGTGTCCGGCCCGACCCCGGCTCCGACGGCGGCCGCCGGGCTCGACGCGACGAGTGCGATGAGGAGGACCGCTGTGGCGGCCCCGGCGGCCAGGGCACGACCGGGCGGGTCCCCGTCCTCCGGCGACTCCCGAGAAGTCCCTCTCGAACGGCGGTCCACGGTGGCCCCTCTCACGTGATGCTCCGGCGGCGTGCGGCGTCTCGGTGCGGCGGAAAACGTGTCGGCGCGGGCGCTGAAACTCCACCCCGTCGCACCCCGTAGGGAGGGCCGACAGCGAGAGACGACCCGTTCGGACATCACATAGATTGAGGGGGGGCGAGGTCACGCCATGTGCTTCTCCACGCTCAGCCTGTTCATCATCCTGGCCGTCGTCGGGCTGATTCCGGTCTTCATGGTCCGGCCGCAGCTCGAGACGGCCGCCGACACGCTCCGGCACAGCTTTCCGCGGGCTTTCCTGCTCGGCCTGGCGGCGGAATTCCTGTTGCTCCCCGGGCTCGTGGTCCTGGCTCTCGCCATTCTCACGATCCCGCTCATCCCGCTGTACATCGCGGCGGCGGGCCTGGCGCTTCTCGGGGGGTATCTGGCCGCGGCCTACGCCACGGGGAGCTTGGCCGCCGAACAGGAGGCCGGGTGGGCGGAGGGGCTCCGCGGCGGACCCTACAAGACCCTGCTCGTGGGGCTCGGCCTCCTGATGGTCCTCTACGCCCTGATCGGGCCCTTCGGTATCCTGGGGGTCCCGGGACAGCTGTTCGAAGCGATGTTGTGGACGGCGGCCTCCGTGGTGACCTGGGTGGCCGTGACGTCCGGCTTCGGGGCCATTCTGCTCTCCTACGGCGGTACCCGGGACGACTACGCGCGCCCGGAGAGCCCGGACCTGGCCGGCGACGCGGGACGAGCTGTGGCATGAGGCGGAGGGCCCCGTCTCAGGCGTCCGCGCTCCGGGCGGTCTCCACGAGGGACCGCACCCGTTCCTCGCTGACCGGGGCCTCCGTCCGGCCGCCTTCCTTGAGGTCGGTCCCGACGATCAGGCCGTCGGCCTCTTCCAGGGTCTCCGCCGCCGTCTTCCGCGCGACCCCGCTGCCGGCGAAGACCGGCACACCGGCGGCGGACCGCTTCGCTTCCCGCAGCCGCTCCGGGTCCGGAGGTCGCCCGGTGGCGTCGCCGGTGACGACCACGCCGTCCGCCCCGCCCCGCTCCACGACGTCCTCCACCGCCCGGTCCAGCGGAGGCTCCTCGCCCAGCGGCTCGGAGTGCTTGACCCGGACGTCGGCCAGCACGCGGACGTCCGGCGCCACCCGCCGCCGGAGGCGCTGTATCTCGGCGGCCCGCCCCTCCACCACCCCCTGATCCGTGACCCGGGCGCCGGCGTAGACGTTCACCCGTGCGAACCTGCCGCCGGCCGCGGCCGCTACGGAGACCGCGGCCCGCCCGTCGTTGCGTAGCACGTTCACGCCGAGGGGGAGCGCGGAAGCCTCGCGGGCCGTCGAGGCCAGGCGCGTCATGAAGGCCACCACGTGCTTCGGCACGTCGGTCGGATAGTAGGGGGTGTCCCCGAAATTCTCGATCAGCACCGCGTCGGCGCCCCCTGCGGCCAGGGACGCGGCGTCCCGCCGAACCCGGTCCAGCAGCCGCCGGAGCCGGTCCGCCCCCCCTCTCGCGCTCCCGGGGAGCGGCGGCACGTGGGCGACGCCGATGACCGGCGACGCCGTCCCGAGCTCCTCCTCGAGCCAGCTCACGAGTGCTCCAGAAGCCGTCGGATGAAGCGCTTCGTGTCACTCGGGAAGTCGGCCTCCAGGATCCACTCCGCGTAGTCCGGGTTCTCCGTGACGGGCTCCCCGCGGTGCTTGCCGAACGCGAATACCACCTCGCCGCGACGGCGGCGCAGCTTTCCGGCCCGGTCCACCTCGTCCGGCCTTCTGGAGAGCACGAGCATCTCCTCGAGGCTGAGGTCATGCGTCTCCCGCACAGCGGCCAGGAGGCGCGGCAGGACCCGGGTGTCCGCCGCCGCGGTGTGCGCCTCCTCGACCTCCCGACCCAGGAACCGCTCCACGGCGTGCGAAAGGGTCCAGCCGGGCCCCTTCCCGCCCGCGTCGGCCTCCGACCCTCGCTCCGTCCCGGCCGCGGCGCCCGCCTCCTCCGGCGCCTCGGCCGTACGGACGCCGCCCTCCATCTCCTCCCATACGCGCATCAGATCCACCTCGCGCACCTGCTCCAGGTCGAGTCCCGGCTGGCCCGCGCGCCGGAGCTCCAGGTCCAGCATCACCGTGTCGAAGCTCCGGATGTTGTAGCCGCACAGGATCCGCCCCTCGACGAGCCGCTGGATCCTGCCGGCTTCCTCCTCGAACGGCGGGGCGTCGACCACGTCCTCGTCGGCGATGCCGTGCACCCCTGTCGCGGCGGGTGGTATGGGTCGGCCGGGATCGTACCGCCGCACCATGAGCTCGTCGTCGCCCGGGCGGACGGCGGCCAGCTCCACGATCCGGTCGGACTCGGGATCGGTGCCGGTGGTCTCCAGATCGAAGTAGAGGAGCCTCCGTGCGTCGGGGCCGTCGCCTCGGCGGCCCTCCCTGTGACTCACCCTCCGGGTGCGAGGCTGGCGTCGCGGTCCGCCGACCCGCCCCCCGAGGCGGCCGGCGACGGCCCGCCGGGCTCCTCAGGGCCGGGATCCACCTCGCCCGGCAGCGGGAACCACCGGAGGTGCTCGAAGTCCTCCGACAGATCGGGCGCGCCGCCGGCCAGCGGTTCCCGGGCTGCCTCGCGGAGTCGACGTCGCGCATCGTCCAGGTACTCGCCGAGGCGGGCCTCCGGCGCCGTCTCCCAGTCCGTGTGGTAGCGGAGCCCGCCGACCTCCGGTTCGAAGTCCACATCCCGGAGGCTCAGCGGCGGCTCCGCCGGCTCCACGGCGTGGCTCCAGAGCCCGGTCATCGGCTCGAAGCGGTACTCGTTCAGCAGCCGCCACCCCTCGCTGGCGACCAGCTCCACGGCGTCGAGGATGTATTCGAAGGTCCGCTCAGAGATGAAGTAGTTGAAGTTCACCCGGACCCAGCCCGGCTTCACTCCCTCGCAGCCGCGACCAATCTCCCGCTCGAACTCGCGCGACGTGGTCACGTCGATGCCCAGCAGCCGGTGGCCGTACGGTCCCGCGCAGGAGCAGCCTCCGCGCGACTGGATGCCGAACAGGTCGTTGAGGAGGGCGACCACGTAGTTGTGGTGCAGGTACCGGCCGTCCGGATGCCGGACTACGAAGGAGACGATCGAGAGTCGGACGAGGCGATGCCCGAGGAGGCACGTCCGACC
>CAZFDK010000003.1:0-42633 GCA_964518305.1 uncultured Gemmatimonadota bacterium | reverse complement strand
CACCGGTCGATGGCCCGGCGGATGAAGTCCTCCTCCCGTCTCCGAATGAAGTCCGGTCCCACCTCCTGCTTGAGCCGGAAGACGAGGCCGGCACGGATGGAGCCGACGATGTCCGGCGTTCCCCCCTCCTCACGGTGCTCGGGGTCGTTCAGGTACCGGTGCTCCTCGGGGTTCACGTACCACACCGTGCCGCCGCCGGGGACGTCCGGGACCCGGTTGTCGAACAGCTCCCTCCGCGCCACCAGCAGCCCGGGCGTGCCGGGCCCGCCGATGAGCTTGTGGGGCGAGATGAAGACCGCGTCCTTGTAGGCATCACCGTCCTCCTCCGACCCCATCTCGATGGGCGTGTAGGGGGCCGCGGCGGCGAAGTCCCAGAACGACAGGGCGCCCTGCTCGTGCAGGAGCTCGGCGATCTCGTCGGTGGGCGTGACGATGCCGGTGACGTTGGAGGCCGCCGAGAAGCTCCCGATTTTCAGCGGCCGGTCCCGATGCCGCTGCAGCTCCCGGTCGAGCTCCTCCAGGTCGATGCCGCCGTCGAGGTCCTCGTGGATGCGGACCACGTCGGCCACCGATTCCCTCCACGGCAGCTCGTTCGAGTGGTGCTCGTAGGGGCCGATGAACACCACGGGTCGCTCGTCCTCCGGAATCCGCTGCGACAGTCCGTACCGGTCGTCCAGGTCGTTGGGGATCCGGAGGTTCAGGACCCCGATCATGCGATCGATGGCGCCCGTGGAGCCGGAGCCCGCGAACACGACGGCGTGCTCTTCTCCGGCGCCCAGGGCCTCGCGGATGATCTCCCTCGCCTCCTCGCGGAAGCGGGTGGTCTGCAGGCCCGTGCCCGAGCTCTCGGTGTGGGTGTTGGCGTAGAGCGGGAGGACCGCGTCCCGGATGAAGTCCTCGATGAAGCCCAGCGAGCGGCCCGACGCCGTGTAGTCCGCGTACGTGACCCTCCGGGGCCCGAAGGGACCACGCACCACCTGGTCCCGACCGACGATCGAGCCTCGAATTCGCTCCAGCCAATCCGTCCGGACGCTCATGTCGGCCTCCCGTGTTCGTCAGGTTCCGCCGGGACTCGAGGCTGCCTCGCCGCCTCCCGCCTCCCGGGCGTACTCCACGTCGCCTCCCACCACCGTGAAGTCGACATGCGTGGCGGGAATGGAGTCGGCGGGTATGGTCATGATGTCCCGGGACAGCACGGTGATGTCGGCCAGCTTTCCGGGCTCCAGGGAGCCGCGGCGTTCCTCGGCGAAGGCCGAGTAGGCCCCGTTGATCGTGTACGACCGGAGGGCCTGCTGGCGGGTCATCGACTGCTCCGGGTAGAACGTTGATTCCTCCCGGGTGGCGATCTCCCGCGTCACCGAGCAGTGAAAGCTGTTTAGCGGGTCGATGTTCTCCACCGGCACGTCCGTGCCGTTGTTCACCACCGCGCCGGACTCCATCAGCGCCCTCCACATGTAGGCTCCCTGCCGTGCGCGCTCACGCCCCAGGCGCTGGACCACGTAGGGGGCGTCGGAGCAGGCGTGCATGGCCTGCATGGAGGCCACGACCCCCATCTCTCCGAAGCGCGGGATGTCCTCGGGGCGGAGATGCTGGGCGTGCTCGACGCGCCAGCGCAGCGTGTCGCCGTCGACGCCCGCGCTGTCGAACAGGGCCGCGAACATGTCCAGGGTCTCCCGGTTGGCCCGATCCCCGATGGCGTGCACCGCCACCTGGAAGCCATGCTCCATGGAGATACGGGCGATCTCCCGAATCCGCTCCAGGTCGGTGACGTTCACCCCGGTGTAGCCGGCGCGGTCCGCGTACGGCTCGATCATCCACGCACTGCGGGACCCGAGCGCACCGTCCCCGGTGACCTCCCCCACCGAGCGCACCGTCAGATGCCCGTCTGCGTAGCCCACCGTCCGGATCGCGGCCAGGGAGTCGGCCTGCTCGGGCGTGACCTCACTCTGGGAGACCATGGCGTACATCCGGATCCGCATGGCCCCGTCGTCGGCCATGCGCCGGTACATTCGTATGGCCTCGAAGGCAGCGCCCTGGTCGTGGAAGCTGGTCACGCCGTGCTCCAGCGCGTTCTGCACCGCGAGCTCGGCCATCTCCCGGTAGCGCTCTCGCTGCTCCTCCCGTGACATGTCGGCCCGCGCCGAATCGAGCGCGTCCCCGACCAGGGATTCCGCCTCGTCGACGAGGACACCGGTTGGTCGCCCCTGTCCGTCCCGGACGATCTCGCCGCCGGAGGGCGCCTCCGTGTCGGCTTCGAGGCCGGCCAGTTCCATCGCGCGGGCGTTGGCGATGGCCGCGTGGCCGCTGGCGTGGCTGAGGAGGACCGGGTTCTCGGGCGCCACCTCGCTCAGGCGATCGTGGACGGGAAACCCCTGCACCGTCCGCTCGGGAAGCTCATCCCATTTCTCCTGGTGCCAGCCCCGGCCCAGAATCCATTCGCCGGGCTCCGCCTCGGCCGCCGCCGAGTCCACCATTCGGACGACGCGGTCCCAGGTTCCGGTGCCCAGAAGGTCCAGCTGCATCTGGGCGCTTCCCATGCCCATGAAGTGGCCATGGGCCTCCACGAAGCCGGGCACAGCCATCCGTCCGTCCAGGTCGATCACACGAGTGTCGGGTCCGACGTACGACTCGATCTCGGCGCCGGGCCCGACGGCCACGATCGTGTCCCCGGAGGCAGCCAGAGCCTCGGCCGTGGGACGGGTGGAATCGACGGTGACGACCGTGCCCCCACGGAGCACCAGGTCCGCGGGCTCCTGGCCTGCGGGCCCGCAGGCCGCCGGAATCAGGGCGAGGGCCAGGAGTGCGGCGAACGGACCCGGACGGCGTCGGATCGGGCGGGCGGCTGCGCGGAGCAATCGATGCATGCGTCTTCTCTCTCCCTCTTCGGACTCTTCGAACCGGTACTCAGGTAACGTCTTGCCTGCCGTATGCTCGCGCCGACTTTGCCTCAGCGCCAGTTGGACCACACCACCCTCCCCACCCCCTCGACCGGTGACGACCCGCCGGCCGCCAGCGCCACGTCGTCCAGGGCCACGCTTCCCGACGGGGTCCGGTCGAAGACGAACCGCACCCGGGACAGGCTCGTCGGATCGAAGCCCGGGGCCTCTTCCGCGAAGTCCGCCAGCGGCAGACGGTAGCTCTGTAGCAGCGGCTCCGACCGACGGGACATCCTCTGGCGTGTGAGCCCCATCGTCTTGAACAGCCTGATCTCGACGCGAGGCGGCACGGGACGATATTCGGAGAGCGGAATACGTGACCGCGTCCCATCGCCGTCCACCAGCTCCACCGTGAGATCGATCCGGTCACCGCCCCCGGGCACCTCCGGGACCTCCGCCCCGGCCCCTGTTCCGGACATCGTATCGGCCCGCGACTCCTCCGGGCCGGCCGTGTCCGCCGGGGTCAGGTCCGGCTCCATTGAGGCCACGGAGAAGAGGAGCCGGGCGGCCGAGTCCGGGGCTCCCCCCTCGAGGGAGTCCGGGTCCAGACGCAGCTGGTACACCGGGGGTCCATCGGCCGCCCGACGGTACGCGTCGCCGCTCCCGACGCCGACCGAATCGACCTCGGCCGTGTCCGGCCATCGCCAGGCCACCAGCACGGCGTCGTTGGACTGCCCGTCGCCGTCCCGGAACTCGAGCTCCTGCTCCCGCCATTCCCGGAGCGACTCTCCTGCAATCGTGACGCCGATCCCCGTCCCGGTGGTGAGGTCGAGGTCCTCCTGGTACGTCGCCAGCTGGCGCACGTTCGTGTCCCGGTAACGGGTGACGAAGAGCGTCTCGGGCAGCCACTCTCGCGCGGCCCGATGGTCCCGGAAAAGCGCCCGGTACCGGTCGCGTCCGCGGAGCGTGGCATCGAGGAAACCGGCGACGAAGACCTTCGCCGCCTGCCGCTGTTCCTCGCCCGGCATGATGGGCGCCGTGTTGAGCAGCCAGCCCTCGGGGTTTCCGACGTCGCGTCGACCCCAGCCGGTATTGAACTGGCCGTGGTTGGCCCCGTGGATGAAGACCGCGGCCTTGAAGTCGCCCTCCCCGAGCCCGGCTCGCTGGTAGACCCGGACCCCCTCGAAGCTGGCCTCGTCGCTGTCGTAGGAGCCGTGCAGCACGAGATAGCTGGCCGCCTCCGGAGCCAGCCTGCGCTCGTAGCGACGGTCGGTGGGGGCGATGGCGACCACGGACTCGATATCGAAGCCGTAGTCGAAGGCCACGTCGGCGTCGTCGGGATAGTACGGGACCCGATTCAAGGCCGACGCCATGGCCACCGCCTCCCCGCCCCGCGAGTGGCCGACGACCCCGATCCGGGTCGTGTCCACGATGCCGTAGAACGGATTTCCCGGCTCCCGTGCCCACCGGTGCCACTGCTCCAGGTGCTCCAGGAGGAGCCACGCCCGCGCCGGCATCTCTCCAGTGTCGAAGCCGCCGGACCAGCTCCCGTTGATGAAGTTCTCGTCGACGGAGGCCGTCACGTAGCCGCGGCTGGCCAGCAGGCGGCCCAGGTACTCGTAGCCCGCGTCGGAGTAGTCCAGCATGGAGTGGTTGCCGTGGACCATGAGCACCAGCGGGAAGCTCCCGTCCGCATCCGGATACCAGACCCTCCCGTTCAGCGGAAACTGCTCGGGCCCGAAGCCCCAGAGCCGCTCCCGGACCCGGGCGGTGAAGCCTTCCCACGCCGGAATCATCTCCCGCCCGTCCACCCGCGGCGACACCAGGTCGACGTTCTCGCCGAACTCCGGCCGACGGGGATTCTCCCCGCTACCGTACGTCAGCTCCTCCACGTCGTACGCTCCGGTCGAAGCCGGACTGCCGACGTCGAGCTGTGCCGGCGCCCGCTCCGTCACCGGGGCCGGTGAGAGCTCCTCCACCGGGCCGGGCCCCGGGCTCCCGAGCCACCACACGCCGGCCACGTTCACAGCCACCGCCACGGTGAGCAGACTCCCGCCCGCCAGGTAGCCGGGCGAGCCCTCCCCGCGGAAGCGGCCCGTGAACAGGTGCCACAGGCTCCCGATGCCCAGTGCCTCGGCGGCCACGTACGCCGGGCCGCCCCAGAGGAAAATCTCCTCCGGGAAGCGGAGTCCGAGGTAGGGGAGCTCGTTCAGTACGAAGAGCCCCGCGACCGAACCCACGAAGACAGCGGCGAAGGCCCGCGGAACAGGACCAGTCCGGACCAGTGTCAGGACCAGACCGGCCGCGGCCGATCCCAGGATCGCCAGGAGCAGACCCGCCGCGGCTCCGGCCCCGAGATCGACCACGCGTCCGAAGCCCGACTGCCAGAACCAGCCCGCCAGCAGACCCGCGGTCGCCACCGAGAGCGCCGCGCCGACGGAGGCTCCTCTCCACGCAGGCTGCCGGGCGAGCAGGTGCCAGCCTCCGGGGTCCTCACCGCGCCGCTCCGGTCCCGATTCGCGTCCGGCCCCAGAACCGTCGTCCGCATCGCCGCGCATGCCGGCCTCCTCCGTGCCGAGAGCCCTGTTCGCGACTCGCCTGCCTCCGGATGAATCCGTTCCGCCGCGATAGGGCAGGCGACGCCCGGCAGGCTAGCCGCTTCGTACGGGCGGTGCAATCACGGAGTCACGACCCGGGTCCGCCCTCGTCCCGGAGCTCCTCTAGCGGATAGAAGGTGCCGCGCCACTCGATTCCGCCACGGATCAGCGCCCCGGCGGTGGAGCGGACAGTGATCCAAGCGAACACCAGGCTCGTCACCGGCCACAGGACCGCGAGCCACGGCCGCACCGGCGAGTAACGAGCCGTGCCGGCGAAGAGCCCCGCCGAACCGGCCACCGCCACCAGGTTCAGCCATCGTGCCGTCCCCGACGTCACCGCGGCTCCGACCCAGGGCCAGACGTTGAGCGCCAGCGTGACCGCCAGGCTTCCGGCGGCCGCTGTCACCGAGTAGTCCAGGCCAGCCCAGAAGGATCGGCTCAGCCCCCGTACCGCCTCGCCAAGGGAGTCGTACCAGGGCACGCGGATCTGACCGGTCCCGTACACCACGTCGGCTCGCGCGCCGCTGGCCTTGAGCAGCCGGGCCAGCTGCATGTCGTCGTCCGGACGCGACCGGATCGCAGCGTGACCGCCGGCGTCCCGATACGACGGCGCCCGGACCAGGTTGAAGGCACCCACGCCCACGTGCCGTTCGCTCTCCGGGTCCGCGGCCCTCCACGGCTCCGCGAACTGGGCAAAGTAGACCTGGAAAGTGCCGGCGAAGGCCCCGAGGAGGGGACCGGGCATGTCCAGATCCGGCGCCGCCGTCAGGTGATCGAGGCTCTCGCGCTCCAGGCGGCCGACGGCCCGCCGGAGGGCATCCGAAGCGAAGACGGCGTCGGCGTCCGTGAACAGCAGGAGTTCTCCGCGGGCCTCGTCCGCCGCCCTCTGGAGGGCGTGATTCTTCCCGAGCCAGCCGGGCGGCAGCTCCTCCACGTGCAGCACCCGGAGCCGCTCATGCTCTTCCGCCAGTCGGTCGAGAATCTCGCCGGTCGCGTCCTCCGAGCGGTCGTCCACGGCCACCACCTCGAGACCGGGATAGTCGAGCTCGACCATGGAACGAACGCCCTCGCCGACCTTCGCCTCCTCGTTCCGCGCGGCGACGCAGATGGAGATAGCCGGGGCCTCCGCCGGGCCCACCGGCGCCTGGTCACGGAGGAAATCGATGCCGGCCATCCCCCGCCCCACGCGGAGAGCCGTGATCGTCCAGTACAGGGCCGCCGCGGCCGCCAGGACCGTCAGCCAGGGGGACTCGATCACCGGCATTCGACGATCAGAAGGAGAGGAAGGGGGCGCCTCGAAAGAAGACGGAGACGGGCAGGAAGATGGGCGGGAAGATGGTCAGGAAAATGGAAACCGCCGGACCGGGCGGGCGCGGATTCAGCGGCCGGCGGCTTCACCCCACAGTTCCTCGAGGCGCTCGTCGCGCCCGCAGTTCCAACGGTAGAACTTGTAGCGGAGGGAACGCTCCTGGTAGTAATCCTGATGGTAGTCCTCCGCCGGGTAGAACGCGTCGAGCGGCTCGATGGGGGTCACGACCTCGCCGGGCAGGATGCCGGACTCCCGCAGCCGATCCTTCGACGCCGCCGCCAGCTCCCGCTGCTCCTCGTTGTGATAGTAGATGGCGGTCGTGTACTGGAAACCACGGTCGCAGAACTGCCCGCCGTCGTCGGTGGGGTCGACGTTGTGCCAGAAGACCTCCAGCAGCCTGGTGTAGCTCACCACCGAGGGGTCGTACACGACCTGCATCACCTCACGGTGGCCGGTACCGCCGGAGGAGACCTCCTCGTAGCTCGGGTCTTCCACGTGGCCGCCGGCGTATCCGGAGGTGGTGGAGAGCACTCCCTCGAGCTCGTCGTAGGGGGGCTCCATGCACCAAAAGCAGCCGCCGGCGAAGGTGGCGCGGGCGCGGTCCGGACGCTCCGCCGTCGCTTCGCCCGAGGCATCGCTCTCGACCGACTGGTTCCCCTCACTGGTCGTCATGATCCCGTCCGTCTCCGGTGTGACCTGGGTGGTGGAAACGAGCTCGACGGTGTCTGACGGGGCCCCGTCACCACGGCCGTCGGTCTCCGCGGAAACGCCAGCGCCCGACGGGCCGCCCGAGGCGGGCGCGCCGAACCCGATCGCCGCCAGGGCCATGACGCCGATGGCCGCCGTGAGGAGCGTTCCGGCGTGGTTGTTCATGCTCCACCTCTCGCTCTCACTTCCGGTTGCCGATCAGGTCCGGAGCTCCGGAAGATCCTCGTCCTCCGGGACGAAGCGGAGGGCCAGCCCGTTGTTGCAGTATCTCTTGCCGGTGGGCGGAGGCCCGTCGTCGAAGACGTGGCCCTGGTGCCCCCCGCACCGCGCGCAGTGATATTCGGTGCGAGGAAAGACGAGCTTGAAGTCCCGCTTGGTCTCCAGGTGTTCCTCGATGGGCCGGTAGAAACTGGGCCACCCGGTACCGCTCTCGAACTTCGTGTCCGACGGGAAGAGCGGGAAGAAGCAGGCAGCGCAGATGTAGGTACCGTCGCGCTTCTCCTCCAGCAGCGGGCTCGATCCGCGGGGCTCCGTCTCCTCCTCGAACAGGATTCGGAACCGGTCCTCCGAGAGGATTCGCCGCCACTCCTCCTCGCTCTTGTCAATCTCCGGAATCTGCTGTCCCGCCGCCTCCGACTTCCCGGCCATGGCCGTTCCTCCCGGGCTGCTGCCCCAGGCCGCCGGGAACGCCGCGCTGGCGCCCGCCACGCCCAGAGCCTTCAGAAATCGTCGTCGCTGCATCGCCGCACACTCCCTGGCTCGTTCACCGAACTGTCGGAAGTGGGGGTCTGCCACTCCCGATCGGCTCCCTCGGGCTCGTACACCGCAGTTCGGAAAAGGGATCGCAGCCGCCGGGATTCCACGGCAGCCCGCGGTCGACGCCCGGACTCAGGACGCCGTCGATCCTCGGACGTCCAGTCGTACCCACCCCGGAACGGCGAAACGTCGGAGCGAGCATCTTGGGGGCTTCCGTGCTGTCCGTGCGTCGGATGTTGGACGATCCGGCGGTGGCACGAGCATGTACGCGCCGCCGAGAGAGGCGCACGACCACCGGCCTCCCGAACGGCTGGCACGGGACCTGTCTGCGAGGTGAGCGCAGCGGTCGCCCTCGGCTGACGGCCGTCCGCCGCTACTGTTTTCCGGGCCTGACGGCCGCGCCGCGGCTACTCGACGTCTACCAGCTCCAGCTCAAAGGTGAGCTCGCGGCCGGCCAGCGGGTGGTTCAGGTCCAGCGTCACCGTCGATTCGTCCGTCTCGGCGACCCGAGCCGGGGCCCGCTGGCCGTTCTCGAGCTGGACCTCAAGCTCGTCGCCGACATCGGGGTCCATGTCCTCCGGGAGCTCGGTGCGAGGAACGGGGAGGATACGCTCGTCGCTCCGGGGGCCGTACGCCTCCTCCGGGGGGAGCGTCGTGGACGTCGTGTCGCCCGGCTCGAGGCCCTGGACGGCATCCTCGAATCCCGGAATGACCTCGTCGGCGCCGATCTCGAAGGAGATCGGATCGCGCTCCTCGGAGCTGTCGAACACCGTACCGTCCTCGAGCGTGCCCGTGTAGTGAACGGTGACGGTGTCGCCCTGTTCTGCTGCGGCCATCTGATCTACCTCTACTGGAAAGGGTGGATATGCGTCCGTCGAATCGAACCTTACCTACACGGCTCCCGGGCCAGCGGTCGCCCGAACCGTCGGAGCCGGTCCACCGTAGCCGGACGATCCGGGCGACGGGCGGATCCGAGCGACGGTAGACGTGACGCCACCGTCCCGCGATCCTCGGGACGGTACACACCGGGGCCTCGACCCCTGAACCGGAGATCCTAAGATTAGGGGGACCTTGAGTCGACAGGAACTCATCAACCGCTACCGGAGTGCCCGCTCCGATCGCGACATCGCCGTCCTCGAGGGCTTTCACGCCCTGAAGCACGCCCTCCGCTTCGGTGCCGAGATCCTCGAGATACGCACCCGGGACTCCTGCCGGCTGGACGACCTGGCCGCGGAGCTCGCGCCGGAGATCCGGGCCGACATAACGCGGCGGGCCGTGCAGACGCCGGACGATCTCTTCGGGGAGCTCGCGCCCCGGACGCCGGGTACGGGGGTGATCGCCCTGGCCCGCCGCCAGGAAGCCGACGCGGCCGACCTGATCGCCTCCACCGAGCCGAGTCCGGTGGTCCTGCTCGAGCGGCCCACTCATCTGGGCAACCTGGGGGCAGCCGTGCGGTCGGCGGCAGCCGCGGACGCCGCCGGGCTCGTGGCCACCGGCGAGCACGACCCGTGGCACGCGTCGGCGTTGCGGGGAGCGACGGGCCTGCATTATGCCCTCCCGGTGGCCCGGGCTGGCGCCGAACACGAGCTCGATCCCGGCCAACGGACGCTGCTGGCCGTCGATCCGGACGGAAGCCCGCTGGCCGCCGGCGGCGTACCCGATCGCTCCGTACTGGCCTTCGGCACCGAGCGCCACGGGGTGAGTGACGCGCTGCTGGAGCGCGCCGACGGCGAGATCCGGATTCCCATGCGCGAGGGAGTCTCCAGCCTCAACCTGGCCGTGTCCGTGGCCGTCGTCCTCTACGCCTGGCGGCTCGGCGTCACCTCCTGATGACGCCGATACCAGCGGCGAGCGTGCTCGTACGGCGGCAGCCGCCGGGGGTGAGGACGAACGGTGGAGCCGGAACCGGGGTAGGAACTGGACGAGGACGCGTCCGCACCGTCCGTTTCGCCCGATTTTCCCCACAGACGTCAGCGTTCCGACTCCAGCCGGGAGGCCACCGTGGACGGAAAGAAGATCCTCATGCTGGTCGGCGACTACGGCGAAGATTACGAGATCATGGTCCCCTTCCAGGCGCTCCAGATGGTAGGCCACGAGGTGGACGCCGTCTGTCCCGACCGGGACGCCGGTGAGGCGGTCCCCACCGCCATCCACGACTTCGAGGGAGACCAGACCTACAGCGAGAAGCCCGGACACGCCTTCGCCCTGAACGCGGCCTTCTCGGACGTGGACCCGTCCAGCTACGAGGCACTGGTCGTGGCCGGAGGACGCGCGCCGGAGTACCTGAGGCTCGACGACCGGGTTCTCGACGTGACCCGGCACTTCATCGACCGGGACAAGCCGGTGGCGGCGGTGTGCCACGGACTGCAGATCCTCTCCGCTGCGGGCGTTCTCGAGGGTCGGAGAGTCACCGGTTATCCCGCGGTCGGCCCCGAGATGGAGGCCGCCGGCGCCGAGTGGGTGGACGCCGACATGGACGAGGCCGTGACCGACGGCAACCTGGTGACGGCACCCGCCTGGTCCGCTCACGTGGAGTGGCTGTCGGAGTTCCTGAATGTCCTCGGCACGCGGATCGAGCACCCGGAGCCGGCAGCCGTCTGAGCCGACCCCCGGACCCCGACGGCGTCGGCCCGGTCGGGCCGGCGCGCGTCCGCCCGGTGTGGTGATTTTCACCACAGAAAGGTTCGGGCTCTTCCCTTCTTACGACAGGTACCGCTTCCGGTAGGGTTGTTCGGTAAGGCTGGTTTCCGACCGCCGATGGAACGGCGCCGGGACGACGGCCGCACCCGGTCGCGACGCGAGCGGCGGGCCACCGAGATCCACCCGACAGGAAGCCGAGGATGAGCGACGGAGGGACAGGGTCCCGAACCGTGCCACCGACCGGGCGTTCGGCGCAGTCTCCCCCTGCTGAGAGGACGCGGAGACAGCACGAACCCGATTCCCTCGCCGGGATTAAGGACCGACTCCTCCGGGTTCCGCTCTATCACAAGCTGGTGGGCGCCAACGTCCTCCTGCTATTGGTCACCCTGGCCGGTGCCCTCTGGGTCGGCGGTGCAGACGCCTCGAACCTTCCCGGCGGCTCTCTCCTGCTCGGAGGGCTGGTCGTCGGTATCGGCGCCGTGATCAACCTGGCCCTTGTCCGGACGGCACTCGGCCCGGTGCAGGAGATCGAGGAGACGGCACGCCGCGTGGAGGGGGGGGAGTTCTCCGCTCGCGCGCGGGGCTCCCCCGTAGCGGACCGGGACCTCCGTCGCCTCACGGGCGTGTTCAATCGCATGCTGGACGTGGTGGAGGACTACCACCGCCGGCAGCGGGCGCTGACGCTGAGAACCTTCAGGCGGGAAGAGCGCGACCAGGCCGAGACGGCCCGTCGGCTGCGGGACAGCACGGCCCAGCGCGTCGCGACGCTGCTGGTGCATCTGCGGGCCGTCCGGAACGAGATCGGCGACAGGCCCGTCCTCGAAGACTGCGAGGAGCTGGCGCGGGAGACCGTGGAGGAGCTGAGGCGGACGGCACGGGGGCTCCGCCGACCCGAGATCGACGACCTCGGCGTCGGACGCGCGCTCCGGGCCTACGCCAGCGACCTGGCCGGTGAAAACGGGCCCCGAATCGACCTGGACGAGTCGAGCCTGCGGGAATGCCTAACGGAGGAACAGCGCTTCCGGCTGTACCGGATGATGCAGGAGGCGGTCGCCAACGCCATCGAGCACGCCGCCGCCGACTCCGTGGACGTGGACGTGGGCGTCCGGGACGGGCGGGCCCGCATCGAGATCCAGGACGACGGCGTGGGGCTCGAGGCGGCGGACCGCAGGGGCCTGGGGCTCATCGCCATGCGGGAGCGTGCCCGCGACCTGGGCGCCGAGCTCACGGTGGAGAGCGAGCCGGGCCGCGGGACGCGGGTGTGCGCGGAGCTGCCGTGTGACGCGGCCAGCGAGGACGCGGCCTGAGGCTTCCCGTTCAGGACTGCCGGGACACTGTACCTCGGCTGTTCACCTGAGCCGGCGGGTGCTACGAAACCGGGGCCGTTCGCGCGCATCCATCTCCAGCTCGAAGGCGTGGGCGTAGCGCAGGAGGTCCGGATCGCTCCATGCGGTCCCGACGAAGGAGAACCCCACCGGCAGGCCATGCACGTAGCCGGCCGGCACCGTGACGTGCGGGTATCCGGCCACCGCCGCCGGCGTCGTCGCCGATCCGCCACCGGCATCTCCGTTCACCAGATCGATGGGCCACGGCGGTCCGGCGGTCATGCCGACCAGGGCGTCCAGGCCGTGCTCCTCGAGCGCGGCATCGATGCCCTCGGGGCCGGCCAGTCGCTTGCTCCGCTCCAGGGCCTCCCGGTACTCCTCGCTCTCCAGCGACCCCTTCTCGGCGGACATTTCCAGGATATCCTGACCGAACCAGGGCATCTCCCGGTCCGCGTTCTCCTCGTTGAATCGGATGACGTCCTTCAGGGACTCCACCGGAAGCCCTCCTGCCCTCCGGGACCGGTCCTCCAGGTACGCGTTCAGGTCGGCTTTGAACTCGTACTGGAGCACGGTCCACTCGTCGCCGCCGTACTCCCCGGTGTGAGGAATGTCCACGTCCTCCACCAGCTCGGCGCCCGCCGCCTCCATGGCGGAGAGCGCCTCCTCGCCCACGCAGTCCGTCTCCTCCGTGTAGCCGAAGAAGTCGCTACGCGCCACGCCGAGCCGGGCTCCCTCGAGTCCTCGGGCATCGAGGAGCCGGGTGAAGTCGGACGGCACCTCCCCCCTGCTGTCTTCCGTTCTCGGGTCACGGGGATCGACCCCGGTCAGCGCTCCCAGCAGGATCGCCGCGTCCTCGACGCTCTTCGTCATCGGGCCGGCCGTATCCTGGCTGTGGGCGATGGGGATGATTCCCGAGCGGCTCCACAGACCCAGGGTAGGCTTGACCCCGACCACGGAGCACGCCGCCGCGGGGCACGTCACGGATCCGTCCGTCTCGGTGCCGATGGCCAGGGGAGCGAATTCAGCGGCGACGGCCGCCGCGGAGCCGGAGCTCGACCCGCAGGGCGTGCGGTCGAGCGCGTAGGGGTTCCTTCCCTGGCCTCCCCGACTGCTCCATCCGCTGGAGGACTCGGTGGAGCGGAAGTTGGCCCACTCGCTCAGGTTCGCCTTCGCCAGGATCACGGCGCCCGCCTCCCGCAGCCGCTCGACGATGAAGGCGTCCCGTGGAGCTGACGTGCCGGCCAGGGCCAGCGACCCCGCGGCCGTGTCCATGCGGTCGCCGGTGTCGATGTTATCCTTTAGGATCACCGGAATCCCGTGCAGCGGGCCCCGGGACTCTCCACGCTCCCGCTCGCGGTCCAATCGGTCGGCCGACGAGAGGGCGTCCGGGTTCACCTCCAGGACTTGCCGCAGCTCGGGCCCCCGCTCGTCCAGGGCCCGGACCCGCTCGATGTACCGGGCTGCGATACCCCGGGCCGTCCACCGGCAGGAGTCCATGGCCTCCTGCAGATCGGCCACGCCGGCACCGGCCAGCTCGAAGTCGTCCCATCCGCCGTCGGTGGCGGGCTCCGCGTCACCGCCGAGCGATCGGCCGGCCCCGGGGGACGGCTCCCCTTCCCGGCCCGTCCACGCCCCGGCGCCCGGCACGGCCGCGGCCAGACCCCCGGCGGCACCCAGCTGGAGAAAGCGTCGGCGGTCCAGGGGCGTGCGCTCACCCCGCTGTCCGCCGGATCGCCCCTCCCTCGAATCCTCGTCCGGCTCGGAGTCGGTCATGTTCGACCTCCAGGCGGGCTAGAACAGCAGGCCGCCGGTGACGACCAGATCCTGATGTCCCTCCGCGATGATTCGGAGCTCGGCGTAGGGGGTGAAGCGCTCGGCCGCCCGGAACTTGGTGCCGGCCACGAAGTTCACGCCCAGCTCGGTGTCGTCGACGGGCTCGTCGACGTGGCTGATGTTCAGTCCGGGGCCCACGTAAGGGAAGAGGCCCGGAGCCCCCTCGATGGAGAAGTTGTAATGGAGGTTTCCGTTTACCTCCCAGAGATCGCTGTCGGGATAGATGTCGAAGCTCCCGGAGCCCTCCCAGCCCTCCATGTCCGACAGGTTGACCAGGACCCTGCCCCCGATGCCCACGTCGGCGTCCCCGATGCTCACCTGGGGGCCCAGGTGTACCTGCGCGTCCGCCTGGCCGGGTATGGCGAGGCAGAGGGCTCCGGCGGCGACGACGGTCATCACGAGCTTCTTCATGGGTTCCTCCCGGTGGTGCTTGTGAGCATGGCGCGCGCACGATCTCCCGTCCGGTCCTCGCGCACCGCGTGTGGGCCCTTCGACGAGACGGAGCAGTCCACCGTCACACGCGGGCATCCGCGGACGCCCCGTCCCACGGCCGCAGGCAGGATAAGCAGGGCGGCTCGGCCGACAAAAGGGCAGCCCGGGACCGCCCTCCCGTCGCTCCCGGCCGAGGGCGAGCCGGCGCGTCAGTTCGTCCCGGCCACGGCCGCCTCGCCGACAGCGGCCCCGCTCCCATCTCCCACGGCCATCTCGCCGGCGTGGGTGGTCTCGAAGGGCAGCCCCCGGGTCGTGGAGGAATACAGGGCGTTGAACAGCAGCTTGAAGGTGCCCCGCGGCTGGGCCCGGAACTGCGTCCGAAAGCCCGTGAGCACCACGGTTCCCTGCCCCATCGGGACGCGGAGCACCGCGGCCTCGCCGCCCAGCTGCTCACGGGCACCGTTCTCCCAGCCGCTCATGAGAAGATCCTCGCCGGCGTAGCGCACGGCCACGTCCAGGCGGCGCGAGGCGGTCTTCGGACCCTCGGCGCCGTTGGGCTCGGAGGCCACCGGAACCGGGTCGAAGGCCAGGCTCTGGACGTAATAGGCGGCGGCCGTGTCCTGCATGCCCCAGGCCAGCGGGTCGCTCGTGTCCACCTCGGTGCGGATCAGGCTCCCCGGGATAAAGAACTGCTGACGGGGCACCCCGACCACGGCGTTCTCCACGGGCACGCCCATCACGCGGGTGGCGTACTCGCTGGCCCGGTCCAGGGTGACGAGCGTGCCGCCGTTCTCGACCCACCGCTTCAGGGCGGCCGTCCCCTCCACGCCGACGCCGCCCACGTACTCCTCCGGCATCGTGCCCGGGGCGTTGCCGTGCAGGATGTCGTCCGCGTCCTGCTGCGGCAGCACGATCACGTCGAACGAGGAGAGATCGCCGCCGCGCAGGTCGGCGTCGCGTACGGTCTCGAACTGGAAGTCCCACTGCTCGAACGTCCACCGGGTCCAGCCCTCGTCCATGCTGGGGTCCCAGCTCCGGTACAGTCCCACGCGGGGGGGCTCCAGGCCCAGGGTCTCGACATCTGGCCCCTGCCCGACCCCCACGACCTCGAGGCCGGCATCGCTGGCCACCGTCTCCAGGCGCCCGCGGTCCGCTCGTACCAGGAAGGTGCCGGCCGCCCAGCTCCGTCCGTCGGCCCGGAACGACGCCGCGGCCCGGCTCACCTCGGCGCCGTCCGCCAGGAGCCGGTTCACCGCGCCGAACGCGTCGTTTCGCTTCGTGGTGATCAGGTAGACCGGGCCCGAGCCGGAGACCGCGGAGGGGGGCGGCGAGACGTCGACCGCCTGCACGGCCTCGGTCGGCGCCTCGAACGCCTCGGCCGGACGGTGGACGTCCACGCCCATCTGCATGGGCAGGGTCCAGCCGGCCAGGTCGTATGGCGTGTCGATGGGACCGCCCGGATACTGCCGCTGCGTCGGATAGTCCTGGGGCTCCATCAGGTCCACGAGCACCTGTCGGTAGGCCTGGCCCGAGTAGGCGATGTAGGTGCCCTCGTCGTACTGCCGGCTGCCGGCGCGGAAGGACCCGGTGGCGCGGTGGACCTCGACGCCGTTCCTGCGCAGCACGCTCACCAGTTCGTGCGCCGCGCCGGCGTCCCACTGGTCGGCGGGGATCAACCACGCGTACGGGTCACCGGACTCGCCCTTCTGTACCGCCCGGTTCGCCATCTGCCAGTTCCCGAAGAGCCACTTCTCCTTCATGTCGGCCCCCACCTCGGCCACGGCCATCGAGGCGACTCTCTCATAGGCGACCTGGTCGGAGAGGCGCCACCAGCCTCCCTCCCAGGGATTCGCGTGCATCACGCTGGGCCGGCGCATGCTCTCCGGGAAGTCCTCCGCATCGTACTCCTTCGGCGTGGCGTACGCGGTGCTCATCACCTCCGAGAGGATGCCCATCTGATTGTGGAAGTAAGGCGCCGTCCGCATGCCCCCGTTCCACCACATCGTGTACGTCTCCCGAGAGACGACGCCCGGCATGTCCTTCTTCGCCATGCGCTGGGCGATGGCGCTTCCGATGGTGTTCACCCCTGTGGTCACCCGGTCCGGTATGTTCGGGTTCATCGGGTCCGCGAAGGGGGGGATGACGATCGCGGGGGGAGGCTCGCCGGCCTGGTGGTGGTTGTAGACGATCTGCGGGTAGTTCCGGTGCCAGATCTGCTGCGCCACCGACTGGCTCTCCGGCATGAGCAGCATGAACCAGTCGCGGTTGTTGTCGTGGCCCGTGTACTCGTGGTAGAGGGTGGGGAGGGAGGCCGTCTCGAAGCGCGTGCCTCTCTGCTCGCGATACCAGTCCACGACGATGTCCAGCCCATCAGGGTTCATCACCGGCATGAGCATCACGACGGTGTTCTCCCGGATCTTCCGGACCTCCGCCGTCTCGCTCGTCACCAGCCTGTGGGCGGTCCGGGGCATGGCCTGGGCCGGCGACACCTCCGTGGAGTGGAGGCCGGCGTCGATCCACACGAAGGCCTTGCCCTGGCGGGAGAGGCGTCGGGCTTCCGCCGAGTCGACCTCGGCGCGGGCCAGCTGGCGCGAGATGTCCCGGTACTCATCGAGGTTCCGAAGGTTCTCGGCGCTCGACACGTAGGCCACGTAAAGCGGGCGTCCCTGCACCGATGTGCCGATCTCCCGGAGCATCATCCGGTCCGACGCCTCGTCCAGCTGGCGGTAGTACCCGGTGAGCTGGTCGTAGTCGGCCAGCCGGTAGTCCGACCCCAGCTCGAAGCCGATCACCGACTCCGGCGCGGGGACGTCCTGGGCGAGAGCGGAAGCCGGAGCGAGGAGAATCGCGGCCAGGGCGGCAGCGAGAAGCGCCGTGCCTGCGCGCGTTATGCGGGGGGGTACATTCGAGACCGCGTCCATCGTCGAACCTCCGTCATCATCGGGATACTTGTGTCGCAACGTGCGTCCATGAATGTATGGAGACGCCTGCGACGGGCCAGTCCGTCGCCAGCACGCAGCCGGCACGGAGGGTTCTCTCCGCGACGCCAGCCCCCTACCCTTGACCGCCATGCGTATTCTGATCATCGGAGCCGGAGCCGTGGGCTACCACCTCGCCGAGCGCCTCTCGGAGGAGGGCGAGGACGTGGTGGTCATCGACAAGGACCCCGAGCGCACGGAGGTCGTCGGCGACCACCTCGACGTCCTGCCTGTGACGGGAAACGGGGCCTCGTTCCCCGTGCTGCAGGAGGCCGGCGTCTCGCAGGCCGATCTCCTGCTGGCGGTCACCAGCCAGGACGAGGTGAACCTGGTGGCCTGCATGGTGGCGTCCCAGGTGGGGGCCGGCTTTCGGGTGGCCCGGCTCAGCAGCACCGACTACTACGGCGAGAACGGCGTCCTCTCCCACGAGCAGCTGGGCATCGACCTCCTGATCAGCCCGGAGCGCGAGTGCGCCTGGGAGATCTTCCAGCTCCTCAACAGCGAGGCGGCCACCGACCTGATCCGTTTCGCCGAGGGGCGGCTCCAGCTCGTCGGCCTCCGGGTCCGGGAAGGTGCCCCGGTGGCAGGCCTCGATCTGATGGAGCTGGATCGGAAGCTGGAGGACCGGAGCTGGGTCACGGTCGCCATCGTCCGCGACGGCGAGACGGAGATTCCCAGGGGCTCCAGCCGGATCGAGCCCGGGGATCACATCTACGTCCTCTCCCGGGCCGAGGACCTGCCGGCTGTTCCGCCCCTGGCGGGCTACGACCGCTTCAACCTGGAGCGCGTGATGATCGCCGGCGGCAACCGGGAGGCCGTCTACCTGGCCCGGCACCTGGAGGAGCACGAAGTGGACTGCACGATCCTGGACGCGGATCGCCACCGCTGCCAGGAGCTGGCCGAGAAGCTGCCCGCGGCGCTGGTGCTGCACGGCGACGCCACCGATCAGGAGCTGCTGGAGATGGAGGGCGTGGCCGGAATCGACGGCTTCGTCTCGCTGACGGGGCAGGACGAGACGAACCTCCTGGCCGGTCTCCTGGCCAAGACCATCGGCGCCCGGAAGGTCATCAGCCTCATGCACCGCGTCGACTACCTGCCCCTGGTGGACCGGGTCGGCGTGGACGCCGCCGTCTCTCCGCGCATGTCCACCGTGAACGCCATTCTGCGCTACGTGCGCCGGGGCGACGTGCGGACCGTGGCCACGCTCAAGGGAGCTCACGTGGAAGCCATGGAGGTGGAGGTGTCCGACTCCGCGCCCATCGCTGGCAAGCCCCTCGCCGAGGCAGACCTGCCCGAGCGGGGCCTGGTGGGCGCCATCGTGCGGGGCGACGAGGTCTTCACGCCCCGGGGGCACGATCCCCTGCACCCCGGAGACCGGGTGATCCTCTTCGCCGCTCCGCATCTCATCTCGGAGTTCCAGCGGTTCTTCGTGTGAGCGGCGCAGCCGCCTCCACGCGGCGAATCCGGCACGGAGGGGCCCGGACATGAGGATCCGTCACCTGGTCCACGTCGTGGGCCTCATCCTCCTGGCCCTCACCGGAGCCCTGGTCGTCACCGCGCTGGTTGCCCTGTTCTACGGCGAAGGCGACGCCGCCGCCTTCGCCCTCACCGCCGGGATCAGCCTGGCCGTGGGAGGCACGGCCGTTTCCACCACGGAAGTGGAGCGGGACCTGACGGTGCGGGAGGGCTACGCCGTGGTGGCCCTGGCCTGGCTGGCCGTCGGGGCGGCCGGCGCCCTCCCCTTCCTGTTCACCGGCGTCCTCTCGTCGCCGGCGGCGGCCCTGTTCGACTCCATCTCCGGCTTCACGACCACCGGGGCCACGGTCTTCGGCGACATCGAGGCGCTGCCCCACGGCATCCTCTTCTGGCGGAACTTCACCCAGTGGATGGGAGGCATGGGGATCATCGTCCTCGGCCTGGCCGTCCTCCCCTTCCTGGGCGTCGGCGGAATGCAGCTCTTTCAGGCCGAGGTGCCGGGGCCGACACCCTCCCGGCTGCAACCCCGGATCACGCAGACGGCGAAGCTCCTCTGGTACGTGTACGCCGGACTCACTGCGGCACAGGCCGTCCTGTGGATGCTCGGGGGAGCTTCCCTCTTCGATGCCGTCACCCACGCCTTCACCACTCTCTCCACCGGCGGGTTCTCCCCGGAGGCGGAGTCCATCGCGGCCTTCGACTCCGCCTACGTCCAGTGGGTGACGATCCTCTTCATGTTCCTGGCCGGAGTGAACTTCGCCCTACACTACCGCGCCCTGCACCGGGGGCCCGCCGTCTACCGGGACGACGCCGAGTGGCGGTTCTTCGGCAAGCTCCTCCTGGGGGCGGGCGGGCTGGTGCTGGCGGCAGTGCTGGCCGGCGGACACTTCGCGGACCAGGGGTTCGAGGAGTCGCTACGCCACTCCGCCTTCCAGACGGTCTCCATCGTCACCACCACCGGCTACGTGACCGCCGACTACGAGCAGTGGGCCGTCGGGGCCCAGGTGGTCCTTCTCCTCCTCATGTTCGTGGGAGGCATGGCCGGCTCCACGGGGGGCGGCATGAAGGCCGTCCGCGTGCAGGTGCTCGTGAAGCACATGTTCACCGAGATGAAGAAGAGCCTCCGCCCGCGAGCGGTGATTTTGACCCGGGTCGGACGCCGGGTGCTGCAGGAGGACGTCCTGCTGCGGATCGTGGCCTTCCTGGTCCTCTACCTCATGGTCTTCGCCGTCGGGACGATGCTCCTCTCCTTCCTCGGCATGGACCTGGTGACGGCAGTGGGGGCGGCGGCCGCCACGCTGGGAAACATCGGCCCCGGACTCGGTGAGGTGGGTGCCGTCGACAACTACGGGTGGATGGGCCCGACGGCCCAGCTCCTCCTGACGTTCCTCATGGTGGTCGGGCGCCTGGAGCTGTTCACCGTGCTGCTGCTGTTCCACCCCGACCTGTGGCGGGGACGCCGGGTACGCTCGGCCGGCTGAAGCCGCCGGCTGCGGCCGGGAGCTCCCGGAGAGGCTTCAGCCCGCTCCGACCATGGAGCTCAGGTAGCCCTCGGCGAACTCGCGGTCCGGCGGGGCCAGGTCGTAGTCCTCGACCTCGTCCAGCGGGACCCAGACCACCTCCATGTGCTCGTCAGCCCGGGGCTCGCCCTGCACCACGGTCTCCACGAACTCCACGACCCACTCCGATCCCGGGTCCTGGACCGGCACCGGCTGCCCCTTCACGCCCACCACCTCGACGCCCAGCTCCTCGCCGATCTCTCGCCGGGCCGCCTGGAGCATCGACTCCCCCCGCAGGATCTTGCCTCCGGGGAACTCCCAGCGTCCGCCATGACGCTTCTCCTCGGGTCGCTGGCACAGGAGCACGCGACCACGATCGTCGGGGATCACGGCTCCCACCACTCGGCGCGGCATGCGCGGTCTCCTTTCCTGGACCTCGAGTCTCTGCACTGCGGGGTCTACCGGCGGACCGCTAAACTTAAGCGGCCGCGTGATCCGGGATAGCCCCGGAGGAACGGCCGCCCCCTTGCGTCTCCGGCCAGTTCTTGAATTCTTCCGGGCCGTTTGACGGTGGAGGCCGCCCGGATCTCGCGCGCCGGACGACCTCGGGCCGTCGGCCCCGATCGCCCCACGATCACCGGACCGACAGCAGGAGCGCTCCATGCCCGACGACAGCTTCGCGGACAGCCGCGCCAACCCGACGCCCTCCGACCCCGTCCGAGTCGCCGTCATGGGGCTCGGGCCCATCGGACAGGAGATCGTCCAGGTGCTGGCCGGCAGGCGATGGGCGGAGCTGGTGGCCGGCGTGGACGTGGATCCGGCCCTGGAAGGGCGGCCGCTGGCCGAGCTCGCGGAACTCGACCGCGAGGTCGGCGTCGAAGTCACCCCTTCCCTGGACGTCGACTGTGATCTGGTGGCCCACGCCACCGTCTCGGATCTGGAGTCAGCCACACACCAGGTCGTCCACCACCTGAAGGACGGACGGTCGGTGGTCTCCACCTGCGAGGAGCTGTCCTTCCCGCTCGACGATCGGCTGGCCCGGCGCCTCGACGAGGCCGCACGCGAGGGGGGGAGCACGGTGCTCGGAACCGGCATCAACCCGGGGTTCCTCCTGGACGCGCTGCCCGCCGTGCTCAGCGTCTCGTGCCAGAGCGTGGAACACGTGACGGCGAGCCGAATCGTGAACGCCTCGGAGCGGAGGGGGGGCCTTCAGGAGAAGATCGGTGCGGGCCTGGACCTCGACGAGTGGCGCCGGCGCCGGGACGAGGGTGAGGTCCGCCACGTCGGGCTCCAGGAATCCGCCCGGCTACTGGCCGCTGCCGTGGGCTGGAGCGGGCTGACGTTCTCCGACGAGGTGATCGAGCCGGTGACCGCTCCCCGCCCCGTGACCACCGACGTCGTGGAGGTCGAGGAGGGTGAGGCAGCGGGCGTGCGCCAGCTCATCACCGGCAGCCGCGACGGACGCGAGGTGCTGCGCCTCGAGCTGGCGATGTACGTGGGCGCCGAGGAGCCCGGCGACGCGGTGAAGATCCGGGGTGTTCCGCCGGTCGACATGAAGATCCGCGGCGGCGTCCACGGGGACCGCGCCACGGCCGCCGTCGTGGCCAACATGATACCCCGCACCGTGGAGGCCGACCCCGGCCTGGTGACCATGGCGCAGCTCCCCCTGGGGGCGAGCCTGTAGACGGGCGGGTCCCGCTACGCCCCCCCGGCCGGGGCCGCGAACGCCGGATCGGCCCCTCCCACCCTCTCCCGGTAGGCGGTGAACAGATCCCGGCTCACCGGTCCGGGCGAGCCGTCCGCCACCGGCTCTCCGTCCAGCTCGGTGATGGGCCGGATCTCGGTGGTGGTGCCCGTCAGGAACAGCTCGGCGGCTCCCGGCAGCTCCTCCACCTGGATCGGGCGCTCCCGTACCGCGTGCCCCCGCTCGCGCGCCGCCTCGAGAACCGTGGCGCGGGTGATACCCGGGAGGATGCGGTTCGTGGCCGGGTGGGTGACGACCGTCCCGTCCAGCACGGCCCAGAAGTTGGCGTGCGCCCCCTCGATGGCCACCCCGTCGTGAACGAAGATCGACTCGTCCGCGCCGGCGTCGCGTGCGGCCTGCTGCGCCAGAACGTTCGGAAGCAGGGCGATGCTCTTGATATCCACCCGGCTCCACCGGCGGTCCGGAACCGTGACGGCCGAATAGCCCTCCTCCCACTCCCCAGGGGCCGGCGCCTTCCACTCGGTGGCGTAGGCGTACACCGTCGGCGCCGGCTCCCGGTCGGGAAAGGCGTGCTGCCGACGCGCGGCACCACGGGTGACCTGGAGGTAGACCTTGGCGGTGGGCACGTCGGTGAGCCCGTTCTCCGCCAGCAGCCGTCGGTGTACATCGCCCAGCGGCCCGACGTCCAGCCCGATGCGGAGCTCGTCCAGCCCGCGCTCGAGGCGCTCCAGGTGGCCGTCCAGGCCGAAGAACTCCCCGTCGTAGGCCGGTGTCACCTCGTAGATGCCGTCCGCCAGCAGGAACCCCCGGTCGTCCGGCGAGACCGTGGCCTCACGCTTGGGAAGGAAGTCTCCGTTCAGGTACACCGTCGTCATGTCGTCCCGTCTCCCGCGCTGCGATGAGACTCTTCCGTCGGCGCCGCTCCCGCAGGAGGCCGCGCGCTGGCTCCCAAGCCTCCACGGGCGAGGACCGGTCCGCAATCCCCTGATCGACCGACGTTCACGGCACCTCGTGGACCACCCGGCCGTCGATGATCGTGTACAGGACCTCCAGCGCCCTTATGCTGTCGGCGGGAACCTGCAGGGGGCTCCGATCCAGAACCACGAGGTCCGCCAGATTCCCGGCTTCAATGGAACCCTTCCTGTCCTCGCGGCCTTCCGCCCAGGCATTGTTCACCGTGTAGGCGCGCAGTGCCGTCTCCACGCTCACGCGCTCCTCCGGGAACCAGCCTCCCTCCGGCTCACCGGAGAGCGTCTTCCGCGTCACCGCCGCGTAAATGCCCTTCACCGGGCTGGTCGGATACCAGGCGGCATTCGTCCCGGGCCAGTCGCTGCCGAATGAGAGACGCACCCCGGCCTCCTCCAGCGTCCCGAAGGCGTACGCCCACCGCGAGCGCTCCTCGCCGATCCGCTCCTCCATCCACCGCATGTCGTCGGAGACGTGGATGGGCTGGACCTCGGCGACGAGTCCCAGCTCGGCGATCCGGTCCGCCACCTCCGGGCCGCGCAGCACCTGGGTGTGGATGATCCGGTTGCGGCGCTCCTCGAGTCCCGCCGCGCCGTCGGCGTCCTTTGGCCCGTTCTCCTCCAGGACCCGCGAGTACATGGTGAGCATCGTGTCGATGGCCTGGTCGCCGATGGCGTGGATCCCCATCCACAGGCCGGAGGAGTCGGCTCCGGTCATCAGCCGCTGGATGCCCGGCGGCCGGCGGACCATCTCCCGCCAGTTCCCCCGCTCTCCGGTGTGGTCGTAGGGCTCGTAGAAGCGCGCGGAGGAGTTCCCCATGATTCCGTCCACGAAGCCCTTGAGGGTGCCGAGCCGCAGCCACCGATCGCCGAAGCCCTGCTGGATGCCGGCCGCCCGCAGCTCGTCCCAGTCGTCGAGGATCGGGCGGGCGTAGACCCGCACCTCCAGGGAGTCGCGGCGCTGGAGCTCCTCGAACACCCGCATCTGGCTCGCCGGCGTCACGTCGTGGACCGTCGTCACCCCGGCGGCCAGCAGCCGGTCGAAGGCGGTGTCGGCCTCGGCTATGCGCCGCTCCATGGAGCGCTCGGGGACCGACTCGCGGACCACCTCCGCGGCGGCGGGAGTCAGCCGACCCGTGGGCCTCCCGCCGTCGCACTCGGCGCCCTCCGTGGCGCAGTCCACCCCCGCTGCCTCCAGCGCCGCCCGGTTGGCCAGGTAGACCTCGCCGTCCCAGCGGGAGAGGAAGACGGGAGTGTTCGGGGTAATCGAATCGACCAGGGACCGGGTGGGCCGGAAGTCCCGGCCGCCGGCCTCGGCGCCTCCCTGGCTCTCGCCCCCGTCGCCGCTGCTCCCCGCGGAACCCCGCGTCCATTCGGCGTAGGCGCCCCAGTCACCCCCGGTGATCCAGGCCCCCTCCGGCAGGCGCCGGCGGGCCGCCCCGACGCGCTCCACGAGGGCCGAGTCGGTGGTCACGTCCAGCAGGTTGATGCCGAGCAGAAGACGCCCGGCGCGGTCGAAGTGGGTGTGGCTGTCGATGAAGCCGGGTGCCACGAAGTGTCCCGCGGTATCGATGACGCGTGTGTCCGGACCGACGTACGATTCGAGATCCGAGGCGCTTCCGACGGCCAGGATCTCATGCCCCTCGACCGCCACGGCCTCCGCCCTCGGCCGGTCGGGGTTGCCCGTCCACACCTCCCCGCCGGTCACCAGCAGATCCGCCTCCGGCGCCGGTGAGCCGCCGCATGCCGACAGCCACAGCGCGGCGCCCGCCACCGCAGCGGACAGCACTCCGAGACGGTCTCGTCGACGACTCATGCTCCCTCCCGGCGGTCCCGACGCCCGCTCACACGAAGCCCTCGGAGCGGAGCCATTCCCTGGTGCGCTCCATTCCACGCTCGTATCCGACCCGCGGCCTCCACCCCAGCTCCCGACGCGCCTTCTCGGTGGAGAAGCGCAGGCGGTTGGTGGCCAGGTTCAGCCACGTCTCGTCCATCGGCACGTCCACGCCCGGGATACGGTCGGCCGCCACCATCAGGCGCGCGATCCAGACGGGAAGCGCCTTCGGCTCCCGCCCGCAGAGCTCGCCGTACTCCGAGAGATAGGCACGGAAGGTGACCGGATCCTGACAGAAGTTGTAGGCTTCTCCGGCTGCCGCCGGCGAGGCCGCGCACTCCAGGAGGGCGTCCGTCAGATCCTCGACGTAGAGGGGATGAAAATGGCCGTCGCCGTCGCCGATCAGCACGCGCTTTCCACCGCACACGGCCCGGCACATCCCCACGGTCCAGGTGTCCGCCCGCGGCCCGAACACCATGCCGGGCCTCGCCACGGTCAGCACGAGGCCCCGCTCCGCGGCCACCGAGCGGGCCCGCAGCTCCCCCTCTGCCTTCGTCCGCTGATACGTGCCGCCGGCATCGGGTGCGAGGGGGTGCGATTCGTCGATGGTGAGATCCGCGGGCGAGTCGGTCCGCCGGTACGCCGCCAGCGTGCTGACGTGGACCACGCGGCGTACGCGCTCCTCGGCGCAGATCCGCACCAGGTCGGCCGTGGCCTCGACGTTCACGGCGCGGGCCTGTTCGGGATCGCCATACAGCCAGCCCGCGGCGTGGAACACGACCTGCTGGCCCGACACCAGCCCCCGGATCGCCTCCCGGTCCAGGAGGTCCGCCCGACGCAGCTGCACGCCCTCGTCCTCGAGCCATCGTGCCTCGTCGATCCGTCGACCCGTCCCGGTCACGTCGAGCCCCTCGCCGGCGAGCCGCTCGGCCAGGTGCCCGCCGATGAAGCCCGTGGCCCCGGTGACCAGGACCGGCGTCCCTACCGGGAGCGGGTCGTCGCCGTGCATTCGACCTCCACGCGGGCATCCAGGGCGAGCCCGTCGGCGCCCAGGGCGCTCCGCGCAGGGTACGGCGCGGAGAAGAACCTTCGGTACACCTGATTGAACGCGTCCCACTGGCCGATGTCCGCCAGGAAGACCGTGCACTTCACCACGCGGGCCAGCGACGAGCCGTGGGCGCGCAACACGGCCCGGATATTCTCCAGCGTCTGTCGCGCCTCGGATCCGATACCGCCGGCAACCAGGCTGTCGGTACCCGGGACGACCCCGATCATGCCCGACAGGAAGAGCATGTCGTCCACGCGCACGGCCTCCGAGAAGGGTAGGTCGGCCGGGAGGACCGTGCCGGCATTCAGGAACTCCACCTCGGACGACGTTTCCTGGCCCACTGCAGGACCGGCCGCGAGACACGACGCCAGGACGAGAAGCGCCACCGGGAAGGCCGCGGTCGGACACGACGAGGGGACGATCGGAGCACGCCGGCGCATCGGGATACCTCCTCCGTATGATGAGTATCGAGACTAGGACCCGGACGTCCCCTCAACAAGACGACACGGAAGGCGAGTCCGGTTGGCCGGTACGGATGGTACGCGTACCTTCGTGCGGGGCCGGACGCCCCGCGGCATGAAGTCCGACGCGAGAGCGCCGGTCGCCGGCAGCCTCCGCCGGCGACCGGCCGAGTCGAACGACGGCAAGTCGGGGGCGGGAGGAACTTCGGCGACGCCATGACCGAACCGCGCACCGCCGGCAGCGGCCGGCGCTTCGAGCTCGTTCTTATTCGGCTCCGCCCCCCTGGACAGGACACCTCGGGGATCATCGCCAAGCACGCCTCCCGGGGCAGCTATCACTGGGTGCTGCTCCTGGACCGCGGCGACGCCGAGCCCGAGAACGTGGCCCTACTCCTGGCGGTGGCCTACCTGGACGAGGCCAGCGGCACCCTGGGGCGCGGCAACCCGCTCTGGTCGATTCCCCGCGCCTATCTCCGGCCGGAGGGAACGCTGGAGGTGGAGCGGACATCACGCGAGGAAGCCCGTCCGGTGGAGCCGCAGGTCCGGAGCGAGCTGCGGCGCGTCACGGAGTGGCTGGGCGGCCGGCACCGTGACTACATAGACGATCTCTGCTCGGCGCTCCGCGGCGAGCCGCCCGAGGACGGCTTCACCCGTCTCGACAACGCCGATGCCCGGAACCGCGGCTTCTTCGATCCGACGGATCGGGGCCTCCTCGCCCCTCATCCTCCTCCCGTCGTCACGCGGACCCGGTCGGCCTCCGGTGCGCCGAGAAGCGGGAGCCGCGGCGATACCGACCGCCTCCTCCCCTGGCGGGGCCGCACGGGCGTCGACGGCTGAAGCGGGTTCAGCGGCAGAGTCCCGGACCGGGCAGGGCATCGGCGACGGCGAGAGTGCGTCGCGACCGGTGTCTCACGCCCCGTCCGGGGGGGAGATCCGCCACAGGGCCGTGACCGTCGCGACCACGTCGTCCTCCCGGTCCCGGATCTCCGCCACCGCGCGGTGCCGTACGCTCGTGTCGAGCTCCCCGATGGGTGCTCCGTCCGCCGTGGGTACCGCGTCCCGGCACTCTGCCCGCACCACGCCGCGGGCCTTCTTCTCGTACCGTGCGCCCAACTCCACGATGATACCTCGCGCGCCGGAGGGGAGCGCCGTGAGCGTGGCGAGGCCGGTGGCCAGCTCCCCCACGTTCACCAGGGCGACGGCGTGGATGGATTCCAGGTGGTTGCGGACCCGGCGCCGCTCGGCGAGCTCCACCTCGCAGCGTCCGGGCTCCAGCACCCGGACGACGGCCCCGGTGGACCCCGAGTAGGGTGCCATCCAGCCGACGGCGCGGCTGAAGAGCCACTGACCGCCCGGGAGGCCGGACAGGCTCTCCCACGCGCGTAGGATCCGGGCACCAGGGCCGGCGCTGGATCCGCTCACGGATCACCTCCCGCCTTCCACCGTTTCCGTACGCGCGAACGGCAGCCGGTTCACCGCGAGGCGGCCGTCGCTCACCACGACAAGGACGTCCTGCACGTAGCGAATATCCTCCAGGGGATTGCGGTCGACCACGACGAGGTCCGCCTCGAGTCCCTCCTCGACCCGGCCTGTCCGACCGTCGACCCCGAGCATCTCGGCCCCCCGACTCGTCGCGGCGCGGAGGGCCTCCAGCTCGCTGAGACCGGCCCCCACGAGCTCCTCCATCTCGTGTCCGATGCGCAGCACGCTCTCCGGCCCGTACCCCGTGTCCACGCCGACCACCAGCGGCACGCCGAGCTCCCACGCCCGCGCCGCCATTCGGCGGATCCGGGGCAGCATGTGGCGGCCCCGCGTCTGGAGATGAGCTCCGCTGTAGTCTCCGCCGGGGCGCGTGAGGTCCTCCACGACCGCCATGGTGGGTACGAGGTAGGTCCCGCGATCCGCCATCATGCGGAGCGTCGAGTCCGAGGCGTACGTGCCGTGCTCGATGGAGCGGGCTCCGGCCCGCACCGCAGCCCGAATTCCGGCGTCACCGTGGGCGTGCACCGCCACCGGCATTCCGTGGTCCCTCCCTTCGGACACGACGGCGCGCAGCTGGGATTCCGTGTACACCTGCTGTCGCGGGTCCTGCTCGGGGAGTCCCGCCCGCTTCGTCGCGCGGGTCTTGATCCAATCCGCCCCTCGATCGCCGTTCACCCCGACCACGTGTCTCAGGTCCTCCACTCGACGGACGTCACGGCCGTGGTACTCGACCAGGCGGGGATCGGACAGCACGGTCTGGCCGAGGTCCGGCGTTACGAAGACACCGGACGCCAGCAGATCCGGGCCGGGGAGCACGCCCTCCCGCACCATCCGGCGGATCGCCACGTCCCGGTAGCCGGCGACGCCCACGACCCGAGCCGTCGTGACTCCCGACTCGAGAGCCCGGCGGGCAGCCTCCAGGTCCGCGAGGTGGGTGTGGGCGTCGATGAGGCCCGGGAGCAGGTACCGCCCGTCGAGGTTCACCGTCCGGGCTCCGTCCGGCGGGCGACCGATCTCCGCTTCAGGGGCGATGCGTCGGATCCGCCCGTCCCCAACGATCACGGTGAGGCCGCTCTGCACCTCGCCCTCCTGCACGTCCACGACACGACCGTTCGTCAGATAGAGGGGCCGCACGTCCTCCCCGCTCGATTCCTGTGCCTCCGCCCCGACGGGAAGCAGGAGGGTCGCAGCCGCCACGATGCCGAACAGGGTCGAAGCGGGCCTCTCGGGGGTCAGGTCTGATCGGTTCATGCTGCACCACCTGGCGAGTTGAAGAGAGAGCGGGGCTCTGATTCGGCGCGACACGGTCAGAACGAGAAGAGGCGCGTGACCTCGACCGTGAGCCGGTCATGCGCTCGGCCCGGTCCGCGGCCGCGGCGGATCGTCGGCCCGGGCCACCGTCCAGTCCCAGGTGTCGAACCTAAAGCCCCGCGGCAGGCGGTCGCGAACCCTGACACATACGCAGAAAGGCGTATAATCAGGGCGTCTGGAAGCGTGAGACGTCGACTCCGACAGGAGGCTCTCCATGCGGAGACACCTCGCCGCCCTCCTCTTCGCCGTCACGGCCGCGCTTCCCGTGCCGGTCTCCCCGGCGTTCGCTCCCGCCCCTGCGGAATCCCAGGAGGCGCCGACGATGCGCCTCACCGTCTCCTCGGACGTCCGCCGGCAGATGCAGGAATCGCCGGGCGAGCTGTCGTGGTCCGACCTCCCGGAGCATCTGGCCGTCGAGTTCACGAGCCCCGACGCCCTGCCCATGGAGCGCGTGCCGGTGCGCCTCGTCGCCGTGGCCGTCCATGAGGGAGAGACTCTGGGCCGTGCCGCCACGACGCCGTCTGTCGCCAGGGCCGGTGAGTCCCTTCCCGCGTCACGGATCGCCGGCGGAAGCTGGCCGCCGGCCGAGGAGTGGTTCCCGGGCAGCGCGTGGCGTCCCGACGAAATCAGGTCACCGGACTCGGCCGTGACGCCGGAGGCCGGGGCGGTCGTCTCCGGGATCGACCTTCCCTCGGACGCAGGCGGCGTGGTGCTCTTCGCCGCCCCCGCCGCCGACGCGCTGGTCCAGCGATTCCGTACCGTCCCTGTCGTCATCACCACCCGGCCCACCTCCGGACCGGCGGGGGCGGAGAGCGCCGGAATGGACACCACGGGGGCCTTCGAGGTCACCGGCGCGGGCGTGGAGGAGCCGCTGGACTGAGTCGGACGGCTGCCCGGCGCCGCGAGCCTGCTATGTTGTATCTGCCATGATCTTCGAGAGCTCCCGCGACCCGGTTGCGATTCCCGACGTCAGCTTCACGGATCTCGTCCTGTCCCGGGTCGAGCGTCACCCCCACCGGGTCGCCTTCGTGGACGGGCCCACGGGCCGGCTCCTGACCTACGGCGGCCTCCGGGACGCCATCGACGGCGCGACCCGGGAGCTGACCGAGAGGGGATTCGGGCCCGGCGACGTCCTGGCGCTGCTGAGCCCGAACGTCCCCGAGTTCGCCGTGGCCTTCCACGCCGCCCTCTCCGCGGGCGGCGTGGTCACGACGCTGAACCCGGTGTGGACGACACGGGAGATCTCGCGCCAGCTGGGAGACGCCGGCGCCCGACTACTGGTGACGGGGCCCCACGGAAGGGAGAAGGCCCGAATGGCCGCCCGTGAGACGGAGGTGGAGGAGGTACTGGGCCTACCAGCTCTCGGCGCGGGCGACAATGGATGGGGAGCCTCCGGCGCCGAACCGCCGACCGGGCGGGTCGCGTCCCGTTCCGATCCGGCCACGGATCCGGCCGAGGACCTGGCCTGTCTTCCCTATTCCAGCGGCACCACCGGCTTCCCGAAGGGGGTGAAGCTCACCCACCGGAACCTGGTGGCCAACGTGGAGCAGTACCGGGCCTCCGATCCTCTCGAGGACGGTGAAGTGCTCCTCGGCGTTCTCCCCTTCTTCCACATCTACGGCATGATCGTGGTCATGAGCGTCGGTCTGCGCGAAGGCGCCACGATCGTGGCGGTCCCGCGCTACGACCTGGAGGAGACCCTGAGCCTGATCGAGGAGCATCGCGTGACGCGGGCGAACCTCGTGCCGCCCATCATACGGGAGCTCGCGCGCTCCCGGGAGGTGGACCGGTTCGACCTCGACTCGCTGCGGGTCGTCGGGTCGGGAGCCGCGCCGCTGGGATCCGGCGTGCAGGAGCAGTGCGCCGAACGGCTCGGCTGCCGTGTGCGACAGGGCTACGGGCTCACGGAGACCAGTCCCGTGACGCATACGAACCCGCCGGGCGGCAACAGGGCGGGCTCGGTGGGGCCGCCGCTGCCGAACACCCGAATGAAGATCGTCGACCTGGACACGGGGGAACCCCTGGGTCCGGACCGGCGCGGAGAGGTGTGGATCCAGGGGCCGCAGGTCATGCGGGGCTACCTGGATCGGCCGGAGGCCACCGAGCGCACTCTCACCGACGACGGCTGGCTGCGGACCGGCGACGTGGGCCGGGCGGACGAGGACGGTTACCTGTACGTTGTGGATCGGGTGAAGGAGCTGATCAAGTACAAGGGCTACCAGGTGCCGCCGGCCGAGATCGAGGCCGTGCTACAGTCCCATCCGGACATCGCCGACGCCGCCGTCGTGCCCTCGCCCCACGACGAGGCCGGCGAGGTGCCGAAGGCGGTCGTCGTGCGGGAACCGGGGGCCGGGCTCGAGAGCCGCGACGTCATCGACTACGTCGCCGAGGAGGTCGCCCCCTACAAGAAGGTCCGCCGCGTCGCGTTCCGGGACGAGATCCCCACGTCGGCCTCGGGCAAGATCCTGCGCCGCGAGCTGGCGGAGGAGGCCCGCGCTTGAGACGGACAGAGCGTAGCCCCGAGAAGCACGGCACCGTTCAGAGATTCCCGAGATGAGGACGCTGCGCCAGAAGATCGGCCGGAGCCTCCTGGGCCTGTTCGGGTGGAGCGTGGAGGAGCGCCTGCCTCCCGTGCCCCGGTACGTGTGCCTCGGGGCCCCGCACACCACGAACTGGGACCTGGCGGTGGGCCTGGCCGCCATGCTGGCGCTGGGCTTCCGTCCGCGCTGGGTGGGCAAGCACACGCTCTTCCGCGGACCCATGGGCCCGCTGATGCTGGCGCTGGGCGGTGTTCCGGTGGACCGGCGCGTGAGCCAGGACTTCGTGAGCCAGATCGTCGGGCGCTTCCGCGAGGCCGAAGCGCGCGATGAGCCCTTCGTCCTGGTGATCGCGCCGGAGGGAACTCGCTCTCCCGCCGAGCGCTGGAAGACCGGCTTCTACCACATCGCCCGGCAGGCCGGGGTGCCCATCGCCCTGGGCTACGCCGACTATCCGAACCGGCGCACCGGCGTCGGCGGCTGGATCCAGCCGAGCGGCGACCTGGAGGCGGACATGCAGGAGATCCGGGACTTCTACGCCGAGAAGAGCGGGAAGCGGCCGGAGAACGAGGGTCCCGTCCGGACCTCGGCGGACACGAGCGATTGACCTGCCCCCTCCCGGCTTCCCCTCGGCCGGACAGGCCGTGATATTCGTGGCTCGGCGCAGGGCGGAGCGTCGCTTCCGCCCGTCTCACGCACCCCTGGAAGGAGCACGTCATGAGCGTCTACAAGCGGATCGAGCTGGTCGGCAGCAGCGAGGAGTCCTGGGAGGACGCGGCCCAGCAGGCTGTGGACCGCGCTTCCGAGAGTCTTCGGGACCTGCGCGTCGCCGAGGTCGAGGAGCTGGACATGGTGATCGAGGACGGGCGCGTCCAGGCCTATCGGGCGCGAGTGAAGGTTTCCTTCAAGTACGAGGGATAGAAGTGTCGAGCCCCAATCCCTGATCTGAAACCGGTTGCAGAGGGCATGGTCGGGTGACAGGCCCGTTTCATGAACCGTGATCAGCCGATCATGCCCCCGCGGCCGGTCCGATCTCGACGGTGACTGGCCTTGCAGACTGCAAGATCTCTGTAGACCTGCCCGGACCGAATCGATACCGGAGCAGGTCGACAGGCCAGAAACCCCCGTCCGACCGGTATTGCGAGCGGATCGGTGGCTGGTACGGGTGTTGAACTTCACACGATGTGCGAGTCGAGCGGATCGACCGTACCCGCCTCACCGGGAGGACCGCGATGAACAGGAATACCTCGGTCGACCTGAGCAGCAGCCTCGCGGCCATCGCCGCCGTCGCCCTCGCGCTCTCGATCGGCACCCGACCCGCGCCGGCCCAGGGCGTCGGCCTCCGGGGCGGGCTCAACCTCGCCGACTTCGTCGGGAGCGGCGCGCCGGCGGGCGAGTCCAGCGTCGGCCTCAACGCCGGCGGTTCCTTCCAGCTGCTCAGCTTCGGCCCGGTCTCGGTCGGTCCGGAGGTCTACTACGCCCAGAAGGGGACGGAGCGCTCCCAGGTTTCGCTCCCCGACGGCGGCACGACCACGTTCAGCTCGGAGTTCAACTTGGCCTACGTCGAGGTCCCCCTCCTCGTCACGGTCCACCCCCTGGGCCGGGGCGGAGGCAGCCCCATCAAGCCGTACGTCCACGCGGGGCCTGTCTTCGGCTGGAACCTGGACTGCTCCATCGAGCTCTCGGACCCGCAGGCCTCCCCGGAGGAGACGTGTGCCTCCCTGCTCGGCGGGAACCTTGAGAGCACACTCCAGGACTACGAGCAGGGAATCACGTTCGGCGGTGGCCTCAATCTGGTCCTGGTGCCGGGACAGGGTTCGATCACCCTGGACGTTCGGACGACGCGGGGCCTCGCCGACGTGATCTCCACCGGTTCGGGCGAGACCCTGGAGATCCGCAACCGGACCTACTCCGCCATGCTCGGATACTCCTTCGGCTTCTGAGCGAGGACTCACGCCCCCCACCGTTCCAGACGGAAGGGCCTCAGGTCGAACTCCGGGGGACGTTCCTCCACCAGGTCCGCCGCGATCTCGGCCACGACCGGGGCGAACTTGAAGCCGTGGCCCGAAAAGCCCGTGGCCGCGACTACGGCCGGGTCGTCCGGAGCCAAGCGGTCGATCAGGAAGTCGCGGTCCGGCGTGTCGGTGTAGACGCAGATCTCGCTGTGCACGGGCGACGGGCCCAGCCCCGGGAGCAGGTCTCCCACCGCCCTGCGTGCCCGCTCCGCCTCCGTCGGTTCGAGCCGGCGACGTACGTCACCGGGGCGCGCGCTCCGCTCGCCGTCGTGATGGACGGCTACCTTCACGCCGTGCCCCAGGTCCGGGACCCCGTACGCCAGCGCATCTCTGTATTCGGCCCTGCCGCCTCCTCGCTCCAGGAGGAAGATCGGGAACCGCTCCGGGGTGAAGTCGCCCTCCCCGGTCGCCGGAAAGCGGTGAACGCTCTGACGCTCCACGGTGATCGGCGGCCGCCTCTGTCCGGCCTCCTCCAGCAGATCCGCGGTCCACCCGCCCGCGGCCAGGAGCAGGGCCCCGGCCCGGATCTCGCCGGCGTCGGTCTTCACCGACAGGTCGTCGCCCTCCGACGCCCAGCCCCGGACGCGCTCCCCGAAACGAAGCTCGGCGCCGGCATGTCGGGCCCCGGCGCGGAAGGCCGCGACGCACCGATCGGCGCGGAGCACGCCGGCGGCGGGATCCAGCAGCGCGACCTGCCCCGGACTCGGCTCGAAGGCGGGGAACCTCCGACGAGCCTGCCCCGCGGTGAGACGCTCGAAGGCCAGGCCGTGCTCGGCGGCCGTCGAGAGGCAGCCAGTGACCAGTTTCCCGTCCGGCGGCCCGACGGCGAGCCCGCCGGTCTCCAGCAGGAGATCCTGGCCGGCCCGCTCCTCCAGCTCGGCCCAGCCGTCCCGCGCCCGCCGCAGGAGCGGCGCGTAGTAGGGGGCCTCGTGATAGAGCAGCCGGAAGAGACGACTCTCCCCGTGGGAGGAACCCCGGCGGTGGTCGGGGCCGAAGCGATCGATCCCGACGACTCCCAGCCCGCGCCGGGCCAGCTCCCGCGCCGCCGCGCTCCCCGCGACCCCCAGGCCCACGACCAGCGCGTCGCAGGCGGCCCGGGACATGTCGGCTCTCCCGGCTACTGCGCCAGCCAGGAGCTGACCTGCGCGGCCAGCGCCTCGATCTCGGTCATCATCCCTCCCGGGTCGATGAGCCACAGAGCGCCGATGATCACCACGAGAAGCGCCAGACGCACCCCTGCCGAGAGGAGGAGCGGCAACCAGAGCGGCGCGGTCACCCAGAGCCAGGGCCAGCCCACGTAGCCCGAGAGCTTGAGCCCCACCAGAACTCCGGTGCCCACGACCGCCAGCCGCCAGAAGGAGCCCCTGCTCCCGGTGATCACCGATCGCCTCCGTCGTCGGCTCCCTCTGCTTCAGCGCCGGTCGCGAGACGGGCCCGCAGGCGCTCTGCCCGCTCCAGGGACCGATCGAGCGCCTCGTGCAGCCGATTCCGCTCCCGAACCAGCGTGCGTCGGATGACCTCGTACCGGTGGGAGCCGGGCTCCGCCTCCGCCAGCCGATCGACCGGCCGCAGCCCCGGCAGGCGGCCGAGGTTCACCGACGGATCGGGATGATAGCTCCCGCCCAGCGTGTAGAGCACGCGATGGACCGGACGAAGGACCCGGAGCCGCGCCAGATTCACCCGCTCGTCGGGCTCCGCCGGGAGCGCCTCCTCCACCGCCTGCACCGCCTCCAGGAGGCGGGCCTGCAGCTGGATCTCGGCGCTGAGGTCCAGCCGCCGCGAGGCCGCCTGCCGGTCGTGCAGGAGCTGTCCCAGATAGTCGACCTGGTCCACGGGATCCACGGGCAGACGCGGCGACGCCAGAAGGCGGGCCAGGGCTCCGGCGTAAGCGCCGGCGTCGGTGTCCAGCACCGAGGCGTCGATCTTGTCTCGCGTGTCCTCCCGGCTGTGCCACCACCAGTATCCACCGAGGCTGTCCGGACGCCGGTGGTAGATCTGGAGAAGCGGCAGCCCGACACCGTTGAAGGACTGGTCCGAGTTCCGCACGGGACGGTCCGCGTCGATCCGCTGGTCGGAGACCTCCTGCACCGCGTTCCGGGCCACGTCGGCCAGAGAGACCGTCGTCGCCGCGTCGAAGCTGGCCGCGTCGCGCTGGCCGATGCCGTCCACGTTCACGTAGGCCACCGCGCGCTGACGGAGCTGCTGGAAACGATGATCGGCGTACCACTTCGAGCCGGCGTACCGGGCGTTGCTGTGGCCGGGCCACCACGCCACCACGAGCCCGCGCCGGAGCCGGTCCCGCTGGTTCCAGAAGGCCCGTGCCAGCTCGAGCATGGCCGCGTTGGAGGCGGCCTCGTCCGTGGCTCCCTGCCACCAGGAATCGATGTGTCCGCCGAGTACGGCGAAGCTCCCGACGGGGTTCTCAGCCGGGATGGCCGCCTGCACCAGCCGCAGCGACTTCCACCTGGTCTCCACCCGGGAGGTGAGCCGAACTCGGAGGTCCGGATCCTCCTGGAGCATGGTCCGGAGTCGCTGGCCGTCGCCCTGGCTCACCTCGGCCAGCGGGAGCGACGGGATCCGGTGCTGGTTCCGGAGCGACGGTCCGGCCCACAGGGTGGTGGTGACGAGGGCGTTCAGACGGTCCTCGGGATTCACGAAGATCGCGCCGACGGCCCCGAGCCGCTCCAGCTTCCAGGCCGTCTCCGGTATGGGGAGCGCCTCGACCAGCGCGATCCTGCCCTGCAGGTCCGGAGCGTCCGGGCAGACGTCCGACCCGCTCCCCGCCTGGACACCTCCCGAAACGCCGGTGGGCCGGTCGAGCTCAGCGTGGAGCTCGCACTCGAGAAGCAGGCGCTCGCCCGTCGCCGGCACCAGCGCCGGCAGGGCGTCGTCGCTCCCCACGTCCACCACCGGCGCAGTGAGCCCCTCCACCGAGCCCGCGAAGGAGACGGTGAGCGCCTCGGGCGAGAACGTGGGGTCCGCCGCCGGCGCCTCCACCGAGGCCGAGACGGGATCCGAGACATAGGCGCTGAAGGTGTCCACCCGGGTCGGGATCCCCTCGGCCCGGAGCTCCCGGAGGACGAACTGGAGCGCCCGGTCCTCCCCCTCCGTTCCCGATCGCCGGTCGTACTGGACGATGGAGTCCAGAGACCGGGCGAGCCCCTCGGGGGTGACCTGCTCACGCACTGCGTCGGCGACCTGAGAGGCGGCGCGCGACGCCGTCTCGCCTTCCCCGGTGGTATCGCAGCCGAGGACGAGCACGGAGGCGACCAGGAGAAACAGCGGGACGCAGATGCGGACCGACGGTCGTGACATGCGGGGAGCTCCCTGTGGTCGAGTGCCATGGCCGACCCGGGCGCCCCGGGCTCCGGCCGATCGGCGACCCGAGCGGCCGCCGACGCCGAAACCTGACCGTCGACCCACCGGTTCGCCAGCATCCCGGCGCCGGCCCGAACCGGGCGCGACGCGCGGCGGCTACTCGGCTCCCGCGTCCGCCGTCTCCTCCCGTGCCGGATACGCCCGTCCGATCTCGGCCGCCGACATCAGGCCCAGGGCACAGAAGGTGAGCGTCCCGTTCGTGCACCCTCCGGTGACCATGGACGGAGCGCCCGGGATGAACAGATTCTCGTGGTCGTGGCTCCGGGCGCGGTGGTCCACGACCGACTCCGACGTACAGTCGCCCATCCGGCAGCCGCCACCGGGATGCGCCTGGCCGTCGCCGCGGTAGAGGCCGAGCAGCTCTCCGCCGCCCCGCTCGGCGAAGGAGCGCTGAAGGCTGGCGATGGACTCCTCCTGGTACGAACGCAGACCGCGAGACGCCTCGCTGTCCCGGAACCGGACGCGCGGAAGCGGGTCGCCGAAGCGGTTCGTGAGGTCCGGCTCCAGCGTGATCTCGCTGTTGCGAGCCGGGAGGACGTCGTAGTAGCAGCGCAGCCGCGCCGTGCCCTTCCCCTCCGTGCGGGAGCGCCACTCCTCCAGGAGCTCGTCGCCGAGCAGGAGGCGTCCCTCGTCGTCGCGGGCCCGGGGCTCCCGCCCCACGGTGGACGTCCAGATCCGGAAGTCGTGACGCAGGTATCCCTCCCCGTCCCGGAGCCCCCGCTCGCGCGCCCAGCGGCCGCCGGCCCGGTGCATGAAGAACTTCGAGATCAGGGAGTGCGAGGAGTTCATGCCGGGATAGAGCTGAGTCGGACGCTCCACGTACGCGTTCACGCCCCGGTGACCCGTTACGTACTTGCCCACCAGCCCGGAGCTGTTGGCCAACCCGTCTGGGTAGCGGGAGTTCGCGGAGAGAAGCAGCAGGTGGGGGGTCCAGACGTAGCCCCCGGCCAGGACGAACGTGTCGGCGTCGACCCGGAGCTCGCTGCCGTCGTCCAGGTCCGCGGCCAGGGCCCCTGCGATCCGGTCCGAGCCCTCCTCCAGCTCGAGCCGTCGGACCAGAGTCCTGGCCCGGAGCCGGATCTCACCGCGCTCCTCCAGGTCGTACAGGGTGTAGTCGGGGGAGTACCTCGCCCCGATGGGACAGATCGGGTAGCAGGTGTCGTTGCGGCAGCAGGCGGGCCGCCCGTCCCACGGCTCGGTGTTCTTGGCCTGGGGCATGGGCCAAAAGGGGACGCCGCTGGCCTCCCCCCAGCCCCGCAGCTTCTCCAGGTTCCAGGTGAGGGGCATGGCCGGCATCGGATACGCCCCGCCCCGCGGATCCAGCTCCTCCGGTCCCTGCGCACCGGCGACGCCGATCCGCTCCTCGGCCTCCTGATAAAACGGGTCCATGTCCGAGTAGCTGATGGGCCAGTCTCGGCCGACGCCGTAGGTGGAACGAACACGGAAGTCCTCGGGCGAGAAGCGCGGCGTCACTCCGCCCCAGTGCATGGCCAGGCCTCCCACCGTCATGGCCGGCGTCCAACCGTGGGGCGTGCCGGCCACCGTCTGGTCGGCGATGTGGTCCTTCGGCCAGGGATTCTCGTCGTAGGCCAGGTACCGGTTGCGGTTCCGCGAGCGACGCTCCGCGGGAGCCGGACGGCGCCCGGCCTCCAGCACCAGGATGTCGCAGTCGCGCTCCTCGGCCAGCTTCTCCGCCATGACCGCGGCAGTGATACCGGATCCCACGAAGCAGACGTCCGCCTCCAGCCGCTCCTCGTCCTGCGACACGGTCAGGAGGCGGGCTCGGGGCGGACCGCGGGACGGCGTGACCGGGAGCCGGCTGTCTGCCGCCGGACGGAAGCAGCGGCCTCGCCCTCGGACAGGGGCGCCGGGCGCTCTCCGGACTCCTCGAGCGGGCGGCAGGCATGGCGACCGATCCGCGCCCGGTAGCCCAGATCAGCGGCCTCCGGTCGACCGTAGAACCAGGCCAGCAGCCCCACGGCCACGTGCTCGGCCTCCGCCGGATTGCCCGGAAGCCCCCGGCCGCCGGCCTCGCCCGGCGGTTCCGGAACGCGCTGCCGGATGAGCCGGCGCCGGGCGTCGGCAGGGAGCTCCGCGAAGCCCGCGTCCTCACGACGCCGGGCCACCAGCTCCAGGGCGGCCAGCTGCGACGACCAGCGCGGTGCCGGGTCCTCGGGCCCGAAGTGGACGGCCTGGGAGCCGTAGTCGTGGTTCAGCTCGGCGACGGGCTCGAAGCCGTCGAGCCAGGCCCGGAACTCCTCGGCGGCCTCCCTCTTCCCCCCGGCTCCGATCGCGGAGGGAAGGCTGGCCTCGGCCAGGGCGTCCAGGAGCTCTCCCGCCAGCTCCTCCTGCAGCTCGCGCTCCCTCTGGGTCCCGGCGCGCTCATCACCGCGGCACGCGGCCAGCGGCACCGACAGAGCCGACAGCGCCACCGCCGACTGCCTGAGGAAGCTCCGGCGGCCGGGCTCCGGCGTGTCGTCCGCGCCGTCCGTCATCGTCACCTCCGGCGAGAGGAGAAGTCCGCGGTCGACGACCAGCATGCGGATCGTCCCGGCCGCGGACAAGAGCCGCGGCTATCCTCCGGACGACACCTTCTCGCCCTCGAATCGCCGGCCGACCTGGTGGATGACGATGCCCGTGGCGCGGCCGTCCTCCACGAGAAACTCCACGGTGGTGCCCTCCTGCCCCTCCACCGCGAAGCGCGTTCCGCGCCTCGGCACCAGCTCCGCGGTAGCGCCGGGCTGTTCGAAGACGAGCCTCCGCTCGCCGCGGAGCCGCACCTCTATCTCCATGCCGGCCACCTGATAGACGCCCGTGAGCCCGTTCAGGAAGCCGGGGTCCCGGAGTCTCTCCGGCGGCCCGCGCTCGAAGCGGAGGGGTCCGGCCGCGGGCTCCAGCGGCACGGTCAGGGCCGCGACGTTCCCACTCCGGTCGGTCTCGAACTGGATGTCGAAGCTGAGCTCCCGCAGCAGGGGGTTGGCCGCCCGCCCGGTGAAGAGATCGTAGTGCTGGTGATCCAGGTCGATGCACATGGTGCCGAGGCGCGCCACCAGGGAGTCGCCGGCGCTCGATACCCGCATGACCCCGTAGGCCGGATGCCGGTAGGCGCCGGCGTAGTCGGCCCGCGGATGGCTCGGGGGAGCCCCGGCGCTGGCCGTATCGGAGCCGCCGGAGCCGGAGCTCTGGCGGGACTGCTCCGCCTGCTTCCGGAAGCGGCCGGTCCAGTCCCGGCCCTCCCGGTCGAGCATTCGATCCACCGCCGTGAGCGTGACCGCCCTCGTGAACGCGCTCCCCAGGCGGTTCGACAGCACCACCACGCCCAGTTCGTCCTCGGGGAGCACCGCCATGAGCGAGGTGAAGCCGTCGATCCCGCCGCCGTGCTGCAGCATCCGGCGGCCCCGGTAGTCCTGGACCTGCCACCCCAGGGCGTAGCTCGCGTGGGATACGGCATCGCCCTCGACGGGGCTGATCCCGCCCTCCAGCGGCATCTCGCGCCGGTGGGTGCGCTCCACCGCGGCGGCGGGCACGACCCGCTTGCCGTCGACCTCACCACCGTTCAGGTGGAGCTCCAGCCAGCGGGTCATCTCCGTCGCGGTGGAGTTGATGGCGCCGGCGGGAGCCATGGCGTCGATGCGGAAGTAGTCCATGGGCTCGACGCGGACCTCGCCGGAGTCCGGGCGGACCACGCGGTATCCCGCGGCGTGGTCGGACAGCGCCAGCGTGCTGTCCGGGCTCACATTCGAGCGACGCATCCCCAGGGGCTCCAGCAGCCGCCGGCGCAGCTGCTCCTCCCACGTGCTGCCGGTGACGCGGCCCACCAGCAGACCGGCAGTGAGGTAGCCGAAGTTGTTGTACTGCCAGGCGGTCCGGAACTCCTCCGTGGGCTCCAGGTGCCGCAGGTCGTCCACGAAGTCGGACCTCGTGACCACCGTGTCGGCCTCCTCCCATGCGATCCACAGCGCGTCGTGCCGCGGCAGGCCCGTCCGGTGGCTCAACAGATCCACCGGCGTGGTGTGGAGCGTCGGGTAGTCGCGCTCCAGGCGGAACTCCGGCAGCCGGTCGTGGACGGGGTCGCCCCAGGCCAGGCGCCCCTCCTCGACCAGGTCCGCCACGAGGAGGCTCGTGAAGGACTTCGTCATCGAACCGATGGGGAAGACCGTGCTGTCGGTGACCGCGGCTCCGGACGCCCGGTCCCGAACGCCGTAGCCCCGGGCGAGGACGACTTCCCCCCCGTGGACGATGGCCACCGACGCGCCAGGAACGTGGAAGGCCTCCATGGCCTCCCGGACCTCCGCGTCGAAGCCCTCCAGGAGCTGACCCGGCGCGGGAGCGCTGCTGATCTGCGCCGGCCCGGTCCGGGCCAGCCGGAACGGCATGGCCTGTCCGGCCTGGGTGAAGTCGCCCACCAAGCTGTCGCCGGCCGCGGTCACCATGCCGCGGAAGGTCGGCGAGCCCGGAATCCCCGGGATGGAGAAGCGGACCGAGTCTTCACCTGCCTCGATCCCCCCCAGCTCCCGGTCCGCGACGCCCTGTGCCGGGATGTCGATCTGGCCCGTCCATCCCTCGCCTTCGGTCGTGGCCAAATCCACCACGACCCGGAGGCTCTCGCCCGGCGTCTGGATAGCTCCCTCCCAACGCCCCTCCGAAGAAGCCTCCTGCGCGCCGGCCGGGGCGGACAGCGGCGGGAGCACGAGGGCGAGGGCGGCCACGAGGGCCGCGGCGAACAGACGGCAAATAGATGGGGTCGTCCTGAGGGCGATGGTGTCCATGGTGGTTCTTTCCCTACAGTTTGGCCGGGTGCTCGATCGGATGTCGGGTTGGCCCCTCTTATCGAGGCTCGACCGTGTTCAGTTTCATCCACTTCGCCGACCTGATCTCACGTACGAGACGACCTCGGAGTCTCTTCAACGATGATTCGGTGGCAGCTGCCGCGCCGACGCGTCGTGTCCGCACCGTCGAACAGCGGAGGACACCGATGACGGGACGGAAGCGTGCTCGCCTCGCCTGCTCCGCGGCGCCCCTTCTGCTCTCGGCCGCCGCCTGCGGCACCGACCGCTCTTCCGACGTCTCCGCGGAGACGGATCCGGATCGATTCGTCGTCGGGGCGACGATCTCGGACCTCCACGAGGTGCTCGGGTCCGGAGATCTCACCTGCGCCAGCGTGATCGACGCGTACCGTCGGCGCATCCGCACGTACGACGACTCCACGGGCCTGAACGCCATCACGGTTCTCAATCCCGCCGCTCCCGTCGCGCCGACTCCCTGGATCGAGCGGCGGCACGGCCTCCGGAGTGGCCGCCAGTTTCGCCCTGGTCGGCCTCGGCACGGACACCGGGAACTCCATCCGGGGTCCCGCCTGCCACCTGGCGCTCTTCGGCATCCGGTCCACCCTGGGACTCGTGAGCCGCGACGGCATGATCCCGCTCTACTTCGACCGGGCCGTGGCCGCCATGGACAGCGCCGGCGTC
>CAZFDK010000002.1:40931-117563 GCA_964518305.1 uncultured Gemmatimonadota bacterium | reverse complement strand
CCGACTGATAAGCGTGAGGTCGTGGTGAGCTCCGCTCGCCTGCGGCGATGCTCGCTTGTGCTTCACACCAACTCCAACCCGGCCCACTGACAGATCGAGACGGATGACCCGAGCCCCGCGAGAGCGGGGCGTTCGTAGTTCCGGGGGGTTCGTCGTCCGCGTTCCGATGAAGACGCCGACGATTCGCCTACCGCGCGGCGTTCGGGGGCAACGATCACATGCCGCCGGGCCGGGTGTACTCGAGGGTGTTGTCGTGACGGCGCTCCTCCGTCGTCGCCTCCGGCCGAACCACCATCTCGTTGGGCGCGTCACCGGTCCCCTTGAGAAGATCGAAGGCGTCGTACAGCTCGCCGGTGACCGTATAGGACCGGTACTTCAGCGTGTCCCCCGCCACTCGGATGACCTGGAAGAGCTGTGTGTTCTCGGCTCCTCTCTGCAGCTCGATTCCCTCGTACTCGCGCCACCGCTCCTCCCTGAGCGAGTACATCTTGGCGCCGCTCACGGAGTTGACGTAGACCGTGCCGCCTTCCGGCGACCGGGTGTTGACGCCCTGGGTGAGGTTGCGGCTCTGGCCGCGTGCGTACGTGTGATCGTGGCCCTGCATCACCAGGTCGACCCGGTGCCGGTCGAAGAGCGGACGCCATGCCTCGCGGAGGTCGGGGTTGTCCCGCCCTTCCGCGGAGGCGAACAGGGGGTGGTGCATCATGACGACGACCCACCGGCTCTCGGTGCTCCGGAGGGTGGACTGCAGCCAGTCGGTCTGGCGGCGAAGCATCGCGGAATCGGCTTTCGCGATGTCGGTGTTGAGCCCGATCACCCGCATCCCCTGTACGTCCAGGTGGTAGACGGTCTCCTCGAGACCCTCCGGTCCGTTGTCCGGCAGCGCGAACTGCGGGCGCCAGTGGATCGACAGGTGCTCGGGGACGTCGTCGTCCCCGTAGCCGGCGTACTCGTGGTTACCGGGCACCGCGAGGCTCGGCAGCATGCCCTGCATCCAGCCGCCGGCCTCGTTCCAGTAGCCCCACTCCAGGTTGCTGTGGGCGTTGTTCACGAGGTCACCGGCGTGGATCATGAACAGGGCGTCCGGGGCCTCGGAATAGGCTGCGCGGATTGCCCGGGACCAGTGGGAATGCAGGTTGTTCTGCGCGTCGCCGAAGTAGATGAAGGAGAACGGCTCGGACCCGGCGCTGGCGGTCCGGGCGTGGAACCACTCGCTCCAGCGCGCCCCGTCCCCGACGCGGTAGGCGTAGAGGCTGTCCGCGCCGAGGTCGTCGAAGGTCGCGGAGTGGTAATGGGCGTCGACGTCCTCTCCCTCGACCCGGTCCGAGGGCAGGTCGACCGTCGTGGCGTCGACCGCGCGGGCCTCGGTATAGAACGACGGCTCCGCCCGGGCCGGAGCGATCTGCGCCTTCGCTGCGGTCACCGTCGTGTCCGTCCGCCAGGCGACGCTGAGAGAGGAGGACGGGTCCTGTGTCCAGGTCAGGACGATTCGGTCCGGATGCGGGGTCGGCCCCGCCTCGGGAGGCCCCGCGCTCGCGGCTCCCTGTTCAGCAGGCGACGTCGAATCCCCGGAGCAAGCGGTCGCCAAAAGGAGGGCGGCGGCCAGCCACCGGATGTCGGCAGAGGGGGGTACGGAGTTCATCGGTTGTCCGGGATCGTGGTGGAAGACGGGGAGGACGCGCCGTCGTCGGTTACAATAGGAAGTTCCATCCGGGAGTGCGATCGGAAGCGCCGGTAGAGGGAAGCGGGGCATTCTGGGCGAAGCCTTCGGCACGTCAGGAGTACCGCGGCTCCCGGGCGGATACCCCGGCTCCCGTTCCGATGAGCGCGAGGCCGCTCGTTCAGGTACAGCCCGCTCTGATCACCCCGTCGGCCTCGACGCTCGGGAACCTCACCGACCGGGTCGCTGTTGTCCGGAACGCGAGCAGGCGCGACATGAATTCCGATTCGGGAGTGGACGATGACGACGACGACCAGGCAGAACGAACAGGCCCGGGCGATCCTATCCTCCGTCGAGGAGAAGTACGGCTTTCGCCCCAACCTCATCGAGGAGCTCGTCAGGGCCCCGGCCGCGGCACAGGTGTACCTGCGCGGTCAGGACGCGATGGCGGACTCTTCGCTGAGCCCGGCTCAGCAGCAGGCGGTCCAGCTGGCCGTGGCCACCCACAACGAGTGCCATTACTGTGACGCCGCTCACGCGACCCTGGGGCAGCAGAGCGGCATCGCGTCGGAGGACGTCGAGGCCATACGGGACGGCGAGCTCCCCGCCGACGATGATCTCCGGGGCGTCGTGAGCGCCACGCGGCGCGTGCTGGACGAGCGCGGATGGCTCGACGACGCGGACCTGGAGGAGCTGTCGGCCGGGGGAGTCGACCGACAGGCCCTCTACGAGATCGTGGCGTTCGTGGCGCTGAAGACGCTCTCCAACTACGTGAACCACATCGCCGACACGGAGATCGACCCCCAGTTCTCGTAGCGAGGACTTCGATCCCGGGGCCCGGCACCGACCGGAGAATCTCCCGCTCTCCCGGACCGGGCTCGCTCACATCGGCAGGCCCCGCGAGAGCGGGGCCTTTTCTGTACGGAGAAATGGCCCGCTCGACCAGCGAACGTGAAGGAGACAGTCTTTTGACGCATTCGACGTACGGCGACGAGACGATACCTCTCCTCCGGCCGGTGCAGGTGGGGGACATGTCCCTTCCACACCGGATCGTGATGGCCCCGATGACGCGGAACCGGGCCGGGGAGGGAAACGCCCCGCGGGAGATGAACGTCACCTACTACCGGCAGCGCGCCTCGGCGGCGCTGATCCTGACCGAGGCGACGCCGGTGGAGCCCCGGGGGCACGGCTACATGGCGGTGCCCGGCATCTACACCGACCGGCAGCAGGACGGCTGGCGGGAGGTGGTCGAGGCCGTCCACGGCGAGGACGGGCGGATCTTCCTGCAGCTGTGGCACGCCGGTCGGGTCGGTCACCCGCTGAACCTGCCGTTCGGGGCCGGGGAGACCGTCGCCCCCTCCGCCGTTCGCCCGGAGGGGGAGATTCCGACGGCGGACGGCATGAAGTCCTTCCCCGAGCCGCGGGCCCTGGAGACCGGTGAGGTCGAGGAGATGGTCGATCGCTTCCGGGGGGCGGCCGAGCGCGCCCGGGACGTCGGCTTCGACGGCGTGGAGCTGCACGGCGCGAACGGCTACCTGGTGGACCAGTTCCTCCGGGACGGCACCAACCGTCGCGAGGACCGGTTCGGGGGATCGCTCGACGACCGGGCCCGGTTCCTGGCGGAGGTGACCCGGGAGCTGGTCGACGTATGGGGCCCCGAGCGGGTGGGCGTCCGGCTCTCCCCGCTCAACCCGTTCAACGACATGAGCGACTCGGCGCCGGAGCGGACGTTCCCGTACGCCGCGGCCCGTCTCGGAGAGCTGGACATCGCGTACCTGCACATCGTCGAGCCCGATCCGGAGGCCGCGCCCCACGAGGGCGAGGAGCACCCCGTGGTGACCCGGATGCGCGAGGAGTTCGGCGGGACGATCATGTTGAACGGCCGCTACGACCGCGAGTCCGGGAACCGCGGTGTCGCCGAGGGCCGCGCCGACCTGGTCTCCTTCGCCCGACTCTTCCTCGCGAACCCGGATCTGCCCCGGCGCTTCGCCGAGGACCTGCCGCTCAACGAGCCCGACCCCGACACCTTCTACGGCGGAGACGAGGAGGGGTACGTCGACTATCCGTTCTGGGAGGAGACGGCCGAGGCTCGGGCAGCCGGCCGCGAGCAGTGAGCCCACGGCACGGCACTCGCTTCACTCCTCGAGCGGCTCCAGCCGGACGCGGGTCGGGCTCTCCATCCAGTCGGAATCCTCCGTTGGGCCGGGCTCCGCGGCCCGAAGGCGGAACCGCGCCTTGGCCTCGTCGTCGAGGTCCGTGTGATAGTCGACCCTCACGGCCTCGCCCTCCTCGAGCCAGTCGGTGAGCGGGGGACGGAGGTCGGGAGGTCCGATCGTGAAGCGGTAGCTACCGTCCTCGGTTTCCTCGAAGTCCCGGGGCGGACGGCTGAACTCGTGCGTCTCCTCCTCGTCCTCCAACGGCCGGCGGAATCCGGGCATTCCCATGGCGATCGACCTCCTCGCTTCCGTGCGTTGACGTGGCGTGATCCGTCCCGGCGGATCGGACAGAGATGCCACTGAAGATACAGGGGGAAGAGGGTGTCTACCGAAGCCACGTCCGGGGAGGCGGTTGCTGGCAGCATCTGCCGGCCCGCCGCCGCCCGCAGGTCCGTGCCGTCGATTGCGATCGATGCCGGCTCCATCGAACCGTTATCGAACGCTTACTGATGCGACGTTTCTTCCTCCCCGAGTCCCAGCCGATCCACGAGCCACCGGGCGGTACCTCCCTGCACGGCCACGGTGACGGCGATCACGCAGAAGACGAGGGCCTGGAAGGAGGCCCCGTCGGTGGTCGCGCCGGGCAGGGTCCGGGCGAACAGCGAGGCCACGGCCGCGGCGACGATGCCCCGGGGGGAGATCCAGCCGAGGAAGAGCTTCTCACGCCGGTCGAGCCCGGTTCCCAGCGAACAGAGCCAGACGTTGAGCGGACGCACGACGAACATCAGCACGGCGACGACGGCGGCCCCGCGCCAGCCGAGCCCGGCGATGGCCTCGAGCTCGACGGTGCCCGCCAGCAGCACGAAGAGCAGCCCGAGGAGCATGACGGTGAGCTGCTCCTTGAAGTGCTTGAGCTCCTCCTCGACGTGGCTCTCCATGTTGCCCACGACGATCCCGGCCACCGCGGCGGCCATGATGCCGCTCTCGGCCTGGATGGCCTCGCTCACCTCGAAGAGGGCGAGCACCAGCGCCAGCGTCGTGACGTTCTCGAGGCCCGGTGGCAGAAAGTCCTCGTTGCGCAGGAGGAGGCCCATCACGATTCCCCCGCCGACCCCGATCCCCGCTCCGAGCAGCAGCCGGCTCGGGAGCCCCAGCAGTTCGACCATCCCGGGATCGACCCCCGGCTCGACGCTGGTCAGCACGAACTCGAGGACGACCACGGCGCCGATGGCCCCGATGGGATCGATGAGGACGCCCTCGGCCTCCAGGATGGTGCGGAGGTTCGAGCGCACGGAGATACGGCGCACGAGGGGCGTGATGACGGTGGGGCCGGTGACGACCACCAGCGAGCCGAAGAGCAGCGAGATCCGCAGGTCCCAACCCATCACGTAGCGGGCCGCCAGGGTGCCGCCCATGGCCGTGACCAGCGCGCCCAGGGTCACGAGCCGTCGCACCACCACCTGTTCTCCGCGGAGACGGCCGAGGTTCAGGTTCAGGCCGCCCTCGAAGAGGATGACGGCCACCGACATGCCGACCACGTAGTCCAGGGCGCTTCCGAGCGACTCGGGCCGGATCACGCCCAGGATCTCGGGACCGAGCAGGACGCCGACGCCGAGGAGGAGCACGAGCTCCGGAACCTGGAGCTTGCGCGCCACGACGTGCGTGAGCATGCCGGCGGCCAGTGCCACCGCGAAGGTGAGCCCCGGCGTGTTAACGATCGCCGGGCCTCCCGAGTGGACGCGGCGAGACCGCGTCCCTCCGCCCGGCCCCGTCCTCCCGGGGCGGGTCCCGGCGCGCGATGATCGAATCGTCGACGTGTCGAGGATCCATGCGATGGGTTCGGGGACGAGGCGAGGCGACCGTAGGCGAAGGCCCTGAGGATACCGGGTTCTGCCCCGATCCGAGAGGGCTGCCCCGCCCCTGCCGCCTCGAGCCCGCTTTCCGCGTCTCCGACCGGAGCCCGGTCGGTTCGGTCAGCGGCCCCGCCCTTCGGCGCGGTCCGGCAGACGGTCCCGCCGCGGTCCCCCTTCGAGCCCCGGCAGCTCATCGGCAGTGGCGTCGGTGCTCAGGTCCCGCTCGAAGAGGCGGTTCAGCCCGAGCCGGAAGGCGATCCGGAGCTTGTTCTTGGGCCCGACCATCTTGAACAGGTAGGCGGCCCGGGAGATGAACGCGGCCGGCGTGCCGGTCACCTCCAGGCCGAGGACGTCCACGAGGGCGTCCTCCGCACCCAGGGATACGATGCTGCCCGCGTGGTAGGCGCGGTAGGGCTCGGCCTCCCGTCCGGCCCGGTCGTTCTCGATGTTGCCGGCGGCCCGAATTCCCTGGCTGACGGCCAGCGGGGCCACGTTCGGATAGGGTCGCTCGCGGCGGGAGTCGGTGACCTCGGCAGCGTCGCCCACCGCGAACATGGCGGGGTGGCCCTGCACCCGGAGATTCTCGTCCACCACGACCCCGCCGCGCTCTCCGGTGGGGAGGGGGGAGTCGGCCACCAGCTCCGGCGGAGTGACCCCTGCGGTCCACACCAGGGTCCGGGCCGCGATCTGCTCACCGTCGCTCAGCGACACCCGCCGCTCCGTGGCGTCCTCCACGAGCGTTTCGAGTCGGACATCGATGCCGCGCTCCTCCAGGATGTTCCGGCCGTGGCGGGCGAGATCCGGGTCGAAGGGAGCCAGGATTCGGTCCCCACCGTCGGCCAGGACGATTCGCGCCTCGTCCGCGTGGAGGTAATAGCGGGGCAGGATGTCACAGAGGAGGTGGCGCAGTTCGCTCGCCACCTCGACGCCGGCAGGGCCTCCGCCCGCCACCACGAAGGTCAGGTGCGCCTGTCGGGCCTCCGCGTCCATCCACTCCGAGGCTTCCGCCAGCTGCAGGACGCGGTCCCGGAGCGTCTCGGCGTCGTCGATGGTCTTCAGTGGATAGCTTTGCTCCCGGAGCCGGTCGTTGCCGAAGTAACGGGCCCGGCTGCCCACGGCCAGCACGCAGCGGTCGAAGGCGAGAGGACCCGCGCTGGTCCGGACCACGCCCTCCCCGGGATCGATTCCCCGGACGGCGGCCTGGCAGTACCGGAAGCCGTGCCGTTCGGCCAGCACCCGGAACGGAACGGTGACCTCCTCCCGCCCGAGGGCGCCGCCCACCACCTCCGGCAGGAGCGGCGTGAAGGTGAAGTAGTTCCGCGTGTCGACCAGCACGACTTCGTCGTCGGGCTCCAGGTCGAACGACCGGCCGAGCTGGGCGGCGGCGTACAGGCCCGCGAAGCCGCCGCCGAGCACGAGGATCCGCCACCCGTCGTCCCGACCGGGCCTGTCGGCGCGGCTGCTCACAGGGGCGCCCGGAAGGGGGGCAGCTGAACGCGGAAGTAGACGAGCATCGTGCCGATGGCCGTGATCGCCGCCACGAGGAGGAGGCCGAGCGTCTGCGTCGCCATGCACCAGCCGAGGAGGCGGGGGTCTTCCTGCAGGTAGCGGGGTTTCCGTCCGCTCAGCCAGAGGAAGATGCCGTAAGCGACCAGCGTGAGGGTGGCCAGCGTCGCCTTGAGCACGAGCCACCCTCCGTATGGGCCCCCGAACCGGGCGATGGTCCCGTGGAAGCCGTCCCGGACTCCCGCGCCCATGGAGAGGATGACGAAGATCACGCCGATCCAGGTGCACACGCGGGCGAAGCGGTAGATTCGGTCGTCGAAGATCGAGGACGTGAGTCCCCTGAACAGCCAGTAGTACATGGCCGCCCCGGCCATGAGGAGGAACGCGATATGGAGGTGGACGAAGAGGGGATGCAGGACGTTCACGGGGCGGCCTCCGCGTCCCGGTAGGGAAGCTCCACCTCGACCTCGGTCCCGGTCCCGTCCCCCGTGTCCAGGTCGCGGACCTCGAAGCGGTGTCGTCCCTCGTGCAGGCGGCAGAGCGAGGCGCGAACGGTACTCAGCCCCGTCCCCGAGTCCTCCTCCAGGTCCCACTCCCGGGGGAGCCCACCTCCGTCGTCGCGGACCCGGACCACGAGCCTCCCGTCGCGGCGCTGTCCGTGGATCTCGATCCGCCCGCCGCCCTCCTGTCCCGCCAGCCCGTGTCGCGCCGCGTTTTCCACCAGCGGCTGGAGGAGGCGCGTCGGAACGAGGGCCCGCTCGGCCGCGTCCTCGACCCGGACGTCCAGCTCCAGCTGCCCGTCGTGTCGCAGCTGCTCGATCTGTACGTACTGGCGCACGAAGTCCACCTGCTCGCCGAGCTCCTGCTCTCCGGCGAGGTCGGTCTCGAGCTGGCGGCGCAGCAGCCTGCCGAGTCGTCCCACGGTGCTCCGGGCGTCCTCCTCCCGGCCGGTGTCCAGGAGCACGGCGACCGCCTGGAGGCTGTTCAGCAGGAAATGGGGGGTGAGCTTCCCGGCCTCCGCCTCGAGCCGCAGGTCCCGGCAGTCGGCCGCCACGTCCGGACACACGCTGCTCTCCCAGTCCCGGCTCGCCCCCCGGCCGGGTTCGATCGTCGGTCGGGGCTCCTCGACGGTGTCGGATTCCACGGTCGGCTCCCTGGTTCGGGGGTGAATACTCTTTGCCGGGGAGGGGTCCGCCGGCGCCGGCGGGAACCTTCTCGCCTCCGTCGGCTTTCCCGGGGCCCATGGAGCGTCCGGGGAGCCCGCTTTGTTCCCGCGGGCCGAGCCACGTGATGTGTCGACAGGGAGGTTCGCATTGCTCCGAGCCGTGGTCGTCGATGACGAGCCGTTGCCCCGACGGGCGGTGGCCGCGCAGCTGGAGGACGATCCCGACGTCGAAGTGCTGTCGCGGTGCAGCGGTGGGGAGGAGGCCCTGGAAGCCGTCGAGGAGCACGATCCCGAGCTCCTCTTCCTCGACATCGAGATGCCCGACCTGGACGGCTTCGAGACCCTGCGTCGCGTGCGGGATCGCGGGTTCGATCCGGTCGTCGTCTTCGTCACGGCGCACGACGAGCACGCCGTACGCGCCTTCGAGGCCCATGCCCTGGACTACGTGCTCAAGCCCGTGGAGGACGACCGATTCCGGGACACCCTGGCACGGGCCAAGGAGCGCCTCCGCGGAGGAGACGGAGCGGACCGCCTGAGCGCCAGGCTGTCGGCCCTGCTGGAGGCGGAGCCCGGCCGGGAGCCGGCGGGACGCATCGTGGTCCGGAGGGATGACCGGATCCTGTTTCTGACTCCCGACGAGGTGGACTGGGTGGAGGCAGCCGACAACTACGTCCGGCTCCACTGCGGGGACCAGAGCCACCTCGTGCGGAAGACCATGACGGAGGTCGAGGAGGAGCTCCCGGGGGACCGCTTCGTCCGGATCCATCGCTCGACGATCGTCGATCTGACCCGGGTGCGGGCCCTGGAGAGGCGTGAGCACGGGGACTACGACGTCGTCCTGGAGGACGGGACCCGCCGTCGGTTGAGCCGGTCGAGGGAGGAGGAGCTCGAGCGTCGGCTCGGCGGAGAGCTCTGAGTCGGAGGGTCAGTCGCGGCGGGCCCTCTGGATCAGCCTGCGGGCAAAGCGCACGGGAACGCCGATGTTCGAGCCCGTGAATTCCCTCATGACGGCACGGTTGATGGCCACCACCTCCCCGTCCGCGTCGAGCACCGGCCCGCCGCTCCCGCCCTGCGTGGTCTGGGCGTCGTAGACCACGGAGATGGCCGTGCGCTGACCGACGATGCCCCGGGTCACGAGCGGGCGGATCAGATCCGAGCGGGCCAGGCGCCGTGCCAGCTCCCAGGAGGACACGGAATCCGACGAGGGGCGTCCCACGAGGTCCGGCTGGCTGCGGGCGAGCATGGCCCGGATCCCGGTGGGATAGCCGAGCACGTAGATTTCGTCCCCCGGTTCGGGAGGACCGTCGGCCAGCTCCAGGGCCGGGACCTCGGCCGTCACGCCGCTGCACCGGAGCAGCGACAGGTCGGCGGAGTCGCTGGAGGCGACGATCTTCAGCTCGAAGGGCTCTTCCCGCCCCGGCAGATAGCCCCGGAGCCGGCGAAGCCTCGGCTCGTAGCCCATCTCCGCGAGGGAGCGGCCGATTCGGTCCTGCCGCCAGGGTCGGACGATGTGCCGGTTGGTGAGCACCAGCCCGTCGTTCGTGGCGACGAAGCCGGTGCCCGTGTAGGTCCGTTCGAGCACCGGGCCGGATACATCGGGGCCGACGGGCGGATCCCCTCCCTGCCCGCCATCCGCGCGGCGTCCCCCCGGACGGACGCGGACGGGTCGACCGGTCTCCGGATCCACGTGGAAGAAGCTGCCCTGGATGAAGACCACCGCTGGAATCGCACCCCGTACTTCCCTGCGGGCCGATGCCCCGTCGCCGGCAGCCGTATCGGCACGCCGGGACAGGGTCGAGCGCAGGCTGTCCAGGAGGTCTGGACGGACGTCGGGTCGGCTCCGTTCGGCCCGGAGCGAGGCAGCGACGGCGCGGAGTCGGGCGCGCTCGACGTCCAGCCGCCGGTCGATCTCGCGGTTCTGGACGAACAGATAGCCCGTCGCCGTGAGCACCAAACCGAGGCCGAGCACCAGCGAGGCGCGGGTCCAGGGGGAGGTCTGGGTGAGAAGCTCGCGGGGCATCGCCCGGAGGAAGGTGCCGATCCTCGTCGAGAGCGAATCCGATCCGTAGCGGACGCAATCGACGCAGTCCGCCAGGGCCTGTCGGAGCGTCTTGTGGAACTCGTCGCCGGAGATCTCGCCTTCCCGGTAGCGCAGCATGGGGCCGCCGCGTCCGAGCTCGACCACGTCGCCGGGCTCCAGGTGCCGGCGCTCGGCGGCGTCGCCGTTCACGAAGAGCGCTCCGTCGGACCGGCGTTCGATCCACAGGTCGCTGTCCCGCCGCTCGAGGAGCGCGTGGCGGCGCGCCACGGGGCTGTCGGGTTCCTCCGGAAAGTGGAGTTCCGCGCTGGCACCGGTACCCAGACGGAGCATCTCGTCTTCGAGAACCGTCACCGAGCCCCGGTGCGGCCCCGTCATGTGGACGAAGAAGGGTATGGACTCCTCCACGGCGACCTCCGTGCTCGTCGGGCTCGGTCTCGCGCACGCAGCCCATCAACCGCGAATGGGGAGCCGATGTTTCCGCGGACACGGGAACCGGAGCGGGTGAACGGAAGGTGAACGAAAGATAAAAGGAAAACGCCCCGACCCGGCGCCCGGAGTCGGTGCGGGCGCGGGCCGGGGCGGGTCGCCCCTCGTCTGAGAGCGGCCCTACCCTGCGACCGGGCCCTCGAGCCCGAAGTAGCGGTCGACCTCGACGGTGAGCAGGCGCCTCTGGCTCCGGTTCAGCTCCGGGGCGTCCCTGAGCTCGCGGACGCGGTCCAGGAGCTGCTCCGCCTCGTCCGTGCGTGCCAGCTCCGCAGCCAGCCGCGCTGCGCGGAGGTTGGCCTGCGCGGACTGGAAGACGCGCCCGGCGTCCAGCGCCGCGTCGGCGGCACCCCGGAACTTCCGGTAGGCCTGCAGCTCCTCGCCCCCGTGCAGGTGGAGATGGGCGGCCTTCCAGAGGTGATCGGCGCGGCTGGCGTGCTCCCAGGGCCGGAGCTTCTCGGCCGCCTCGGAGCGTCGATCGGCCAGCTCGTCCCAGTCCGAGAGCGGCACCTCGGCCGCCGTCATCGGCATCGCCTCGACGGGGGCCTCGTTCGGCAGCTCGGCCTCGGTACCGGACGCTTCGTGCGGCTGGGCCATGGCGGTGCCGACGACTGTGAAGAGGGCCAGGGCGACGGCGGTGAGGGCGCCCAACGTGCGGCTGGAAGTCATCTGGTTGTCTCGGTTTCTCATTGTCGTCTCCTCGTTGAATTCGAATATCGTGTGGAGTGGTCGCGTGGTTTCGGGTCGGTCCCGTCCGTCGGGACCTCCCCTTCGATCTCCACCCGGTACAAGGACACGCCCGAGCGGGGCGTTCGGGCAGTGACGCGAGCTGTCCTCCCGGCGGGGCGAGTCGTTCGGGCCCCGGGGTGAACAGTCCTCGCCGCTGCCGGCGGCGCCCGGGGAGCGGCAGCGCGAACGGTGTCCGCGCCCGGGAACGATGCCGGACGCGCGTTTCTTACAGGGGCGAGCGCGCTGGAGGACTTCGACGAATCACGCTCAGGAGAACGGCCATGGAGCGACGGAAGACGGACAAGGAGGAGTGTCCCGGCTGCGGAGGCGAGATCACGGGCGACCACGGACAGTGCCCGGAGTGCGGCGCGTATCTCGAGCGACAGGGCCTGCTCCTGTGGCTGACGGCCGGTGTCGTCGTCCTCGCGGTCGTCACGTACCTGGTCGTGACCGGTGGCGCCTGAGCGATGGGAGGGGAGACTCGGGAACTTCGCCCCGGCCGCCGGTGGTTCACTGCTCGAGAGCGAGCCACACCAATGGCCCGATCCACGGGCTGTCCCGGCGGGGAGGACGATGACTGACGCAGAGGAGCCAGGTCTGTTCGATCGATTCCGGCAGTGGGTCGCCGGAGAACGCGACGCGACGCCGGCTTCGGAGCCGACGGGGATCACCGGGTCCGGCAGCGCGACCTCGGGCTGTGAGGGTTCGGACGAGATCTCCTGCCGGGAGGCGATCGAGCGAGCCTATGAATACCTGGACGGTGAGCTCGATCCCGAGGTGGAAGAGGAGATCCGGTGCCACGTGGAGCAGTGCAGGCGCTGCTATCCGATGTACGACTGGGAGCAGATGTTCCTCGATTTCATTCGGGAGAGGGCGGATCGCGCCGAAACGAATTCGGCGCTGCGACGGGAGGTGGAGGTCCTCCTGGAGCGGGAGTCAGAGCGGGGACGGTGACGGGGGGCTGGCCCGCCGCTGCCGGCGGCGAGACGATCAGGTGAGCGGAGGACGTCCGTCCACAGCAGTTGCCGTAACTCCGTCGCTGCCGCCATCGTGTAGCTGCCTCTTCGAATCCGCCCGCGCCATGAAACCGTGGTCATACTTTCAGCCCAGCGAATGCAGCGTCTCGCCGAGAGGCTGCAGCAGATGGAGCGGAGCGTGGAGGCGGGCGGGGGCGAGCTGGAGGACGCCAGGGAGGAAATGATGGACCGGGCTCCGTCGCACGCGGAGAGTGCGTTCGACGAGGAGCTGGCTTCGGCGGCGGCCCGAGTCGGTGTGGAACTGACGACCGCGCGCCGAATGGATTCGGCCACTCTCTCGCGGGCCCTGTCCGGCGGGCCGGGAGGGGGCGGCCGTCTCTGGGCGGCGGCGGAGATTCTCTTCATCGACGGGCTCGCCGCTCGGAACCGCGGCGACGACAGTGTCGCCCGCTCCCGCTGGGAGAAGGCCGAGTTCCTCTATCGTCGCATCGGCAAGGACGTGGAGATCCCGGAGGGCGCGACCTCGCCGCAGGAGCGGCTCGACCGCATCGAGTCGTGGCTGTGAGCGGTCGCACGGGGCGGCTGACCGCTCCGGGGCACGGGGGCTGAGCCGATCCGAATCCGACGGCGCGAAGGTGTCGGGCGTCGCTAGAGGTAGCGAGCCTCCGAGGTGGGATCCACGTCCTCCCGCTCCTCCTCGACCGTCTCCCGGTAGGCCTCGGCCCGGTCCGTGCCCTCCTCCGCATCCCATCGCTGCAGGACGTGGAGGACGGCGTGATAGGGGTCGATATGGAAGTGGTCCGAGCCCAGCCAGAGCCCGAGCCCGGAGTCGTCGATCACGTCCCGGATCGGTCCTGTCAGACCGGCGAAATGGAGGTCCACGCCCCGGCCGTCCAGCGTGTTCGTGATGTCCTGGAGCGCCTCCACGGCCGTCGTGTCCAGGTAGTTGATGCTCATGCCGTCGATCACCACCGCCCGGACGTCGCGGTCCTCCTCCTCGATCTTCTCCAGGATGACGTTGCGGAGGGTCCGGGCGTTCAGGAACGAGAAGCCGGCCTCCACTCGGAGCACCAGCAGCCCCTCCACGAGCTCCGCCTCACCGAATCGCTCGGGGTTCCGGAACGAGCGCGTGGAGCGCAGGTGGCCCAGCTCGGCGACGTGAGGCCTGGTCGTCCGGTAGAGGAGGACGAGCGTCGCCGCCACGATGCCGACCAGGATCCCCTCCTGGATGCCGAAGGTGAGCGTCGTCACGAAGGTGCCGAGCGCCACGTACCCGTCGCTCTCCCGAGCGGTGTACAGGTACCGCAGCTCGGCGACGTCGACGAGCCCCGCGGCCGCGACCACGATGAGACCGGCCAGCGCCGGCATGGGCACGTAGCTGAAGAGCGGGGTCAGGAAGAGGAGGGTCACGCCGATCAGGGCCGCGGCTGCAACGTTGGAGAGCGCGCTGCGAGCGCCGGCCTGCTCGTTGACCGTGGTTCGGGACCAGCTCCCGGACACGGGAAGGCTCTGAAAGAAGCTGCCGACGAAGTTGCTGGCGCCGATGGCCATCAGCTCCCGGTTCGGGTCGATGAGGTACCGGTGCCTGTTGGCGAACACCCGCCCCAGGGAAATCACGCTCATGAACTGGATCAGCGCCAGGGTCACGGCCGTCGATCCGAGCTGACCCAGCGAGTCCATGTCCAGGTCGGGGACCGCGAACTCGGGCAGGCCGGCGGGGATGTCGCCGACCAGCTGAACCCCCGCTTCGCCGAGCCCCAGGCTCCACGCCAGCGCGGTGGCGACCGTCACCACGATCAGCTCCGCCGGGAGCCCGGGCCTCCAACGCTGGATCCCCACGATTCCGGCGATGCTGCCGGCACCGAGAGCCAGGGAGGACGCGTGCGTGCTGCCGAGGTGCGAGACGACCTCGGCCACCACGACGTGGATCCGCGCGGAACGGCCCAGCTCGAGGCCCAGCAGGTTGCCGAGCTGGCTGGAGGCGATGATCAGGGCCGCGGCCGTGGAGAACCCGGCGATCACCGGACGGGAGATCAGGTTGGCGAGGAAGCCGAGGCGGGCGAGCCCCATGCCGATCTCGAGTACGCCCACCATGGCGGCCAGCAGCACCGCCAGGGTGACGTATTCCGGGGTGCCGGCCTGCGCGAGGTCCCCGACGCTGGCCCCGACGATGAGCATCGAGATCGCGGTCACGCCGACCGCCAGGTGGCGCGACGTCCCCAGCAAGGGGTAAGCGACGAGAGGGACGAGCGACGCGAACAGGCCGTAGATTGGCGCCACCCCGGCGAGGACGGCGTACGCCATCCCCTGCGGGATGAGCATGACGCCGACAGTCAGCCCGGCCGTCAGGTCTCCCCGCGCGTCGCTCCACCGGTAATCGTCGACCGATTTGAAGAACGTGGACATGCCGCCCGCGCTCGCTTCGGGATGAGGAAGGAGTCGATCACCGTTCGAAGCAGGACAACTGTGCCATCGTCGCGCTGGCCACAAGCCGGTGGGCGGGACTTCGTTCCGATCGACGGGGGGCGGGATCGGCAGCAGTCGTGATCGAATGGACCCTACCCCTGTGGGCCGAGTTGCTGGTGTTCGCCGCCACCGCGGCAGCGATCGGGCTGGCCGGGACCAGGCTCGCGCGATACGCGGATCGGGTGGCCGACCGGACGGGCCTGGGCGAAGCCCTCACCGGCACCATCATGCTCGGGGCGATCACCGCTCTTCCGGGGCTGACGGCGTCCGTCGTGGCCGCGCTCGACGGCCGGGCGTCGCTGGCCATCTCCAACGCCCTGGGAGGAATCGCCATTCAGACCGTGGCACTGGCCGGGGCGGACCTCGCCTACCCGAAGGCCAACCTGGAGCATGCCGCTGCGTCCGCGCCGAACCTGGTCCAGACCCTCGCCCTGGTGCTGCTGCTGACGGTGACCCTGACCGGGTTCGCGGGCCCGGAGGCGACCCTGGGCCACATCCATCCGAGCACGTTCCTGCTCGTCGGCTTCGCCGGGGTCGCGTTCTGGCTGGTCTACCTCACCAGGGAGCGCCCGATGTGGAGGCCGCGGGAGACCACGCTGACCGTCCGGGACGAGCCGGACCCCGAGTACGAGACATCCAGCATCGTGCGGCTGTCGCTCGGGGTCGTCGGGACGGGCCTGGTGACGGCCCTGGCCGGCGCCGCCATCGAGGAGTCGGCGGAGAACCTGGTGCTCCTCACGGGCATACCCGAGGCCGTGGTCGGAGGACTCTTCCTGGCCGGCGCCACCTCCCTGCCCGAGCTGGTCACCAGCGTGTCGGCGGTTCGGGAGGAGGCGCTCACGCTGGCGGTGAGCGACATCGTCGGGGGCAACTTCTTCGACGTCCTCTTCGTGGCTGCCGCCGATGTGGCGTTCATCGGGGGGTCGCTCTACCACGCTCCGGGCGTGGGGGACCACGAGATCTTCCTGGTGGCCCTGACGATCCTCCTCAATCTTGTGCTCCTCGGTGGCCTGCTGCACCGGCAGGAGGTCGGCCCGGCGCGCATCGGAGTGGAGGGCGTGCTCATGATCAGCCTGTACCTGGGTGGCTTCCTGGTGCTCTCGCTCGCCATGTGAGACGCATCCTTCGGGGCCGGGGTCCGGGAGGATCGACCCCGTGGCTGTGAACGGCGGGCAGTGCCCGGCCCGGCAGCTCTTACGGAGGGGGAAAAGGAGTGACGTCCACTGAGCAGTCGACCCGGTATCCGGGCGTTCGTTCGCTGATCGCCGGCCCCTTCGAGCGATTTTTCCGTCTCGAGGCGGCGGGCGGCATTCTCCTGCTGGTCGCCGCCGTCGTGGCCCTCGTCTGGGCGAATTCCCCCTGGTCGGCCTCCTACTTCGCTCTCTGGCGGACGCCGGTGGCCGTGGAGCTCGGACCGGTGGGGATCCGGAAGCCGCTGCTCCTGTGGATCAACGACGGGCTGATGGCCGCCTTCTTCCTGCTCGTCGGTCTCGAGATCAAGCGGGAGGTCCTGGTGGGGGAGCTCGCCTCCCTCCGCCGGGCCGCCCTGCCGCTGAGCGCCGCGGCCGGCGGAATGGTCGTGCCCGCCTTCCTCTACGTCGCGGTGGCGGGCGGCGGGGAGGCGGCCTCGGGGTGGGCCATACCGATGGCCACCGACATCGCGTTCGCCCTCGGAGTGCTGGCGCTCCTGGGCCGCGGCCTTCCCTCCGCGCTACGGGTGTTCCTGGCCGCCCTGGCCATCGTGGACGACCTGGGCGCGGTGCTGGTGATCGCGCTGTTCTTCACGGCGGAGGTCTCGGCTCCGGCCCTCCTCGCGGCCGCGGGCATCTTCATCGTCCTGATCGGGATGAACCGGCTCGGGATCCGGGCCCTCTCCGCGTACGGGGCGGCCGGGATGCTCCTGTGGATCGCCGTGCTCCAGTCCGGTGTTCACGCCACCGTGGCCGGCGTGCTCCTCGCCGCGGCCGTGCCGGTGGGACGGCGCATAGACCTCACGGACTTCGTAGAGCGCGCGCGAACCCTCCTGGACCGGCTCTCGGCGACGGACGCTCACGGGGCACGGGTTCCCACCCAGGAAGAGCACGAGGTCGTCCACTCGCTCGAAGTGGGCACCGAGCGCGTCGACAGTCCCCTCCTGCGGCTGGAGCACGGGCTGCTCCCCTGGGTGACCTACGGTGTGATGCCGCTCTTCGCCCTGGCCAACGCGGGCGTCCGATTCGGAGCGGACCCGATGGGCGCGCTCACAGCTCCGGTCACGCTGGCCGTGCTCATCGGCCTGCTCGCCGGCAAGCAGCTGGGGGTCGCCGGGTTCGCCTGGGTCGCCGTCCGGGTCGGCCTGGCCACGCTCCCCGACCGCGTCACCTGGCGGCACGTCTACGGGGTGGCATGCCTGTGCGGGATCGGGTTCACGATGTCGATCTTCATCGGCGGCCTGGCATTCGAGGGCGTGCGCCTGGACGGCGCGAAGACGGGCATCCTGGCCGGCTCCCTGCTCTCGGGCCTTCTCGGCTGGGCCGTGCTCGGCGGCGCGCAGCCCGGAGAGCACGCCGACCGGGAGATGACGAGCCAGTGATCGGAGCCGTCGTCTTCGGCGGTGCTCGCACGCGAGATTCTCACCGCGATCACGGATTCCCCCCATGACCGACGAGCGGACGGCCATCCAGGATCTGTACCCGGGCGACGTGGCCCACTGCTACGGCTGCGGCCGGTTGAACGAGCACGGTCACCGGATTCGCAGCTTCTGGGACGGGGGGGAGACCGTGGCCCGGTTCACCCCGGAGCCCTTTCACACGGCCGTGCCCGGTACCGTCTATGGCGGAATGATCGCCTCGCTCATCGACTGCCACGGGACCGGATCTGCGGCCCTGGCCGCGGCCCGGGCGGAGGGGATCGACCTCGGCCCCGACACCGCCCGGGGGAAGATCCCCCGCTTCGTGACGGCCTCCCTGCAGGTCGAGTTCGAGAGTCCGACGCCACTCGGTCCGGAGCTGGAGGTGCGCGGACGAATCGTCGATCGTAGCGACCGGAAGGTGATCGTCCGTGAGACCGTGTATGCCGAGGGGGAGCCCACCGCCACCGGTCGCGTGGTCGCCGTGCGGATGCCCGAAGAGGAGTCCGGCAACTGAGAACGGGCTGGCCGGACGCCCTCCCATCCAGCCCCATCCAACGATGCCGCGGCTCGCGGGTACCGTGCCCCGTCGTTCGCAGGCCGCCAGCTCCAGCTCGGGGATTCCCTTCGATGAGTCCGTCGCGCCCGCACTTCCTGCTCGCGTGCCTCGCAGCTTTTTTCGTCGGCCTTGTCCGGCCGTCCGCGGCTTGCTCTCAGGAGACCGCGCCGGGGGCCCCCTACGTACCGACGCCGATGAACGCGGTGGAGGAAATGCTGCAGCTCGCCGACGTCTCGCGGTCGGACACCGTCTACGACCTGGGCTCCGGAGACGGCCGGCTCCCCGTGACGGCGGCCCGCCTGTACGGGGCGCAAGGGGTGGGCGTCGAGATCCAGCCGGATCTCGTCTCCCGAGCGCGGAAGAACGCCGCGGCGGCGAGGGTGGACAGCCTGGTCCGCTTCATCCAGGGTGACCTCTTCGAGACGGATCTGCGCTCCGCCACCGTCGTGACGCTCTACCTGTTTCCGGAGATGAACCGGAAGCTCCGGTCGAAGCTCCTGCGGCAGCTCGAGCCCGGCGACCGGATCGTGGCCCACGACTTCGACATGGGGGAGTGGCAGCCGGACAGCGTGGTACGGGTGCCCGGCAGGGAAGGTGCATCGACGCGCTCGCTGGACGACGTGCCTCCGGTGGAAGGGCGGGAGCAGGAGGCGGTGTTCGACTCCGTGGTGGCGGCGCTCCGTTCCCCGGAGGACGGGGACTCGAACATACCTGGCACGGAGCCCATCCGCGGCCCGGCCGAGCTCTACCGGTGGGTGGTCCCGGCGGACGTCGGCGGCACGTGGACGGTGTCGCTTCCGGAGGGTCGCACCGCGCGGATGCGGCTCGACCAGCGCTATCGGGAAGTGCGGGTCAACTCGACCGCAGGCGCCGCGGAGGCGGACACCGTGCAGGTCCAGGGAACCGAGGTGCGTATCACGCTGCTCGGCGCGGACGGGGCCTCTCTCGTCCTGGGGGGCACCGTCACGGGCGACCGGATCCAGGGGCGGACCCCGGACGGTGCTCGCTGGTCCGCACGGCGGGTGGAGGACACCGACACGTCCATCCTCGAGTGGGAGGGAGGCGGGGCGCCCCCGTCCTCACCGTGAGGCGGGCTCGATCTCCGGGGCGAGAACCTGGTGGACGGCGGTGAGGAGCGAGACCGTGCCGAGTCCCACGACGCGGTCCAGTGCACTCACCAGGATGGCCAGGGAAGGGGGAATCCCGAGGAGCGGCGCCATGGTGGCGGCCAGGAGCTCCCGGAGTCCCAGTCCGCCCGGGAAGACGCCGGCGGCCGTCGCCAGCACGGCGGCGGTGGTGAGGACCACTGCCGACAGGGGATCGATGGGATGGCCGAGCGCCGCGAAGAGCGCGATCAGCCGCAGCGAGCTCGCGGCGACGAAGCCGAATTCCAGGGCCGAGAGTGAGATCACCGTCTCCGCATTCGTGCGGTCCGTGGGCATCAGGAACCAGGTGACCAGGCTACCGGCGAGGCCCAGCGCGACGGCCGCAAGGGCGAGCGCGTGCCCTCCCAGGTAAGCGAGCGCCGCACCGGCGGTCAGGAAGGTGATCGCGAACCAGCCCGTGCTCGGTACCAGGGTGCATCGGGTGGCCCTCGACCAGCCATCCGGTCCGTCCGCTACCGCCTGCAGTCGGATCAGCGAGCCTCCCGGCACCGGCAGGAGGTTCGCCGCCGTGGCCCAGAGCGTCTTCTCGGCCGCGTCGGGCCACGAGAGGCGGCGTCGGGAGAGGTGGCCCGTGATCCGGAGCTCCGCCGTGTTGACCCCGAAGACCGCGACGGATCCGGCGGCGACGACGAAGAGCAGCTCCGGGCTGAGGTCAAGGGTGGGGAGGTGGCGGAACGCCACACCCAGGCTCACCAGGAAGACGAGCAGAGCCGTCACGCCCAGTACGCGCCGGGTGACGGCGGACGGCCGGTACTCGGCCAGGCGCTCGATCCGGTCGAGCAGGCCTTCTCGACTGGGGATGAAGCTCATCGGTCTCGTTCGGGCAGAACGTGAGCCTGAGAACGCCGTCCGCGGCACGGGGATTCCCGTGCCGCTCGCGTGGCGGGAGCTGTTGCCAGTTCCATTCCGCTGATAGGACCATCAGGGGAACCCCTGTTCTCGCCTCCCGGCGGAAGCACCAGCGAAGCACCTCCACGACCCATTCGTCTGATCCGGTCTCCCACGCGACCATCCCGCGGCTGCGTCCCGACTCTCCCCTCACGGCACCCGCCGCGAAATTCGTGGCCGTCGGACCGCACGGGCCGCTCGTCGCGCCTCGGCAGGGTGCCGGCACTGTCGTCCGCGGGGCGTCCACATAGATTGGCGAGCGGGCTCCGCCCGTAAAGCCATTTCCCCGAAGGAGCACGCCATGCATCGGATTCTCCCTCTCCCTCTCATTCTCGCCGCCCTCGTCGCGGCGCCGCTCACCGCGCAGGAGCGGAGCACGCCGCTGCCCGGGGAGCCGGGCTGGGACGAGCCCTTCGTCGAGGTGCTCTCCCCCGGCACGGAGTACGACCCGTCGGTGCCGACGCTGCGGGAGGTGGCCGGGCACGACTTTCACCGGGAGATCACGCCCCCGGACGAGATCGCGGCCTACATGCGCGCGCTGGCGAAGGCGGCTCCGGAGCGCACCCGGCTCATCGAGTACGGGACCACCCACGAGGGCCGTCCGCTCCAGATGCTCGTCATCGGCTCGGCCGAGCGGATCTCGCGGCTCGACGAGGTGAAGGAGGGGCTCCGGACCCTGGCCAACCCCGACCGGGCGGAGGCCGGGGAGATCGAGCGGCTGATCGGGGAGCTCCCCGTCGTCACGGCGCTCGTCCACGGCGTCCACGGCGACGAGATCTCCTCCTCCGGCGCGGCCATGGCCGAGGCGTATCACCTTCTGGCCGCGGAGAACGACGCCACCGCCGACTCGATCCTCCGGCGGTCGCTCGTGCTGGTCGACCCGAACCAGAACCCCGACGGCCGGTACCGCTTCGTCAGCCGGTACGCACAGAACCGGGCGACGCCGCCGGATCCCGATCCCAACGCCGCCGGTCACGACCAGCCGTGGCCCGGCGGGAGGACCAACCACTACCTGTTCGACCTCAACCGGGACTGGTTCACACAGAGCCAGCCGGAGAGCCGCGGTCGGGTGGAGGCGCTGCTCTCCTTCCAGCCGCACGTGACCGTGGACCTGCACGAGATGGGCGGCGACGCCACCTACTACTTCCCGCCGGCGGCCGTCCCGGTGAACACCTACGTGACCGCGACGCAGGACGAGTGGTACGCCCGCTTCGGCCGGAGCATCGGCGACCGCTTCGACGAGCGGGGCTTCTCCTACTTCACCCGTGAGATCTTCACATCCTTCTACCCGGGGTACGGCGTCTCCTGGCCCACGGCCCACGGGTCGCTGGGGATGACCTTCGAGCAGGCTTCGGCCCGCGGCCTCCTCTACCGGAAGGACGACGGAAGCCTGCTCACCTACGGCGACGGCGTGCTCCACCACTGGACCTCGGCCATGGAGACGGCGGCCACGGCGGCCCGCAACCGCGAGGCCCTGATGCGCGACTTCGTGGAGTTCCGGCGGGGCGCCGTGGAGATGGGCCGGACGGGTCAGACCCGCACCTACCTTCTCCACTCGGCCCACGACCCGGCCATGGCAGCGAAACTGGCCCGCACGCTGGCCCGGAACGGTATCCGGGTGAGTCGCGCCGACGAGCCTGTGGAGGCCGGCGAGCGGACGCTGCCCTCCGGCGAGACGTGGATCGTGCCCATGGACCAGCCGGCGCACCGCCTGGCCCGGAACCTCCTGGACGACCACACGCCCATGAACGAGGAATTCCTGGAGCGGCAGCGGGAGCGACGCGCCCAGCGGCTGCCGGACGAGATCTACGACGTGACGGCGTGGAGCCTCCCCCTCCTGTGGGACGTGGAGGCGATCACGCTGGACCGGTCCCTGGACGTGGCCTCGACGCCGGTGGAGGCGCCCGCCCCGGGGGCTGACGCCACGGAAGCGGATCCTGCGCCGGAGGTTCCGCCGGCCCGCGTGGGCTATCTGATCCCCTGGAACTCGGCCGGGGCGGCCGCCGCGGCCGACCTGCTGGACGACGGGGTCTTCCTCCGCACCGCCGGCGCCAGGTTCACGCTCGACGGCCGCGAGTTCGGCGTGGGCACGGTCATCGTCCGAAACGACGACAACGGACCCGAGCTGCGGGACCGCCTCCGAGCGGCCGTGGCCGGCAACGGGGCCGGGGTGGTGCCCGTGGACGAGAGCTTCGTGGACCGGGGCATGTCGCTGGGGAGCGGCGAGGTGGAGGCGATACCGGAGACCCCGTCCGTGGCCCTGGCCTGGGACGAGCCCGCCCGGGCGTACTCCGCCGGATGGGCCCGCTACACGCTGGAGAAGCGCTACGGCTTGCCGGTGACGGCGGTCCGGGCGTCGGAGATGCCGGACGTCCTGCTCTCCGAGTACGACGTCCTGGTCCTTCCGAACGGCCGCTACACGGGGACGTGGTCCGACGACTTCGTCGCGGAGCTTCGGGACTGGATGCGCAGCGGCGGGACCCTGGTCACCATGGCCGAGGCCTCCCGGTGGGCGAGCCGCGTCGGACTGCTGGAGACGACGACGGAGCTCCGCGGCGGCGCGCCGGAATTCGGGCAGGGAGGTGGGGAAGCGGACTCGGGAGCCGGGCGGGACGCCGGTCCCCCCGATCAGCCCATCGACTACCTGGAGGCCATCGATCCCGACGTGGAGCCGCCGGCGTCGGTGCCGGGCGCGATCCTGAACGTGGTGCTCGACGAGGAGCACTGGCTCGCCGCCGGGACCGACGGCCGCATCGGGGCCGTGGTGGACAGCGACCGGGTCTTCACGCCCATCACCCTGGACCAGGGACGGAACGTGGGCCGGTACGCCGGCCTGGAGGAGCTGGTTGCGGGAGGCGTCGTCTGGGAGGACGCCCGGCCCCAGCTGGCCCACAAGGCGTGGCTGATCCATCAGCCGGAGGGCCGCGGCTCGCTGGTCGCCTTCGCCGAGGACCCGAACTACCGGGCCTACGCCGAGGCCTCCGGGCTCGTCTTCGTGAACGCGGTTCTGCTGGGCGGTTCCCGGTAGCCGAGGGGGCGTCTCCCCGCTCGTCGATGCTGGCACGGCGGCAAATCGGCCCGCGGCCTCGGGACCGATGAGCAGCGGAGCCCGGAACGCGATGTGCCCGACGTACTACCGCGTGTACCGCGCCCCTCGACGGAACGGGAGTGCCTCGCGTCGGGACTTCCGCGTGGTCGGAGGGACCAGCCGAGGCCGAGAGCGACGGAGATGAGCGACTACCAGGATCAGATCCGCAGCATCGCCGGCGAGTGGGCCGGGGAGGGCTACGTCGTCGGGGTGCTGCCCGACCGGTCCGATCCGGGGTGGTCCGGGCGGGCGGTCCTCGGGCTGATCGAGGCCGCGGACCGGGGCGGCGGCCCCGGCGTCGTCCTCGACCTGTCCCCCGGGGATACCGATCTCGCCTCCCGGTTCGAGACCGGGGCCGGACCCGGCCTGGCGGAGATGGTAGACGGCGAAATCGAGCTGTGGGAGATCTCGCACAGGAGCGACGTGCACCGGGCCGTCTACGTTCCCGAGGGGGGCGCCGGGACGGGGTCGGAGCTGGCCGGCTCCGAGACGGCGGCCCGGCTGGCCGAGAAGATGAGGGAGCGCGGGCGGCTCCTGGTCGTGGTGCTCGACCGGAGGGGCGCGGAGGCCGCGGCTTCCGCGGGCTACCTCGACGGATTCGTCCGAGTCGGCGACGCCGAGGCCGTCGACCAGCACGAGAGCGTGCCGGAGCTGGGACGAATCACACGGCGGCCCGGCGAGCGGGGTCAGGTGCCGGAGACACGGAGCGGTCCCCGGCTGGTGCTTCCCCCGGAGATGCGGTCGGAGCACCGGCGGAAGCGGCGGATCCGCAGGGCCCTGATCGCGCTCGCTGTCGTGGTCGCCCTGGGCCTCGTGGCCTCGAGCCTGCTGGGCGGCCCCGACCTCAGGGATCTCTTCTCCGACTCGGACGACGCCTCCGCCGCGGCCGCCCGTGGCGAGGCCCGTCAGCAGGAGGCGGCGCCGGCCGACTCCCCGGTCGGTACTCCGCCGCTGTCGTCCGACACGGCCAGGGGGACGGCGGGATTCGCTGGAGCGGCGGGCGAGGGAACAGGTGACACGGCGGCGGTGCCCGGCGGTGGAGTGGATACCTCGGGCCCGGCGGTCGGGGCCGGGGCTGAGGGGGGAGGCGGGGAGGGGAGCCCGCTCTCCGGCGAGCAGCCGGCGGGCAGCTCCGACTCGACCGTGCCGCCGCTCCCGGAATCGGGCGGGCCGCCGGAGTTCCGAGCCGTGGCGGATTCGCTGGCGCTGGGTATCCGTGAATTCACACTCCAGGCGGAGCGCTTCCGGGCTGGCGAGATCGGGTGCGGCACGCTGATCGAGACACGCCGCCGGGCCGACCGGCTCTTCGAGCGCCTCTGGCTGGAGCGCATGTCGCTACAGCCAGACCCGGGCTCGCCGGCGGCCGCGACGTTCAGGGAGCGGGCCCGTCAGATGGAGACCGTGGCGAGCACGTACGACGCTACGAGCTGCCCGGCGGAGGCGTTCGAAGGCTCCTGAGGACGGCCGCCGGCACTTCGTCGGTCACCGCTCGCCGCCCAGATACTCCAGCGGGCTCACGAGCTCCATCTCCGCGTGACCCCGCACGAATTCCTGCAGGAAAGGCTGGTGGCCACTGCCGTAGACCACCAGCACTCGGTCACCGGCCTCCACGACCCGCGTCAGGTTGGCGAAGATCCGGAGATTGCGGCGGTAGTAGTTCGCCACCGGCTTCACGCCCACGTGCCCGGCGTCGACGCCCACCTCGGTCATTTTCATGTACGGCTCGTGCAGGAAGCGCTCGGTCTCCGGGGCGTTGTACCAGCGGAAGATGCCGGCGACCGTGGCGTTCTCGCGCAGGCTGTCCATCCGCGCGAGCAACCGCTTTCGGTACTCCTTCTGGTACTCGAGGAAAGCCGGGTCGTGAGCCTTCGCGTAGGCGACGACGGTGTCGAACGGCCACTCGAGCTTGTGGTCGATGGCGTGGACGCGCTCGAGGCCCATGCGCTCGGCCATCCGAAAGCCCACCTGCTGGTCCTCGCTGGCCTCCAGCTCCCGGCGTCCGGACCGGTACGCTCGGTAGAGGCTGTCCACGATCGCCTGGTCCGAGGCGACGCGCTCGACCGCGACCACCGTCGGCCCGAAGGCGGCCAGGGTGTCCAGGGCGGCCCGGAGCTCCTCCTGCCGGCGGCGCTCCATGATCCGGGCGGGGTTCACCTCGATCACGTTCGTGCCCTCCGAGAAATGCCACACGCCGAGGATCATCACCCGCGCGGGAGCGGTGTCCGGCCGCGTCGCGGACCCGCGGTCCGGTGCGTCCGTCGCCCCGTTCCCGGCAGGCGCTGCCGCTGCCGCCGAAAACGACGTCGTTCGGGGACCGTAGTCGGCGGTCAGAGCGAACGGTGCGAGAGCGAGCACGACGGACACGGCGAGCTTTCTCATCCTGGAGACCTCCGGGCTGGGGGTGAGCTGCGGCGCGGTAGGGTGATCTCTCCGGGGCGTACTCCCAACGTTGTCGCTGGTGGCGTCCAGTTCTATCCGATCAGGTCGACCGGGGAGAGTGTAATGCCAGGGCCCGACGGAGGTAGTACCGGGTGAGTCCGGCCGAGCAACGCGCTCCAGCCGCGACCCTGGGGCTCCTCGACGCCACCATGATCGGCGTGGGGGCCATGATCGGGGCGGGGATCTTCGTCCTGACCGGCCTGGCCGCGGACATCGCCGGGCCCGCTGCGATCCTCGTCTTCTTCCTGAACGCCGTGGTCACGACCTTCACCGGCCTCAGCTACGCGGAGCTGGCCAGCGCGGTGCCGCGCAGCGGCGGGGGGTACGCCTACGTCAACGAGGTCTTCAGCGACCTCCCCGCCTTCCTCATGGGGTGGATGCTGTGGTTCGCCTACATGATCGCCGGCTCGCTCTACGCGCTGGGCTTCGCCCCCAACTTCATCGAGTTCGTGCACCTGTACTGGGAGGGGCTTCCCGAGCTCCCGGTGGTCTATGCTCTGCTCTCCGTGGCCGGCTTCATCGGGCTCAACGCCCTGTCTACGAAGGCCAGCGGAGGAGCAGAGACGTTGGTGACGCTGATCAAGGTGGCGGTCCTGGTGCTCTTCGTGGGCTTCGGGTTCGGCGTCGCTCAGACGGGGCAATTCGACCCCATGTTTCCGGACGGCGTGGGCGGCGGCTCCTTGCTCTCGGCCATGGGTCTCACGTTCATCGCCTTCGAGGGCTACGACCTGATCACGACCGTGACGGAGGAGGTCGAGAACCCGCGCCGCAACATACCGCTGGCGATCTTTCTGAGCCTGGGTCTCACTGTTCTGGTGTATCTGGCCGTGGTCTATGTGGCCGTGGGCACGCTGGGCGCGCAGGGGCTGGCCGAGGCCGGTGAGACCGGAATCGCGCGGGCCGCCGAGGGCTTCATGCCGGCGATTCCCCTGCTGGGCACAGGGGCCGCCCTCATCGCCTTCGGGGCCGTCTTCTCGACTCTGAGCGCGCTCAACGCGGTGGTCCTGGCCTCGAGTCGCGTGGCCTTCGCCATGGGGCGCGAGGGTCACCTTCCTCGTCCCCTGGGGCAGCTCCACCACCGTTACGGCACGCCCTTCGTAGCGGTCCTCACCAGCGCGGCGGTCATGGTCCTGGCCACGACAGTGGTGCCCATACGCCAGGTCGGGAACCTGTCGAGCCTTTTCTTTCTGCTCTCCTTCGTGCTGGTGAACGTGAGCGCCATCCGGCTCCGGCGTCAGCGACCGAACATGGAGCGGCCGTTCGAGATGCCGCTCTATCCGGTTCCGCCGGCGCTGGGGATCGGACTGAACCTGCTGCTCGGCTTTTTCATCGACTGGGAGATCTGGCTCATGGGGCTCGCGTGGGTCGCACTGGGCGGCATCCTGTTCTACGTGTGGAAGGCCCGGGCCGGGTCGTCGGCCGCAGGGCGAGCGGGCTCGATCGAAACGAGCGAAGCAACGACAGAGGAGGAAGGATGAGCACCAGGCGCGTGATCGTGGCCGGTGGTGGCCGTGTCGGGTATCGGACCGCGCGGCTCCTCAGGAACCGTGGCGACGACGTGGTCGTCGTGGAGCGCGACGGGGACCGCTGCGAGGAGATCACCGAGGATCAGGTGGCGACCGTGATCCATGGAGACGCCTCACGCCCGAACATCCTGCGGCAGGCGGCGCCGGAGAAAGCGCAGGCCGTGGCCGCGCTCACGGGCGAGGCCGGTACGAACATGGCCGTCTGCCTCCTCGCCCGGCGGATGAACCAGCATATTCGTACCGTGATGCGGGTAGGAGAGGCGCCCGGTGATGATTACGGGGGCCTGGCCGACACGCTGGTCTTCCCCGAGGACGCCGGTGCGCGGGTGGCGGCGGACGCCATCCACGGCTCTGTCGTCCGGACCCTCGAGGAGGTGACCGGCGCCCTCGAGATCGTGGAGGTCCAGGTCGCCGAGGGCGCTCCGGCCGCCGGCAAGAGCCTCGAGGAGGTGAGCCTCCCCCGCGGCAGCCTGGTGGTCTCGGATCGGGCAGGAAGTCGGGTGGCCACACGCGAGACCGTCCTGACTCCGGGCGATCGCTATATCGTCGCGGTGGAGCCCGAGGTGCACGCCGAGGTTCTCAACCTCCTTCGGGCCTGAGACGGGAGCGGTATCGTCGGGAGCGGGACCGTCCACCCCGCTCCGCCCTTCTTCCCGTCCTCTCCTCGGCGCTTCGGTGCTGCTCGTCGGATGCGAGAGGTCGACCGTGGGCCCGGTCCGCGCCCATCGTCAACGGTAGGCCGCTGACGACTCGGCCGATGCGGCCGAGTTCGAGGGGCGCGTCGCTTCCGTGGACGAGGCCGGTTCCAGTCCGACCCTGAAGGACAGGAAGGACAGCGTGGTCGTCCTGGTCGACGTCGGCCACGGGCATCTTCACGTCTCCCCTCAGGGAGAGGGTTACCGGGCCGTCGCCTCGATCCGGCTTCCCCGTGCGCCGGCCGAGCCGCCGGGTCCCACGCCCTCGTCGCCGGCCTGCGCCGGGGCCGTCGCCGGGAAGCCGACCGCCTTACCGCGCGGATCCCTGTGGCAGGGTGCAACGGACGGTGAATAATGCGACAACCCGATTCGGCGCGACGACACGTCATCCTCGGGAACCTCCTTGATCACCGGGGTAATCGACACGGCGTCCGTGGTACGCGACGTGAAGAACAGTAGGCTGGACGCTCGTAGCGGTGCGTGAAAGCGAACGGGAGCGACGTTCCCGGCCGCCGCCATTCCTCGGAGCGAAGTCCTCCCCCATGAACCACCAAGAGTCGCGCTTCCCCGGCACCGATCGATCGCTGCAGCCGGCCGAGAAGCGGAAGATCAAGGAGCGCGGGGTGCTGCTCAGCGGGCTGGGGTTCGCGCTGCTGCTGGCGGCGCTGGTCGTGTACCGCTCGGCCGCCGTCACGGACGCCTCCTGGCGGGCGATCGCCGGGCTGGGCGGGGGCACCGCCCTGGAAGTAGGGCTCATGTGGTGGGTGGTCCACGCGGGTTGGGAGGAGACGGTCTCCTGGGACCCGGACTTCATCTATGTGCCCCTGGTGGGGGCGGCCCTCCTGCTCGGGGGCTACCTGCTCGTGGTCCCCGAGGCCCGGGACGTCGTGGTCGTGGCCTGGTTCGTGGCTCTCCTGTTCGGGGCGGGTTTGCTCGGCCTCCGGGGCGTCATGTATCTGGGAACCGTGATGACGGCGATTTACGTGGGGACCATCGGCCTCCACGCGCGCCAGGGACTGGCCATCGAGCCCGCCAGGGAGGCCATCCGCATCGGAGCTCTCGTCGGCGTGCACGGGTTCGCGGGCCTCGTCTTTCGCCGCCTTCGCCGGTCGCGCGAGGAAAAGAGGACCCTGCGGAAAGAGCTCGAGCGGGAGGCGGTGACCGACCCGCTGACCGGCCTCTACAACCGCCGATTCCTCATGGAGAGGCTCCGCTCGGAGGTGGAGGCCCTGGAGCGGTACGGCGGGGTGTGCTCGGTGGTCATGCTGGATCTCGACTACTTCAAGCAGTACAACGACAGCCACGGCCACGTGGCCGGAGACGCGGTCCTGGAGAAGCTGGCTTGGGTGTGCCGCGACGAGGCCCGCGAAGCCGACGTCGTCGCCCGGTACGGCGGCGAGGAGTTCACGCTGGTGCTGCCCGACACCTCCTGGCGGGAGGGGGTCGAGGCGGCCGAGCGTCTCCGGCGCGCCGTGGAGGAGGCGGTGTTCGAGGGCGCCGATGTACTTCCCCGTGGATGCCTCACCGTGAGCCTGGGCGTGGCGGGCTACCCGGAGCACGCCGGGACCGCCGACGGTCTCATTCAGATGGCGGACCGGGCGCTCTACCGGGCCAAGGAGGCGGGGCGGAACGGCGTGCGGGCCGCATCCGAGACGCATCTTTTTTCCGGTTCGCCCGAAGTGCCAGTGTCCTCGACCCGCTCCGGCGGAGACGGGTGACCCGGTATCGACCGCCGGGCCCGTGTCCCGCCCCCGGAGCGAGTACGGCCCCTGCGGCGACCTGGGCCACACGCGGCTCTCCATCTACTTCTGAGCGCGACCCGCTGCTTCTATCCGGGTGCTGATGCGAGGATTACTCGCTGTTCGCGTTCCCCCCGAAGCCGCTTCGCTCCATCTCGCCCCACCCTCCCACGTCGCGGAGGAACGTCCCGAAGGCCTTGAGCCGCCACCACGTGGTGAGCTGGCGGTAGCCGAAGGGCTCGATCACGGCAAGCAGCAGCAGCTTCAGGTACTGGCGCACGTCGCTGTAGACCCGGAAGGTGAGCTGTTCCAGGACCACGCTGGCCATGGTGAGCAGCATCTGGTAGCCGTACGCGAGTCCGAAGAACAGGAGAGCGTACTCCGCCGAGAGGACGTCGAGCCACAGGCCCGCCGCGACCACCCCGATCCCCACGACTTCCATGACCGGAGCCAGCATCTCGCCCAGCATGTAGTAGGGGAAGGCCACCAGGCCGGTCAGGCCGTACCGGGGGTTTCCGAACATGCGCAGGTGACGGAAGACGCTGGACAGCAGCCCCCTGTGCCAGCGCTCCCGCTGGTTGCCGAGCACCGAGAGGGACTCGGGCACCTCGGTCCACGCCACCGGATCGGGCACGAAGGGGAGGTCGTAGGGCTCCCCCTTCTCCTGCATGTGGCGGTGAATGCTCACCGTGAGCTCGAGGTCCTCGGTGACCGAGCCCTCCTCGAAGCCCCCGGCCTCGATCAGCAATTGCTTCTCGTACAGGCCGAAGGCGCCCGAGATCAGCAGGTTGCCGCCCATCTGGTTCCAGCCGAGCCGGCCGAACAGGAAAGCCCGAAAGTACTCGGGCACCTGGAGGCCGGCGAGCAAGTTGTCGGGCACCGTGGGCTGCACCGGCGTGCCGCCGTCGAAATAGACGCCGTTCGCCACCCGGATGCTTCCCCCCGTGCCCACCACGCGCCTCTCGCTCAGCAGGAAGGCCCGCGCCATCCGTCGGATGGCCGCGGGCTCGATCACCGTGTCGGCGTCCACGGTGACGCAGTAGGGGTACCGGCACGCGTTCAGCGCCACGTTGAGGGCGCCTGCCTTGCCGCCGCCGTCGTCCTTGTCCACGACCAGCAGCTCCGGGTCCGTCCGAGATCGGTAGAAGTCCCGAACGGGGGCGGTGTCCAGGACGGCTTGAAAGGCTGGCGGAACCGAGTAGAGGTCGAAGCGGTCCTTCAGCCTTCCCAGGGTGTCGTCGGTGGACGCATCGTTGACCACCACGACCTGCTGCTGGGGGTAATCGAGGTCGAGCAGGGCCTCCACGGAGTCGACGATGACCCGCTCCTCGTCGTAGGCAGGCACCAGGACCGAAACGGGGGGGAAGGCCTCGTCCGGGAGGCGCTCGGTAGCGTCGAGCCGGGACGAGAGCACCCAGTGCTTCCAGGTCTCGAAGACCGAGAAGCCGAAGAGGACCCCGTAGAAGAGGTTCAGGAGCCCGAAGTACCAGAGGAGCAACGGGTTCCAGAACCCCACCGCCCGGACGAGGAAGTCGATCACGCTCCTCGCGCTCCCGGTCCTCCCACCCGGGTCCCCGGAGACGTCGCCGGGCCGCTCCGTCTCATCGGGCGTACTCCCGGAGCGCCGCGTCCTCGAGGCCCAGAACGTACCGGGCCATGTCGGCCGCGTACTGGTCCTCCTCGGGCTCGACGCTTCCGAGGATCCGTGTTCCCGGCTCCCCGAGCCGTCTCAGCGCCAGGGCGGCCCGCAGCCGGACCCACCAGCTGGGGTCGGTGAGGGAGCGGCCGAGGTCTTCGGCGGCCTCCTCCGCCCCCAACTCCCCGAGGGCTCGAGCGGCCTGGGTGCGCACCTGCCAGGCCGGGTCCTCCAGCGCGTCGCGCAGGGCGTCGGCGGCCCCGGACAGGCCGGCTTCTCGCAACGTCTTGGCCGCCCGGGTCCGGAGTTCGAGCCCGCCGTGGCGGAGACGATCGATCAGGTACGGCAGGAGCTCCTCGTCGGCGAGCTGGCCCGCGATCCGCAGGAGCGTGAGTTCCTCGGACCGGTCCTCGCTCGCCCGGAGCCGGTCCCGGAGCGGCGGCACGACGTCGGCCTCGAGCGCCGAGAGCGTCTCCCGGAGCAGGCTCTCCTTGCCGCGGGTCGCGGGCCCGCCTCCGGCCGCCAGGTCGAGGAGCGGCTCCACGAGCCCGGGCCATCCGAGCTCCCGGGCGGTGAGCAGGGCGGCCGAGGACACGCCGGGATGCGGATCACGGAGGAGGGAGATCAGCAGGGATCGGTCCGATTCCGGGTGGCCCACGTGGGCCAGCAGCTGGGCCGCCGTCTGTCGCCGCCACCAGAACGAGGAACGGGCCGCCCGCTCCAGGCGGCCGAAGGCGGGGGTGCCACGTACGAGGCGGTCCAGGTCCAGGTGTTCGGGCTCCAGGCGGTCGTCCTGCATCGCTTCCAGTGACCACAGGAGGGCCTTCGGGCTCGCATCCCCCAGGGCGCCGAGCACGTCCCCGGGCGCGTCCGCCCTCCGATAATTCCACACGGTGGAGAGAAGCCCCCGTCGCTGCCGGGCGCGCCGGCTTTCGACCGCGCGCACCACCAGCGGCCACCCCAACAGGACCACGAAGAGGAGGGCCAGGATCCCGGCCTCGACCAGCAGGAGCGCACGGAGAATATCGGCCATGACGGCTCAGAACGTCCGGGCGAGGGTCACGGACGCCCCGAAGCGGTCCAGGCCCTGGTCCGTGTCGACGCCGGCGAGGTCGAGCTGTACCGTCCAGCCGTCGGTCAGGCGACGCTCGACCCCTGCCGACAGGGAGCGGGACGTGAGAGTGCGAAGGCTCTGGCCCGGCGGCCGCCCCACACGGAAGTCCTCCTCGCCCCGGGCCACCCCGATCCGGACGCTCCAGCCCCCCGGGATGCGCCGGGTGACGCGCCCGATGGCGGCGATGCTGGTGGTCTCGAGGGCGCTCCGGACCAGCCGGACCTCGCCCGAGAGGAGCCACGACCCCCGGTACCAGTTCAGTCGGGGGCTCACGGCGTGGACGGGGTCGTCCCCGAAGAGCTTGATCCGGTAGCCCACGGAGGGAACGAGCTCGCCCAGCGGCAGCGACATCCGGGCGCCGAACCGGGCGTCGTCGATGACGTCGGCCTCGGGGGTGATCCGGGCGTCGAGCGACAGGTACGCGCCGCCGCCGGGACGGAGCGTCCCGCTGGCCCCGACGCTGGCGTCCCAGTCTCCGAATCGACGCGTCTGCGTGAGGCCCACCTGCAGCATTCCCCCGCCCGAGAAGCTTTTGGCCGCCTGCTGGCGGAGGACCAGCCACGCCTCGCGGTCCTCCACCGACCGGGCCTGGAGGAAGAGCCGTCCCGTCCACGGGCTGTCCTGGGCTCGGGCCCCGGGCGCTGCCAGCAGGAGCAGGAGGAGGGCGGCCACGGCGTGGAGCCCGGGGGGCGTCGCTCCCCTCCGTACCCACCGCTGTGGGTGGTCCGACGGACTCATGGAGGCTTCCTCCGGCGCGCGGTCGGCGGGATCCCCGCGGCCGGCGTCCCCGCCCGCGGTGTCGAATGCCAGCCGCAATCTGTGGAAAGCGCCCCGTAGAACCAACGGGACGGCGCCCCCGCGCCTGTCCCGTCCGGCAAGTCGCATCTATCCTTTCTTTATTATGACCATGTTAATCTATACGGGAGTAGCCGTCGCCGGGGGGGAGCCGTGACGGCGGAGCAGGCAGCGGAAGAGGACCCGGGCCCGGTGCGGGCCCTGCTGCTCTCGAGCCTGGACGAGCTCGGCGAGAGGCCGGCGCAGGACATCCCCCCGCGAGTGATCGCCATCAGCGTCTTCGCCCTGGCCGTCGCCGTGGTGGCGGCCCTTCTTCGCCCGCCGACGGGGGCGACGTACGCCGGAATCCTCTGGATCCTGGCCTTGATCCCGGCGTTTCTGCTTTCCTACTATCACGGCTGGACGGGAGCCGTCAGGGCGCTGGCCGGGGGCATGGCCGTCCTCACGGTCACCGAGGTGGTCGTCGGCAACGTCGTCCAGGGGAGCGTGGACTGGTGGGTCTACGGCGGCGCCACGACGGTGCTCATCGTCGTCAGCCTGGGCAGCGGGATGATGGCGGAGCTGTTCCACCGCACCGGCAGAGGGCCGGGAGGTCGAGGGCTGGAGGAGGCCCGCCGCAGGGACCTGCAGCGCGCGGTCGAGGAGGGACAGCTGGTCCTCTACTTCCAGCCGGTCGTCTCCCTGGAGGGACGCCGGACCGTGGGGGTGGAGGCCCTGGTGCGGTGGGACCACCCGCGACGGGGGCTGCTGAATGCCGGGGAGTTCGTGAGCTTCGCCGAGAGCGCGGGCCTCCTGGTGCCGGTGAGCAACTGGGCCATGGAGGAGGCCTTCCGGCAGTTCGGCCGGTGGCGGGAACAGTTCCCCGGCAGCTCCGACTTCTTCGTGGCCGTGAACCTGAGCACCGACCAGTGCCGCCAGCGCGGCTTCGTGGAGCGGATCCGTTCGCTTCTGGCCGAACACGACATGGACGGAGAGGACCTGCAGGTCGAGGTGAGCGAGGAGACGCTGGACGAAGCCGGGACGCAGCTGGTCCAGGTCCGGCGGCTCGGGGCGGACGTGGTGATCGACGACTTCGGCACCGGCTACGTGTCGCTGGGGCAGCTCGCCCGCCTGAAGCTGGGGGGACTCAAGATCGACGGGTCTTTCGTGGCCAGGATGCAGAAGAGCGAGCCCGACCGGGCTACCGTGGAGGCCATCGTCAGGATGAGCGAGGGTTTCGGGCTGCAGGTCACGGCCGAGGCGGTGGAGAGCCACGAGCAGTACGAGACGCTCCGCGAGCTGGGGTGCGACCTGGGACAGGGGAACTTCTTCGCCGATCCGTTCCCGGCGACGGCCCTGGAAGCACGGCTCTCCGCGAGCTGAGGCCTCCGAGAGAGCCCCGTCTGGAGGTGCTGCCAGGTGCTGCCCTGCGGATCGCGGGACCCGTCCCGGGACCGCCCGTGTATCTTGACCGGACGCGATGTGTCGCTCGTCGCGGTCCGATCGTCTCTTGACCGGCCCGCCGGAGCGGCCATCCGCCTCGACGGCTGAACGACCGCCGACGCTGGAACATCTCCACGACACGGAACGAAGAGGGACACCGTGACGTCCAACGCATGCACCGGACACGTCCGACCCTCCGAACTCGGCGCGGTGATCCTCGGTGCGACCGTCTCGCTGGTTCTCGCCTGCGGCGGGGACGGGCAGGACCCGATGGAACCCGGCGACGGCGGGGGCAGCGTCACCGTACAGGACGTGGGGCTGAACGTCGGCGAGTCGACCACCTTCACCGCCGACGGCGAGGTGCTGGCCCTTCGGCTTCCCTCCGCCTCCAGCGGACGCGAGTACCGTCTGGCCGTTCAGTCGGCCGACGCGGGATCCCCCGGCCTGATCCCCATGCGGCTCACCCGGGGCGACGGGAGCTCGGGCTCCGGATCAGTCTCGTCGAGCCGGCGGGCCGCCGGCGCCGGTGTCGACCTGCCGCCCCGGGCGCGGGACCTGATGATCCGCCGGAAGATCCGGGAGAGCTCCCGCGACCTCCTCGTCCGCCGCGGGATCAGCCCGACGCGACACGCGGACTCCGATGTGAGCTCGGGCGGCGACATCCGCCTGAGCTCCAGGGTACCCACCAACACGGTCCCGGACGCTGGAGATCGGATTCAGTTCTGGTTCGCGGCCCAGCAGGATTTCGACACCCCGTGCGACACCGCCTCCGCCCGGACCGTGACGGCCGAGGTGAAGGAAGTGGGCGAGCGGGCGATCATCGTGCAGGACACGGCGGCGCCGGAGCCGAGCGTGGGTGGCCTCGGCGGTTTCTCGAGCACGGATTTTCAGCAGATCGCCGCCACCTTCGACACGCTCGTGGTCCCGGTGGACAGCGCCTACTTCGGCTCTCCCACCGACATCGATGGCAATGACCACGTCTACATCCTGTTCACGCCGAAGGTGAACGAGCTCGATCCGGCCGACGGACGGACGCGGGTGGGCGGCTTCTTCGTCCCGAACGACCTCGCTGAATCGGGAGACGACGAGGGGACGGGTTCGGATGAGAGGGTGTGCGCCGCCTCCAACGAGTCGGAGCTCCTGTACCTGCGTTCCCCGGACCCGAACGGCGACTACGGCACCCCCACCTCGGCGGAAAGGGCGAAGCGCAACGCCTTCTCCGTCTCGTCGCACGAGCTCCAGCACCTGCTCAACGCCGCGAACCGGGTGATCAAGCAGAACACGACCGGCTTCGGCCCCTTCGAGACGACGTGGCTCAGCGAGGCCCTCTCTCACCTGGCCGAGGAGGTCGTGGGCCTGGCCGCGTACGGGGCCTCCGTACGCTCGAACCTTACCTACGAGGCGACGGCCGGCTCCGGCTCACAGACGTTCGATACCTATCTCTTCAACGACTTCTTCAACGCAGGGGCGTTCATGGACAGCGTGCCGACGACCAGGGCGCTGGCCACCTCGGACCCCGATGGGCTGCAGTCGCTGGAGATGCGGGGCTTCGGGTGGCTCTTCGCCCGCTGGCTGGCGGATCAGTACGCGTCGGTGGGCGAGGGCGCGGTGCCGAGCACGGGGGAGGAGGGCTTCATCCGGGACCTGGCCCAGGCCGACGGCGGGCTCAGCACCGGGATCGAGAACGTGGAGGAGGTCACCGGGGCGAGCTTCGACGACCTGCTGGCCGACTTCGCCGTGATGTTGGCGGTGGATGACGACGTGGACGCCGCCGATGGCCAACGGATTCTCCCGACCTGGGACCTGCGGGACATGTACCGCGAGCTGGCGGCGAACAGATCCGGCTGGCGGTTCGGGGAGTACCCGCTGAACCCCGTGGAGACCGGCTTCACCGACGGAGGCACGGACTTCGAGGTCCGTCCCGGCCCCGGGAAGCACTTCACGCTCTCCTCCAGCGGCTCGACTCCAGAGCTCGAGGTGCGGCTCACCGACCAGGCCGACAACGCGCTCTCCGCCAGCGCCCGGGCCCGGATCGTGATCTTCAGGGCACGCTGACCGTCCCGGGACTCTGGCGTGTTCTCCAGGTCGATGACTGCTCAGACCTCCAGCTCGGTCGGCTCCTCCTCGTCGACCTGCGTCTCCCGGGTTTCCTCCCGCAGGGTCTCGGTCAGCGCCTCGGCCGAGCCCTGGAAGAGTCGACGCTTGAGATAGGAGACGGCCTCGCGACCGGCTTCTTCGCGGCTCACGGTGGCATAGTAGCGGTAGGCCTTGCCCTCGGGCTCGTGTCGAACGTGTCCGTTCTTCTCCAGCGTCTGGAAGACCGTGAGAACGCTCGTGTAGGCGAGCTCCTCGTCCAGGGCCTCCTTGGCCTCGCGGACGGTGGCCGAGCCATCGTCCCAGAGGATGTTCATCAGGTCGAGCTGTCGATCAGTAAAGGACAGTCCCATCGAGTGCCTCCCTGCAGCACACGCCGTTGATGGAGGTCGAACCATACGCCCACAAGATTCGGTGCCTCCGGCTCGAGTCGTACGAGGGTGACCCCCCGTGGCGGTTTCCCGCCGTCGTCTCAATAATTGCAATCGTCATACGTACGTTCCCGGCGAGGCCGAAATGCCCCGTCAGATCGGCGTTCTGAGCCGTCGAGCGCGTCGCGTCCCGGTCGAGGGCTGCTCCCCGAGGCCGAATTATTTTCCGGCCTCGGGTCCCGTACTCGACACCTCGATCCCTTCCTCCCGCTCCCGAATGCGCTGCCGGACCCGCCTGAAGCGGCTCTCGAGCGAGGCGACCCCCGTTTCCTCCGGGATCCCCTCCTGGCCCGAGCGGACGATCTTCTCCGCGTGCCACCGGAGCTCGGACAGCGCCGGGGGCCGCCGCGCCTGGCCGGAGAGCGCGCCGACGGTGTCCAGGAGCCGGATCAGTACGGCCGAGTGTCCACGGCCGTACTCGCGGATGGGATCGAGGGCGGCGCAGGCGAGTTCCGGGAAGTCGATGGGATCCCGGAGGAGACGGATGCGTCCGCCGGGGCCACGGACGCGCTCCGGGGGAGGGGGCCTGCGTGCCACGCGCCCCAGCGCTGCTCCGAGGCGATCGATGCAGTTGATGGCCGTATACGGGTCGTTGGTGCCGGACGAGAGGGCGCGAACGGCCAGCTCCACGAGCTGATCCACGACGAACTCCGGATCCTGGGCCGGCGTCCGCTGGTCGCCGAGCACGAAGGCCTGGTCGAGTTCGTCCCGCGGGTCGTCGTCCGGCATCCGGACGCAGTGGAGGAGTGCCAGTTCGTCGCCGGGCCGGAGGAAGTCCCCCGGCCGGACCCGGAGCTCGACCACCAGGTGCCGCCCCTCGGCCACCTGTACGAGGTGGTCGTGATCCAGAGTCTGCAGGTAGCCGCTCCGGTCCGCCTCGAGGGAGCGGGAGCTCGGGGCTTCCGGCGACCCGTTCCGTCCGGCTCCGCACCACTCCGGCAGGTGGTCGGAGGGACGCGCCGGCGAGGCGACCCCCGTCCGGGCCTCTCCGACCGGTGCCCGCGCCGCCGCGCCGAGCTCGTGCTCGTGCAGGTCGGGGAAGAGCCCGTCGACCCAGGCGTCCAGGCGCTGTCCCACCCGGCTCACGACGTTGGGTGCCTGGATGAGCTGGATCACGTGATGGATGAAGTAGATGAAGAGGCCCACGCTCACCACGCTCAGCAGGATGCCGAGGTTGACCGTGAAGCGGGGGACGAAGGCGGCGTCGGTCCCGCGCACGGCGAGCAGCCCGAGCACGCAGTACAGGAAGGTGCAGATGAAGCTCCCCAGCACCACCTGATTTCCCCGGTCGCGGATGAAGTGCTCCAGGAGGCGAGGTCCGAACTCCGAGGAGGCCAGGACGAGCGCCACCATCGTGGTCGAGAAGGCCACGCCCGCGACCGTGATCATGGACCCCGCCAGCGTGCTGAGAATCGCACGCGCCCCCGAGGCGCCTCCACCGTAGGCGAGGAGACCGAGGCTCAGGCGCCCGGCGGCGATGGACTGATCCACCTGGTGAGCCAGAGCTGCCATGGCCACGGCCGAGAGGGTCAGGAGGGCCGGGATGAGCCAGTAGCTGGATCGGATTCTCCGCCAGCGGTTGACGAGCTTCGCTCTCATGGCAGCGAGGTGGCACGGGCGATCTGAATCGGTGAGCTCCGGGGCGCCGGGGCCGTCGCCCGATGGGGGCGCCGCTTCCTTCTTCGGCGGGCGGGCCCGTGGCGTCCCACCAATCGAAGACGTCGAGCCATCGTTCCGGCGCGCTCGGCGACGCCGGGTCGGGCTTCTTGCGAGCACCAGGAACGATTGCCGAGGGGGCCGGGTTCTGGGGGCGGTCCGACGGCGACGCCCGCGACGCGACGGCGGGCGTGACCCGCGGAACGTGGCGGAGACGACGACTGCCGAACGAAGCCCGACGGCGATCACATGCTCGAGCGACTGAAAGAGCGTTTTTTCGACATCCGGAGAGGGGAGTGGCCCCGCGCCCTGGGCCTGGCGCTCTTCTTCTTCCTGGTGATCGCCGTCTTCTGGGTCCTGAAGCCGATGAAGCGGGGCCTGCTTCTGGACTACTTCGCCAACCATCCGGTGGTGCTCTTCGGATGGCAGCTCAGCGGGGCGCAGGCCGAGGAGGTCGCCAAGGTCCTGAACATGGTCGTGGCCTACGCGGTCGTGGTGGGGTTCACCGTCCTGGTCCGGAAGCTGCCGCGGCAGCGAGTGATACTCGTCTTCAGCCTGGCCTTCGGGGCCCTGTTCCTCCTGTTCGCCACCCGGATCCATGCTCCGTCGGAGCCCCTGGTGTGGGCCCTGTACGTGACGGGCGACATCTGGACGACGGTCATGGTGGCCACCTTCTGGGCCTTTTCGAACGACATCACGACGTCCGAGGAGGCCGAGAGGCTGTACGGGATCGTGGGGCTGGGAGGCGTGGTCGGGGGCTTCGTGGGCGCGACTGTCGTCACGAGCCTCGTGCAGGACGTGGGGCGCGCCTGGCTGCTGGTCGGATTGCTCGTGCCGGTGGCCGTGATCGTGCTCCTGGCCTACTGGATCGACGCGCGGGCCCGGGAGCGACGCGGAGAGGAGGAAGAGCGGGACGAGCCCTGCTGCCCGGAGGAGGAAGAGGACTGCGACGACGAGTCGAAGGTGGCGGAGGAGCCGGGCGCCGGGGCCGCCATCGAGGGGGCGAAGCTGGTGCTGGCGTCGAAGTACCTGCTGGGCATCACGGCGGTGATCGGGCTCTACGAACTCGTCTCGAACATCATGAACTTCCAGCTCGGCGTGATCGTCGAGCAGCAGATCACCGGGGGGGCGGCCAAGGACGCGTTCTTCGGCCGGATCGGTCAGATCACGGGGCTGGTCTCGATCGGGGTCCAGCTGTTCGGCACGAGCTACGTGCTTCGGAACCTCGGCGTCGGGGCCGGGCTCCTGTTCCTGCCCGCCGTGGCCATGCTGGGCTCCGTCGGGTTCCTGGTCGTTCCGTCGCTCGCCCTCGCCTCCTTCATGCGGGTGGGCGACAACGCGCTCAACTATTCGATCAACCAGTCCGCGAAGGAGGCCCTCTACACCCCCACCTCCCGGGACGCCAAATACAAGGCCAAGGCGTTCATCGACATGTTCGTGCAGCGGTTCGGGAAGGTGGTGGCCGTGGGGCTGAATCTGGCCCTGAGCGCACTGACCGTGATCCACGTCCGCTGGTTCTCGCTCGCCTCGCTGCTGGTCATCGGCAGCTGGATACTGGTCGTCCGCTACCTGGGGAAGGAGTTCGAGGCTCGGAGCGACGGGATGACCGCCGAGACGAACGAAGACCACGTCGGAGAAGGAGCCGGGGCGGGAGCGGCGGATCCGGAGCAGGAGGAGCAGGATTCGAGCGATGACTGATGGGAGTGACGGGGAGACGACCGGGACGGGCGGCGCGGCCCGCTGGCCCGGCTGCCGGAGCCAACCGGGCCTCAGCGGAGCGCTCGTCCTGGCGACCGTCCTGACCCTCGCGGTCCCGGCCGGGCTGGCTCGCGCGCAGTCGGTGGATCGAGACACTGCGGCCCGTCCTCCCTCCGAACCCCCCACCGACTGGGTGGACGTGGTGACCTTCCCGTGGACCGTGGCCACCTTCCCCCTCCGGCTCCTGGGGGAGGGTACCCAGAGTGTCCTTAGCCTGGTGGGGCGAGAGGGGCCTCCCTCGCCGGTGAGGGTGGCCTATCGCGATCTCCGGGCCTGGGGGCTCTCGCCCGGCGTCGGCTCCGTCGGGCCCCGGAGCGGGCCGGCTGCGAAGGTCCACCTGAACCGCTGGGCGCCCCTTCACCTCCGGTCGGCGTACGCGTCGAGCGGATCACAGCGCCACGAGGCATGGCTCCAGCTGCCGGAGAGCGGCGAGCGGTTCGTCGTCCGGGGCTGGTTCCGACGGTGGGCACAGCCCCGGTTCTGGGGGGTCGGCCCCACGTCGCCCGCTTCGGACGCCGTGGACTACCAGTGGGACCAGTGGGGGGGCGACGCGGAGCTCGGTCTGCTGCGGCGGTCCTGGATCCGGCTGGGGGTCCGGGGTGGATACGAGGAGAACCAGGCGGCCGACGGCGGCGACCCGGCCGTTCCGGACATCACGACCCGGTACACGTCCGAACAGCTGTTCGGACTCGGCGACACGAAGGAGTTCGTCCGCGCCGGCGGTTCGCTGGCGCTCGACTTCACCCGGAGGCGTCTGTTCCAGACCCGGGGCGTCGAGCTGGGGGCGGAGTCGACCCTGTTCCGCGGGGTGACCGGGACGGAGGCCGATTTCCACCGCATCCGCCTGCGGGGGGACGGCTACCTTCCGATCGATATGCGGCAGAGCCTGGTCCTCCGCGGACGCCTCGAGTTCAACCGGTCCGACGGCGGACGGGGCGTGCCCTTCACGCACCTGGCGGGCCTGGGCGACGAGCTCGGAGCCCGGGCCTATACGGACTACCGCTTCCGGGGCCACGATCTCGCCGCCGGCGTCGCCGAATACCGGTACGAGCTGTGGCGCGATTCGCGCGAGAGCGTCCGTCTCGGCGCCTTCCTGTTCCTCGAGGAAGGCATGGTGGCCCGTCGGCTGTCCGAGGTCTCCTCCTCGGACTGGCGACCCTCCTACGGCTTCGGCATGCGGGTCGCCAGCCGGGCGGGTCCGCTGGCCAGCTGGTTCGTCGCCGACGGGGACGAGGGAGTGAGGGTGCAGGTGAGCGTGGAGGTCCAGCCGTGAACGGGCGATTCCGTCCCGAGATCAGCGCGTGGATGTCCGCCTTTCCGGCGGTCGCGCGGTTCCTGCCGCTGCTGGCGGCCACCGGGACGATCCTGGCCGCGTCGGCCTGCGCCGGGAGGCAGCCGGTGCCGCTGCGCCCCGAGCCTGTCCCGTACGGGGACACGACGGCCGTGGCCGAGCCAGCCGCCCGGGGTGGCGGGTCGATCGACGACAAGTTCGATCGCGTCACACGGGGCATCGGCCACGGCGCTTCCTTTCGCGAGCTGGTCGGCGAGAAGCACCCGGCTGTGAATCTGACGCGGTTCGACGACGTGGTGAACTCGAGCTGGTTCGAGCACCGAAACGACCGCGAGCGGATGAGCCCGGAGGAGGTGGCCCGGGGGCCCGGCGCCAGCCGGCCGGACCCGAGCGAGGGGATCACGGTGCTGGACGCGAAGACGCAGGGCGTCACGCCGGGACTCACGGTGGAGGACTCACGGGGGAGGCGGTACATCCTCAAGTTCGACCCCGAGGAGCATTTCCATCTCGCCACCTCGGCGGAGGTGATCGCCTCCCGGTTCTACTGGGCGGCGGGGTACCACGTGCCCGAGACCATTCTCGTCTCGTTCCGGCCGGAGAACCTGCGGATCTCCGAGGAGGCGCGGGTGACGACCCGGAGGGGCGAGCGGCCCATGACGCGCGAGGACCTGAGGGAGCTCCTGGACCTCACGGGCCAGCTCCCGAACGGTCGGTACCTGGCCGTGTGCAGCCGGTTCGTCGAGGGGACCCCCAAGGGCCCGTGGCACTTCCGCGGCACCCGGAGCGACGATCCGAACGACTACTACACCCACCAGCACCGGCGGGAACTGCGGGGGCTGTTCGTGGTCTCCGCCTGGCTGAACAACGTGGACACCCGATGGGCGAACACGCTCGCCTCGTACGTGGACCCCGGGTATCTCCGGCACTACCTGATCGACATGGGCTCCTCGCTCGGCAGCGGGAGCATTCGTCCTCACTCTCCCCGCGACGGTCGCGAGTACCAGGTAGACTTCTGGGCCGCCACGAAGCGTCTCGTCACGCTGGGCTTCTACCGCGCGGGATGGGAGGGGGAGGAGTGGGCTCCGATCTACCCGTCGGTGGGGTGGCTGCCGGTGCAGAGCTTCCGCCCCGGGAAATGGAAGCCCAACTGGCCCAACGAGGCGTATCACGCGATGACACCCGCTGACGGCTACTGGGGGGCGAAGCTGGTCGCCACCTTCACCGACGAACAGATCCAGGCCGCGGTGGAGGCGGGGCGTCTGCCCACCGAGGCGGCCACGGACACGCTGGTCGACATCCTGGAGTACCGGCGCGACCGGGTCGTGGAGTACTGGTACGGGACGGTGACCCCCGTGGAGGACCCCGAGGTGGAGGCCTCGCCTGCCCCCGGGGACGAGCTGCGGATCTCGTTCCGGGACCTGGGCCTCGTCGACGGACCCTGGGGGGCGGAGGAGACCACCTACCGGTGGCGCCTCGTCCACGAGGCCGCGGGGCTCGAGGCGGCGGGCGAGACGGGAGGCCGCGAGGGACGGCGACAGTCCGTCACGGTGCCGCTCTCCACGACCGCCGGGCTCGCGGACGCCGAGGCGGTGTCCGACGAGGAGGCGCTGGCCCGGCTGGAGCTGCGGGCCGAGCGGCCCGATGGACGCGGACGGCGCGCCGTGGTCTGGCTCAGCTGGCAGGGGCCGGAGCGCGGTTACCGGGTCTCCGGCCTCCGCCACTGACCACGAATATTCGTCACGATTAGTCGTGGTACACGAGTTCTCGTGCCGTCCGCGGAGGGCCGTCTTATTCTATAATAGGTTGATCGACATAGAGTTAAACGAAAATAAGCTTTCGGCACGCGGCGTGCTCCCACGTACGGGTGGAAGCGATGGGACCACCGACAAGACGAGGGAGGACGCCGATGGAAGCTCTCGCCGCCGAGTCGATTCCGCCAGCCGCCGGCTCCGGCCACGCACTCGACGTTGTGTCCGCAGGAGCCGACGCACCGGACCGAGAGGCTCGCAAGAAGGATCAGTTCCGCAGGGAGGCGATTCCCCACCTGGAGGACCTCTACGGCTACGCCCTCCGCCTGACCGGCGGCGAGGAGGCCGACGCCGAGGACCTGGTGCAGGTGGCCATGCTTCGGGCCTTCCGGGCCTGGGACACCTACGAGCTCGGCACCAACTGCGGCGCGTGGCTCCGAACCATCCTCCGGAACTGCTTCGTGAACCGGTTTCGGCGCGACAGCCGCCGGCCCGAGTCCGCGGCCTACGAGGATCTCGAGGGCGTATCCAGCTACGATGGAGACTCGGACCTCCCGGACGCCGAAGGTCCCTTCGAGCGGCCGGACGCGGCCTTCTTCGACGAGATGATCGATGGCGAGGTGGTCGAAGCCGTCGAGGGCCTCCGGGACGAGTTCCGGGTGACCCTGGTGCTCGTGGACCTGGACGGCCAGAGCTACGAGGAGGTGGCGGAGGCGCTCGGCATTCCCGTCGGCACGGTGAAGTCGAGGCTGTACAGGGCGCGTCGGCGGCTGCGGGAGGAGCTCACCGACTACGCCCGGGACATGGGATACGTCCGCTAGTCGGGCCGCCGGTAGGGGCCCCGGCGTCTCTTCTACTCCTCCCGGAGTCCCATCTTCTTGACCCGTGACGCCAGGGTGGTCGGGGGGATCCCCAGCAGCTCCGCGGCCCCGTCCTCGCCGTAGATCTGGCCGCCCGCCCGCTCCAGCGCGGCTTTCGTGTTCCGCTTCCGCAGGCGCTCCATCTCGGCCTCGGTGAGCACCTCGCCCTCGCCGGGCACACCCGCGCCGGCGCCCTCGTCGGTGCCTCCCTCCCGGTGGTCGTCCGCCAGCGCGATCTCCAGTGGAGCGTCGGGAGAGGCGGTGATGACGGCCCGCTCGATCACGTTCCGCAGCTCCCTGACGTTTCCGGGCCACTCGTAGGCGCGGAGCTTCTCCAGTTCCCGGTCGGGGAGAGGCGGCGCAGGCCGCCCCAGCTCGTCGGCCACCTGCCGCAGGAAGTGGCGGGCGAGAGGCCCTATGTCCTCCTTCCGCTGGCGCAGCGGCGGGACCTCGATGGGAAACACGTTGAGCCGGAAGAAGAGGTCCTTGCGGAAGCTCCCCTCCCGGACGGCCGCACGGAGGTCGCGGTTCGTGGCGGCGATGATCCGAACGTCCGCCGTGCGCGTCCGCTCCTCTCCCACACGCTCGTACTCCTCCTCCTGGAGGACGCGGAGGAGCTTGGCCTGGAGGTCGCGCGGAATCTCCGCGATCTCGTCGAGGAAGAGCGTCCCCCCGTCGGCGGCGGCGAAGCGACCTTCGCGCTCCTGCACGGCGCCGGTGAAGGCCCCCTCCGCGTGCCCGAAGAACTCGCTCTCGTACAGGTCGCGAGGTATGGAGGCGCAGTTCACCGTCACGAGGGGCCGGTCGCTGCGATCGCTGAGCTGGTGGATGCGGTGTGCCACCAGCTCCTTGCCGGTGCCGGATTCCCCGGTGACGAGCACGGTGGCGCCGGTCGCGGACACCTGCCGGACTTTTCGGCGAACGGCCTCGAGCTCGGGACTCTCGCCGACCATCTCCTCCGAAGCTGGCTGCTCGAGCGCCTCTTTCCGCAGGTAGCGGTTCTCCTGTCGGAGCCGCTCGGAGGTGTCCTCCATGCGCTCGAAGGCGAGCACGTTCTCCACGGCCAGAGCGACCTGGTCCGCCACGTGGCTCAGAAACTCGGCGTCGTCGGCGTCGTAGTGGTCCGGCTCCCTGCTTCCCACGTGCAGGGAGCCGAGGATCTCGCCGCGGCTGCGCAGCGGGACGCTGACGTACGAACGGATTCCGGCCTCCCGGAGCTCCCGCCGCGTCTCCCCGAGCTCCTTCTCCGCCCGGAGGTCCCGGGCGTGGTCGGCCTCGCCCTCCCGCAGCAGATCCTCCATGCCGCTGTCCTCGATGGGAAACGTCTTGCCGGTCGTCAGGACGCCGCCGGTGCCCGACTCCTCCGCGGCCTCCAGCGCCCACACCATCGCGGTGTCACGGTCCGGGTCGTGCAGGGCGATGCTCGCCCGGTCCAGACCGAGCTCGCCCCGGAGATGGGCGGCCAGCGACCGGAAGAGGTCGGCCCGGTCACGGTGAGTGACCAGCGCGTTGTTGATCCTGAGCAGCGTCCGGAGCCGGCTCCGTGACCGGCGCAGCTCGCCGGTCCGTCGCTCCACGAGGCCCTCGAGCTCCTCGCTGTACGAGCGGAGGGAGCTGGTGAGCCGGAGGTTCTCGATCACCAGCGCCAGCTGTTCGGCGATCCGCTCCAGCCGGTACTGCTGACGGTCCCCGAACTCGGCCCCGGCGGGGCCGCCGGCCAGGAGCAGGCCGTATCGGTCCCGGAGGGTCCGGAGCGGATAAGCGCGGAGCCGTTCCACCGGGAGGCCGGCGGTGGTCGGCAGCTCGCTCCCGCTCCTCCCGGACGGCGCCTCCAGGAACCGCTCCAGCCGGTTCTCCGCGAGGGCAGGGTCCAGGCTGCCCACCGGCTCGGAGTCGTGGTGCACCTCGAGGCGCCACTCTCCGTCGTCGTCGCGCAGCGCGAGCCCGCCGAGCTCGCAGGACACCGCTGCCGGCAGCGCCGAGGCGACCAGCCTGGCGCATTCCTCCTCCTGCTGCACGCCGGAGAGCGCCGTCAGCAGCATCCAGAACCGTGCGCCCCCGGCGTCGCCGGAGGCGGACTTCGGCCCGGTCGGCCTGGCGGTCGGGCTTCCGTGCGCGGCGTCCCGGGGAGGCACCATCAGAACCCCCTTCAGGCGATGGGCTCCTCGGGGGATTCGCCCGCCCGGCTCTCCAGCTCGGCCAGGAATCGTTCGGGCTCCCGATAGAGCGAGTTCTCCTGCACGGATCGTCCGACGATGGTGACTGGATGGGTCTGGAGGGCGTCCATGACCACGTCGCCGGAGAACTCCGACAGCTGATACTGACAGAAGAAGACGGCCCGATCACGGTGCCGGAACGTGTTGCAGGCCGTCTCCCACTGCATGAGGGAGCGGCTGTCGGACATCTTCTCGCGGGACCAGATCATATCGCCGCCCCACCGGAGGATCGGGTAGGTGGAGGGAACCAGCTCGGCGTTGTCGGTGAGGAGGCGCTCGAGCTCGGACGGGTTTTCCAGGCCGTCGCGGACCTCGAGCCGGCCCTCGTCGACCGCCCGCTCGACGTCCAGCCCCGTGTCGGCCAGCGACGAGAGGAGATCCTCCCGGCTCTCCTCGGGCTGCGCCAGGTATACGCAGCGGTCCCCCTGGCGCACGCCGCGTGCCAGGAACGGGGTGATGAGGTCCAGCCGCTCGGATTCGGTCTGGTAGAAGTGGCCCACGTGTGCCCCGGCGTCCACCACGAGATCGCCGAAGCCCATCTCGATGGACCCGGCCGCTTCCTGCGCGTCCGTCGTCTCCTCCACCTGCATCCGCTCCTCGTCGCTGGCGTCGGCACCTCGACCCCGCCCGATCGTCAGGGGTGGTCTCTCGGAGTCTATTTGTATGCGCGGCTCCGGGCCAGAGGTCCCGCGGGGGGGTGCCTCGACCAGGGCTGAAACAAAGTGCCGCCGCCCCGTGTTGGGGGCGGGCGAGTACGCGGATCGACCTCGCCGCCGGAGCCGACCGTCCCGGGGGCGGTACGCAGCAACGGAGGACGGAGCCATGGCGGAGTCCAGGGAAGACGGCGGAACCGGGGGACGGGGGCACGACGACGCGGCCGGAGCAGAGGAGATCGGCACGTGCCGGGTCTCACTCGGGGGAGAGGTTCTGGAGGCCAACGAGGCCATGGCCCGCTTGCTCGGGATGGAGCGCGCACGTGAACTCGTGGGCCGGTCCACGACCGATTTCTATCTGGACATGGACGACCGGGAGGATCTGATCCGGGAGCTGCTGAGACGGCGGGCAGTGTCGGGAGCCGAGGTCAGCGTCCGAAGGGCCGACGGCGAGCCCGTCAGGCTCGTGCAGTCCTGCCGGCTGCAAGAGGACTCCTCCGGCGAGCCGGTGATCGAGAAGCGCGTGGTGCCCCGCGATCGAGCGTCGGACGTGCTCGGCTGGTTCGGGGAGGGCGAAGCCGGACAGGGGGGAGACTGACTCCGGACGCCCGCGTCCTCTCGGTGTCTGCTCGCTTCGTGCTCGCTTTCTACTCGGAGACGGCGGCCCGGTGCATGCCTCGTATCTCCGGGTACCGGTCCAGAATCACGTCCCACGCCTCCTCAGCGTCCTCCGCGACGGTGACGAGCTCGCGGTCGGCGGGGTCGATCATCCCCTCCTCCACCAGCGCGTCGAGGTTCACGACCCTGCTCCAGTAGTCGGGCCCGACCAGCACCACCGGAATCGGGTCCATGACGCCGGTCTGGATCAGCGTGAGCGTCTCGAACAGCTCGTCCAGCGTTCCGAATCCGCCGGGGAAGATGGCCAGCGCCTTCGCGCGCTCGAGCAGGTGCATCTTCCTCAGGGCGAAGTACTGGAAGATGAAATTCAGCTCCGGGCTCACGTAAGGGTTCGGTACCTGCTCGCCCTCGATTTCGATGTTCAGCCCGATGGTCTTCGCACCGACCTCGCTGGCGCCCCTGTTGGCGGCCTCCATGATGCCGGGCCCTCCGCCGGTGGTGATCACGAGCTCGTACGGGCTGCAGACCTGGCAGTAGTCGGAGACGATTCGGCCGAAGCGTCGCGCCTCCTCGTAGTAATCGCTCCGCTGGCACCGACGACGGGCACGCTCCAGCTCCGCCCGCGCCTCCTCCGAGTCGGGGTTCTCCTCGACGCGGCGCTCCGCTTGCTCCAGGTGCTCCTCGACCTCCTCCGGAGCGGGGACACGGGAACTCCCGAAGACCACGATGGTCGACGAGACGTCGTGCTCCTGCATGACCAGCTCCGGCTTGAGCAGCTCGAGTTGGAGACGGACCGGCTCCAGCTCCTTCCGGGCCAGGAACTCGTCGTCCCGGTAGGCCAGCTCGTAATGCGGCAGATCGTCCGTGTCCGGAAAGTCCCCGGAATCCGGTCGGGAGAGGTCGTCGGAAGCCATGATTCCTCCTGGTGACGGCTCTCAGGCGGTCGTCGCTGACGGTGGACTTTCGTTCGGGAGGCTCCAACCGACTGCACGACAGCACTGTTCCCGCCGCTCGGAAGGAGCAGGTGCGCCTTCGAGCGCCCTCAGGTCATGCGGTCGAGCCGGACCGCTATTCTCTCCGCGAACTGGGTGAAGTGGTATTCCTCCTCCCGGCTGAAGCCGGGCTCGCCCTGGCGCCGGACGACGAAGAGGAAGCCGTGGCGGCTCCGAATCGTTCGGAGGGGAGCGGCCAGGATCGCCCGCCCGGACGCTCCCGTACCGGCCTCACGGACGCAGCGGGCCTCCTCGGTGGCGCGGGCGAGGACCGGCAGGAGGTCCCCGTGGAGCTGATCGATCCGGGACACCGGGACCGACTGACCGCCGGCGTAGGCCGAGAAGCTCCATCCCTCCCCGCTCCTGTGGGCCAGGCCGCAGCAGGAGCAGTCGACCAGGGAGGGGAAGCCGGTCAGGGCGAGGCGTAGACACTCCTCCCGGTCGTCCGGGACCTCGATGAGCTGGTTCAGTGCCCAGACGTCCCGGACCAACTCCCGGTTCCCGCCCCGTCGATCCTCGTCGGGGCCTGCCGTTCCGCGATTGGCCATCAGGATTCTCCCCCGAGCGCACGCACGACGTCGTCACTGAAGGCCTCCACGACCGTGTCGATCAAGTTCGTGTCTCCCTTTGTCGAGTGCGGGCTTCTGTTCGATTTCCTCCGGGCTCGCTTCCACAATGGCAGGAGGCGGGCAGGCGTTCCGGGACGGGGAACGAGCCCGAAGCCGAAGGCGCGGAGGCCCGGGCGTGGCTCGCTGCCGGAACCCGAGCCGGGCGCCGTCGATTGGTGAGACGCGCGTCGGGCGGTGGCGTCGCGACGGCTGTGAAGTCCTCCGGCTCGGATCGGGCGGGAGCAGTTCGGGCCGAATACACACAACCGAATACACACACCGAATATACACACGGAAAGGGAGGATCCTCATGGAGATCGGAATCGTCGGCCTGGGGAAGATGGGCGGCAACATGCTCCGGCGGCTCGTGCGCGACGGCCACCAGGTCGTCGGATTCGACCTGGACGCGGACCGGCGACGCGACGCGGAGGAGGCGGGGGGCGCCGCCGCCGATTCGGTCCCCGACCTGATCGGCCGGCTGGAGCCCCCGCGGTCCGTGTGGGTGATGGTGCCCCACGGGGAGCCCACCGACGAGACCATCGACGAGCTCATCGGGCTCATGGATCCCGGCGACACTATCGTCGACGGCGGCAACTCCCGGTTCACCGACTCGATGGCCGCGGCGGGTCGCTGCGAGCAGGAGGACATACGGTTCCTGGACGCCGGGGTGAGCGGCGGGGTATGGGGGCTGGAGGAGGGCTACTGCATGATGATCGGCGGCCCGGAGGAGGCGTTTCGCGACCTCGAGCCGGCGTTCCGCAGTCTGGCGCCCGAGGGCGGGTACGCGCATGTGGGGGAGAACGGCGCGGGCCACTTCGTGAAGATGATCCACAACGGCATCGAGTACGGCATGCTGCAGGCCCTGGGGGAGGGCTTCGAGTGCCTGGAGCGCTCCGAGTTCGACGTCGACCTGCAGCAGGTGGCTGAGCTGTGGCAGCACGGGGCCGTGGTCCGGTCGTGGCTCCTGGAGCTCCTGTCCGACGCCTTCGACGAAGAGGGCAACGAGCTCGAGCGCATCGCGGGCTACGTGGACGACTCCGGCATGGGCCGCTGGACGGTCCAGTACGCCGTGGAGAACGCCATCCCGGTGGGCAGCCTGACGAACTCGCTCTACGAGCGCTTCGACTCCCGGATGGAGGAGCGCTTCTCGGCCAAGGTGATCGCGGCCCTCCGCGACCAGTTCGGGGGCCACGGGGTCAGAGAAGAGGAGGAGGACGGGTCGTGAGCGGGGCGGGCGATTTGGACGAGGACAGGCGGTCCCCGGAGGATGCGCGTGACGGGACCGGGGAGGAAGCCGTGCGGGTGGGAGTCCGCTGCCGGGAGGCGGGCCTCGAGCCCGGGGAGGCGGCCGACCCCTGCGTGATGGTGATCTTCGGCGCCTCCGGCGACCTGACCGCGAAGGACCTCGTCCCCTCCCTGTACGAGCTGCACTGCCAGGAGCTCCTGCCCGGGCGGTTCGCGGTGCTGGGGACGGCGCGGACGGAGTGGGACGACGCGACGTTTCGCGACCGGATGCGCGAGGCCGTGCTCGGCCGCTCCGAGGTCGACGGCTCCCGGTGGGAGTCGTTCGCCCGGCGGCTCCATTACTGCCCGGCCGACGTCCGCTCTCCGCCGGGGGGCGACTACGCGGACCTGGCGCGGGAGGTGGAGCGGCTCCGGGAGAGACACGGGATCCCGGACAACGTCCTCTTCCACCTGGCCGTCCCTCCGAGCTTCTTCACGGAGATTCCCGGTCGGCTGGAGCGGGCGGGCCTGACACAGAGCGAGGAGGGCTGGCGCCGGCTGGTGATCGAGAAGCCCTTCGGGCGGGACCGGGCGTCCGCCGTCCGGCTGAACCGGGAGCTGCAGGACGTCTTCGCGGAGGACGAGATCTACCGGATCGACCACTATCTCGGCAAGGAGACCGTCCAGAACATGCTCGTCTTCCGGTTCGCCAACCCCGGGTACGAGCCGATCTGGAACCGGAACTACATCGACCACGTCCAGATCACGGCGGCCGAGGACGTCGGGATCGGGGACCGCGCGGGCTTCTACGAGGAGACGGGCGTGGTCCGGGACATGGTCCAGAACCATCTCCTGCAGCTGCTCTGCATCACGGCCATCGAGCCCCCTGTGCGCTGCCTCGGCAGCTCGCTCCGGGACGAGACGGCGAAGGTGCTGCAGGCCGTCGAGCCGGTCGAACCCGAGCGGGACTTCGTGGCGGGTCAGTACGGCCCCGGCCGGATCGACGGGACGGAGGTGCCGGGGTACCGGGGCGAGGAGGGCGTGGAGCCGGAGTCCACGACGCCGACCTTCGCCGCCCTGGAGCTGCGCGTGGACAACTGGCGGTGGTCCGGCGTGCCCTTCTACCTGCGCACCGGGAAGCGACTCCCTCGGAAGCTCACCGAGGTCGCGGTCCACTTCCGGCCCACCCCCCACAGCATGTTTCCGGGACAGGACGACGTCGAGCGGAACGTGCTCGCCTTCCGGCTGCAGCCGGAGGAGGGCATCGTCCAGCGGTTCGCCGCCAAGCGCCCCGGCCCCAGGGTGGCCCTGGAGCCCGTGCGGATGGAGTTCGAGTACGCCCGGGCCTTCGGCATCGAGGAGCCTCCGTCCGCCTACGCCTGGCTGCTCATGGACGCCATGCAGGGCGACCAGACGCTCTTCGCCCGCAGGGACTGGGTGGAGCACGCGTGGTCCATCGTGGATCCGCTGGTGGACAGCTGGGAGTCGTCCCCTCACGCTGATCTTCCGAACTATCGCGCCGGCAGCTGGGGACCGGACGGAGCGGAGGCCCTGCTGGAGCGGGACGGGCGGTCGTGGAAGGCGATCTGATGGCGGCGGCCGGCGACGGGGGCACGCTCCGGGAGCGAGGCGAGGTGCTGGTCGGGTCCCCGGAAAGGTGGGCCGAGACGGCGGCGAGCCTGATCGCCGGCGAGATGCGACGGGCCGTCGATCGCGCGGGGAGGTGCGCCCTGGCCCTGGCCGGCGGCTCCACGCCCGGGCCCGCCTACCGTGAGCTTCGCGCGAGGGGCTCGCTCGACTGGTCGTCGGTGCACGTCTACTTCGGTGACGAGCGCGGCGTGCCTCCCGATCACCCGGAGAGCAACTACCGGATGGCGCGGAAGACGCTCCTGGAGCATGTCGACGTCCCGGCGGCGCGGGTGCACCGCATGGAGGCCGAGCGGCCCGACCGGTGGAGGGCCGCCGAGGAGTACGCCGGCGTGCTGCCCGGAGAGCTCGATCTCCTCCTCCTGGGGATCGGCGAGGACGGCCACACCGCCTCCCTGTTCCCCGGGTCGCCGGCCCTGGCCGAGCGCGACCGGCGGGTGGTCCCCGTGGAGGCGCCCGAGCCGCCCGTGCAGCGGCTCACCGTGACGCCCCCCGTGGTCGGGGCCGCCCGCAGGATCGTGGTGCTGGCCACCGGGCGCGAGAAGGCGGAGCCGGTGGCACGGGCGCTCGCCGAGCCGGACCCGGTTCGGGACTGCCCGTCGCGCCTGGCGCGCGGCGGCACGTGGATGCTGGACGGGCCTGCGGCCGACCGGGCCCGCGAGGTCCGGGAGGACGGGAGCGGGTGATGTCGGAGCTCCTGAGCCTCTGGTGGGTCTTCCCCACCTCGATCGCGTTCGCCACCGTGGCGGTGGGCTCCGGCGTGTCCGGGGCCCTCTTCTTCAGCCCCTTCTTCATGCTGGCGCTGGGCCTGACCCCGGCGCAGGCCGTGGGCGCGGGCCTCCTGACGGAGGCCTTCGGGATGGGGAACGGGCTCCGATCCTACGTGGCCCAGAACCTGGTGGACTACGCGACGGCCCGGTGGCTGCTGCTGGGCGCGGTTCCGTTCGCGGTCGCGGGGGCCCTGGTGGCGCACCAGGTGCCGGACGTGGTGATGAAGCGCGTCTTCGGGGGCGCGCTCGTGGTGCTGGCGGGGTTCCTGCTCTTCGTGAAGAATCCGGAGGCGTGCGAGCCCGGCGAGGAGGCCAGTGAGGTGATCGACGAGAGGTCGCGGGGCAAGGGGACCACGGTGATCGAGTCGGCGGACGGCGAGCACTTCGAGTACCCGACGTGCTGGCGTCCCCCGGGGGTCCTGCTGGCGGCGATCGGAGGAGCGTTCACGGGTCTCGTGAGCGCCGGGCTCCCGGAGATCTCGACCACCCAGCTGGTGGTGCGCTGTCGCGTTCCGCCCCGTGTGGCCGTGGCCACGAGCGTGTTCGTCCTGGCCATCACCGCCGTCGCAGCGGCCGGCATCCACGCGACGGCGGCCTCTCCCGCCTGGAGGGTCGTCGGATGGAGCGTGCCCGGGGTCCTCGTCGGGAGCACCCTCGGAAGCCGCGTGGGCAAGTGGCTTCCGGCGGATCTCATGGAGAAGGTGCTCGGAGGAGTGTTCGCCGCTGTGGGCGCTCTGGTCCTGGCGCTCAGCCTGTCCGGATGAGCCGGTCCGGGCGGGCGAGGGTGTCTCCGAGGCGCCGGTGACGAGAGCGCGCAGCGAGCCGTGAGCGTTCGGGGCACGCTGGCCGAGTGGTGGCGGAGCGTCACCGACGTGCGCCGGGAGGAGCTGGTCCCGGCGGGGCTGATGTTCCTCTACGGCCTTCTGGCCCTCAGCTCCCACTACGTCATCAAGCCGGTCCGGAACTCGGTGTTCATCGACCGGGTCGGCGCGGAGAATCTCCCCTGGGTCTACGTCCTCACGGCCGTGGTGGTCAGCGTCGCGGTGATGCTCTACTCGCGCCGCGTGGAGGACACGGCGCCCGGTCGGCTCCTGATGACCACCTTCGGGCTCATGGGGGCGTCGCTGGTGGGGTTCTGGGCCTGGCTCCGGGTGGGGGGGACCGTGGCGTCCGGTGCCTTCTACGTGTTCGGCAAGGTCTACCCGCTCTTCCTGATGAGCCAGTTCTGGCTGGTGGCCAACAGGCTCTTCTCCACCCGCCAGGCGAAGCGGCTCTTCGGACCCATCGGCGTCGGGCTCGTGGTCGGCGGCGTGGCCGGGAGCGCCGTCTCGGGCCTGGCGGCGGATCTGGTGGGGAGCGAGGCTCTCCTCCTCGTCGCTGCGGCGATCCTCTCGGCCTGTGCGCTCATCGTGAGCCTCCTTCTTCCCCGCCTCCGGGGGGGCGGGGACGCTCGCCTCGTGGACGACGTCTCCGCCGACGCACTGACCCTGGTTCGGGAGTCGTCCCACCTGAGGACGGTCGCCCTGATCCTCGGGCTGACCATCGTCGTGAGCACGCTCGTCGACTGGCAGTTCAACCGGGCCGTGGAGATGTACGTGGCCGGCGAGGACGCGAAGACGGCGTTCTTCGGACGATTCTTCGCGGTGCAGAACGTCGCGTCCGTTGCCATCCAGGTGTTCCTCACCTCGTTCGTGCTCAGGAGCTTCGGGATCGGCGTGGCGCTCCTCGTTCTCCCGGTGACCCTGCTCGCCGCCACCGGCGGAGTGCTGGCGGTACCGGGACTCCTGGCTGCCGCCCTGGCCAAGGGATCCGACGGAGCGCTCCGCTACTCGCTGGACCAGTCCACGCGCGAGCTGCTCTTCCTGCCCGTCCCGTCGGAGGTGAAGTATCGGGCGAAGCCTCTCATCGATCTCGGGATCTACCGCGGGGGAACGGGGGTGGCCGGGATCCTGCTGCTCGGCGTCACGAACTGGCTCGGATTCGGGATCCGGGGGGTGGCGGTGCTCTCGATCCTGCTGCTCGTCGCGTGGATCGCGGCCACGGTACGGATGCGGGACGAATTCCGGGACTCGGTGAAGCGGCTGATCGGGGTCCGGGACGTGGACCTGGACGAGCTGATCGTGGAGCAGCTCGACGCGACGACGCTTGAGCAGCTGCGCGGTGCGCTGGCGAGCGATGACGAGCGCGAGGTCCTGTACGCGCTGTCGCTGCTGGAGCAGTCGCCCACGGCGGAGCTGGAGGGGGAGCTCCGGGACCTGCTGGGGCACTCGTCCGGACGCGTTCGCGCCCGAGCCCTCTCCCTGCTCTACGAGATCGGCTCCGAGGAGGCCCTGCCGGAAGCCCGGCGCCTGCTCCGGGACTCCTCCCACGAAGTCCGGACGGAGGCCGTCCACTTCGTATGCGACCACGGCCCGCGGGGCCCGGCCCGGGAAATGGAGGCCCTGCTGGAGGACGACCGCCGGGAGGTGCGGACGGCGGCGGTGGGCTGTCTCCTCCGGTACGGGCGCGAGGAGCAGCGGGAAGAGGGCATGGCCCGGGTGCGGCGTCTCGCCCGTTCCGAGCGGCCGGCAGACCGGGAGGAAGCGGCCGAGCTGCTGTCGGAGGCGCGCCGCCTGCCGCCGGGCGGCGAGGAGGTCCTGGAGAGCCTGGTGCGGGACCCGGACGCCCGAGTGCGCCGCCGGTCCGTGCGGGCGGCGGGAACGCTGGACGCCCGCGGGCTGGCGCCCGATCTGGTCCGGGGGCTGGAGGACCCCGAGACGCGGGACGCCGCCCGGACAGGGCTGAGGAGCCTCTGTCCGGCGATCCACTCCGAGCTGGCGTCCCGCCTGGGCGACGGGGACCTGTCCGCCGCGGCCAGGGAGAGGCTGGCCCGCGTCCTCTACGAGCAGGCCGAACAGTCCACGGTGGAGAGCCTGTGGGACGCCCTGGACGCGGTCGACTCGCACGGCGTTCGGTACCAGATCCTGCGGACCCTGGACAAGATTCGCCGGGACCGCGGGGAGCTGGAGTTCGAGCACCTCGACCTCGCGCCCCAGCTCCGGCGCGAGCTCCGCTCCGGTTTCCGGTGGGCCCTGCTCCGGGACGTCTCCACGGGGGCGGGGCCCGAATCGGCGGGGGACGGCGAGGACCTGCTGGATCGCACGCTGCGCCAGCGGGAGCGGGAAGCCGTGGAGCGGGCCCTGCGGGTGCTGGGGCTGCGGCACTCGCTGGAGGACCTGTACGTCGCGTACACGGCGCTGACCTCCGACGACGCGCTGGACCGCCAGCGGGGCATGGAGCTGCTCGAGAACGCGCTGCCGATCGAGCAGCGCCGGAGGCTGGCGCCCCTGGTGGATCCGGACAGGGGACCGGCGGACCGGGAGCGGGCCGCCCTCGAGCGGTACGGCATCGAGCGCCCCTCCGCCCACGGGGCCCTGGAGGAGCTCGCCTCCCACCCGACGGATTCCTGGGTGAGGGGGCTCGCCCGACTGCGGCGCGGGGAGATGGCGAGCGCGGCGCGCGCCTGCGAGGGCGCGATCACCGCCGTCGGCGACACCCTGCTGGGCCCGGGCGGCGGCCGACGCGCCGAATTCCTGGCTGACCTTGACGAGGAGACGTTCGTGGAGATCACCGAGCGGGCCGAGATCCTGCGGCAGACCGAGCTCTTCGCCGACCTCCGGACGGAGGTCCTGGCGGGCCTGGCCGCCCTGATGGAGGAGCGAAGCTTCGCCGAGGGGCAGGAGGTGTTCGCGGCCGGCGAGCTCTCGGCCGAGCTGTACGTGGTGGCGTCGGGAGCGGTGGAGGCGCGCCAGGAGGACCGCCTCGCCTTCGTGGCCGAGGAGGGTGAATCAATCGGGAGCCTCAGCCTCCTGGACAAAAAGCCCCGTCACTACACCGCCGTGTGCGTCGAGCCGTCCCGTCTCCTGGTGCTCGGCCAGCAGGACTTCTTTCGGCTCCTGGAGGAGGAGTTCGGCGTGGTGGAGGCGGTCCTCGACCACCTGGCGGGGGAAGTGCGCCGGGCGGACACGTCCTGATCCGGCCCGGCCGGGGGAGGCCCCCCGGCCCTGTCCTCCCGCTCATCCCGCGCAGCTGCCCGGCCGGGCCGCGGACTCGTGCGTCCGCAGCCGGAAGCGGTCCAGGGGGCGACCGTCGAGGCCCACTGCCCGCCCCTGGGCCCCGTTCCGCCGCAGACTCAGCTCGAGAAAGTGGTAGCGGCGCGAGGAGGCGGCCGTCCGTCCGCTCTCCCGCACGGTGCGCGCGTGCCGGCTGGCTCCCCCGCCGCCGGTCACGACGTAGACCGGGCCGCAGCCCGGGGGCACCGGCTCACCGTTCAGAAGCGGGCGGGTGCGCTCGTAGTGGTGGTCGTGGCCCGCCAGCACGAGGTCGACCCCTTCCCGCTCGAACAGGGGACGCAGGGCGTCGCGCAGCGCCCGGTTCGACCCGTGGCCCGACAGTCCTCCTGCGCTGCTGTACAGGGGGTGGTGCATGTAGACCACGGTCCAGCGCACCGAGGAGTCGCTCCCGGCCCGCCGGAGATGCGTCCGCAGCCAGCGGTACTGGGCGCCCTCCCCGCGCTGCAGCGAATCCAGCTGGGCCGGCGTGCTTGTGTCCAGGGCCACGAAGAGGGCGTGTCCCCAGCGAAACCGGTAGTAGCGGCGTTTCCGGCTCCCGTCACCGTCCCGGGGCCAGGTGAAGGCGACGTCGTAGGGCCGGCCTCCGTCGGTGCGCAGGTCGTGGTTGCCCGGCACCGGGAAGAGGGGGACTTCCGCGAGCAGTTTCCGGTAGACGTCGAAGTGTCGCAGCGTGAGGGACCGCGCGGAGCCCGACGGGTAGGCCAGGTCGCCGACGTGCAGCGCCAGGTCCCGGTCGCGCCCGGTCATGCGCCGCGCCAGGGTGACCTGCTCCCGGGACCCCCATCCGGAGTCGCCGAAGGCCAGGACCCGGACGACGCTGTCGGGTCGCTCCGGCGGCGGCGCGGTCCGGAAGCGGTACGGGCCGAGGACCCGGCCGTTCTCCACGACCTCGTAGACGACGGACGTACCGGCCGGGAGCCCCTTCAGCCGCGCCTCCCGGCCCGCGTCCCGGCGCATCTCCACCCGGGCCGCGGTCCAGCTCGTGTCCGCCTCGCCCGCCCGGTCCCGGACGATCCGATACCGGAAGGACGGCCGGGGGGGCGGCTCCGTGCCCCGCCACCGGACGACGGCGGAGCTGTCGGTCACGGCCTGCAGGTAGGGCCCCCGCTCGACGTCGGCCGGCGGAGTCCAGGGGATCTCGGGAATCTGCGGCGATCCCCCGCACCCCCACGCGACGAGGAGCAGCGAGGCCAGCGCCAGCCGGAGCGGGCGTCCGATCCCGGCCCTTCCGGCGCAGCGCATGGGGGCCGTCAGCTTTCCCCCGGCTCCTCCAGCGCCTGCAGCGTCTCCTCCGGGTCCGGGCGCCGGGTGTAGTCGGGGCTCACGCTGGCCCACCGGACGATGCCGTCGCCGTCCACCACGTACCGGGCGGGCATGGGGAGCGTCCACGAGTCGTCGCCGTTGTACTCCGCGAGGTCCGTCTCCAGCACCTCCAGGAAGATCTCCTTCATGCGGTCGGGACAGCGATACACGAGGCCGTAGTCCCGCGCCGTCTCGTTCGCCCGGTCGGCCAGGAGCGGGAAGTGGACACCGAAGTCGTCGGCCGCCCGCCGGCTCTCGTCCGGCGTCTGCGGGGAGATCGCCACGAGGGAGGCGTCTCTCTCCTCGAAGTCGTGCCGTCGGCTTTCCAGAGCTGCCAGCTCCAGGTTGCAGTACGGTCACCAGCGTCCGCGGTAGAAGTTCAGGATCACCGGCCCCCGTGCGAGGAGCTCGGAGAGCTGTACCTCGCCTCCGCCGGCAGAGGCGAGCCGGAAGTCGGGCGCGGCCTCTCCGACGCCCACGGCCTCGGCGGCGCGGTCCGCTTCCTCCAGGTGTCGGCTGTGCGCGCCCAGCACCTCGAGGGCGGATTCGGGCATCCGCTCGGCGGCCTTCTCCCGTGTCCGTCGGAGCTTCTCCTCCAGTCGAGTCACGACCCAGTCCTCCTTCTCCAGATTCAGACCGTCTTCCGATTCAGACTCTGGCGCGCTCGCTCGTCGGCGGTCGCGGAGAAGGGCGCATCGCCCCGGGCTCGGCCCCCTGTCCCCGCGGGAGGCGTCAACCGTGCTCTCCCCACCGTTGTTCCGGGCCGCCCCGCGCCGCGGGGCTTCCGGCCCGCCGCCGGGAACACCGACGGGGCGAGCGCAGTTGGCGGGGCGCGATCCGCACCCGCGAGCAGACTGGATTCACGATCCCACGACAGGGGGAAACCACGAATGACGCTCAGCGAACGACAGAAGCAGATGTGCGAGGAGAGCGACGAGGACTACTCGGACCTGAGCGCTCTTTTTTTCAACTGTACACTGAAGCCGTCGCCGGAGCAGTCCCACACCCGGGGGCTGATCGACGTCTCCGCTGCCATCATGGAGGAGAACGACGTGGACGTCGAGGTGCTGCGCCCGGTGGACCACGATATCGCCCCGGGCGTCTACAAGGACATGACCGAACACGGGTGGGAGAGCGACGACTGGCCCGCGATCCAGGAGAAGGTGATGGCCGCCGAGATCCTGATCCTGGGCTCGCCCATCTGGCTCGGCGAGCGCTCGTCGGAGTGCAGCAAGGTGATCGAGCGGCTGTACGGATACTCCGGCGAGCTCAACGACCGCGGCCAGTACGCCTACTACGACCGGGTCGCCGGGTGCATCCTCACCGGCAACGAGGACGGCATCAAGCACTGCGCGATGAACACCCTATACGCCCTCCAGCACATCGGCTACACGGTGCCGCCGCAGGCCGATGCCGGATGGATCGGGGAGGCCGGACCCGGTCCGTCGTACCTCGACGAGGGGTCGGGCGGGCCGCAGAACGAGTTCACGCAGCGCAACACCACGTTCATGACCTGGAACCTGATGCACCTGGCCCGGACGCTGAAGGACCGGGGCGGGATTCCCGCCCACGGGAATCAGCGCTCGGAGTGGGACGCGGGCTGCCGCTTCGATCACCCGAACCCTGAGCATCGGTGAGGCCGCCGGCGCGGTCCCGCGGCGGGAGCGCCGGCGGGGCGTCGATCAGGGGTTCGACTCAGGATTCGACCGGCGACCCGGCGGCCCAGCGCCGGATCCGCGGCAGGGCGAAGTCGTATCCGGCGTCGACCAGTCGGGCCGACTGGCTGAAGTCCAGGGCGTAGACCTGCTCGCCCAGGTCGGGCTGGAGCAGGAGCAGGGACGGGTCCTCCCGCACGTCGTCGGCCATGCGGCGGAGGGTGCAGTCGGCGGCGATGCTGAACGCGCGTCCGATGACATCCCCGATGCCCACCCGCTTCGGCTCGCACCGGTCGCAGGTCCTGGCGGTCATGGCCACGATCCGCTCCGCTCCCAGTTCCCGGGCCCGGGCCACCGGCAGGTTGTCACCCAGCGAGCCGTCCACGTGGGGCACCCCGCCGTGGGCGTAGACCGGCGGCAGGAGCCCGGGCACCGAGCAGCTGGCGAGCACCGCCTCCACGAGGTCCTCCTCGTTCCAGTGGCAGGCCGTGCCCATGGACAGATGGGTGCTCACCACGTGGAGCGGCACGTCGAGCTCCTCGAAGGCGTGCACGGGGAGCCGCTCCTCGAGGAACCGTCGAAAGACACCCTGCCGGAAGAGAGCTTCGGAAGCGAGCCCCCGCCAGAGAAGGGACCAGTTGAACCGGAACAGATCGGAGCGCGTCAGCTCGCTCCACCCCCGTGCCAGGGCGCGCGGGCCGACGCCGGCGGCGATCAGGGCCCCGTTCAGGGCCCCGACGCTGGAGCCGACGACGAAATCGGGCTCGAGCCCGACCTGGCACAGCGCGCGGTACATGCCGACCTGGAGCGCCCCCTTGCTCCCCCCGCCGCTGAGCACGAGAGCCAGCGGGCCGCCGTCGCCAGGTCCGGACCCGCTCATGGCGCCCCGCCCTGGCCCTGGCTGCTCCCCGCGGCGTGTCCCGTGCGGTGGAGGACGATCCGCATCACCCGCCAGGCGCCGGCGCCCACGACGAGCGCCGCCGCGCCGGTCACGGCCCAGCGCTGGTAGCGAAGCACGAGGTCGATCACTCCCTGGATCTGGGACGCGAAGAGGAACCCGGCCAGCGTGTACGCTCCCGCCCAGAGGAGCAGGGCGAGGGCGTCGTATGCGGCGAAGCGCGACGGCCGCATGCCGGAGAGAGCGGAGGCCGCGGCCACGAGGTTTCCCGCCCCGGGGATGAACTTCGACGGCAGGACGTAGGCCGGGCCGAGCCGCTCCACCCGGTCCCGAACGCCCATGACGCAGGCGTCCGGGTTGGAAGTGAGGCCGCACGCCGCATCGACGACGTCGTCGCCCCTTCGTCGGACGACGGCGAACCAGCCGAGATCGGCGGCGAGACCGCCGCCGGCCGCGCTGGCCGCCACCAGGACGGGGTTCAGCCCGGCCGCCTGGGAGAGCCCGCCGGCGGTGACGAGCACCGGAACGGTGGCGATCGGAACACCCGCGTACTCCGCGAAGCCGGCGGCCAGCACGGTCAGGTACCCGAAGGACTGCAGGTATTCCACCAGCGGCTGTGTCATCCGCGGCCTCGGTGTCGTTGCGAGCCGGCGTTCCGGGCGTCCGACGTCCCCGTCCCCTATCTCGACCGAACCAACGTCGTCGTCCCTTACCTCGTTCCCGGGTATCGTTGCACGACGGCCCCGCGACCGGCCCGTTACCGGTCGTCCACATCCGTACGGTATCCGTACGGTGGTGGAACCGAGACAGAATGCGTCCTGCAGAGAAGGCCTGGATGTCCTGGATGCAGAGCTGTAGCCGAGCGACCCGGATCGGGCGCCCCGTGATGCGTCGGGTGTGGTTCGGAATATCGGGAGCGGGCGGGGCCGCGCTCGCCCTCCTGGCCGCCGCGGCGCTGCCGGCCCCGGTGGTGGAGCAGCCGCACGTTCGACAGCAGGCGCCCTCCGCCGGCGACACCACGGCGACCCGCGTCGAAGGTTGGCCGTTCCCGGACACGGAGCGCTTCGAGTACGCTGTCCAGCTCGGGCGTCTTCAGCTGGGCCGGGCCGAGATCACGTCCCGGCCGGACACGTCCGCGGCAGTCGCCGACGCCCACCGGGTCTCGCTGACCATCGACGTGGGCGCCGCCTTCGCCGAGATCCACGATCGTCACGTGGCCTGGATCGCCACCGACCCGCTCCGGACGCTCCGACTCAGGAAGCGTTACCGGGAGCTCGGCGAGGAGAAGGGCGGCCGGTGGACGCTGGACCACGAGGCGGGCGTGTCCGTGTCGAGGCCCCCCGGCGGCTCACGGTCTCCGATGCCGGAGGCGGCCCTGGACGGGATGGGTCTGCTCTACCTGCTCCGCTCCCTCCCGCTCGAGCCGGGCGGAACGGTCCGACTCGACCGGCACTTCCAGCCGGAGAACAACCCCGTGGTCTTCCGTGTGCTCGGCCGCGAGCAGATTCGCGTGCCGGCCGGCCGTTTTCGAACGGTCGCGGTGGAGCCGGTGATCCCGGCCCTGGACGTCTTCGGCGAGGACCGCGACGCGCGGATCTGGGTCAGCGACGACGAGCGCCGGCTCGTCGTCCGGGTGGAGAGCATGACCCGGGTCGGGCCCCTCCAGATGCACCTGCGGATGTACGCCGCCGGCGGGGAGTGAGGCGGTCCTCCTCCCGTTTCTCCTCAGATGTGGGGGTCACGCCCCAGCAGCCGGAGGGCGAGGCTCCTGAGTCGGTACACCCAGGGATAGAGGCGCCGGATCCACCCGGCGGAGGGGAGCAGGGGGAGCCGGCTCGCCACCTCCAGGAACGCCGCGGCGTCCTCGCCGTGATGGATGTCGCCGTCCGCCAGGACGACCATCCCCTCGTCCACGTCGTACCCCCGGTCCCGCAGGCGCCGCACGAGCTCCGGTGCCTCCCGGGCGTTCACCAGCTCCATGTCGTGTCGCTGGCGCAGGCGGGTCAGGCGGGCATAGGCCGAGCAGAAGGGGCAGTCGCCGTCGTAGACCACGCGGACGTCAGCCACGGGCGATGACCATCCGGCGTACGGGGTGAGGGAAGGGCGGCTCCACGTCTTCGAAACCTGGGGGGCGACTGCCGCCAGGGAAACTCTCCTCGCGCGGACCTCTCCGGGCCCGGGCGCCCGTCGGGTTGACTGATCAATTATGATTGATATATTGAGGGGGTCATGACCACGAAGACGCCTACGGCCCCCGACCGAGACGTGTCCGCGCGCTTCCAGGCGCTGTCGGACGACAAGCGTCTCCGGATCCTCGAGATGCTGTGCGACGGCGAGCAATGTGTGTGCGACCTGACGGACGCTCTGGACGTGGGGCAGTCCCTTCTCTCCTTCCACCTGAAGTCGCTGAAGGAGGCGGGGCTGGTGAACGACCGGCGTGACGGCCGCTGGGTCTACTACTCGCTGGACCGGGAGGGCCTGGAGGCGCTCCGCGACGAGCTGGACGCGCTCGCCCGCGCCGCGTCGTCCGGGGAATCGGCCGGGCGCTGCTGCTGACACGCCCGGCCGGGACGAGCCGGGGCTCCTTCTCCCTTTTTTTGGACGAACCCATCAATGGTGATTGATATGACGGACGACGACGGAGCCGCCTCCTCCCCGCGGAGGTCGAGCGACGAGGCGATCGAGACGTCCGAGCAGCTCCGGGAGCAGCTCCGGGAGAAGTACGGCGATGCGGCGCGGCAGGTGGCGGAAGGCGGCTGCTGCGATGCCGGAAGCTCCTGTGCCGGGGAGGACGGGGATCCAATCACCTCGGGCCTCTACGGCGACGACGACCGCGAGGACCTTCCGACGGCTGCGCTGGAGGCCTCCCTCGGGTGCGGCAATCCGACGGCGCTGGCGAAGCTGCGGGAGGGCGAGACGGTGCTGGACCTGGGCTCCGGGGCCGGCGTCGACGTCCTGCTCTCGGCCCGCCGGGTGGGGCCCGAGGGCCGGGTCTACGGCGTCGACATGACCGACGAGATGCTGGAGGAGGCGCGGCAGAACGCCCGGGAGGCGGGGGCCGGGAACGTGGAGTTCCGCAAGGGGGAGATCGAGGACCTCCCGCTCCCGGACGCCTCCGTCGACGTGATCATCTCCAACTGCGTCATCAACCTCTCGGCCGACAAGGAGCAGGTCCTCTCCGAGGCCTTCCGCGTCCTGCGGCCCGGCGGCCGATTCGCGGTGTCCGACGTGGTGGTCCGCGGCCCGGTCCCGGAGGCCATCCGCCGGAACATGGAGCTGTGGGCCGGCTGCGTCGCGGGGGCCCTGGAGGAGGACGAGTACCGCCGCCTGCTGGCGGAGGCGGGCTTCGGCGAGATCGAGGTGGAGCCGACCCGCGTCTACTCCGCCGGGGACGCCGCGTCCTTCATCGAGGACGCCGGGCTCGATCCGGACGAGGTGGCGGAGGAGATCGACGGGCGGCTGATGGCCGCCTTCGTCCGGGCCCGCAAGCCGGGGGCGTGATGGCGGCTTCCCACGATCGCGACGGGGGAGGGCCCGTCCGCTACGCGCTGATCTCGGACGTCCACGCGAACCTGCCGGCGCTGGAGGCGGTGCTGGCCGATGTGGAGGAGCGCGGGGTGACGGCCGCCTACCACCTGGGCGACCTGGTGGGCTACGCGCCGTGGCCGGACCGGGTCGTGGCGCTGCTGGAGGAGCGGGGCGTCCCCGGCATCGCCGGAAACTACGACTCCACGGTGGCCACGGGCCACGACCACTGCGGCTGCCGCTACGACGACCCCGAGCAGCAGGCCCTCTCGGGTGAGAGCTACGGTTGGACCCGGGAACACGTCTCCGCGGAGACGCGCCGCCGGCTGGCGGGGCTCCCGTTCCGGATCGATCTGAAGCCCTTCGGCGGACACACCGCCGGTCCCCGGCTGGCGCTGGTGCACGGGGCTCCCACCCGCAACACGCTGTACTGGACGGAGGACCGGTCGGACGACTTCTGTCGCGATATGGCGGAGCGGGCGGGCCTGACCGAGGGGGACGCGATCCTCTTCGGGCACACCCACGTTCCGTGGTCGCGGGTGGTCGACGGTATGCGCTTCGTGAACGCCGGGTCCGTGGGGCGCCCGAAGGACGGGGATCCCCGCGCGTGCTACGTGCTGCTGGAGGCGCCCGGCACCCAAAAGGAGACCGGGGCGGGGAACGCAAACGGCTGGGGCGTGGAGCACGTCCGCGTGGAGTACGACGTGGAGCGGGCGGCCCGCGGGATCGAGGAGAGCGATCTCCCCGACGCCTTCGCCGACCAGCTCAGGAAGGGCGGAGCGTGAGCGTGTCCGTCGACGATGAGGAGGAAGAGCCCATGCTCTCCTTTTTGAACGAGCCGACACGGTACCTCTTCTTCACCGGGAAGGGCGGCGTCGGGAAGACGTCGCTGGCCTGCGCCTCGGCCGTGCACCTGGCCGACGCGGGCCGCCCGGTGCTGCTCGTGAGCACCGATCCGGCCTCCAACCTCGAGCAGGTGCTCGAGGCGCCCGTGGGGAGCGAGGCGGCGCCCGTGGAGAGCGTGCCGAACCTCTCGGCCGTCAACATCGACCCCGAGGAGGCGGCGGACGAGTACCGCGAGCGCGTGCTCGATCCGATGATGGGTGTTCTCCCCGACGACGCGGTGGAGCAGGTGGAGGAGCAGCTCTCCGGGGCCTGCACGACCGAGGTGGCGTCCTTCGACAAGTTCACCCGGTTCCTGGCCGACGCGGGCTCCGCCGCGGCGTTCGACCACGTCGTGTTCGACACCGCCCCGACGGGCCACACGCTCCGTCTTCTGGAGCTGCCCGCGGCCTGGAGCGACTACATCGAGGAGAACCCGGAGGGAGTGTCCTGCCTCGGCCCGGCGTCGGGCCTCGAGGCCCACAGGGAGCGGTACACGGCCGCCGTGGAGGCGCTGCGGGACGGGGGGCGGACGACCCTCGTGCTGGTCAGTCGTCCGGAGGGGGCGGCGCTGGAAGAGGCGGCGCGGTCGAGCCGCGCGCTGAGCGACCTGGACATTACGAATCAGCGGCTCGTCGTCAACGGCGTCTTCCGGTCGCGGGACCCCGCCGACCCTCTGGCCCGGGCGATGGATCGGCGGGGGGAGGAGGCCCTTGACGCGATGCCGGACGTCCTGGCCGACCTTCCACGCGAGACGGTCCCCCTGAAGGGATACGACCTCGTGGGACTCGACGCGCTCCGGAGCCTGCTCTCGGAGGAGCGGGAGCCGGAGTCCACCGCGGCGAGGCGCCCGGAGGGGCCGCCCGGGATCGACCTTCCGAGCCTCCGCGACCTGGTCGACGGCTTCGCGGACGAGGGCCGCGGGCTGATCACAGTGATGGGGAAGGGAGGCGTGGGCAAGACGACGGTGGCCGCCTCCGTGGCGGTCGAGCTGGCCTCGCGGGGAGAGGACGTGCTGCTCAGCACCACCGACCCGGCGGCCCACGTCACGGACGCCGTGGGGCGGGCCGGCATCACGCCCTACGCGTGGGTCGTCAACCAGAGCCTCGCCGCGGCGGGACCGTCGGATCCGCTGCTGGTGGAGCGCGCCCACCGCGAGGTGCCGGAGATCGAGGCCGTGCGCGGGGAGCACGCCGAGCGGGTCGCGCTCGCCCCCTGGATGCCGAAGGAGCCGGTGGGGCCGGAGCGTCTCCGTGCGTTCGCTGCCGGAAGGAGCCGCGCCGGGCCCGTCCACGCCTGAGGACTCGTCGGGCCGCGACCGGCTCCCACATCTCCAGAACACGAATCTCACGACCGCGAACAGCGACGTCAGGAGTCCCAGCCCATGTCCGATCCTTCACCCCAGCGAGAACAGGCCGCCACGGCCGGGGAGTCCCGATCCAGCGAGGCTCGCCCGGAGGACGCCGCCGCCCTCGAGGCGGCCGGTGAGAAGAGCCAGGAGGGACTCGGCTTCTTCGAGCGGTACCTGAGCCTGTGGGTGGCCCTCTGCATCGCTGCCGGCGTCGCGCTCGGACAGATCATCCCGGTCGTACCGAACGTGCTGGGCGAGATGGAGATCGCGCAGGTCAACCTGCCCATCGCCGTGCTCATCTGGGCCATGATCTACCCGATGATGGTGCAGGTCGACTTCGAGAGCGTGCTGGGCGTGCGTCGTCACCCGAAGGGGATCACGGTGACCCTGGTGGCCAACTGGCTCGTCAAGCCGTTCACGATGTTCGCCTTCGCTTGGCTCTTCCTGAAGGTGATCTTCGCGCCGTTCATCGAGCCGGGGCTCGCCAGCGAGTACGTGGCCGGCGCCATCCTTCTCGGGGCGGCGCCGTGCACGGCGATGGTCTTCGTGTGGAGCTACCTGACCGACGGCGATCCGGCCTACACGCTCGTGCAGGTCTCGATCAACGACCTCGTACTGCTGGTGGCCTTCGCGCCCATCGTCGCCTTGCTGCTGGGCATCAGCGACGTGGTCGTGCCGTGGAACACGCTGCTGCTGTCGGTGGGCCTCTACATCGTCATTCCCCTGGTCGCCGGCTACCTGACACGGACCGTCCTCATCCGGAGGAAAGGGGCGGCGTGGTTCGACAACGTGTTCCTGCCGCGCCTGGGCCCGGTCACCATCGTGGCGCTCCTGGCCACGCTGGTGCTCCTGTTCTCCTTTCAGGGCGAGGTGATCCTGAGCAACCCGTTCCACATCGTGCTCATCGCGGTGCCGCTGGTGATCCAGACCTTCTTCATCTTCGGGCTGGCGTACGGCTGGGCCTACGCCTGGCGGGTGCCGCACGACGTGGCGGCGCCGGCCGGCATGATCGGGGCCAGCAACTTCTTCGAGCTCGCCGTGGCGGCGGCCATCGCCATGTTCGGCGTGACCTCGGGCGCGGCGCTGGCCACCGTGGTGGGCGTGCTCGTGGAGGTGCCGCTGATGCTGACGCTCGTGCGGATCGCCAACGCCACGCGGCCGCGGTTCGAAGCGCGGACGGCCACGGCGTGACGGACCCTGGACTCGAAGCGGGGACACGAGCATGAGCGACGCCCGGCCGACGGTCATCCTCGACGACGAGGCCGCCGCCCATGCCCGCCGCGAGGGCGGCGTGATCACGATTCGGACGAGCCCTCGCCACGGCTGCTGCGGCGGGACCGTCGACATGGCCGTGGTCGACACCGCCCCCCCGGCGAACCCGGCGGACTTCCTGGAGGTGGAGCGACAGGGCGTCACCGTGTTCGTGGCCCGCGAGTTCGCAGGACCGGGTGCCGCACCGATGCGCGTGGGTCTCGACCGGCTGCTGACCTGGCGATCCCTCTACGTCGAGGGCGCTCCCTCCCGCATGTGATCGTTTCCTCTTCGACTTCACCGGGACTGTCGACATGCTCGAGTTGAAGAAGGTCCTGACCGCCGTTGACTTCTCCCCTGCCACCGCTCCGTTGCTCGAATGTCTGGAGGATTTCCGGACGGTGGGTATGGAGAGCGTCACGCTCCTCCACGTGCTGGAGGTGCGGTACGACCGCCGCCCGCCCGTCGAGCACCGGGAGATGTACGAGACGATGCTGGTCGAGCACGCGGAGGAGCTGCGGATCCAGGGGTTCACCGTCGACACCCGGATCGAGGCCGGTCGTCCGCCCGACGAGATCGTCCGCTGCGCACGGAGCGAGGAGGCCGACCTGATCCTGCTGGCCTCCCGCGGGCACAACCTGCTGGAGCGACTGCTCGTCGGTTCGACCGCCGCCGAGGTGCTGCGCACCACGTCCACGCCGGTTCTGCTGGACCGCATCGAGCCCTCCGACGACGGCCCGGCCCGCTGCGCCACGGTCTGTACGGACAAGTTCGCGCGCCCGCTCCTGGCCACCGACTTCTCGGCCTCGGCGAACGGGGCCGAGGAGGCCGCCGCGTCCCTGTCCGAGCACGCCGAATCGGCCGTCTTCATGACGGTGCGGGACACGGGGGAGAGCGCGATCACGGCCGAGCACGCCCGTTCCAACCTGGAGACGCTGTCCGAGAAAGCGGCCTGCCCGGTCACCGTCCGGGTCGAGCAGAGCGAGCGGGCGTCGTCGGCCATCGTCCGGGTGGCCGAAGAAGAGGAAAGCACCCTGCTGATCGTGGGCAAGCACGGCCGCGGCTACCTCGAGGAGAAACTGATCGGCAGCACCGCGGGGAACCTCGCCAAGCACGGCGAGCGGTCCGTGCTCATGGTGCCGGGGGGCGCCGCCCCTACAGGGGGGAGTGAGAAGCCGGTGGTGGCCGACGAGAAGTCCGAACCCTGAGGAGTGCCCATGAGCGACGCCCCGACGACCTACACGCTGACCGCCCGATCGGCGAGGGGCGGTGAGGCCACCGCGCACCCCAGGCAAGAGGAGATTCCGTTCGACGCCTCGTTCGGAATGAACGAGGCCCTGCCCGGCCCAGCGGAGCTGCTGCTGACGGCCTTCGCGGCCTGCGCGCTCAAGAACGTCGAGCGCTACTCCGAGATGCTCCCCTTCGAGTACGAGGAAGCGAGGATCGAGGTGGCGGGAGAACGGCAGGACAGGCCGCCGAAGTTCACCCACATCCGGTATCGCATCGAGATCGTCTCCGAGGAGCCCGACGAGCGCGTCGAGTTGCTGCACAAGAACATCCGAAAATACGGGACGATCACCAACACGCTGGCCGAAGCCTGCGAGCTGGAGGGCGAGCTGGTAAAGATGGCGTCGATCCAGTAGCCGGAGCCCCGGCGCAGCGCGCCGCCGACGCCTCAGAACACGAGGTTGAACCCGTATCCCACGAGAACGATGCAGATGGCGACGCTCCCAAAGAAGGTGGCCAGCAGCCGGGGCCGCATCACCTTCTTGAGCATCATGGCCTCGGGGAGGGAGAGCCCTACCACCGCCATCATGAAGGCCAGGGCGGTGCCCAGCGGGATGCCCTTGGCCACCAGGGCCTCGATGATGGGAATGACGCCGGAGGCGCCGGCGTACATGGGGACGGCGGCGGCCACGGCGACCGGGACCGCCAGCGGATTTCCGTCGCCCAGCCAGGCGTCGAACATGCCCGCCGGGACCCATCCGTGGACCGCCGCGCCCACCGCCACCCCGGCCACCACGTAGGGCGCCACGCCGGTGGTAATCTCCATGGCATCGCGGGAGATTCGGCGGAGGAGGACCGGCCACGCCGGCCGCTCGCCGTCCGATGCCGCCTCCTCCGCCCCGGACGGGTCCGCCGCCTCCCGGACCCACTCCTCCACGTAGGGCTCCAGATCGAGCCGTCCCAGCATCGCCCCGAGCACGGTCCCCAGCAGGATGCCGGAGGCGGCGTATAGAAGAGTAACCTTCCAGCCGAAGCTGCCCAGGAAGATGGCCAGGGCCACCTCGTTCACCAGGGGCGAAGTGATGAGAAAGGAGAAGGTCACCCCCAGGGGGATGCCGCCCTGCAGGAAGCCGATGAACAGGGGGATGGAGGAGCAGCTGCAGAAGGGCGTCACCGCCCCGAACCCCGAGGCCGCCAGGTGCTCCCCGCCCCGGAGTCGCCCCGAGGCGATGATCTCCCGCACCCGCTCCACGGGGAGGAGGGTGTTCACGAGGCCCATGAAGTGAGTCACTACGATCAGCAGGAAGCCGATCTTCAGGACCTCGTGGACGAAGAAGTGGAGCGCCTGGGTGGAGCGCGCTCCCGCCTCAAGCCCCAAAAGGCCGTGGACGAAGAGGTCGGCCAGCGATTCCCACATGGTCGTCCTCCCCCGCTCAGCCGGAGGCGGACAGGAGCGTCTTGAGCTCGGAGGCGTCGGGCACGCGTCCGCTGATCACCACCTCGCCGTCCACCACCAGGGCCGGCAGCCCCATGACGCCGTAGCTCATGATGTCGGCCATCTCCTGCACCTTCTCCACGGTGGCGTCCGCTTCCGTCCGCTCCAGGACCTCACGGGTCCTCTGCTCCAGGGATCGGCAGTTCGAACAGCCGGTGCCCAGGATCTCGATCTCCATGGTATCGTTCCTGTTTCGATATGTACTCTCGTGGCGATCAGTCGCGGGGAACGCCCCCGGGGACGTCCTCCCCGGCGGGGCGTGCCCACCGTTCCATCGAGGCGGCCAGCGCCCCGGCGGCCTCCCGCCGGATCGTGTGGTAGACCGAAGTGCCCTTCCGCTGGCTCTCGATGAGTCCCGCCTCCCGGAGCGTCTTCAGGTGGTGGGAGATGGTGGGCTGGGAGAGGTCCAGGTGCTCTTGGAACTCGCACACGCAGATCTCGCCGCCACCCCGGTGGAGCAGCTCCATGACGGTCCAGCGGGCCGGGTGCGCGAGTGCTTTCAGGGCGGAGACCGCATCCACGCCCGCGGTTCTGTCGCTCCCCGGGCCCGGCGTCCCGTCCTGCCGGCTGACCGCGTCGACTGCGCTCACGCTTCCTCTCCCATGTCGTTCACGAAACACCCCGCGGATGTGGCGACCATATATTTCAATTATTATCAATATATATGACAGCCTATATAGTGCAAGGCCACTCCGGCGGTGTCCCGGACGGCCCGTCTGTATATTCATTCTCCATGTTCGACTTCGGCGTGCTCCGCGACCTGGGAACCGCGGTCTGGGGGCCGTCCGGAGCGATCACGGTCGCCCGCGCGCTCAGGCTGCCTCCACTCCTGGGCTACCTGGTGGCTGGCCTCCTCTCGGGGCCCGTGACGGGCCTGCTGGCCGTCACGGAGTCGCTGGACTGGCCCACCTGGGCGTGGCCCTCCTCCTCTTCCTGGTGGGCCTGGAGCTGAGCGTCGACTGCATCCGCGAGGTGGGGAGAACCGCCGCGGTCGTGGGCTCCGCGCAGATGGCGGCCACCTTCCTCCTGGGCGGCGGACTGGCCCTCGGGCTCGGCTTTTCGCCCGTGGAGTCCCTCTTCGTCGGGCTGGCGGTGACGTTCAGCAGCACCGTCGTCGTGGTGAAGCTGCTGGAGGAGGCCGGGAACATCGCCACCCGGTACGGCCGCCTCTCCGTCGGCGTGCTCCTGGTGCAGGACGTGGGCGTGGCGCTGGCCCTGACCGTGGTGGCGGGAATGGGCGCCGGGGGCGAGTCGGCGTCGCCGGGGCGGCAGCTGGGGATCTCCCTGCTGGGCCTGGCCGCCGGGGTGGCGCTGTCGGCCCCCCATCCCGTTCCCGGGGGCCTGCTGGAGGACGGGCTCGTGCTCGGCGTCTCGGTCCTCCTCTTCGTGGCCGGCCTGGAGCTCGAGCCCGGACGGATCGGAGACCGGGGGCGGGCGGCGGTCCTCGTGGGCCTGGTCCAGGCGCTGGCCCTGGCGGGGCTGGGCTTCGGCGTCTGCCTGCCCCTCGGATTCAGCCCCGTCGAGGCCGGCTACCTGGCCCTGGCCATCACCGCCATCTCCACCCTGGTGGGAGTGAGGATCCTCGAGCGCCGGCGGGAGGTGTTCGAGCCCTGCGGCCGGGTGATGTGGGGGTCCTGCTCCTGCAGGACGTCCTGGTGCTCCTGCGGGACGTCCTGGTGCTCCTGGCTATCCCTCTGGTCACCCGATTGGGGCCGGCCGGCGGCGCGGTGGCCGAGACGCTCGGCGCCCTGGTCCTGCTCGGCGGGGCGTGCGCCGGGGTCCGGGCGTGGGGAGCGCCGCTACTGGCCCGCGCCGACAACGAGATGCTGATCCTCTCCTCCCTCTCACTGCTCTTTCTCTTCGCCTGGGGGGCGGAGCTGCTGGGGATCCCCATGGTCGTGGGCGCCTTCCTGGCGGGCGTCGCGCTGGCGCGGTTCCCGGTGAACCGGATCGTCCGGTCCGAGGCCGCGCCCATCGGCGAGTTCTTCTCGGCCCTCTTCTTCACGGGCCTGGGCGCCCTGGTCCGGGTGCCGTCGGCCACCGAGCTGTGGCAGGCCAGGCTGCTGGCCGCCCTGGTGGTCGTCGTCACCCCGCCCCTGGTGACGGCCGTGGCGGAGCGAGCCGGCCTCTCGGCGCGGGAGGCGCTCGACGCGGGCCTGCTGCTCTCCCAGACCAGCGAGCTGTCCCTGGTGATCGGCCTCGCCGGGATGCTGCGGGGGAACCTGGACCCCGGCGTGTTCACGGTGATCGTCCTGGTCACTGCGCTCACGATGCTCCTCACCCCGCTCCTGGCCAGCGATTCCGTGAGCCGCCGCGGCCTCCGCCTGCACCCGTCGCAGTGGAGGCCGCCGGGGGACAGCCGCCGTCGGGGCACGTCCTGATCCTGGGCGGCGGCACCACGGGGCAGGCGCTCCTGAACGAGCTCGTCCGTACGGGGGCGGAGGTCGTGGTCGTGGAACGGGATCCGTCGGTGACGGCGAAGCTCCGGTCACGGGGAATTCGGGCGATCTGCGGGGAGGCGTCCGATCGCCGCGTCCTCGAGGCGGCCGGGGTGGACCGCGCCCGTGTCATCTCGACGGTGGGTCGGGCATCGGACAGCGAGCCGGCCCGGACCGCGGCGGGTCCGGGAACGGAGGTGCTGGTCCGGGTCCCCGCGACCGAGGCGGAGGCCCGCGGGATACGGGAGGCCGGAGGGACTCCGGTGATCCTGCCGGAGGGGGCCGCGGAGAGCCTGATGGAGTGGTACGACCGGAGCGCCGCGGAGCTGGACCGGCGGCTGGCGGAGCGGGTCGGTGCCCGGAACGACCGGGAGGGACCAGCGCCGTAGTCGCGGAGCAAGTCCGGGCCTCGAGAACGTGGCTCGCGGGCGTTCCCGTGCTCCGCGGCGGGCGTTACCGTTTCGTGACGCCGTCGACCTCGCCCGCTCCCCCATCCCGGAGGTGCACACCATGGAGGCGCTCGCCGCCACCGTCGTCCTCGCCCAGTCCGACCTCCCGCTCCTGTCGGAGCCGCTTCTGGCGAGCGTGCGCGACACCGCCGGGAACCTGCTGGCGGCGGCTCTCACCCTGCTGGGCTTCTGGCTGGGGTGGAAGCTTGTCCGGATGGCGCTGGTCCCCGTGCTGGAGCGGAGCCGGATGGACACCACCGGCTCCCGCTTCGTGCGGACGATCGTCAAATACGTCCTCCTGACCATCGGGGGCATCGCCGCCGTCGGGGAGCTGGGCGTGAACACCACGTCGCTCATCGCCAGCCTCGGCGTCGCCGGGCTCACGGTGGGATTCGCGGCGCGCGAGGTCCTCGCCGACGTGATCGCCGGCCTCTTCATCTACTGGGACCGCCCGTTCGTGATCGACGACCTGGTGGAGATCGGGGACGATTACGGGCGCGTGGACCGGATCACCATGCGCTCCACCCGAATCGTGACGCCGGACGGGAGGATGCTGGCGATCCCCAACGCCACGGCCGTCGAATCCGTTGTCGCCTCCTACACGAATTTCCCGCACCTGCGGGTGGACCTCCCGGTGGACGTCGGGGTCGACGAGGACCTGGGGCGGGTCCGGCGGCTCCTGCTGGAGATGGTGAGGGAGAAGGACGGGGTCCTGGAGGATCCGGCCCCGTCGGTGGCGGTCAACCGCCTGGGCGACTACAGCTTGACGCTCACCCTGATGGTGTGGATCGAGGACGAGCGGGCGCACCTCGGGTGGAAGTCCGAGCTCCGGGAGGAGGCCTTCGAGACGTTGCGGGCGGAGGGCGTCGACATGCCCTGCGAGACCTTCAGCCTCACGCCGGTGGAGGTCCGGCGGGAGGAGGCGCGCCACGCCGGATGAAGCGGGCCTCGCCGGTCCGGCCTAGGCGCTCCCGCCCGCCTCCAGGGCCCTCCCGGCGGCCCGGCGCAGGGCCTCCACGGGCCGGGCCCCGACCGCGGCGTGGGTGCCACCGAAGACGAAGGTGGGCGTGCCGGAGATGCCGAGGCGGCGGGCCTCCCGCCGCGTGTCCTCCAGCGCGTCCTCCCCGGCTCCCCGGTCCAGGGCCGCGTCCAGATCGTCCGGGTCCACGCCGGACTCCCGGGCGACGTCGAGGATCACCGACCGGTCGCCCAGCTCCCGACCCTCGGCGAAGTAGGCCCGGAAGAGGCCCTCGTGGAACGCCGGGAAGCGATCGCGGCGCTCCGACTGGACCCACGTGCCGGCCATGAGCGCCTCGTGCGTGTTGGAGACGAAGGGGCGGTTTCCGATCTCGAGTCCCTCGCTCTCGGCCTGCTCCCGGAGGCGTTCCATCATCGTCTCCCACTTTTCACGGGAGTAGGGGAGCTCCTCCACGGGCATCCCTTCCTCCGGGACGTCCGGATGGATCTCGAAGGGTCGCCAGGTGACTTCCAGCTCCAGCGCGCCCCGCTCCTGCCGCCGCAGCCGCTCCAGCCGGGCGTGCCCGATGTAGCACCAGGGGCACGTGTAGTCGCTGAACACCTCGACCTGCAGGTGGCGGCCGGGCGGGTCGTCGCTGCTCTCGGTCACGCGGAACCTCCCGGATCGTCCAGACAATGTTCGTGCGGCTGTTCGCATGGGCCGCGCGGGAATCGACCGGCCGTGCGAAGCGTGCGTCGGCCTTACACCTTCGTCCGGGTGAAGTGTACCTTGCGGGCGAGCGCATTCCTCCTTCACTCCAGCCGCGTGAGCATGACCGACGGCGCCGACGGCCCGGAAGGCTCGGACAGCTCTGATCCCTTCAAGGTCGTGAACGACCGCTGCGCCTGCCTGCACGTGCGGCAGGCGTCCCGGGCGGTGACCCAGTTCTACGACGAGGCGCTGCGGCCCGTGGGGCTCCGCAGCACCCAGTTCATCCTCCTGGCGGCCCTGCGCCTGGTGGGCCCCGTGGGCATCACGGCGCTGGCCGAGGAGCTGGTCATGGACCGGACCACGGTCTCCCGCAACATCGACCTGCTGGAGGAGGAGGGCTGGGTCGACCGCTCGCGCGGCGAGGACGCCCGCGTCCGTGAGGTCAGCCTGACCGACGGGGGGAACCGGAAGCTCGAGGAGGCCTATCCCCGATGGAGGGAGGCCCAGGAGAGGTTGGAGGCGGCCCTCGAGAGCGAGGGCTTCGATCGCCTGCTCCAGGGGCTCGACCAGGCGGTGGAGGCGACCCGCGGGGAGAGAGTATGATCCCCGGGCCCGGGATGATCGCGCGACGACTTCTCCCCCTGCTCCTGGCCGCCCTCGTCCTGCCCGCCTGCCGGGACGGTACCGGCCCCACTCCGCCGGACGTCGGCTCCATCGAGGTGACGGCGACCACCACCGGTGAGGACAGGGATCCGAACGGCTACACGGTGACGCTGGACGGTACCGACAGCCGCCTCCTGGGCGTCTCGGCGACCACGACGTTCTCCGGCGTGTCCGCGGGGAGCCACGAGCTGGCGCTGTCGGAAGTGGCCGACAACTGCCAGGTGGAGGGCGCCAATCCCCGGACGGTGAGCGTCACCGCCGGGACGGCCACGTCCACGACCTTCGGCGTGGCCTGCGTCCGGCTGGCGCGGATCCTCTTCGTCAGCGAGCGGGCCGGGGACGCCGACGTCTGGGCGATAGCATCCAACGGCACGGACGCCGTCAACCTCACGGCCACGGGCGGCTCGGACACGGACCCCCGCTGGTCGCCGGACGGCA
>CAZFDK010000002.1:5373-40688 GCA_964518305.1 uncultured Gemmatimonadota bacterium | reverse complement strand
CGCCGGACGGCACGGAGCTGGCCTTCGTCAGCGACCGGAGCGGCAGCGCCGACGTGTTCGTGATGAACGCCGACGGGTCGGATCAGCGGAACCTCTCGTCCTCCGCCGGCTCGGACACGGACCCCCGCTGGTCGCCGGACGGCACGGAGCTGGCCTTCGTCAGCGACCGGAGCGGCAGCGCCGACGTATGGCGGATCTCGGCCGACGGGTCGAGCTTCAGCAACGTCACCGCCGCGGTGGGCCCGGACACGGACCCCCAGTGGTCGCCGGACGGCAGCGAGATCGCCTTCGTCAGCGACCGGAGCGGGAACCCGGACGTGTGGATGACGACCCCGGACGGCTCCGAGTTCGGCAACCTCACCAGCGAGCCGGGCGCCGACACCTCCCCGCGCTGGGAGCCGCCTCAGCCCTGAGGGACGTCAGCCTGGAGGGGCCCCGACCTCCTCCAGCGCGTCCGCCAGCCCGGCCACGTCCTCCTCCGAGTGGGCGGCGGAGAGGCCGACCCGGAGGCGCGAGGTGCCGGGCGGCACGGTGGGAGGCCGGATGGCGATGACGTGGTACCCCCGATCCAGCAGCCCGCGGCTGGCCTCCAGGGCCTTCTCCTCGTCCCCGAGCACCACCGGCACCACCGGGCTCTCCAGGTCGCGTCCCAGGCGGTCGCCCAGCTGCTCCACCCGGCTCCAGAGCCTCTCCCGGAGCGACGGGTCCTCCCGCGCCGCACGGACCCCCGCCCGCGCCGCCTCCACCACGGGGAGCGGCGGCGCGGTAGAGTAGACGTAGGCGCGCCCGCGGTTGTAGATCCACTGCTTCCAGTCCGGCGAGGTCGCCGCGAAGCCCCCGAGGGCGCCGACGGCCTTGCTCAGCGTCCCCACCTGCACCTCGATCTGGTCCGAGACGCCGAAGTGCTCGGCGGCCCCGGCGCCGCTCTCCCCGAAGACCAGCGTGGCGTGGGCCTCGTCGATCACCAGCAGCGCGTCGTGGCGCTCCTTCACCCGGACGATCTCGTCCAGCGGCGCCAGGTCGCCGTCCATGCTGAACACCGTGTCGGTGACGATCAGCTTCCGGTCGGCGTCCGACGCCTCCAGGGCCCGGTCCAGGGCGTCGGCGTCGGCGTGGTGGTAGATCTCGAGCTCCGCCCCCCGCCTCCGGGCCAGCCGGCATCCGTCGATGATCGAGGCGTGGTTCAGCTCGTCGGAGAAGATCGTCGTGCCCTCGGCGCCGGCCGAGGAGAGGACCGCCAGGTTCGCGGCGAAGCCGGTGGGGAAGAGGAGGCAGTCGTCGGTGCCCTTGAGCTCGGCCAGCTCCCGCTCCAGCGCGCGGTGGGCGTCGGTGTACCCGCAGATCAGCGGCGATCCCCGGGGGCCGGATCCCCTCTCCAGGGCGGCGCCGGCGGCGGCCCGGCGGAGGGTCGGGTGAAAGGAGAGTCCCAGGTAGTCGTTGCTGGAGAAGAGGACGAGGCGTCGTCCGTCGGAGCGGACGTGGACGGCGGACTCGGGCTCTACGGGCTCCAGCTCCCTGAGTAGGTCCCGGTCGGCCAGCTCCGACAGGGACCGCTCCAGCCAGCCGTCCCAGGGGGATTCGCCCGCGAGGGAGCTGTCCCGCCCGTTCGCTCCGCTCATCGCAGGAGCCCCGTCCAGTCGGCCACCTCGCCCAGTTCCCCGGCGGCCTCCCGGAAGTCGGCCACGCGCTCCAGCCGGGCGACCCTGTCAACCTGTGAGAATCGGGCGAGGGTCTCCGGGTTGCTTCCGGTGGAGGCGTCGCGTTCCGGGGGGGCGCTGTAGACCACGCCCAGGGGCTCGACGCCGCCGGCCCGGAGCGACTCCAGGGCCGTGAGGGTGTGGGTGAGGCAGCCGAGCCGGTCCGGCGCCACGACCAGGGCCGGGGCGTCGAGCGCGGCGGCCAGCTCCCGGGCCGTGGCGTCCCAGGTCAGCGGCGAGAGGACGCCCCCGGCGCCCTCCACCAGCGTCAGATCGGTGCCGCCGCCGATCGCCTCGATTCGGTCCACCCAGCGGTCCATGGAGAGCCGGGCGCCCTCCCGGTCGGCGGCCACCGGCGGGGCCAGGGGCGCCCGGAGCCGGACCAGCGCCTCGGACGGTTCCTCCTGGCGGGCCGCCCGGGCCAGCAGCACCCCGTCCTCCCGGTCCCGCTCCGTCTCGGCCGTCCCCGACTCCACGGGCTTCACCGCCCGGACCTCCAGCCCACGGTCCGAGAGCGCCCGGGCCAGGCCGCAGGCCACCACCGTCTTTCCGATCTCGGTGCCGGTCCCGGTGACGACGACCCGGCGGCTCGTGTCCCTCACGCGGCCGTCCTCCCGAAGACCTCCTCCCGGATCCCGACCTCCACGGCGTCCACGATCCGCTCGATCTCGTCGCCGGTGATCGAGAGAGGCGGCATGAAGATGAGCACGTCGCCGATGGGGCGGAGGAAGACGCCCTCCTGCCGGGCGCGGCGACAGACCGCGTGACCCATGCGCTCGCCGGCCGGGAACGGCTCGCGCGACTCCACGTCGGCGGCCAGCTCGGCGCCGGCGGCCAGGCCGTACTGGCGCACCTCGCCCACGCCGGCGCCGTCCGGCCCGGTGAGGCCCTCCAGCCGGGACAGCTCGTCCGAGAGGCGTTCGGCCAGGGCGGGCAGCCGGTCCAGGACGTCGTCCTCCTCGAAGATGTCCAGGGTGGCCAGCGCGGCGGCGCAGCCCAGGGGGTTCCCGGTGTAGGTGTGCCCGTGGAAGAAGGTGCGGCCCTCCTCGGGCGGGCCCAGGAAGGCCTCGTAGACCCGGTCGGTGGTCAGGGTCGCCGCCACCGGCAGGTAGCCGCCGGTGAGGGCCTTCGCCACGCACATGAAGTCGGGGACGACGCCCTCGCGCTGGCAGGCGAACATCCGGGTGGAGCGGCCCATGCCCATGGCCACCTCGTCCACGATCAGCAGCGCGCCGCACTCCCGCGTCCGCTCCCGGACGTGCCGGAGGAAGCCGTCGGGAAAGCGGATCATCCCGCCGGCCGCCTGCATGCCGGGCTCGGTCACGACGGCGGCCAGCTCGTCGCCGTGGTCGTCGATCAGACGGTCGAACTCCGCGACGAAGGCGTCCCGGGCCTCCTCCCGCGACTGCCCCTCCGGACGGCGGAAGAAGTGGGGCGAGGGCGCCCGGATCACGTCGAAGAGCAGGGGACGGAACCGCTGGTGGAAGAGGTCGATGCCCCCGAGGGAGACCGACCCCGTGGTGTCGCCGTGGTAGGCCTCGGCGAAGGAGAGGAACTTCGTCCTCCGGTCCTCGGCCCCGCCGTCGGCCTGCTGCCAGTACTGGAGGGCCATCTTCACGGCCACCTCGGCGGAGGTGGAGCCGTCGTCGCTGAAGAAGACCCTGTCCAGCCCGCCGGGCGCGACCTCCGCCAGCCGGTGGGCCAGCTCGATGGCCCGGTCGTTGGCGTTGCCGAGGAGGGTGGCGTGGGCCACCCGGTCCAGCTGCTCCCGCACCGCGCGGTCGATCTCCTCCCGGCGGTGGCCGAAGGCGTTGCACCAGATGGAGGCCACGCCGTCGAGGTAGCGGTCGCCCTCCGCGTCGATGAGGTAGTTGCCGTCGCCGCCCACCACGGTGAGCGGATCCTCCTCCCGATAGACCGACTGGGGTGTGAACGGGTGCCAGAGGTGCTCGTCGTCCCAGCGCTCGAGGGTCTCGAGGTCGGTGGTGGGCTCCATGGTGCTGGCTCCGGTTCCCGCTGGCGCCCGTCGGGGGATGCTGGAGGCCGCCGGGGCTCGGGGTTCGCGCTCGTCCTCGTCCTCGTCCGGGTCAGGCCCCGACCCCGGCTCCGGCCACGGCTGGCTCGAAGCCGGCCTGGCGGATCATGCGGTGGTCCTCGGAGTCCTCCTGGCCGGGCGTGGTAAGGTAGCCGTCGGTGAAGAGCGAGTTGGCGGGATAGAGGGCCATGGGCTGCATCTGACGAAGGACCTCCTCCCGTCCGCCGGCGATCCGCACGTCGGCCTCCGGGTGGACCAGCCGGAACATGGCGAGGGTCCTGAGCGCCTCCTGCGCGGTGAGCTTCGGCGTGTCGGCCAGCGGTGTGTCGGACCGCGGGTTCAGCAGGTTCACCGGCACGGACTCGACGCCGATCTCACGCAGCGAGAGCGCCAGGTCGACCCGGTCCTCGGCCGATTCCCGCATGCCCACGATGCCGCCGCAGCACGCCTCCATCCCGGCTTCCTTGGCGCGCTTCACCGTCTCCACCCGATCCTCCCAGTCGTGGGTGCTCACGATCTCGGAGAAGTGGTCGCGGGAGGTCTCCAGGTTGTGGTTGTACCGGTCGACGCCGGCGTCGGCGAGCCGTTCGGCCTGTCCGTCCTTCAGGATGCCGAGCGAGGCGCAGACGTCCAGCGGCCAGCTGTCCTTGATCGCACGGGTGGCCTCGCAGACCGTCTCCACCTCGGAGTTCGCCGGCCCCCGGGTGGCGGTGACGATGCAGTAGGTGACGGCGCCCATCTCGCTTGCCTCCCGGGCCCCGTCCACCAGCTCCTCCACCCCCTGCATGCCGTACTGGCTCACCTCCGTCTCGAAGTGGAGCGACTGGCTGCAGAAGGAGCAGTCCTCCGGGCAGACACCGCTCTTCGCGTTCTGGAGCACGTGCACCCGGACCTCGCGCCCGTGGTGCTCGCGCCGGACCCGGAAGGCGGCGTTCAGCACGGCGAGGAGCTCGTCGTCCGGGGACGTCGCCACCCGGAGGGCGTCCTCCCGCTCCAGGAGACTCCCGTCCAGGACACTGTCGGCCAGGGCGCTCCAGTCGTCGGTCATCGTCAGGTGTCTTTCGTGGTCGAGTCATGGAGGGTCCAGCCATGGCCCGGGGATCGCCGGACGCGAACGGGGCTGGATGGCGTTCAGGAGGTCGGAGGGGGGTCCTCTCCGATCCTCCGGATCCCGGTAATCCTACGGAGGGGGCGACGGCCATGAAAACGGATCACGGCGTCAGCCCTTCCGCGGCAGGACGGCGACCCACACCCGGTCGGCGGCCTCGTAGGCGCGGTAGTTCTCCTCGTCGAAGCTCTCCTCCCTCTCGGCCTTCAGCTCGTAGAAGAGGGGCTTCGGCTGGTGGTCGTTGACGATCGTCAGCGCCTGGCCCGGCTCCAGGGCGTCGAACATCTCGTGGATGGTGGGATGCTTGTCGGGGCCGTCCAGGCGACGCACGTCCAGGAGATAAGGGCCCTGTGCGGCGTCCACCGTCGTGTGATCCATCGATCGTCTCCTCGGTTCGTGTTCAGTTCGACGGGCGGTAGACCCAGACGCGCCAGTCCTCCTCGCCCAGCTGCTCCGTCCAGCGGTCGAAGCCGCGGCTCCCGAGGACCCCGTACAGGGGCTCGGGCTCGAAGAGGGCCCGGACCCGGAGGACGCTGTCCTCGTCCAGGTCGCCCGCGGCTCCCATGATGCGGCCGAAGGGCTCCTCGTCGCGGCGCAGCTGATCCCGCACGTCCAGGTCCCGGATCGCGGCCTCGCGGTTCTCGTTGCTCGATTCCACCATCGAATCACCCGCCCGGGCCGGAAGGGACCTCCGCTTGGCGGCCGTCCCCGGCCGCCGCCCCGTCGCCGTCCGGCAGGGGCGCCGGGCGGCTGCGGGCCACCCGCCACATCTGGAGGGTCAGGACTCCGACGCCCCCGGTGAAGAGCACGGACGCGGCCCGGGCGGCGCCCGCGGTTCCCGACCAGATCGCGGCGGTGATTCCGCCGGCGCCGAGCCCCAGGAGGACCGTGGCCGCGGTGGCCAGCCGGTGGTCGTAGAGCTCGGAGACCCGGGGCACGTCCCGGTCGGCGGCCACGGGGCCGAACCGGTGGTACCAGACCAGGAAGGGCACGATGCGGTAGTAGTGGCCCGCCACGAAGAGGCCGAGCCCACCGACCACCAGGACGGCGGTGTAGGCCGCCGCCAGCCGCGGGTCGGCCGTGCCGCGTATCATGGCGGGCGGCCCCAGGATCACCGTGCCGGTCAGCAGGAAGAGGGAGACGGCCACGAGCCGCATGCCCGGGTCCAGCTCGGGCTTCCGGCTGGAGCGGTAGTGCAGGGCGCTCTGCACCAGGAACGCCGCGGCGCCGGCGGCCAGCAGGAGTCCTGCGATCGGCAGCCAGGAGACGGGCACCAGGTGGTGGATGACGGCGAGCAGCGTCACCCCGGCGGCCACGAGCCCGGCGGCCAGCCGCCCCGGGAGCTCCGGGGCACCGGGGCTCAGGAGGAACATGGGCATGAGCCGGTCGGAGACGCCGATCATGGTCATCAGCACCCAGCCGCCGGCGGCGATGTGCATGTGGAGGCCCACCACGAGGAAGCGGCCGCCCAGGAGGCCCCACCGGAGGTTGGCTGCCAGCAGGACGCCGAGGACCAGGGACGTCAACAGGAAGAGGCCCGCCCCCGCCAGGCACCACCACGTGAAGTCGCGTTTCCGGGCGGCGGGGAGGGTGGCGGCCAGGTTGCCGAGGAAGAGCAGGAGGCCGGTCCCGGCGGCCGCGGCGCCGGCGAAGGCCACGAGAGTGCGGCCGAGCCAGAGCCCGCCGACGAGAGCCGCCACCCCCGGCACGTAGAGCCAGAAGGCGGCGTGGGCCAGCGTCTCCGAGCGGATCGGGGCCCCCAGCGCCACCGGCAGGAGCTGGTAGAGGGCGCCCATGATGCTGGTGGTGATCCAACCCAGGGTGAAGAGGTGGACCACGCCGACCACGGGCAGGGCGGCGAAGCCGCCGTCGGCGGCCCGGGGAGCTGCCGCGAAGAGGCCGGCGGCGCCGAGGGCCAGGAAGAGGAGCGCCGCCGCGAAGTGCTGCCCGGGCAGGCGGAAGGGGGGCGCCATCTCGGCCGCGCCCCCGGAGGGAGGGACCGCTCTCACGCCGCGGTGCCGTCCCGCGCCGGATCGGACCGGCCGGATCGGTCGGGCTGTTCGGACGCCCCGGCTGCCTCGTGGACGGTGGTCTGCTCGGGATCGATGGAGTCGGTGGCTCTCGGCATCGTCGGTGTCCTCGGTCGTGGGGACTCGGAGGTGCGGGAGCGGCGGACCGCCCCGGACTCGGCCGTCCGCGAGGTCGGGGCCGATTCCGCCCGTACGGGGGCCGGCCGCCCAAGCGTACGGCCCGCAGACGGCTATTGTCAATGTTGACGTGGTTGTAGCCAAGAAAACTTGATATCGGCCAGGGCGGCCGTACCTTTCGGGCCGTCATGACCGAGTTTCCCGACGATTTCGGCGCCCCGGGCCTGGGCGAGAGCCAGCGGAGCCTGCTGGTGGAGCTGAAGCGGCGGGGCGAGGCGACCCTGGCCGACGTGGCGGACGTTGTGGATCTGGCGACGGAGACGGTTCGGGAGCATCTCAACGCCCTCACCGCCCGCGGGCTCGTGGAACGGGTGGGCCGACGCCGGAACGGCCCCGGCCGGCCCCGTATCGTCTACGGGCTCAGCGACCGGGGCGAGGCCCTCTTCCCCCACCGGGAGGGGGTCCTGCTGGGCGAGTTGGCCACCCATCTGGTGGAGTCCGGACGCGAGAACGTGCTGGAGGAGTTCTTCGAGCGTCGGATCGGCGAGCAGCGATCCGATGCGGCGAGCCGCCTCGAGGGGCTTGAGGGCAGGGAGCGGGTGCGGGAGGTGGCCCGGATCCTCTCCGATCAGGGTTTCATGGCCGAGGTGGAGGAGGTCGAGGCGACCGACGGTGAGGCGCGCGGATCGGAGGAGGAGGTCGGCGCGCTCCTGCTCCGGCTGTGCCACTGTCCACTGAAGGACCTGGTGGCTGCCTCCCGACTCCCGTGCCGCGCGGAGATCGAGTTCGTGGAGGAGCTCCTGGGCCAGGACCTCAGCCGCGAGGCGTGGATGCCCGAGGGCGACCACAGCTGCACGTACCGGATCCCCCTCGACGAGTGAGGGCCGCCCGGGACAGGCGGGGGACCCGGTGAGAGCGTCCGGGGAGGCCGGAGAAGAGGACGCGGCCCGGCCCGCGGCGGGCCTGGACGAGCTGGTGTACCGGTACCGCGGCCCGCTGCTGGCACCTCCGCTGCTCGTCGCCCTCGTGCTGGGCGGCGAGGGGACCGGCGCGTGGAGGTGGATCAGCGGGGTGGGGCTCTTCGCCATCGGGGCCGGTCTGCGGGTATGGGCCCAGGAGCACGTGCGCTACCGGCTGGACGGGGCGCACTCCCTGGCCACCACGGGTCCTTACCGGCGACTCCGGAACCCGGTCTACCTGGGGACGATCCTCCTCTGCGCCGGGGCCGTCGCCACCACCGGGCGCCTCTGGCTGGCCGCCGCCACCGCCGCCTGGTGCGCCGCCGTGTACGCGCCGGCGGTCCGGTTCGAGGAGGGGCACCTGGAGGAGAAGTTCGGGAAGGCATACCGCCGGTACCGGCATCGCGTCCCACGGTGGAGGCCGAGGCTCGAGTCGGGTCCGCTGGAGCTCGTGAACGAGGGGCATCTGGCGCCGGCCGTCCGGGCGGAGGCGGGGACGCTCCTCGTGCTGCTCCCCTTCGTGCTGCGAGCCCTGATCTGACTTCGCGCCGGCTCTGGCTCCCTCCCGGACTCTCGAAACTCAGGAAACTCGGGCGGCGGGCCTCGAGCTGCTCTCCAACCGCTTCTCGGCCTCTTCTGAGTTCGCCCCGAGCGTCCTGAGCCCCTTCTCAGTTCGCCGCGGACTTCCGGGCCTCCTCCTCCGCCTTGAGCACGGCGTGCAGGCGCTTGACCCGATCGGCGGCCTCGCGCTCGTCGTCGCACCGCACGGTCACGTGACCCAGCTTCCGCCGCGGACGCGGCGACTTCTCGTACAGGTGCAGGTGGGCACCCGGTATCTCCAGCACGGAGGGAATCTCAGGGATCGTGCCCAGCACGTTCACCAGAGCCGAGTGTCCGACCGGGTCGGTGAGGCCCAGGGGAAGCCCGGCCACGGCCCGCATGTGGTTCTCGAACTGGCTGGCCTCGGCACCTTCGATGGACCAGTGGCCGGAGTTGTGCACCCGGGGGGCCATCTCGTTGGCGAGCAGCCGGTCCCCCACCTGGAAGAACTCGATGGCCAGGACGCCCACGTAGTCCAGGGCCTCCAGGGCGCGCCGGGAGTACTCCTCCGCCTTCTCCTGCACCTCGGGCTTCGTCTCGGGTGCCGGGGCGTGGGAGGCGTAGAGGATGCCCTGAACGTGGTGGTTCTCCACCAGCGAATAGAAGGCCGTCTCCCCGTCGCGGGCCCGGACGCCGAGCATCGACACCTCGCGGTCGTAGGCCACGAAGCCCTCGAGCAGCAGCGGCTGGCCGCCCAGCTCGTCCCATGCCTCCTCCACGTCGGCGCCGGTCTCGATGATCCGCTGGCCCTTGCCGTCGTAGCCGCCACGGCGCGTCTTGAGCACCGCGGGCGGCCCGAGGTTGGCCAGCGCCGCGTTCAGGTCGTCCCGGCTGTCCACCCGCCGGTACGGGGCGGTCTCCATGCCCAGCTCGCCGAAGAACTCCTTCTCCGGCAGGCGGTCCTGGGCCACCTCCAGGGCTTCCGGGGGCGGAAAGACGTCGACGTGCTCCTGCAGGCGGCGAGCCGACTCCACGGGCACGTTCTCGAACTCATAGGTCACCACGTCCACGCCGCGGGCGAACTCGTCCAGGGCCTCGGGGTCGTCGTAGTCGGCCTGGACCTGGTCGTCCAGCGACGAGGTCGGGGCGCCCGGCTTGGGGTCCAGGTGCCGAAAGCGCATGCCCAGCGGGTAGCCGGCCAGCGAGAGCATGCGGCCGAGCTGCCCGCCGCCGAGAATGCCGACCGTGGTCTGCACGGGATCCTGGTCGTCGTCCTGGTCGTAGTCGTTCATCGACTCCGTCTTCGTGTGTGTGGTGGCGCGTCGGGCGATCGGGTCGAGAGGTCAGCGAAACGGCTCAGTCGCCGCTCGCGGGGTCGGGGTTGGCGAGGACCTTCTGTTCACGCTCGTCCCGGAACTCCCGCAGCGCCTCGCGGAAGCGCGGGTGCTTGTTGCCCAGGATCGAGGTGGCCATGAGGGCCGCGTTCACGGCGCCGCTCCGTCCGATGGCCAGGGTGCCCACCGGCACGCCCCGGGGCATCTGGACGATGGAGAGCAGGGAGTCGACCCCGTTCAGCACGCGGGACTTCACCGGCACGCCGAGGACCGGAACCGTGGTCTTGGAGGCGGTCATGCCCGGCAGGTGAGCGGCCGCCCCGGCCCCGGCGATGATGACCTCGAGCCCCCGTTCCTCTGCCTTCTCCGCGTACTCGTACATGAGATCCGGCGTGCGATGTGCCGACACCACGCGCTTCTCGTACGGGACGTCCATCTGCTCCAGCGTCTCGACGGCGTGGCGCATGGTGTCCCAGTCGGAGTCCGAGCCCATGATCACGCCCACCAGTGGGTCTGCCATCGGCACCTCTCGGTTCGGTTCGTCTCGTCTCCGACGCTGTGGAAAAGTACGCTGTGAAGCCCGGTTGACGGTTTCCGGCCCCGTCCGGGTGAGGTGGTGTGGATAAGTCGCCGCACCAGGACGGGATTCTCCGCGCCGACCAACGTACCGATTTCCCCGTGCTGCCGGGCCGTTCCGCCGCTGGGACCGCACGGTCCACCCGGCCGCACCCCTCCTCCCCCCCTCCCTATAGTTGTACGAACAGACAGAGGGAGCGATGTCCCGGGGGGGGGCAGCAGGGAGGAGCCTCCCCTTGGTACGATCCGCCGCCGCTCAATGTGCCGCCTCCGCGCCGAGCGGCCAACCGGGTACGGTCAGCCAGTGAGGCAGCGGCGAGGAACCTCCGGCGGCCCCGGGTCGTTCCGCGGTGAGCCCCCGGCGTCCTTCGCGGGGGGGCAACGCGTCGACACGATCAGTTCGATGGGGGCGAGCTCGACGGGGCGGTGAACCGTGGGCGAGGGGCAATGAGAGCGCTGCACGAGCGGAAGGGTCGTCTCCGGGTGGGAGGGGACGTGGCGGAGCGCCCTGGCGGCGGCTCTGGTACTGCTGGCACTGACACCGTCCGCGCTCGCCCAGCAGGAGGGGGAGGGTGGAGCGACGACCCGCGTCGGGGGCGGAGTCTATCTCTATCACTACGCCCCGGTGGACCTGCCCGGAGCCGACGACCAGACGGAGATCTACGCCGCGTTCGTGGATGTCGACCATCGCTCGGGGCCGTGGAGCTTCCACGCGGAGGCCCGCTGGCGGGACACGAAGCTTCGGGACCTCTATCCCTCCATGATCTGGCTACAGGAGGGATGGGCGGGCTATCACGCGCCGCTCGAATCTTCGTCGGAGCTCACCATGCGTGCTGGCAAGATCTACACGCGGATCGGCCGCTTCTGGCACGGCTCGTTCTTCGGCAATCTCCACTACTTCGACGGCCTGAAGCTCGATCCGACTTCGGCGTGGAGGCTCTCCTGGACGTTCCCGCCGGACCAGCGGGGATCAGGCGCCGGCCGACGTCACGCTGGAGCACCTGTCGGCCGACGCGGAAATCACCGCCTGGGGACACTCGGCCTACGTGGTATACACGAATCGGAGCCCGGACGGCGTGCCCGTCTCGGCGGCCTCGGGTCCGGCGGGCTCGGAGGCCGACTACTGGCTCGCCGGAGTGCAGCTCCACTTCGGCGCTGTGCAGTTCCGGTACAACTACAGCCGCGCGGAGCACGCCACGGCGGGCTTTCACGAGAGCATCCACCAGCCGGGGGTCACGGTGGATCTCAGCAGCCGGCTGCACGCCATCGTGGAGTACGACGGCTGGACACGGACGAGCGGGCCCGACGAGCTCGTCCGCCTCGACAGGAGCCTGAACGCCGTGATCCTGGCCGAGCTGTGACGGCGACTGTCGCTGCGATTCGGGTCATCGGTCGGGCGGCGGCTCACGGCCGGTGAGCGGCGAACTGTTCCCGTGGCTGCTGCTGGCGGCCTACGGGGCGACCTTCTGGCTCCTCTCTCCCACGTCCCGGGATGCCGCCGGCTTCTACGGGGGGCGCGACGAATCCGGCCGCTCGCCGGGGACCGTTCTCCTGTTCGCCACGGTCTTCATCTCGTGGATCTTCGCCAAGTCCGTCACCAACGCGGCCAACCTGGGCGCGGCGTTCGGCCTGCCGGGGGCGGTGGCCTACGGCGCGTACTGGCTCTCCATTCCCGTGGCTGGCCTGGTCATCGTCTGGATCCGGGACCGCTTCGACGTCACCTCGCTCCCCGAGTGGGTGGCGGGCCGGTACGGGCGCACGGCGGCATGGGGCTTCCTGCTGGCCATCCTGATCCGGCTCTACAACGAGGTGTGGAGCAACACGGCGGTGGTGGCGGCCTACTTCGGGCCCCGGGGATCGACGGCCTTCTACGCCGGGGCGGCGGGGTTCACTCTCCTCACGCTGTTCTATACCCTGAAGGGCGGTCTCCGCAGTTCCATCGTCACCGACGCGATCCAGGCCGGACTCTTCGCGGCGTTTCTGGGAGGCGTGTTGTGGTTCGCCCTGCCCGAGTCGACCGCCGACGTGGAGCGGGTGCTCAGCTCCGGCCAGTGGACGCTCTCCGGTGGGATGGACCTTCTGCTGGTGGCCCTGCTCCAGTCGGTGAGCTATCCCTTCCACGATCCCGTGCTCACCGACCGTGGATTCCTGTCCGGGAAGCGGGAGACGATGCGCGCCTTCCTGCTGGCCGGGGCGGTGGGCTTCGCCGCCATCGTCCTCTTCGGGCTCATCGGGCTTCCGGCTTTCTTCCGGGACATCGCGGTGAACGACGACGCCCCGCGGGTCGTGGCCGCCACCATCGGGGGAGGGGCACTGGCCTTCGTGAACGTGGTGATGCTGACCTCGGCCGGCTCGACGCTGGACTCCACGTTCTCGTCCCTGGCCAAGGCCGTGGACCGGGACGGACGGGGCATCTACGACATGGCCGGAGCGTCGGCCGCCACCGCCGGCGCCGAGGGGGACGCCGCGGAGGCAGGGCGCAGGGGCGAGAACTCCGCTTCCGTGCTCGCGAGGATTGGCGAGCCCCGGCTGGGTCGGTGGGTGATGGCCGCGGCGGCGGTGATCGGCAATCTGCCGCTCCTGTTCGGTGCCCGGATCCTGCAGGCCACTACGATCAGCGGCACCATGGTGATCGGGCTCGCGCCGGCCTTCGTGCTGGGGGCCGTCGTGAAGGCCCCGCCGGCGTCCTTCCACCTTGCCTTCTGGAGCGGCCTGGCCGTGGGGGTGGCCGAGGCCGCCGGCTGGGTCCCCGCCGCCCTGGCCGTGGGGGAGGGGAGCTACGCCACGCTCCTGGGGGCCAACCTGTGGGGGCTCGTCCTGGTCACGGGCCTGTTTCTGGCCCCCGTGGCCGCGTCGGCCTTGCGGGGCCGGGCAAGAGGGCGAATTGTGGACGCGGATTCGTTCCCTTGATACTGGCGGCGCGGTCCGCGCTGATCCCCCGGGGCAGGATTCTCGGCTCGCGTGATCCCCGGTGCGGTTCGAGCTGTGGAAGGCCGCGCGGAGGCCGACGCCGTTCCCGAGGAGAGAGCTGCCACAGGAGGCTCGACCATGAGTACACGGAGACCACCAGCGCAGCTTACCGCCGCCCTCGCAGCGGCAGCGGTCCTCGCTGCCGGCCAGCTCCTGGCCCCGGCCGACGCGCCGGCCCAGGACCGGTTCGCCGACGTCCAGGTCGAGGCCCAGCACGTGGACGGCCGGGTGTACATGATCACTGGCAGCGGCGGGAACATCGGCGCCAGCGTCGGCGGCGACGGCACCCTCATCGTCGACGATCAGTATGCTCCCCTGTCGGAGAAGATCATGGCCACCCTGGAGAAGATCGGACAGGGCAACGTGAAGTACGTGCTGAACACCCACTGCCACGGCGACCACACCGGCGGCAACCCGGTTTTCGGAGAGACCGCGCCCATCATCGCCCACCACAACGTCCGGGAGCGGCTGGCGACCGCCGAGATCCCGTGCGGCGGAGACAGCGCGAAGATGGAGCGGGCCGGTCTGCCGGCGGTGACGTTCGCCGATTCGGTGACGGTGCACTTCAATGACGAGCGGGTCCGCGTTCTCCACTATTCGCACGCGCACACCGACGGGGACGCAGCCGTCTACTTCGCCGACTCGAACGTCCTGCACGCCGGCGATCTCTTCTTCGCAGGCCAGTTCCCCTTCGTGGATCTGGAGACCGGCGGCAGCGTCCAGGGCGTGATCGACGCCGTGGGCGACCTGCTGCAGAGGATGCCGGACGACGCCCGCGTCATACCGGGGCACGGTTCCCTGTCGGACATCCAGGGCCTGCGCGAGTACCGACAGATGCTCGTGGAGACGGCACGGATCGTTCGGGACAGGATGGAGTCAGGCATGAGCCTGGATGCGATCCAACAGGAGGGCCTGCCCTCCCGGTGGCAGGGCTGGTCCTCCGACTTCGTCCCCGAGGAGCGGTGGATCGAGACGATCTACGAGAGCTATTCGGGGTAGGATCTGCGCCGCGACAGAGCCGCGCTGCTCGCCCTGACCGCGACACGAGACGAGCCGTTCATTCCGAACACCCAGGATCGACCGTGAGCACGTCGGAATCCGATCGAGACCGGGAGTCGCACGCCGGCGTGGACGGCTACAACGCCGGCTACGCCGAAGAGCTGGCCGAGGGCCGACTGCGGCAGAGGGGGATGGTCCCCCCGTCGCTGGCCGAGTGGGCGGAGGACGGCGAAGGCGCCGTCGCGCCTCCCCCGGCCCGGGCTCCGGAACGGGAGGTCGCCGAGGCCGCCGCGAAACCGGAGACCCTCCGCGCCGTCCACGTGGCCGCCGCCCTGGTGCAGGCGCATCGGGAGCACGGCCACCTGGCCGTGGGGCTGGACCCCCTGGAGAGCGGCGCCCCCGGCCACCCGCACCTCGATCCCGGCTACTGGGAGATGGACGAGGGCCGCCTGGCCGACGTGCCGGCGTCGGTGCTGGGAATGGACCACCTGGGCGCCGACATGCGCCAGGTCCTGGAGCGGCTGCGCGAGGTCTACTGCTCGTCCGTCGCCTACGAGATCGCCCACGTCGAGGAGCCGGTCCGGCGGGACTGGCTGCTGGAGGCCGCCGAGTCGGGCCGACACCGGCAGGAGCTCTCGGGGGAGGAGGCCCGCTCGCTGCTGGAGCGGCTGACCCGCGTGGAGGGGCTGGAGCAGTTCATCCACCGCTCCTATCTGGGCAAGAAGCGCTTCTCCGTCGAGGGGGTCGATATGATGATCCCCATGATGGAGGAGCTCATCGAGCGCTCCGCCGACGACGGCACCCGCGAGGTCCTCATCGGCATGGCCCACCGGGGCCGCCTGAACGTCCTGGCCCACATCGTCGGCCGCTCCTACCGGAGCATCCTGGCCGAGTTCGAGGGGGTCGAGGAGCTGGGGCTCCAGAGCTCGGTGGCCGGAGAGGGGCTCGGCGACGTGAAGTACCACGTGGGCGCGAGGGGGCGCTACGAGACCGGGGCCGGGGAGGAGATCGACGTCTCCATGGCCCCGAATCCCAGCCACCTCGAGCACGTGAACCCGGTGGTGGAGGGCATGGCGCGGGCCGCCCGCGCTCTCTGGGCCCAGGGCGAGCGGCGCGAGGAGGTGGAGCCCCTGGGTCTCGAACTGCCCGAGGGCCCGGAGCCGGGGTCGGGCACGGCCCGCGCCCATGGCCACGAGGGCCCCGAGGTGCACGCCGGCGGCGCGGCTTCCCGCGCCGTCCTGCCCCTTCTCGTCCACGGCGACGCCGCCTTCATGGGGCAGGGTGTGGCCTCGGAGACCCTCAACCTGTCGCGGCTCCAGGGCTACGAGACCGGCGGAACGGTGCACCTGGTGGCCAACAACCAGCTCGGGTTCACCACGCGGCCGGAGGACGGCCGCTCCTCCCGCTACGCCAGCGACCTGGCCCGTGCCTACGGGATGCCGGTCCTGCACGTGAACGCCGATGAGCCAGAGGCGTGTCTGGAGGCGATCCGCTTAGCCGCCGACTACCGGCGCGAGTTCCAGGAGGACGTGATCGTCGACCTGGTGGGCTACCGTCGGTACGGGCACAACGAGGGGGACGAGCCGGCCTACACGCAGCCCGGCATGTACGAGAGCATCGAGGACCACCCCACCGTCCGCGATCAGCTCGTGGAGCGGCTCGTCGAGGAGGGCGAGATCTCCGAGGACGCGGCCGCCGACATGGCCGACCGGGTGAACGACCGCCTCCACGCCGTGAAGGACGAGCTGGCCGAGCAGGGAGGGGAGGCCGCCGCGGCCAGGGAGGGCGAGCTGGACGAGGGGGTGGCCGAGACTCCCCAGGGCGAGCGGAGCAGCTCCTTCGTGGAGAAGCCCGAGGTGGAGACCGCCGTCCCCGCCGAGCGACTGGAGGAGCTGAACGAGGGAGTCCACACCTGGCCCGACGACTTCCAGCCGTTCGAGAAGCTCACCGGGCTGATGGAGAGACGGCGGGAGCGCCTGCACGAGGCCGTGGACTGGGCCTACGCCGAGGCGCTGGCCTTCGCGAGTCTCCTCACCGACGAGGGGGTCTCCGTGCGGCTCGCCGGCGAGGACTCCGAGCGGGGCACCTTCAGCCAGCGCCACCTGGTCTTGCACAGCGACGACGGCCGGCGCACCTACATCCCCCTCCGTCACCTGGACGACGAGCAGGCGACCTTCGAGGTGTGGAACAGCCCGCTGTCGGAGGTGGCGGCCCTGGCCTTCGAGTACGGCTTCAGCGCCATAGCCACGGACTCCCTGGTCCTCTGGGAGGCCCAGTACGGGGACTTCGTGAACGTGGGTCAGGCCATCATCGACCAGTTCGTGGTGGCCGGCCGCGCGAAGTGGGGCCAGGAATCGCGCCTCACCATGCTCCTCCCGCACGGATACGAGGGACAGGGCCCCGAGCACTCGAGCGGCCGGCTGGAGCGTTTCCTCCAGCTGGCGGCCCAGCACAACATCCGGGTGGCCAACTGCACGACGCCGGCCCAGTACTTCCACCTGCTCCGGCTGCAGGCCCTCAGGCCGGACCGGCGCCCGCTGATCATCATGACGCCGAAGAGCCTGCTCCGTCACCCGCAGGCTCGCTCCACCTCCGAGGACCTGTCGGAGGGACGGTTCCGGGCGGTGCTACCGGACGAGAACGCCGGGAGCGGGGGGGACGGCAGCGCCGCAGGGGACGGGGTCCGGCGCGCGGTCCTCTGCACCGGCAAGATGTACTACGACCTCACCGGCTCGGACCTTCGCGAGGAGCATCCCGAGACGGCCCTGATCCGGGTGGAGAGGCTGTATCCCTTCCCGAGCGAGGAGATCGGCCGGGCCCTGTCGGCCCTGGACGGGCTGGAGGAAGTGGTGTGGGCCCAGGAGGAGCCCGAGAACATGGGCGCGTGGCGCTACCTGCGCCCCAGGCTCGAGGCCCTGCTGCGGGAATCGGACGGGCGGGGCGGGGGGTCCGACGCCATCGGGTCGGGTGGCGTCCCGCTCCGCTACGTGGGCCGCCCCGCCATGGCCAGCCCCGCGGAGGGCTTTCACTCCCGGCACGAGGCCAACCAGGAGCGCATCGTGCGGGAGGCCCTCGGAGAGGAGTAGGAGAGGAGGAGTAGGAGCCCGGGGAGCCGGGGCGCGCTGCGCGGCTAGTGGATGCGGCGCCGGATCGTCTTCCCCATGTCTTTCAGGTCGTTCACCACCTGCTGGTTGAGCCGCTTCAGGTCGTCGGCCCGATCGGAGCCGGCGTCACGGATCTCCTCCAGCTCCTGCGACAGGTCCTCGTACTTCTCCTCCAGCCGCTGCACCATGGCCTTGATCTGGACCTTGGTGGCGGCGCGGCGCTCGTCGTGCTCCTTCCGGAGCTCGTTCGCGCGCTTCTTGTACTTCTCCAGCGTCTCTTCGGTCTCGTCCAGAAGGCTCTCGAACTGCGAAGCCATCTCGTGCTCCTGTGGGAAGATTGGTGTCTGATCCGACGGAATGGGGCGGATGCCGCATCCCAACTGATACCGGCGAGCCGGCGGAAAGAGCCGCCGTCAGGGCCCGGTGCTGGCGGTCCCCTCGATCAGGGTCTCGCGGATCGGCACCTTGGGGAAGGTGCTGCTGTACAGCGCGTAGCAGAGGCTGAACACGCCCAGGAAGCCCACGGTGATCCCCACCTCGGTCCACCCGATGGGCACGCCCGTGCCCTGCCAGGTGGAGGGGGCCACGAGCAGGAAGCGCTCGAGCCAGAACCCGCCCAGCGTCAGCACGCTCACGAAGGCCAGGTAGCCCGGGTTCATCTTCGGCTTCCGGAAGAGCAGCAGCACGAAGGGGAGGCCGAAGATGAGGATCATCTGCAGGGTGTAGAGCGGCCCGAAGCCGCCGGTGGTCCGCTGCTCGAAGAACACGGTCTCCCAGGGCAGGTTGCCGTACCAGATCACCAGGAACTGGGACCACCAGAGGTAGGCCCAGAAGATGGTGAACGCGAAGAGGAGCTTGCCCAGGTCGTGGAACTGCCAGCGGTCCCACTGGTCGCTCAGACCGTACTCCCAGTGGTACCGGTTGGCCATGATGGCCACCAGCGCCAGCATGCACAGCCAGCCGCCCACGAAGTAGTACGGGCCCCAGATCACGCTCAGGAACCCGGGCATGAGCGACATGACCAGGTCGTAGGAGAGCAGCGTGAAGATGGCCACCCAGAGGAGGATCAGCACCGGCGACAGCTTGCCCAGCAGGCTCCGCGAGCGCTCGACCTCCTCCTCGGCGCCGCGCCATCCGCTCGAGATCCACTTCACAAGGCTCTTCCGCCACCCGTCGAGCTCGTCCACCAGCAGCTTCGCGTCCGGGCGGAGCGAGGTCTTCAGGAACCAGAAGCTGACCCCGTAGAGCACCAGGAGCAGGGCTCCGTTGCGGACGAAGACCTCGCCGTGGGTCAGCCATCCACGGTTCACGTGGGCACCCCGGTCCTGGATCCAGGGGAGGATCTGGTCCGCCCCGAAGTAGAGCAGGAGGAAGATCACCAGCGACGCGGGGAGGAAGGCCGACACGGCCTCGGCGATCCGGCGGAAGCCCTTGCCCCAGTGCCCCTTGGCCGCCTGGAGGGCGGCCCCGAAGACGACGCCGGCCTGCGAGAGGGCGGTCCAGAAGAGGAAGTTCGACCACGTGGCCTGCCAGGCGCGCTTCTCGGAGCCGGCCAGGAAGAACGCGGCCAGCCCCACGACGATGGCTCCGAGGGAGAGCCACAGCACCCGGGCCGGGATCTTCCCGGGCACGGTCTGCAGGGCCCGCTCCGGCGGGACCACGTAGTCGTCCGAGCTCATCGTCCCCGCGTCCTCACTCACCGTCGTTCTCCGTCGCCTGGCTCGAGCCGCCCTGCGAGGCGTCCCCCGACTGCTGGGCCGCCGTGCGCTGCAGGTGTCGGACATAGGTGACGAGCTGCCACCGCGTCTCCCGCGGGATCCGCCGGTAGGCGGGCATGAGGCCCCGGCCGTTGGTGATCATCCCGTAGATGTAGCCGTCCGAGTAGCCCCGCGTCCGATCCGACAGCAGGTTGGCCGTCGGGATGTACGGGAGCCGGCGCGGGTAGTCACCGCTGTTGTTGATCACCGGGCCGTCGCCGGCGCCCGTCTTCCCGTGGCAGGGAAGGCAGAAGTTCGTCCACGCCTGCCGACCCGCCTGGATGTTCGCGGTCGTGGGCTCCAGGGGGTTGGTGAGCGCCGTGTCCGCCTCGGTGAGCGTGTAGCTGCGCCGACCGTCCACCGGAACGGCACCCTCCGGCCAGGGACGGGGCTGCTGCTCGTAGGTCTCGACGCCCGGGCCGTCCACCATGAAGGAGAAGGTGTCGACGTACTTGAGCTGGTCGTCGCACCCCGCGGCGGAGAGCGCCACCGCCGCGGCGGCGACCAGCAGAAGGGCACGGGACAGCCCGCCGAACGTGCCGGAGCGGCTCATCCCGCCACCTCCGCCTCGCGCTCGCCGGCGGTCTCCTCGATCTCCACGGCGCCGGTCTCCTCCAGGACCTCGATGACGTCCTGCCGGCCCGGGCCCGCCCCCACCGGGACGAAGACCCCGAAGCGATCCACGGAGAAGTCGGCGCGGTACTCGTCGGACACCCCCACCTGCGGGCGCCGGCCGTGCACCAGCATGCCGATAAAGGCGAAGATGCCCGTGAGCAGGATCGTGAGCTCGAACATGATGATGATGAACGGCGGCACGGAGACGATGGGCTTGCCCTGCGTGATCAGCGGATAGGCCATCTGCGTCCCGGTGGTCAGGAGCCACCCGGTGAGGCAGCCCGTGATGCCGCCGATCAGCGCCCATCGCTTCACGGGGCTGAAATTCACGCCCTTGGCTTTCTCCAGCGACGGGGCCGGGAAAGGAGAGAACACCTTCATGTCGTGGTGTCCCGCCTCGCGCAGCCGCTCCACGGCGTCCTCGGTCTTCCCGAGCTCCGCGAAGCGGGCGAGCACGCCGTCCGCTCCGTCACTCATGGTGCCCCCCCTGTGCGTGCGCGATGTGCTCCTTCACCTCGGCGATGCTGATCGTGGGGAGCGTCTTCGAGAAGAGCAGGAACCAGAGGAAGAACCAGGCGAAGCTCCCGCCGAGGATGCTGATCTCGACCCAGGACGGCTGGTACATGCCCCACGCCGCCGGATTGAACTCGTGGGACAGCGACGTGACGATGATCACGAACCTCTCGTAGAACATCCCGATGTTCACGAAAATCGATATGGCGAACAGGGCCGGAATGCTCCGCCGGACCTTCCTGAACCAGAGCGCGGCGGGCACCACGACGTTGCAGAACACCATGATCCAGAAGGGAAGGCTGTAGCCGCCCGTGGCCCGCCACAGGAAGCTGGCCTCCTCGATCGGGTGCTGCGTGTACCACGTGATGAAGTACTCGGCGGCGTAGCTGTACCCCACGATCAGCGACGTGAGGAGCAGCATCTTCGCCATGTTGTCGAAGTGGTACTCCGTGACGTAGTCCTCCAGCCCGAACGCCCACCTCAGGGGGACCATGATGGTGATCACCATGGCGATGCCCGAGAAGATGGCGCCGGCCACGAAGTAGGGGGCGAAGATGGTGCTGTGCCAGCCGGGGACGATGGCCATGGCGAAGTCCCAGGACACGACGCTGTGGACCGACAGGACCAGCGGCGTGGCGATGCCCGCCATGTAGAGGTAGGCCCGGCGGTAGTGCCGCCACTCCTCCACCGTGCCCTCCCAGCCCAGGGAGAGCGCCCCGTACAGCTTGTTCTTCCAGCCGTGGAACTTGTCGCGGAGCGCCGCGATGTCCGGGATGAGCCCCGTGTACCAGAACAGCAGGCTGATGGTGAAGTAGGTGCCCACGGCGAAGGTGTCCCAGACCAGCGGCGAGCTGAAGTTGGGCCAGATCATCCGCTGGGAGGGATAGGGCAGCAGGTAGTAGAAGTACCAGACCCGGCCCAGGTGGATCAGCGGGAACAGACCCGCCGTCATCACGGCGAAGATCGTCATGGCCTCCGCCGCCCGGTTGATCGTCGTCCGCCACCCCGACCGGAACAGGTAGAGGATGGCGGAGATGAGCGTCCCCGAGTGCGCGATCCCCACCCAGAAGACGAAGAGGGTGATGTAGACCCCCCACATCACCGGGTGGGTGATGCCGGCCACCCCCAGGCCCTGATCGATCTGGATCCACCAGGCGTAGCCGCCCCACGCGACCCCCGCGAGGACCAGGCCCAGGAGGGCCCAGTAGCGCCACGACGGGGCGGAGATCGGGCGCAGGATGTCCCGATTGGCGTCGGCCAGGGACTTGTCCTCGTACCCCGCCTCTACTTCCACGTCTGTATCGGCCGTTGCCATGCGCGTGTCCGTGTCAGTTGCCGTGGCCGCTCTCGGAGCCGCTGCCGCCGTGCGCGTCTTCCCCGGCGGAGCCGCCTCCGCCGTGGCCCCCGCCCTCCCGGGCGAGCTCGGCGGCGGTCACGTCCCTCAGGTAGGTGACCGCGGGGCGCGTGTTGAGCTCCTCCAGGACGTGGTGGGAGCGGGCGCCCTTGGCGATGCGAGAGACCCGGCTGCTCGGGTCCTTCAGGTTGCCGAAGGTGATGGCGTCGGTGGGGCAGGCCACCTGGCAGGCGGTCTCGATCTCGCCGTCCTCCACCAGGCGCCCCTCCTCCTTCGCGTCGGTCTTGGCCCGGTTGATCCGCTGGACGCAGAAGGTGCACTTCTCCATGACTCCCTTCTCGCGTACCGTGACGTCCGGATTCAGCTGAAGGTTCAGCGGGTACGGGAACTCGTAGCCGAACCAGTTGAAGCGGCGGACCTTGTACGGGCAGTTGTTGGAGCAGTACCGGGTGCCGATGCACCGGTTGTAGACCTGGACGTTGAGCCCCTCCGGGTTGTGGTAGGTCGCGTACACCGGGCACACCGGCTCGCACGGGGCGTCGCCGCAGTGCTGGCACATCATGGGCTCGTGGACGGTCTGGAAGCCGCCGTCGGCGGTCTCCTCGAAGTACCGCTCCACCCGGAGCCAGGACATCTCCCGCCCCTGGCCCACCCGATCCTCGCCCACCGTGGGGAGATTGTTCTCCGCGTAGCAGGCGGTCACGCAGGCCCCGCAGCCGCTGCAGGCGTTCAGGTCGATGGTCATGCCCCAGCGGTAGGGGCTGTCCGGGTCCGAGTCGTAGGCGGCCTCCACCAGCTCGGTGAGGTCCACCTCGTGGGACTCGACGGCCTTCTCGGCCTCTCCCCGTCCCATCAGCTCGGCGATCTCGCGCCCCTGGTCGGAGTCGGAGCCCTGGGTCACCACCAGCTGCTCCGTCTGTCCAGTGGCGGTGACCTCCACGGCGGTACCGGCGAAGGCCAGCGCCCCGGTCCGGGCGTCCGTCTCGCCGGCGAGCAGGTTCCGGGGGTCCACGCCGCGACCCTCGGCGTTCCGGCCGTAGGCGGTGTGGCCCTGGCCGATGGGGATTCCCACGGTGTCGGGTCGAACGCCCTCGTAAACGTAGACCGGGGCGCGGATCGTGCCGCCGTCGGCGGCCACCTCCACCACGTCCCCGTTCTCCAGGCCCAGCGGACCGGCGGTCTCCGGGTGCAGCTCCACCCAGGAGCTCCAGACCACCTTGGTCACCGGGTCCGGGAGCTCCTGCATCCAGGAGCGGTTCGCCCCGCGGCCGTCGTAGAACTGGCCGGTGGGATAGGCCACCATGGCCATCTCGCTGGCGACCGCGCCGAACTCGGGCGGCCGGTAGGATCCGAGACGGTCGGAGTCGACGCCCGGCGCGTCCGCCGCGGGCGGCTCGGGGGAGAAGCGGCCGCCCTCCTTGAGCCGCTCCCGCCACCAGTCGCCGAAGGGCGCGGCGGAGCCCGACTGCTGGTGCAGCTGACGCCACCGGTTCCTCAGGTAGCCCCGGAAGTCGTCCGCGCCGAAGTCGACGCCGGCACCTGCGGCGGAGGCCACCTGCATGAGGATGTCCTCGGCCTGGCGCGTCTCCCAGATCGGCCGCGTCACCGGTTGCCGGAGCGCGCGGCTCCCCGGCCGCAGCCTCACGTCGCCCCACGCCTCCAGCTCGTGGTGGGACGGGAGGACGAGGTCGGCGGCGGCCGTGGTCTCGTCGGGGTGCGAGTTGAGCGAGATCACCGTCTCCACGCTCTTCATGGCCTCGGCGAAGCCCGAGGCGGCGGGAAGCGTGTACGCCGGATTCGGCCCGGCCACGACCAGCGTCGAGACCTCGCCGGCGGACATGCGCTCGGACAGGTCCACCATCTCGTCGTAGGTGGCCGAGGGCGGCCTCACGGGCCCGCGCCCGAAGAGGACGGTCTCGCCCACGGCCCCCGAGACCTGGTTGAGCAGCGCCACCGCCACGTGGGCGTCGGTGGCCTCGGTCCCCCGGCCCGAACTGTCCGGCGGCAGGGCGACCGGCGCGTCGGCGGCGGCCAGGTCCTCGCCCAGCGCCCGGATCTCCTCGGGGGAAACGCCCGTGCGCTCGGCCACGTCCTCCGGCGCGTAGCCGGCGAGCAGGCTGGCCACGTCCGGGGCCACGCCGGCGGTCTGTCCGGCCACCACGTTGGCGGCGGCAAGGGCCACCAGGGCCTCGGTGCCGCCCCGGGCCGGCAGCCACTCGTCGGCGTTGGTGCCGGTGCGCGAGAGGCGCGGGGCGACGAAGGTCAGCTTCGCGAACCGGCCGGCGTCGATGTCGCGGGCGTCGGCGAAGCGGTCCTCGAGCTCGGTGGGAGCGAGCCAGGTCTCCAGGAAATCGGCGCCGAAGGAGACCACGTGGTCCGCCCGGTCCACGGCGTACTCGGGCACCTCGCCCCGGCCGAAGACGAGCCGGTGGGCCTCCCGGAGCGGGGCGTAGCCGAAGCTCTCCCAGCGGACGTGCTCGGCGTCCAGCGCGTCGGCCCACTCCTCGTGGAGCTGGTTCGACGCGCCCGGCGTGGCGGAGGTGAGGAGCACAGTGGAGCCGCTCGAGACGGCCTCGCCGGCCGCCGAGAGGGCCTCGTCCCACCCGATCTCGGACCCGCCGCCGTCGGCGACGGGTCCCCGGCGGGGGGACGAGATCCGATCCGGGTCGTAGAGATCCTGCAGGGTCGAGAGGGCCAGGGGGGAGACGCCGGCCCCGGCGCCCGGGTCGCTCGGGTTCCGCTCCAGGTTCAGGACCCGGCCGTCGCGCGTGACGGCGTGGATCGGCACCGGCTCGGGCCCGGCCGAGGTCAGGACGGACGCGAAGCGGGTGTTCTCGCCGGGCTCCTGGTCCGGGTCCTCGACCAGCTTCGGGATCAGCTCGTCCCCGGCGTCGGGCGGTCCACAGCCCGCGGCCGCCGCGCCGGCGCTGCTGACGCCGATGACCTTGAGGAAGTCGCGCCGCGAGGTGCCTCCTGCGCCGTTCGAGGACGCGTCGGGCGCCCCGTCGGACCGGTCCTCGCCGGCGGCCGCCGCGGGCTCCTGGCTGTCAGCGTCTGTCTTCATGCTCGCGTCTTTCACCGGACCGCTCGTACCGTTCTCGGTGGTCACGGGCGATCAGTAGTGGCAGGCGGCGCAGTCCACTGGTCCCCGCCCCTCGCCGTAGCTTTCCTTGATCCGCCGCGGATAGAGGCCGACGGACTGGCGGCCGGCGGGAATCTCGGGAATCTCGTACTGCCGGACCAGCCGGTAGGTGGTGGCTGTGTCCGTGGGCTGGGGCTGGCCGCGGTGGCACTCCAGGCACCAGCCCATGGTCATCGGCGTGGCCTGGTAGATCCGCGCCATGTTCTCCACGGTTCCGTGGCACTCCTGGCAGTCGATCTGGTTCCGGAGGTGGGGCTGGTGGGGGAACTGCACGAACTCCGGGAGCTTGTAGACCCGCTCCCAGTTCACCACCTGGTTCGCGTTCCACAGCTTCCGCATCTGCTCGATGGGCTGCAGACCGCCGCCCACCCGGCTGTGGCATCCCATGCACAGGCCCATCTGCGGCATCGTCGCCACCTGCTGATTTCGCGATCCCGTGTGGCAGTACTCGCACTGGATCTGGAGGTCGGTGACATGGAAGGCGTGGTTGAAGGGGATCGGCTGCTCCGGTCCCTGCTGCGCCGTGCGGTGCGCCGTGATGGCGCGGCCGGCCGCGGTGGTGTCCGCCGCGGCCGCCGTGTCCTGTCCCTGCCCCGAAGTCTGCGAATTGCCGTCCTGCTGCCTCGCGGCCGGGGCCAGGGAGGCGCGTCGGGTCTCGGAGGTGGTGGCGGACGAGCTGGCGGAGCTGCCGGGGGCGGAGTCGCCCGCTGTCAGCCAGATGACGGCCGCCGCTGCTGCGGCGACGCCGACGGCCGTCATGATGGTCCTGCCTCTCCGCATGCTCGCTCCGGTGCTGATACCGCGGGTCGAGAATCCAGCAGGTCGGCGCACGAGGCCGTGGCGCGATCGCGCCGTACGCCCCGCTGACCTGTCGATGCGTGTCTGCGATCGATCGCGCCCGGCCCCGATCCGACGCGCCCGCCACGGCGGCCCGCGGCGAGCCGAATCGAGCCGCGCACAAGGTATCGCCCTCCCGAACCCGCGCAAGTCGCGACGGACGGGCAGAAGAGGAGGGGACCCCGCCTGGTTCTTCGGCCAGACCCCGAGTCAGGCGCCAAGCTTTCCGAGGTGGGGGGACCTCGTCAAGGCATGGTCTGAGGACGTCCTGAGTCCGTCCGCGCGCGCGATTCTTGAACGATAGCGAGGGGGGAGAACGGGAGAACCGGATAGCGGGCCGATGGCGGGAGGACGGGCGAGAACGGGATGAGGAGAGCATGAAGGACCGGTCGACGGAGCACGAGGTGCCGTTGCAGGACCCGGCACGCGAGCACCGTGAGGCGGAGGCCGAGATCGACGCCGCTGTGAGGCGGGTCGTGGGGTCGGGGGACTTCGTGCTGAGCGAGCACGTGGAGCGGCTGGAGGAGCGGCTGGCCGACCGGGTCGGCGTCCAGCACGCCGTGGGCGTGGCCTGCGGGACCGACGCCCTGCTGCTCACCCTCCGGGCCCTGGGCATCGGCGAGGGCGACGAAGTGATCACGTCCCCCTTCACCTTCTTTGCCACCGTGGAGGCGATCCTCCACGTCGGCGCGAAGCCCGTCTTCGCGGACATCCGCCCGGAGACCTACGACCTGGACCCGGAGGCGGTGGCCGCGGCGGTGACCGGCGACTCGGCGGCCCTGGTCCCGGTCCATCTCTACGGCCAGATGGCCGACATGCGGTCGCTGCGGGCCATCGCCGACCGGGCCGGCCTGGCGCTGGTGGAGGACGCGGCCCAGGCCCTGGGCGCCGCCCAGCGGATCCCGGACCGCGAGGGATGGACTCGGGCCGGCGAGCTCGGCGACGCCGGGTGCTTCTCCTTCTTCCCCACCAAGAACCTGGGATCCTGGGGCGAGGGAGGAATGGTGGTCACCGACGACCCCGTCCTCGCCGACCGCGTCCGGCGGCTCCGTAGCCATGGCGAGGCCGAGCGCGGGCGGCACGTGGAGGTGGGTTGGAACAGCCGCCTGCACGAGCTTCAGGCCGCCGTGCTGGACGCCAAGCTCGAGAAGCTGGCCGAGTGGAACGGCCGCCGGCGGGCCCATGCCGCCGCCTACGACCGGGCCCTGGAGGAGGTCGACGACGTGGAGCCGCCGGCCGTCCGGGCCGGGAACCGACACGTCTACCAGCAGTACACCGTGCGATGCCGGGACCGTGGGGAGGTGCGGGAGCGGCTGGACCGGGCCGGCGTCGAGTCCGCCGTCTACTATCCGACGCCCTGCCACGAGCAGGAACCTTTGGCCTCTGTCGGGTACGGGGAAGGCGCGTTCCCGAACGCCGAGGACGCGGCCCGGGAGGTGCTCAGCATCCCCGTCTTCCCGACGATGCGGGAGAAGGAGCGCGGGCGGGTGATCGATGCGCTGGCCGGGTGAGCCGGAGGGGGATTCCGTCTTGACCGGTCCGCCCGGCACGGGTATCTTCGCCGGCCGCGAGCGGGTCCCCACGGGGATTCGCTCGCTTCCGTTTCTGATGACGGGTCCCGGCGGGAAACGCCGGGTGCGGGGCCACGAGGGGCCGTAGCTCAGGTGGCTAGAGCGCTACGTTGACATCGTAGAGGTCACTGGTTCGAGTCCAGTCGGCCCCACTCGCCCGGCCCGGCAGACGCAGGCGAGGCGCGCTCCTTGCAGGTGACTCGCCGGGGCGCCGGCCGCGTGCCGGGGACCCTCGGGGATCGCCGAGGGTCCCAGTTGGGGCGGTAGCTCAGTCGGTCAGAGTGCCGGTCTGTCACACCGGAGGTCGCGGGTTCGAGTCCCGTCCGCCCCGTACTGTTTACCGATTCCGTGTTTCCGTTTCGTGGGGCCGTAGCTCAGTCGGGAGAGCGCTTGAATCGCACTCAAGAGGTCACGGGTTCGAGTCCCGTCGGCTCCACTCGAAGGACGACCGGTCCCGTTCGCGAGACAGGCCCGACTCGTCCGGCGAAATCGTGCCGCAGAGAAGGGCTGTGACGAGAAGCCCCCTGCTGACTGGCGCCACCGTAGCTCAGGGGGAGAGCACTCGATTCGTAATCGAGCGGTCGTCGGTTCGAATCCGACCGGTGGCTCTGGGGTAATTCAAAGACGTTCGGAGCCCTCGGGGAGTGGCGCAGTCCGGCAGCGCGCTGCGTTCGGGTCGCAGAGGTCCCGGGTTCAAATCCCGGCTCCCCGACTCAACAGGGCCGAAGGGGAGCACCATACTCCGGAGGCCCGCCCGACGGCGGGGAGTGGCGCAGCCAGGTAGCGCGCTGCAATGGGGTTGCAGAGGTCCCGGGTTCAAATCCCGGCTCCCCGACTCGGCACGGGGGTGGCGCCGAACACGGCCCCGTGTTAGGTTACGGCGATGAGAATAGACGGACAGACAGATCTACGAGGAATGGTTCGCGGGTTTCCCGAGGCATTCGGCGGGAGGCTCGCCTTTTTTATTTCCCGGATGCGAACACACAGAGGATAGAGTTATGGCGACCGGTACCGTGAAGTTCTTCGACGACAACAAGGGCTTCGGCTTCATCTCCATGGAGGGCGAGGACGAGGATTGCTTCGTTCACCACTCCGAGATCCAGATGGAGGGCTTCAAGTCCCTCGACGAGGGTGACGAGGTGGAGTTCGAGCTCACACACAACGACCGCGGCCCCGCCGCGAAGTCCGTCAAGAAGGTGGGCTGACCACCGGAGACGGCAGACGGACCTGAGGACCCGGGCTTCCGGCCCGGTCGCTCAGAGAGAAAGAGCCCCGGAGGCCGAGAGGCCTGCCGGGGTTTTTTCGTTGGACCCACGTGTTGACCGGGCGTTGAGTCCGGTGCCGGCGCCGCTCGCCGCTGTCCGCCGGGCGAGGGGGCCGCGGATCAGCTTCCGCCCTCCTCCTCGTCCATGACGGTGGGCGCCAGCTTCTCGCGCCAGTCGCCGGTCCAGGCGTTGAACCACTCGTCCGGCACCACCGACTCGACGATGGCGTAGGTGGTGGTCCGCTCCACGGCGTCGACGAGGGCACGCTTCTGCCGGTTCGTGGCGCTGGAGCAGACGTCCAGCCCGAAGAGGAGCATCAGGGCAATGATGAGCGGGCCGATGAAGCGTCTCATGGCCGACACCTCCTGTACACCGGTCGGTGAGAGGGGGCGTTCGGTGATACTACCCCCGCCCCCCTGCCGTTCGATCCGGCCCGGCCCGGACGCCGCGCCGTTGCCCCCGTCGCCCCCGTGCCGGTCAGCCGCCGCCTCCCGGCCGCCGGGGCGGACCGCCTCCGGGATACTTCGCCCGCGCGGTGTCCGCCGGGATCCCGGCCTCGATGAGCTCGCGCAGGTCCTGGTTGGCCGTCTCCCGGTCCGGCTCGCGCAGGTACATCATGTGTCCGCTCCGGTAGCCCTCGAAGTGGAGCCGGTCCATGAACTTCCCGCTCGGGTCGATGTGCCACATGGTGTACTTCGCCGCGAAGTAGTCCGTGGCCCCGTCGTAGTAGCCGGACTGCACCAGCACGTGGGTGAAGGGGTTGGTGGCCATGGCCTCACGGAGGTTCTCGCCGGTCTCGTTCGGCTCCCGTTCCCAGTTCGGGGTGGGCCCGAAGGTCCAGTACTGGAGGTCCGTCTCGACGCCGAGCTCCTCGCGCAGGTACACGTTGGCCGCCGGCGTGAAGGCGTGGTTCCAGGACTCGAGCTCCGGCGAGTAGTCGTAGCGCTCGCCGGCGTCGGTCCGGTGGACGCCGCGGTAGCGGGAGACCAGACGGGCGAGCGGGTAGCCCTCGTCGCGGAGCATCTCCTTGCGCCAGCCGGACACCGGCACCGCCAGGTTCCAGTCCTCCACGTACTCCGGCGACACCGCGGCGTAGCGGGCCACCCGCTCCGCGATCTCCTCTCTCCGCGCGTCGGGCAGGGAGCCGCCCCGGGTGAGCGCCGGGATGTACTCCTGCACCGTGAACTCCTCCACGCGGGGCAGGAGCTCCTCGGTCAGGTGCATCTGCTGCAGCTCCTGCGGCAGCTCGTCGTAGTACCAGGCCGTGGCCGCGTAGTGGGGCAGCTTCAGGGCGTCCCCCACCGGACCCTCGCGGTCCAGGCCCAGGCCCGTGGGGGAGACCAGGGCCACGCCGTTCACGTACATCCACTCGCTCTGCTGGAGACGGCGGGCGAGCCCCGAGACGCGGGTCGTGCCGTAGCTCTCGCCGATGAGGAACTTGGGCGAGCTCCATCGGTCGTTCCGGCTCACGAAGGTGCCGATCCACTCGGCCAGGTACTCCACGTCGTCCTCGACGCCGAAGAACTGGTCCATGTCGGCGCCCTCGACCGCACGGGAGAAGCCGGTGTTTACCGGGTTCACGTACACGATGTCCGTCCGGTCCAAAATCGTGTGCGGGTTCTCCTCGAAGCCGTACGGCTGCGTCGGATAGCCGTTCTCGCTGACCCGAAGCTTCCGGGGACCGGTGTACCCGAGGTGCATCCACAGCGAGCCCGATCCCGGGCCGCCGTTGAAGGAGAAGCTGAGGGGCCGGCTCTCGCGGTCCTGGACGTCGGAGCGCCGGTAGTAGGTGTAGAAGACGGAGGCCACCGCCTCCCGGTCCTCGTTGTAGACCGGCATCCAGCCCACCGTGGCCGTGTAGGGGATCTGCTGCCCGTCGGCCATGGTGACGGTGTGCTGGCTGGTCCACGCCGTGTCCAGCGGGACCTCGATCTTCTTCGGCATCTCCGGCCCGTCCTCCGACGGCTGTCCCTGCTGTCCCTGCTGCCCGGCGAGGAGGCCGGTCCAGGCGGCGGATCCCACGAGGAGGGCGAGCGCGAGGAGGAGAGAGCGGGCGGGGGCGTGGCGCTGCGTCATGCGGTGCTCCTGTTCGTCGGCGGGATGGGGGGTCGACCGCGGGTAGCATCGAAGTCCGAAGAGGCGCACAAGGTCGGGCCCGCCACGGCGCGTGGCAAGCGACCGAGAGCGGTCGGACCCGGTGTGGTGCCCGCGGTTCGGCCGGGTGCGATCGGGCCGTCGCCTACCGTGTCCCCTCCGTCACCACCGCCGGCACGCCCTCGTCGCGGAGGAGCCGGTTCAGCGCGGCCAGGTCGCGGTCCAGGAGCCGGCGCAGCCTGCTGCGGTGGTCGCCCCACTGCTCGTTCAGATCCTCGAACCGGGCCCGGGCGCCCTCCGTGGGCCGGCCCTCGGGTCCGCCGTACCGGTAGCCGTCGATGCCCGTGACGTGGGCGTAGAGGGAGACGTACTGGTTGTCGATCTGCGGCGGGAAGCGGATGGGATCCTGCCCGCTCTCGCTCTTCACCTGCGTGAGATCGGACTCGACGGTCGAGAGGCGGCTCGCCAGGCTGTCGGCCAGGCTCCGGACCGAGTCCGCGCCGGCGCCGTCCAGGACCCGCTCCGCGCGCTCCGCAGCCGAGCTCACCTGCCCCTGGACGTCGCGGATCCGGCGCAGGGCGTCCCACACGGAGTCCAGGGTGTCCCGGATGGTGGTGCCCAGCTCGTGCTGCGCCTCGTAGTCGGCCCGGGCGACGTCCTCCAGCCGCGGGTCGGCCTCCACCCGGAAGGAGCGCGTGGCCACGCCCCCCCCGCCGCGCACCAGCCGGGCGCGGTAGGTGCCGGGCGGCGCTTTCACTCCACCGGTGTAGCCCCAGATCACCACGTCCTCGGGCCGGTCGGGGCCCGGGTACATGAGGTCCCACACGACCCGGTTCCCGCCGGCACTCTCCGGCAGGGAGCTGCGCCCGGGCCGCTCGGCCTCGGCGGAGTCCGCGGTGAAGGCGTGGACCACGCTCCCCGACCCGTCCAGGATCTCGATCCGCGTGTCCGCGTCGGGGGCGTCGGACAGGTAGTAGTGGAGCAGCGCGCCATGGGGACGCGGGTCCGGGGCCCGATCGCCGGACGCCCCCCGGTCGTTGATGCGGCGGGCGGTGCGCGGGGCGAAGAGCACGGCGTCGCGTCCGGCCAGGCTGTCGGCCATCTGCCGCAGCGGTCCCACGTCGTCCAGCGCCCAGAAGCCCCGGCCCTGGGTGGAGAGCAGAAGGTCGCCGTGGCGCACCTCCAGGTCGGTGACCGGCGTCACCGGGAGGTCGCCGTCCTCGAAGGTGTCCCCGTCACCCGCCATGCGGAGGCTCTGCCACCGGCGGCCGTCATCGAAGGAGACGAAGAGTCCGAACTCGGTGCCCGCGTACAGGAGTCCCTCCCGCTCCGGATCCTCGCGCACGACCCGCACCGGATGGTCTCCGGGGATGCCGTTGCCGCCGCCGGTGATCCGCGTCCAGCTCTCCCCGAAGTCGGTGGTCCGGAAGACGTGGGGCCGGAAGTCGTCCTCCCGGTAGCGGTAGACGGCCAAATAGGCCTTCCCGGACCGGTGCGGCGAGACCTCGATGTGGCTCACCGTTCCCCCCTCGGGCATGCCGTCCGGGGTGATCTCCGTCCAGCTCTCCCCGTCGTCGCGGGAGAGGTGGACGAGGCCGTCGTCACTGCCGGCCCACAGGGTCTCGGCGGAGTGGGGGGAGACGCGGAAGGAGAAGATCGTGTTGTAGACCTCCACGCCCGTGCCGTCGTGGTTGATGGGGCCGCTGAGGCCCTGCTGCGACTCGTCGTCCGTGGTGAGGTCGGGGCTGATCGTCTCCCAGCTGGTCCCCAGGTCCCGGCTCCGGTGCACGCGGTTCGAGGCGTGGTAGACCGTCTGCGGGTCGTGGGGCGAGACCACCATGGGCGAGACCCACTGGAAGCGGTACCGCAGGTCCCGGGGCGCCTGGCCCAGCTGCAGTTGTGGGTAGAGCAGCATGTTGCGCACCTGGTCCGCGCCGTGGCGGTAGCGATCGATGACCCCGCCGTAGCACCCGGCGAACGTCACCTCCGGGTGGTCCGGGTGCAGAGCCACGGGACCGGTCTCGCAGCCACCCACGCCCTTCCAGTGCTGCTTCGGGTGGAGCGTGTTGCTCGAGGTCCAGGCGGGCACCGAGATGGTGGTGTTGTCCTGCTGGGCACCGTACACCCGGTACGGGAAGCCGTCGTCCACGGTCACCTGATAGAGCTCCGCGGTGGGCTGGTTGTACATGGTGGACCAGCTCTCGCCGCCGTTCACGCTCACCTGCCCGCCGCCGTCGTTGGCCACGATCATCCGGTCCGGCTCCTCCGGGTGGATCCACAGGTCGTGAACGTCGCCGTGGGGCACGGCGATGGACTCGAAGGTCCTGCCGCCGTCCACCGACCGGTAGAAGCCCGTGTTCAGGGCGTAGACGGTGTTCGGGTCCTGCGGGTCGGCGTGGATGTGGGTGTAGTACCAGGCGCGCTGGCGGAGCTCGTTGTCGTCGTTCACTCGGGTCCAGCTCTCGCCACCGTCGTCCGAGCGGTAGACGCCGCCCTCGGGCTCCGCCTCCAGGATGGCCCACACCCGGTCCGGGTCCGCCGGGGAGACCGTGACCCCCACCTTGCCCACCAGGCCCTTCGGGAGCCCGCCCTCCAGGTGCGTCCAGCTGTCGCCGCCGTCCGTGCTCTTCCACAGGCCGGCGCCGTCCTCCCACCGCGTCCCGCTCCGGATCTTCCACGGCTTGCGCTCGCCGCTCCACGCCGCGGCGTAGATCTCGTCGGGGTTCTCCGGGTTCATCGCCAGGTCGGCGACGCCGGTGCTGTCGTTCAGGAAGAGCACCTTCTCCCAGCTGTCGCCGCCGTCGTCGGTGCGGAACACGCCCCGCTGCTCGTTGTCGCCGAAGGGGTGGCCCAGGGCGGCCACCCAGGCCACGTCGGGGTCCTCGGGGTGGACGGCGATGCGGCCGAGCTGTCCCGCCTCGGGGAGCCCGGCGAAGCTCCACGTCTCGCCGCCGTCGGTGGAGCGATAGACGCCGCGCCCCGTGGAGACGTTGCCCCGGATGCACGCCGAGCCGGTCCCGACGTACATCACCGAGGCGTCGGACGGCGCCACCGCCACCGCGCCCACCGGGGCCACGTCGAAGAAGCCGTCGGAGACGTTGGTCCAGCTCTCGCCGTTGTCCTCCGATCGCCAGAGGCCGCCGCCGGTGCTCCCCATGAAGAAGGTGTTCGGCTGGCCGGGGACGCCCGTCACCGCCGTGGAGCGTCCTCCCCTGAAGGGGCCCAGGTGCCGAAACTCGAGGCCGCTGAAGACCTCCGGGTCGTACGCCCGCTCCGCACCCTGCGCGGCCAGGGCCGGTGGACCGGCGGCCATCAGGACGATGAAGACCAGGACGGCGAGGGTCGAGCCGATGGCCGTCGCGATCTGTGTCGTACGAAGGCCGGCTCCGGGGCGGTATGGGGTCATGGCGCGGATCTCCCGGCAGGTGGTCGGTCGGGCCCCGGCGGCCGGCCCGGGGCGAGGCGAACTCTTCTACCCTATCGCGGAATTCCTCGGGGGGCAAAGATTGGACGGTCACGAGCGGACATCACGACCGAGGAGCTGCCGTGGACGGAGCGCGATCCGGGGAGAGAGCGGTGGCCGTCGTCGGCGGGGGGCTCGCGGGCCTGGCCTGCGCCGGCCGGCTGGCGGACGCCGGCGTGCCGGTTTCGGTGCTGGATCGGGGGCGGGGGCCGGCCGGACGGGCCAGCACCCGGTGGGTCCCCGAGGTCGGGCGCGGGCCCGTCGTCCGCTTCGACCACGGAGCCCAGTACTTCACGGTCCGCCACCCCCGATTCCGGGACGCGGTGGACCGATGGGCGCGGGCCGGTGCCGCCGCGCCCTGGGAGGGACGGATCGGGAGCCTGCCGCCCGCCGACGGGGGGCGGACGGGGCGGACCGGGCGGTGGGTCGGCGTGCCCGGGATGAGCGCGCTCGGCCGCCACCTCGCACGCGGCCTCGGGGTGGAGTGGGAGACGCGGGTCGAGGCGCTGCGGCCAGCGCCGGGGAGCGAGGGCGGACCGCCCTGGGTCCTCGTGGAGAAGGGAAGCGGCGGTGCGGAGCACGGCCCGTTCGGGGCCGTTGTGCTCGCCCTGCCCGCACCGCAGGCCGCCCCGCTGCTGGCCCGTGCCGCCGGTGGCCGAGCGGGCGACGGGGACGGCGGGCCCGTGAAGAGGCTGGCCGCGGTCACGGCCGGACACGAGACCCGACCCTGCTGGGCGGCGATGGCCGCCTTCGACGGGCGGCTTCCGGTGCCCCTGGACGGGGCCTTCGTCCGGGAGGGGCCGGTGGACTGGGCGGCTCGGAACAGCAGCAAGCCGGGGCGTGCCCGGTGGCCCGAGACGTGGGTGCTCCACGCCTCGCCGGAGTGGTCAGCGGAACGCCTGGGCGATCCGCCGGGGGAGATCGCCGGGGAGCTCCTGGAGGCGTTCTTCCGGGACGCGGGCCTCGATCGCCGCGATCCCGTCCACCTGGCGGGACACCGGTGGAGCCACGCGCGCTCCGCCGAGCCCCGGGAGGACGGCGCCCTGCTCGCCGCGTCCGCCGGCCTCGTGGTGGCCGGGGACTGGCTGGCTGGCGATCGGATCGAGGGTGCCTGGATCAGCGGCCGCTCGGCGGCGGGGCGGCTGCTGGAGTCCCCGGGGTTCCCGACCTGACCGCCACCGGCGCGTCCGGTCTCAGCGCCCGCCCTCCGCCCCAAAGCCGGGCTCGCGCGTGCG
>CAZFDK010000002.1:1736-5273 GCA_964518305.1 uncultured Gemmatimonadota bacterium | reverse complement strand
GAGGTCGGAATCCAGCGCGCGAACCACTTCACGTTCCGCGTCATCAGGTCTCGCCGGAGCCGCGGCTCCTCGATGCCGTGGCTCTGTCCCGGGTACTGGACGAGCTTCACGGCCGGGACCTTGCCGATGGCCTTCACCGCCTCGTAGAACTGGATGCTCTGCTCGGCGGGCACCCGCTCGTCCTCCTCGCCCACCTGGATGAGCAGGGGGGTCGTCACCCGCTCCACGTACCGGTAGGAGGACCGGTCCTCGTACAGCTCGAAGTCCTCCCAGGGCTTCGGCCCCAGGTAGGTGTGGTAGAAGCCCGGGATGTCGGTCTGGGAGTACATGGAGATCAGGTCCGTGGCCCCGGCCCCGGCGCTGGCCGCGGCGAACCGGTCCGTGCGGGTGATCCCCCAGTAGGTCTGGTGACCGCCGTAGCTCCACCCCATGAGCCCCAGCCGCTCCGGGTCGGCGAGGCCTTCCTCCACCAGGTGATCAACGCCGGAGTTCACGTCCCTCCACTCGTCCCCCGAGATGTGTCCGCGGATGAGCTGGCGGAAGCGCTCGCCGTAGCCGGTGGAGCCGCGGTAGTTCGGCTGGAGGACCGCGTAGCCCAGTCCGGCGAACACCTGGGTCGGATACGCGTAGCCCCCGGCCTTGTAGTCCATGCCGTCCACGCCGGAGGGGCCGCCGTGGACGTCCACCAGCAGCGGCGCGCGGTCGCCCTCCTCGTACCCCACCGGCAGGGTGAGCACCCCCTCGATCGTCTCGCCGCCGGCGGAGGACGTCCAGCTGACCACCCGCTGCTCGCCCAGGGCGAAGGAGTCCGCCTGCGGGTTGATCTCCGTGAGGCGGCGGGCCGAGAACTCGTCCGCCGGCGACACCCGCACGTCCGGCGGGGTCTCGGGCCCCTGGGCCACGAAGGCCAGGCGGGAGCCGCCGTCGCTGGCGGAGAAGCCCCCGTAGAACAGCTCGCCGTCGTCCACCCGCCGGGGCTCGCCCGCCGGCCTGCGCTTCTCCAGCGGGATCGCGTACGCTCCGTGGCCCGTGCGGATCGGGCTCTCCACCAGCAGGCGGTCCGCCGACGCCGCCACGAAGCGCGCGTCGTGGTCGAGCTCCTCGGTGAGCGAGACCGGCTCCCGCTCGCCGGCCGGGTCGGCCCGCCAGACCTCGTTGTTGTGGGAGCCGACGGCGTGCCCGGAGCCGGTGATCAGCAGGCCCGGCGATTCCTCCCACGCCGCCACTCCCTCGCCCCCGGGCATGTCCGAGACCAGACGCGGCGTCGCTCCGGCCGAGTCCCGGACGAAGACCGCGGCGTGGCGGTAGGTGCGGAGCTCCGGCCGGGGGCGGGCGCTCCACGCCAGCGACTGGCCGTCCGGCCCCCAGGCGAATCCCTGGACGTGGAGCGTGTCGGGGGAGCTCTGCGTTCGCTCTCCGGCACGGAGCGGAGGCCGGGGCTGTCCGTCGGCAGAGCCCGGGGCGGGGAGGGCTCCGGTCCCGTCCTCCGTTCCGCCCGCCTCCAGCGGCGCGACCCACAGGAGCGTGTACTGGTCGGCGTAGGCGCTGTCGGCCACCATGGGCCGCCCCCGGCGGGCCTCCAGCTCCTCGGACGCCTCCGACCGCGTGGCCGAGGCGGTGAACGCCAGCCGTCGGCCATCCGGCGAGAACCGGAAGCTCCCCACGGACGTCGGCGACCCGGTCACCTGCCACGGGCCGCCCCCGTCGGGGCGGATGCCGTGCACCTGCGTCGTGTCCGTCCGGTCGGAGAGGAACCCGAGCCAGCTCCCGTCCGGTGCCCAGCGCGGGGAGCCGTCGTCCGCCGGGTCGTGGGTGAGCCGGGTCGCCTCCCCGGTCTCCACGTGGGCGACCCACAGGTCGCTGTCCGTCCGGTGGACGTCCTCCTCCGGGTTCACCTCCCGCTCCGTCACCACGTAGGCCACCCGGCGGCCGTCCGGGCTCACGGCCACGTCACCGACTCCGCGCAGCGAGAGGGCGTCGTCGATCGTCACCCGGCGCGCCCGGTCCTCCGCCTGCTGGGCGGGGGAGTGGGCCGGAGAGGCCAGGAGCGCCATCAGGACGAGGGCGGACAGGGCGGGGCGGGCGTCGGAAACGGGCACGGGGGCTCCTCTTCCGGGGCGGCGGCCGCGGCGGTCCCACGGCCGAGTTGCCGCGGGGTGCCGGCGGGAAGGAGGAGACAGGGTAACGGAGGGCAGTCTCCGGCACAGGCGCCGGGAGCGTGTCAGCCCGCGCGGGCGGCCCTCCAGCCTGCCCGGAGGCCGGTCGGGGGGAGGACGAGCGTCGCGGCGCGACCGAAGGGAGCGCGACGAGTTGCCGCCGGCCGCGGACCAGAGCATCTTGGGCGGGCCAGCCCATACCCACAGGCACCAGAGGAACGAGGTCCGCCATGACCGCCGCTCCGCTCTCCCCCGCCCGGTTCCTCCTGGGCACGCTGCTCCTCGCCCTCGGCCTCGCCGTCCAGCCACGGGCCGTCGACGCGCAGCAGGTCCAGTCGCCGGAGGAGTTCTTCGGCCACGAGATGGGCGCCGACCGCCAGCTGGCCCACTGGGACCGCCTGGTCGAGTACTACCGCCACCTGGACGAGGCCAGCCCGCGCCTCCGGCTCCGGGAGATGGGGCCCGCCACGAACGGCGAGCCCTACCTGGTCCTCTTCGTCTCCTCCGAGGAGAACCTGGATCGACTCCAGGAACTGCGGGAGATCAACGCGGTGCTGAGTGATCCGCGGGGCGCCTCGGAGGCCGAGATCGACGAGGCCATCTCCGACGGGAAGGCCGTGGTGGCGCAGTCCTTCGGGCTCCACTCGAACGAGGTGGCCGCGACCCAGACCGCGGCGCTCTTCGCGTACGAGTCGGTCACCCGGGAAGACGAGACCATGCGGCGGATCCGCGAGAACACGGTCTCGGTGATCTTCCCGAGCCTGAATCCCTCCGGCACGGCGCTCATCACCGAGTGGTACCGGCGCACCAAAGGCACCGAGCACGAGGGCTCGCAGATGCCCTGGCTCTACCACCCCTACATCGGCCACGACAACAACCGCGACGCCTACATGCAGAACACCGTGGAGTCGCGGTACACGGGACGGATCCTCTTCCGCGAGTGGCTCCCGCAGGCGTACATCGACCATCACGAGATGGGCAACGACGGGCCCCGCTTCTACGTGCCGCCCTACTCGGAGCCCATCCGCCCCGACGGCGACCCGCTGGTGTGGCGGGAGATGGACTGGTACGGCGCCCACATGGCCTACCGGCTCGAGCAGGAGGGCATCGAGGGCGTCATCAACTACGCGCTGTACTCCGGATGGGGACACTTCGGGTGGCACTGGATCACGCCGTTCCACAACATCGCCGGCATGCTCACCGAGTCGGCGCGGACCGGCCGTTACGCCACCCCCACCTACTTCAACCCCGACCACCTGGAGGGGGATAGCCTCAGGCTCACCATCGACGGGACGGCCAGCGTCTCCGAGGTCACTGAGCCCGGTGCTATTCAGGAATAATCCGGAGGATTCCAAGGTACGCTTTGAGGTTATCGAGCGAC
>CAZFDK010000002.1:0-1726 GCA_964518305.1 uncultured Gemmatimonadota bacterium | reverse complement strand
TGGCCGCCGAGTTCGGGGCCGAACTCGGCACGGACTTCGAGACGTACGACGTGCAGACGAACTACCCCAATCCGTGGGAGGGCGGCTGGTGGCGGGTGCGTGACATCGTGGAGCAGCAGAAGCTCTCCGCGGTCGCCGCGCTGGACATCGCGGCCCGCAATCGCGAGACGGTGCTCCGGAACGCCTACCTCAAGGCGAGCCGGCAGATCGAGCGGGGAGCCGAGGGGGACCCTGCCGCGGCCTACGTGATTCCCGCCGACCAGCACGATCCGCTGACGGCGACGAAGATGGTGAACCGGCTGCTGCTGCAGGGCGTCGAGGTGCGGCGGGCCGATGAGGAGTTCACCCACGAGGGCCGGGTCTACGGGCCGGGCACCCACGTGGTGACGACCGCGCAGCCGAAGCGGGGTGTCATCCGATGGCTGCTCGGTCAGACGTCCTACCCCGACAATCACTTCACCCGGGACGACGACGGCACCCCGATACACCCCTACGATCTCTCGACCCACACCATGTACGAGTTCATGGGCGTCCGCGTGGATCCCGTGGAGACGCAGGTGGAGACGCCGACACGGGTGCTCACGGGACAGATCGATCCCTCGGGCGACGTGGAAGCCGGGAGCGCCGGCTACGTCCTGGACGGTCGGCTCAACGACAGCTTCCACGCCGTGAACATGCTGTGGGACGCGGGCGTGGACGTTCGGAGGGTGGACCGGCCCGCCCCTGAATCGGGGCTCCGCCCGGGCGACTTCCTGGTGGCGGCCGACGCCGCCTCCGACGTGGTGAGCCGGGCGGCAGAGGAGACCGGCGTCGACTTCTCGCCACTGGCCTCCGAGCCGGGCTCCGGCACCCGGCCCGTGGAGCGGCTCCGCATCGGCATGTACCAGCCCTACTGGGGGGGGAACATGGACGAGGGGTGGACCCGGCTCATGCTCGAGAACTTCGGGTTCCCCTACGACACCCTCTTCGACGAAGACGTCACGTCCGGCACCCTGGGGCAGGAGTACGACGTGGTCATCCTTCCGGAGGAGGACCCGCAGACCATGCTCGGGCCCGACCCGGAGCAGTACGAGCTCCTGCCGCCCGAGCAGTTCCGGAGCGGATTCGGCGAGGAGGGCGCCCGGGCCCTGGACGAGTTCGTCCGCGGCGGCGGGACCCTGGTCACCTTCGGCGAGGCCGGGGAGCTGGCCATCGAACACCTGGAGCTCCCGGTGGAGAACGTCGTGGCGGGACTCCCGGACACGACGTTCTGGTCGCCGGGCTCCACCCTGCGCATGGAGGTGGACCACTCGGAGCCGCTGGCCTACGGGATGCCGGAGAGGGCCTACGGTCTCTTCCTGCAGGGCAATCACGTCTATCGCACGATCCACCACCACGACAGCGACCGCGTGAGCCGCCCCCTGACCTATCCGGAGCGGGACATCCTCCAGAGCGGCTGGCTCCTGGGCGGCGAGACGATCGCCGGGCGGGCCGCCGCCGTCACCGTGGGGCACGGACAGGGCACGGTGGTGCTCATCGGCTTCCGGCCCCAGTTCCGGCACACCACTCACGGCACCTTCAAGCTGGTGTTCAACGCGCTGGTGAGCGAGCCGCCGGAGGGCGGCCTGGCGGGGGGCGCCGCCGAGGAGTAGGCGGCAGGGGGACGGTCGGTGCCAGTCCGCGCCGGGGGTGACGACGGCGGCCCGCCGCCCGGACGCCGCCTCGCGACGGCGGCCGTGCTCGGGGC
>CAZFDK010000001.1:109218-127043 GCA_964518305.1 uncultured Gemmatimonadota bacterium | reverse complement strand
CGCTTCCAGCCCGGGGACCTGGCGGCGGAGGATGCCTTCGGCCGGACGGCGGCCACAAATGGCGACTTCGCCCTGATCTCCAGCTGGGGCCACCAGGACGGCCGCGGCGCTGTCTACGTCTTCCGGCGCGACCCCGAGACCGGTGAGTGGAGCCAGTACGGGAAGCTCATGGCGGAGGACGCCGCCTCCGACGACTACTTCGGCGGATCGGTGGCCATCAGCGGTGAGCGCGCGCTCGTGGGGGCGCCGCGAAAGGGCAACCAGATCGGAGCGGTCTACGTCTTCGAGCATGACGCCTCCGCCGGGACCTGGGAGCAGACCGCACGGCTCCAGGCGGGGAGCGTGGGCAACAACGCCCGGTTCGGCAGCTCCGTGCTCCTTGCGGAAGACCGTCTGATGGTGGGCGCGCCGGGTCACGACAGCTTCAGCGGTGCCGTCTTCACCTACGAGTGGAACGATGACGACGAGGCCTGGAAGGTGGCCTCCCGCCTGCTCCCGTTCGACGGCCGCCAGGGCACCCGCTTCGGCGCGAGCCTCGGCCATTCCGGCGGTGAGCTGTGGGTCGGGGCGCCCGGTGCCGACGAGGAGGGCCGGATCTATCGCTACCGTCGGGAAGGGTCCGGCGCGGGATGGCGCACCGCCACCAAGCTGTCGCCCTCCGGCGTCGACGAGGGCGACGACTTCGCCTCCACCATGGCCATCGGTTCCGACGCTCTCGTGGCCGGCCTCACGGGTGACGATTACGGGGCCGGAACAGCCATGATCCTCGAGCGACAGACCGGGGAGCAGTGGGCCGCCGCGGAGAAAGTGTGGAGCGAGCTCGAAAACTACGCCGCCGTCACCGGCGAGCCCGTCTCCTGCGGAAGCGACGGAGAGGCGGCGCACTTCCAGTGCGAAAACGTGGACCTGATGTCCTTCCTCCCGGTGTCGCAGGTCGGCGGCGAGCGGGGCGTCCGGATGAGCGACATCTGGGGCTGGACGGACCCGGAGACCGGACGCGAGTACGCGCTGGCCGGCCGCATCGACGGCACGGCCTTCGTCGACGTCACCGACCCGGCGAACCCGGAGTACCTGGGGAGTCTTCCCCTCACGGAGGGGGCCGACCCCGCCTCGTGGCGCGACATCAAGGTGTACGAGAACCATGCCTTCATCGTGGCGGACAACGCCGGCGACCACGGAATCCAGATCTTCGACCTCACGAAGCTCCGCGACGTCGCGGGCGAGCCGGTCACCTTCGAGGAGGACGCCCACTACGACCGGGTGAACAGCGTCCACAACCTGGTCGTGAACCCGGAGAGCGGGTTCCTCTACGCCGTCGGTTCCGGTGCCGGGGGCGAGACCTGCGGCGGCGGCCTGCACATGATCAACGTGGAGGACCCCATGAACCCGGCCTTCGCGGGCTGCTTCGCCCACCAGGGAACCGGGCGGCAGGGCACCGGATACACCCACGACGGGCAGTGCGTGATCTACCGGGGACCGGACGAGCAGTACCGCGGGCGGGAAATCTGCATCGGCGCCAACGAGACGGCGCTGAGCATCGCCGACGTCACCGACAAGGAGAACCCGCAGGCACTGTCCATGGCCACCTATCCGAACGTGGGCTACGCGCACCAGGGATGGTTCGGCCCGAACCAGCGCTACTTCTACTTCGACGACGAGCTGGACGAGCTCCAGGGCAAGGTCGACCGGACGAGGACCATGGTCTGGGACCTGACGGACCTGGACGACCCGATCATGGCCAGCGAGTACATGCATCCCACCCGGTGCAGCGACCACAACACCTACGTGATCGGCGACCGGGCCTTCCAGTCGAACTACCAGTGCGGCTTCACCATCCTGAGCGTCACCCAGGCCGAGAGCCCGGAGCGCGTGGGATGGTTCGACACCGTGCCCCACGGGCAGAACGAACCGAGCTTCGGCGGCTCGTGGAGCAACTATCCCTTCTTCGAGAGCGGCACCGTGGTGGTGAACAGCGGCACGGAGGGGCTCTTCGTCCTCCGCCCCGACGGGGAGGCGCACGCTTCGGCGGAAGCGCTGAAGAACGCCGGCCCGGTGCGGAGCGCGAAGGCCGCCAGCTCCGAGAGCGACGGCGACGAGTCGGACGACAGCGAAACCAACTGACCCGGCGGCCGCGACCGGAATGACCGGGCCGACGGGTCGACCACCTGTGGGAGGAGCATCCGTGCTTCGATCTCGCCGCGACGGCAGGCACCCGGCAGCCGGAGCGACCGGCGCCGTGGCCGCCGCGATCCTCTGCTTCATCCTTCTGTTCGGCACCCCGGGACCCGCCACGGCGCAGGGCGGCGACCGCATCTACGTGCCGAACCAGCCCGACGCCACCGTGTCGGTGATCGATACGGAGTCGCGGTCGGTGGTCGAGACCATCGACCTGCAGGAGCTCGGCTTTCCGCCGGACGCCAAGCCCCACGACGTGATCGCGGCGCCGGACGGATCGGCGTGGTATGTCTCCCTGATCGGCGCGAACACGGTCGTCAAGTTCAACGCCGACAACGAGATCGTCGGACGGGCCACGTTCGATGTACCGGGCATGTTGGCGCTTCCCGACGACGGCGGCACGCTGTACGTGGGCCGGTCCATGTCCGCCGTGAATCCACCGCAGAGCGTCGGACGGATCCAGACCGCCCGGATGACGGAAGAGGGAGTGACGGCAGAGCGCGTGGAGGTCGTCTTCCCGCGTCCCCACGCCCTCGCCACGGACGCCGAGGGGCGGCACCTGCACACGGCGAGCCTCTCCGTGAACCGGATCGCCGCCCTGGAGGCCGACTCCGAGACGCCGGAGATCCTCTCCGTGGACGGACCGACCCACACCTTCGTCCAGTTCGCCGTCTCGCCGGACGGCGAGCGGCTGGTGGCCACCGGGCAGACGTCCGGGCAGCTCCTGGTCTTCGACCGGACGAAGCCGGGACGGCTCCCGCTGGTGGCGAGCATCGAGGTGGGCACCGAGCCCTGGCACCCGGCGTTCACGCCCGACGGCCGGTACGTGGTGTTCGGGAACAAGAAGGACGACACCGTCAGCGTCGTGGACGCGGAGCGCTGGGAGGTCGCCGCCGTGATCGATAACGGGGCCCTCTCCCAGCCTCACGGCGCCGTGGCCGGCAACGACGGCCGCTACGTGTACGTCTCCAACAACAACCTGGACGGATCGTGGAAGCCGGAGGGCTGGGCGGGCTCCGAGGCCGAAGGCGGGATGTCCCCGCCCGGGAACGTGGCGGTGATCGACCTCGAGACGCGCTCCGTCGTCGACGTCATTCCCGTGGGCCACGATCCGAACGGGATCGGCCTGCTCCCGGGAAGCTGACCCTCCTCGCGCGGCCGTGAGGCGACCAGCGCCGCACCTGCCGGTCCTCGGGGCGCTGGTCCTTGCCGCCGCTGCCGCGGGATGCGCCACCGGTGGCGGTCCTCCACCGAGCGCCCCGGACGCCGGGGAGGCCGGAGAGGACCCGCGCTGGGTCCGCCAGGTGACGGGCATCACCGTCCGTGATTCCGCCGGCGACAGCTACCGCCACCCCTTCCTCGGCGGGTTCAACGGTCCGCGCCCCCAGCTCATGGACGTGGACGGCGACGGCGACCCGGACCTCTTCCTCCAGGAGCGGACGGGGGAAGTCATGCTGTTCGAGAACGTGGACACCGTGGGAAGCGGCGATGCACCCGACTTCACCTGGCGCACCGACGACTATCGAGATCTCGACGTCGGCGAGTGGTACCGCTTCGGCGACCTCGACCTGGACGGCGACCGGGACCTGCTGACCCAGGAGCCGTTCAGCCATGTCCGGTACTACCGGAACGACGGCGCCCCCGGCAAGCCCGACTTCACCCTGGCCGCCGACACGCTCCGGACGGAGGCCGGCGAGCCCCTCTACTCGGACCCGCAGAACATTCCCAACGTCGGGAACATTGACTGCGACGACCGGCAGGACCTGCTGGTCGGACGCCTGGACGGCACGGTGACGCGGTTCGAGGCGAGCGGCTTCGGCAGGGACACCGGAGGCACGGCGGGGTCGGGGGGAGGCGACGGCCTCGTGCCGCGCTTCCGCCGGGTCACCGAGCGCTTCCAGGACATCGAGATCGTGGCCGAGATCGCCGGCGTCCGACACGGCGCGAATTCTCTTCTGGTCACCGACTTCGACGGCGACGGCGACCCGGACCTCTTCTGGGGCGACTACTTCGAGTCCGGCCTCCTCTACATCGAGAACACCGGCAGCTGCAGTCAGCCGAACCTCCGTAGCCAGCCGGTGCCCTTTCCGCCGGAGGATCCGATCGAGACCAGCGGATACAACGCCCCCACCTTCGGTGACGTGGACGGCGACGGCGACCGGGACCTGCTCATCGGCGTCATCGGGGGCGCCTACAACCCCCTGCTCACCTCGGCCGACAACCTCTACTACCTGGAGAACACGGACTCCGGCTGGAGCCTCCGCACGCGACGATTCCTGTCGGGTCTCGACGTGGGCGAGGAGAGCGTCCCGGCCTTCGCCGACCTCGATCGGGACGGGGACGACGACCTGCTCCTGGCCAACAAGCTGGATCCCGAGGAGCGAACGACCTCGGTGATCCGGCGGTTCGAGAACGTGGGGACCGACGGGGACCCCGAGTGGCGCCGCGCCGGATCGCTGCCCATGCGCGGCGATTACCAGTACGCTCCGGCCTTCGGTGACCTGGACGGCGACGGCGACGAGGATCTGGTCCTCGCGGACTGGAGGGACGAGCTGACCTTCTACAGGAACGAGGGCCCGTCCCGTGCCGAAGGCGACTCCGTGGAGACGGGTTCCCGGGGCGACGGCTCCTGGGACTCCTTCTCCGTGGCGGACTCCACGCTGGTCACCCTGACACGCGGTAGTCACGCAGTGCCCGCGCTGGGCGACGTGGACGACGACGGGGACCTGGACCTGTTCGTCGGTGAGTCCTCGGGCTTCCTCAACTTCTACCGAAACGTGGGCTCGGCGTCGGAGCCGGAGTTCGAGCCCGTCTCCGACGAGTACGGCGGCTTCAACGTGGGACGGCGGAGCGCGCCGACGCTGACCGACCTGGACGGCGACGGCGACCTGGACCTCCTCGTCGGGAGCCAGGAGCGCGGCATACGGATCTTCCGGAACGAGGGCACGCCCGAAGAGCCGGACTTCGTCGCCGACGGTCGCCTCGACGCCGCCACGCGCGGACTCTCCGTCCCGGTGCTCCGCGACTCCGACGGGGATGGCGCCCTGGAGCTCTTCTCCGGGAGCGCCGGCGGCGGCGTGCTGTATTACCAGCAGGACTCCGGCCGATAGGGACCACGGAGAACAGGACGCGGGGCCCCAAGGACCATACGCCCATGAGACGCGAGTCGAGCACATCGGGAATCCCGCCGGGCTGCCTCGCCGGTATCGTCCTGACCGGACTTCTCCTGCTCGTCCCGTTCTTCTTCGCCCAGGCGATGATGACGGCGCTGTCCCGGCTGGGGCTGCCGCCCGGCATGGCCGTCGCGGCACTGGTCGGCATCTTCGCCGGCGGCGCGGTGAACATCCCGGTGAAGCGGATCGAGCGGGAGGAGTTCGCGCCCGTACGCTCTCCGCTCCTCTTCGGCCTCGGCCGCCTGGGCCGGCGGATCGGTCGCGAGGGCGAGTGGCCCTTCCTGAGACGCGTCCGGCGTCAGACCATCATCGCCGTGAACCTGGGCGGGTGCGTCATCCCTGTTCTGCTGGCGGCCTACGAGACCGTCCGGGTGGTCCGGCGCGGACCTGCCGAGCTGGTGGCCCTGGTGGCCATCACAGCCCTGACCGTGTGGGTGTGCCACCGGGCCGCCGAGCCCCGACCCGGGGTGGGAATCATGCTGCCGGCGCTGCTCCCGCCTCTGGTTGCCGCACTGCCGAGCATTCTACTGGTGCCCGACTTCGCCCCACCCGTGGCCTTCGTGGCGGGAGTCCTGGGGCCGCTGTTCGGGGCCGACCTCCTGAATCTGCGGGAGCTGAGCCGTTCGACCACCGGAATCGCCAGCATCGGGGGAGCGGGAACCTTCGACGGAATCGTGCTGTCCGGCATGGTGGCCGCCCTCCTGGCCTGACACCGCGTCAGTCGACTGGCAGCCAGTCGCCGCACTCCTCGGCGGGCATCGGCTCGGCGAAGAGGAACCCCTGGCCGTACTCGCAGCCCAGCTCCAGGAGCCGCGCCCTCTGCTCCTCGGTCTCGATGCCCTCCGCCACCACGGTGAGGTCCATCCGACGGCCCAGAGTCAGGACCGTCTCCACAAGCGCGGCGTCCGACTCGTTCGAGACGATGTCGCGGACGAACGCCCGGTCCACCTTCAGACCCGAGAGGACCAGGTCCCGCAGGTAGGCGAAGGTGGAGTAGCCCGTTCCGAAGTCGTCGACGTGGATCGAGAGCCCCAGATCCTGGAGCTGGCGGATCCGCGCCGGCGCCTGCATCAGCGAAGTCTCGGTGACTTCGAGGATCACCCGCTCCGCGGGAACACCGGCCTCCGACAGCAGCTCCGCCACCGTCTCCGCGACCCGCGGATCCTCGAACTGCTGCCCCGACATGTTGAAGCTGATCCGTGGACCCGGGGTGTCGGTGCGCGGGACCCAGCCCGCGGCCCAGGACACTCCCTGATGGAGCATCGACTCCCCCAGGGCCCCGATGAGCTCGAGCTCCTCCGCCAGGGGAATGAACTCGGAAGGCGGAACGAGCCCTCTCTCCGGATCACGCCACCGGGCCAGCGTCTCGAATCCCACCGGCTCCCCGTCCTCGAGCCGGACGATGGGCTGGTAATGGGGCACGACGCGCCCGTCGGACACGGCCTCGCGCAGGGCCTGCTCCAGACGGATCTGAGCCGCTCCCTGAACCTCCTCGTCGGGATCGAACAGGTAGAAGCTTCCCGCCGGCTGCTCCTTCGCGCGGTGCAGGGCCAGGTCTCCGAAGCGGATGATCTCCTCGGCCTCGTCGGTCGCTACGGCCCGTCCCTGCCCGTCCTCGCCCCGGACCACGCCCCCGACGCTGATGTCGATGTGCAGTGACTCCCCGCCTGCCTCGATGGGACGGCGGACCGCGTCCCGGATCCGCTCCTGGACAGCCCCGATGGACCGGAGCCCCTCCATCTCCGGGAGCACCACCACGAACTCGTCGCCGCCCCACCGGGCCACCGTGTCCTCGTCCCGGACCACGCCGAGCAGCCGCCGGGCCAGGGCCTCGAGGACGCGGTCACCGGCGGCGTGGCCCAGGCGATCGTTGATCCGCTTGAAGTGGTTGACGTCCAGCATCAGGAGGCCGAGCGGCTCGCCGTGCCGCCGCGCCCGGGCGAGACCCTGCTCGACACGATCCGAGAGCAGGGCCCGGTTCGCCAGGCCCGTGAGCGGATCGTGCAGGGCCCGATGCCGGAGCTTCCGCCGCGCACGTACCCGGTCGCTCACGTCCAGCATCAGTCCCTCGTTCACGACGCCCAGCTCCGGGTCGCGCACCAGCCGCGTCTCGCCCATCACCCACACCGGGCTCCCGTCCCGGCGACGGAGCTCGAAGGCGTCGTCGAAGCGGCGCCCGTCGTCCCGGATCTCCGCCATCGCCCGGTGCCGGTCCTCCGGGGTCGGATACAGTTCGCGGGCCTCCGTGCCCACGGCCTCGTCCGGAGACTCGAAGCCGAACATGTCGGCGAACGCCCGGTTGCACTCCAGGATGCGCGCCGGGCTCTCGTGCTCCGACCGGAAGACGGCGGCCACTCCCTGGTCGAAGAGTCGCCGGTAGCGCTGCTCCGCCCGCTTCTGCTCGGTCACGTCGCGAAAGGAGACGATGGCCTCCCGCAGACTCCCGTCCCGATTCCGCACGGGAACGGCGTTGACGGAGAGGACCACCGGCTCCTCGTCCGGACGAGCGACGGCCATGGGCGAGTTCCGAATCGCCCGGCCGTCCCGAACGGCGCTGGCCGCCGGCAGCTCGTGCGGCGGAATGGGCTCGCCCTGCAGGGTCGTGATCTCCCACCTCGGATCGTCGTAGCTCCGGGAGGTGAGCTCCGACCGCTCCAGCCCGAGGATCTCCCCGGCGGCCCGGTTCGCGTAGATCATCTGTCCGTCGGCATCGTGGATCGTGACACCCTCGCTGAGGGCCTCCAGGCGCTCGCGACTAATCCTGAGCGCCTGTTGGCGCTGCGCCGACTGCACGCGGGCCTCGATCTCCGTGGCGACCGCCGCCGCCAGGTCGCGAAGGAGCTTCGCCTCGTCCGGCGTCCACTTTCGGGACACCTCGTCGAGCACGTTCAGGCTGCCCAGACACTCGCTGTCTTTCGTGAGGAGAGGGACGCCCAGGAAGGAAGTGAGGCTGGACTCGCGCCGGACCGCCTCCACTCCCGGAATCTGCTCCTCTCGCAGGTCGTCGAAGCTCACCCTCTCCCCCTGCTGCCGGGGACAGCCGGCCAGAGAGAGGAGAGGGGACGTCCGACGGGGCCCACGGAGGGCCGAGGGGAGCCCGACAGCGCTTTTCAGGAACGGACGCTCCCGGCCGGCCAGCGACACGAATGCCGCGGATGCGTCCAGGAGGCGGCAGGCCAGGCGGGTGAAGCGGTCGAACGACTCCTCGGGATCGCTGTCGAGGAGTCCCCCTGACCGCTGGCCCTCGCTCCAATCCAGGTCCGGGGCGGGGGCTCCGTCGGTGGTAGACATGAGTGTTCGAAGAGTGCAACGGCGATACGAGAGACGAGCGACGGGCAGGGATCGAGGGTTCTTCCCGACCGGACACACATGGTCGGCATGAGGGGCACGCCCCGATTCGCGAGGGCCCGTGGGCGGGCACCGCCGCAGCGTGCAAAGCATCGCCGGATTCTGCGAGGGCCGGCCGGAGGTGTTCCCCGGGGTTCCGTCCGAAGCCGGGCCTCCCCCCCTCCCCGGTGGCGCCGGCGACCCGCGGTGGCAGGCATGTTGACCTTCTCTTCAGCCTCACGGCTGCCAACATCACCCGGGTCCGGGGAAGCGGCGGCACGAAGCTCCGTTCGGACATGGAGATGCGGGTCGGGCCGTCAGCAGCAGTGAGCATCGGCGCCAGAGACCCCGCGTCACGAGGAGAGGACCCGAGCATTCCGCCGGACACCGCTGCGAGCGACGACATGGACTGGCCGGCCCGGCTGCGGCGTGGCCTCGGGCTCCTCCTGCTGGCCGCGTTGGGCCTCACGCTCGTGTGGTGGGCCGTGGGTCGAGCGACGGTCGGGGACCGGCGTCTGTCGATTCATCGCCGGGACACCGCGAGCATCCGGGCCGCCGATGCCGGCGCGGCGCCGGAGATCACCGTCCTGGCGTGGAACCTGGCCCACGGGCGCGGACGGGCCGAGCCCGGTCTGCTCCGGAACTTCCGTGGCGGGAGCTACGAGGAGCGGGTGGCCCGGCTGGCCCGCATCGCCGCGGTTCTCCGCAGGGCGGACGCCGACGTCGTCGTCCTGAACGAGGTGGACTTCGAGTCGAGCTGGTCGGGCGGTCTGAACCAGGCCGAGGTCCTGGCACGGGCGGCTGGCTACGGGACACGGGTGGAGCAGAGGAACTACGACGTGCGCCTCCCCTTTGCCGCCTTCTCCTTCGGGAATGCCGTCCTGGCGCGCCCGCCGGTCCGGAGCGCCCGGTGGGTCGGCCTGCCTCCCCACTCCAGGCTCGAAGCCCTGGCCGCGGGCGCCAAGTCCGCCTCCGTGATCCGCCTGGACACCCGGATCGGCCCCGTGTCGGTGGTGCCGATCCACCTCGAGGTCCGGAGCAGCGAAACGCGCCGGGCCGCTCTCCCGGTGCTGGAGCAGCTGACCGAGGACGAAGATGCTCCGATCGTTCTCGGCGGCGACTTCAACGCGTCCCCGCCCGGGTGGCCAGGGGCCGGGGGGACCACCGTGGTCGGTACACTCCTGGACCGGGGGTGGAAGAGTCCGCGGGCCCGGAGAGCGCCCGGCCCCGAGGAGCTGACCTATCCGATGCCCGAACCCCGGAGGGCCATCGACTGGATCCTGGCGGAGCCATCGCTCCGGGTGGTCGAGGCCCGCGTGCTGGACACCGATTCCGGACTCTCCGACCACTCCCCGGTGCTGGCCGTCCTCCGAAGGGGGGAGTGATACCACCGAGCGCCATCGCCAGCGGACGACTGGTGATACAGGCGCCCGGGCGAGAAGCGAACGAGCGGTCCGCGCCGACTCCGTTGACCGGCGTCAGTCCGCTCGGCACCTCCGCCGGCGCCGTGATCAGATGATCGGGGAGCTCCCGTCCACGGTCCGTGAGCGACTTCATGAACGCCACGAGCGCGTCGATCTTTTCTTCCGTGAGATCGAGGGGCTCACGGAGCGCGGGATGCAGATCCTCCGTCGCGATCTTCTCGTGGCGCGTGTCATCGCCGTCGATGACCGCCTTGCCGACCCCCTCCTGCGGAGTGCCGTGAACGACGAAATTCAAGTTGCTCAGCATGGGGCCCTGGCGGCACTCGGCGCAGTTCGCCTCCTCGAAGAACAGCAGACGTCCCAGCGAGATCCGCTCCTGGCGGGGGATTGTCGTCGGGATAGCGTATCTACCCCAGCGACTCCAGGTCGAATTCGCCCCGCAGATCGCCCAGCGCCGCATTCTCGTCCGTACCTGTGGGTCCCCGTACCCGATCCGAGCATCCGAGCGACAGGAGAGCCGCTGCCGCGAGCCCGATCAGTAGCCTCGGCCATGCCCCGAACGTCGTCGACTTCACGAAAATGTCCTCCCCCATCGGTTTCCGTATTCCCGCGAGTGCCCTGCGAGATAGAGCGCACCCCGCGTCACTGCGCGCCACGGTCCGACTCCCGCTGCCCCTTCGCCGTTGGCGACCTCGAACTTCATTTCCGCAAATCTGGATGCGATCCTGGCATCCAGGGGAATTCGCACGTGCCCTTTTTTATTTTTTATTGCGTACGTCGTATTGTACTATGTAAAGGTGTTAACACTCGTCCGAGCCGGGCACACCGGAACCGAATGTCCACACGGATGCATGCCGCAGCGGGGCGGGTGAGGGCTGCCGCGTCAGCTCAACCTCGTCAGGGGCCCGATCGAAGCTCCCACGGCCCTCCGGCGCCCGGGAACTATTGATCCCGGCAGTGGCTTCAAAGGGTGAGATGAACGGTACGAGGCCGAGCAGCGTGAATCTGCGACCTCCAATCGAGTTCCCAGCATGAATGCTTCAGCAGAAGTCTCGGGGACCTGCGCACCATCTTCCAACGGCGATCGGTCCGGGGAAACGTATGGACGCCTCCGGGCTCTGATCGTGCGCGGACAGCTCGCCCCCGGCAGCCGTATCATCGAAACGGAGGTGTCCGAGCGGCTCGACGTGAGCCGAACCCCGGTCCGGTCTGCGCTCCAGCGGCTCGAGCAGGAGGGCTTCATCGAGTCGAACAGCTCCGGCAACGCCCACTCCCGCCCGAAGGTCGCGCCCCTCACGAAGAGCGATTCCCGGGAACTGATGTATCTCCTGGGTAGTCTGGAAGGGCTGGCCGCCCGATGGACCGCCGAACTGGATGATGATCGGCGACGGCGGATCGTGGATCGGCTGCGCCGGTTGAACGCCCGAATGGAGAGCGAGGCGGAGTCGCCCTCTCGGGACGCCATGCAGTTCTTCGACGTCGACGCCGAGTTCCACTGTACCGTCGTGAAGACCGGCGGGGGGCCCCGCCTCCTGAAGCTGCATGGATCCTATCGGCCTCAGGCCGAACGATACTTCCGCTACTACGTGGGGGTCCAGGAGTATTCGCTCGATCGATCGCTCGAGGAGCACCAGGATATGATCGAAGCGATCTCAACCGGCGACCCGGGAGTGGCCGAGGAAGCGGTGGAGCGCAACTGGCGGAATGCCGGTGAGCGGCTGGAGAGGGCTATCGAGCTGGCCGGCGAGCGGGGTAGCTGGTAACCGGGGCGGCCCGCGGACGACCTCCGTCTGTCGCGCCCGTCAACGCCCGCCTGCAGCCGAACACGCCCGTGCCCTCGGAACCAGTGGCGAGACGCTCTTCGGCTGCGCCCCGCTCGGTCCGGCAGATTCTCAGCCGCCGCCCGGGATCAGGTCCCTGGCGCTCTCCTCGAGGTCCTCCCCCGCCCCGGATCCGGGGATCCGGAGGTCCGGGGCCCCGGGCAGGTCCCCCAGGGACTCGACCGACCGCTCAAGCAGTCCCCCCAGCTCGCCGGGAAGTTGATCGGAGCGGCGGAGGACCGCCCCGACCGTGGCCCGGACCACCGCGTCGGCGACGCGGGACAGCGTAAGGCCCTCTCCTTCACCCGTGCCCAGGTCCTCGAGCCGGATCTCCGGGATCTCGACGCTCTCCTCCACCGTCTGTCCCGCCCCGGGAGCGAACCGGGCCCGGGCCGTCACGTCGCGGATCACCAGGGTGCTGATGCGGTATCGGCGCCCGTCTCCGTCGCTTTCCCCCCGGGCCGACTTCGCGCTCTCCAGGATGGGGCCGAAGTTGGTCTGGCCGCCGGCGAGCTCCAGGTACAGCTGGAAGTCCCGGAGGGCGACGGCGTCCACCGTCACCGGGTCGCCCAGGAGCTGCCCGAAGCTGGCCCGCACACGGGTGTCCGCAAGCGAGGCGAAGTGGGAGCTCTCGAACTCCGACGGATTCGAGACGACCATCCCCCGGGCCGTCACCTGGCCGGAGAGCAGGCCCACGTCCATCGATTCGAGGGAGACCTCGGTGCCGAAGGTCCGGGTGAGGGTCGTCTCGACAGCCGACCGGGCGACGGTGTCCAACGCCAAAGAGGCGCCGAGAAGGAGCAGGACGAGGCCGGCGAGGGCCGCGAGGCCGCGCTTCCAGGTCATGCGACACCGTCCCCGTTGGAGGTCCGGCTCTCGCCGCCCGTCTCGTCCGGCCGGGCCGGGCCGTCCTGCGTGGCCGGCGACATGGCGTGCCCCGGCGCGCGAACCCAGCCGCGACAGCCACGGGAGGCCTTCATACGTCGGGCATCATATCAGAAACTGACCCACGTAGAAAAGCCGGGCCCGTGAGAAAGAGCTCTCACGGAACCCGGTAGCGCTTGGAGCGGAGGGGGTGGGACTCGAACCCACAAGCCCGTGAGGGCGCCGGTTTTCGAGACCGGTGCATTGCCAATTCTGCCACCCCTCCGTGAAGGCGAGAGCGGATGGGGAGGGATTCGAACCCTCGAGGGACGTTGAGCCCCCACACGATTTCCAATCGTGCGCCTTAAGCCACTCGGCCACCCATCCGTATGTGAAGAGACCGGACTTCGCCCTGGCAGTGTCGGGGCCGGACGGGATCCGGGAGCGGAGGGGGAGGGATTCGAACCCTCGCGGGCACGAGGCCCAACGCCTTAGCAGGGCGCCGCTTTAAGCCACTCAGCCACCCCTCCGTGAAGCCGGCCCCTCGTCGGAGGCCGGTCGGCCTGACCCGAAAAAGCTCGCCGCGGCGTGGTGGGCCGCGGCGTCTCGGGCAGACTCGATGGGAAGTTGGCCCGCCTGGATTCGAACCAGGACTCTCTTGGTCCAGAGCCAAGCGTGTTGCCGATTACACCACGGGCCATCGCGCCCCCCCGAAAGGGAGCGCCGGCGATGTTAGTCTATTCTCCCCGGCCGTTCAAGTTCCGGCGATCCCGGGGCTTCTGAAGGCACCGGCGGCTGCGCTTCTCGCGGTCCGCACCGGCACTCCCGCCGGCGGGCCTGTCCATCCGGACGCTATCCTTCGCCGCGGTGTCGGTAGAGCTCCCGTGCACCCCGCCGCTCGGCGGCGGCCCTGTCCATCCGGTCGTTGACTCGCGCCAAGCGGTCGTCGGCCATGGCCGCTGCGTCCCCGCTCTCGAACCACGTCAGCTCCACGAACCGTCCCCGCTCCTCCTCGCTCTCCAGCAGCTGACATTCGATGCCCATGGGGAAAAGGATTCCGCTCCACTCTCCCCACGCCTCCAGATATTCCTCACGCCGATCGTCGGGCACTCGTGTGCGGACGACCTGAGCCTTATCCATGCGTCACCTTCCTGACGGATCACTGCGACGGACGATTCCGACGCCCCGCCCGCCGAGGTCGGGGGCGTCGGCTGCCAGCGGGTCCCGGCAGAGGAGCCGAGTACGAACGACGGCCGGGCCCGACGGCGACGAGCTTGCTCCACACAATGCGTCGGCGGCGAGCCGGTCCGCAATTACCAGATCCGCAGCCGGAGCCGGACCGTCTTCCGCGGTCCATCGGTGATCGTCGCGCACGGGCGCGACCCGAACAGAGAGCTCCCGCCCCCGGATCCGCTCGACGTCGCTGAGCAGCGCCTCCCGGAGGGGCGGGCTCGCCGTGGCGACGGCCACGACAGCGAGCAGGGGAGCCCTTAAGAGCGCCGCCCGGACCGCCGGTCGCCGATGCTGGCGGAGCCGCAGCGGGGATTCCCGGGCGAACCGACGGAGAGCGGGTCCGGGAAGCGCCGCCACGAGCTGTCGTCGTGCCGAGTCGCCGCCGGGGGGAGCGCCCGCCACGAGCGGTTTCACGGCGATTCCGCGCGGAAGCGCAGCCCGCAGCTCCGCGACCATGAGACGGGCCGTTTCCCGCTCCTCCGCCGCGGCCAGCACTCTGTCCACCGGACCACGGACCTGGCGGTCGGCGACCGCCACGACGCGAGCCCGCGCACCGTGCCTCGACTCCAGGAACTCGCGCGCGGCGAGCCGCCGGTACGCCACTGCCACGGTGTTCCGGTGGAGCCCCACCGCGGAGGCCAGCCGGCGGGTGGACGGGAGCCGACGCCCCGGCTCCAGCCGCCCCTCCCGGACCATGGTGGCCAGCTGCCCCTCCAGCTGGCGCACGGGCGGCGCCGGGCCGTCTCGATCCACCGATACGTCGGCCAGCACCGACGCCCGCTCTCGCATCCCACCACGTCCCACGTCCTCTACTCCCCGTCGGGTTGAACGTCCGGTCCGCGTCCCGCCGATCGTCGGCGTGATCCTCCGCGTCATCCGGTTGCGCGCCTCCGTTCCCGGCCGGTAGTCTCCGCCGCCGACCTCAAGCCAGATTCACGACGGTCCGGCGCGCGAGGCCGAGACGCCCCCCGGGCCGGCAGACGCGCGCGGATCCACCGCCGCCGATAGACGCCGAAAGCGAGGAACCATGCGATTCCTGATCCTGGGCGGAGGCCTCCAGGGCACCGCCTGTGCGTACGACCTCCTTCGCCAGGACGACGTGGAACGGGTCACCATCGCCGACGTGGAGACGGGCCCGGATCGCGTGCCCGACTTCCTGCCGGACGACACCCGGCTCCGGTGGCAGCAGGCCGACTTCGCCGACGAGGGCGACGTGCGGCGGGCCATGTCGGGACACGACGTGGCCCTCTCCGCCGCGCCGTACTTCTTCAACGACGACCTGGCGCGCCTGGCCATCGAGGAGGGGCTGGACTACAGCGACCTGGGCGGCAACACGGAGATCGTGTTCGGCCAGCTGGAGCGGGACGGGGAGGCCCGGGACGCCGGCGTGACGCTGTTGCCGGACGTGGGGCTGGCGCCGGGCATCGTGAACGTGCTGGCCGCCGAGGCCGTGCGCCGCCTCGACCACGCGGAGGCGGTCCGCATGTTCGTGGGCGGTCTCCCGCAGAACCCCGAGCCCCCGCTCAACTACCAGATGGTCTACTCGCTGCGGGGCGCGCTGGACTACTATACGACCTCGTCCTCGGTCATCCGTGACGGCCGGCGCCAGGAGATGGAGGCGCTTTCGGAGGTCGAGGAGCTGGACTTCGGCGACCTCGGCCGCCTGGAGGCCTTCCACACGGCGGGCGGCGCCTCGGTGCTCCCGTGGCGGCTGGAGGGCGAGGTGGAGCGGCTGGAGTACAAGACCCTGCGCTACCCCGGGCACGCCCGGATCATGGAGGCGATCCGCGACCTGGGCCTGCTGGCGGAGGAGCCGGTGGACGTGGACGGCCGGGAGGTGGCTCCCCGGGACGTCTTCGTTGCCTGCGCCCGGCCGAAGCTCGAGCGTCCGGACGAGCCGGACCTGGTGGCGCTCCGCGTCGTCGGCACCGGTCGCCGGGCCGGTCGCGACGTCACGCTCACCTGGAATCTCGTGGACCGGGAGGACGAGGAGACGGGGATCAGCGCCATGATGCGGTGCACGGGCTATTCGCTCAGCGTCGTCGGACTCATGCTCGCCCGGGACGAGATCGAGCGGACCGGCGTCCTGACGCCAGACGAGGGGATCCCGTACGGGCCGTTCGTCGACGCGCTCGCCGAGCGCGGCGTCGAGCTGCGGCTGGAGGAACCGGAGGGCGGATGACGGAGACGGCGGAATGAACGCCGTCGAGGTGCAGGACCTGGCCAAGACGTACCGGAACGGGGTGGAGGCCCTCCGGGGGATCTCCTTCGAGGCGGGGAGCGGGAGCGTCTTTGGCCTGCTCGGGCCCAACGGCGCCGGGAAGACCACGGCGGTGCGTATCCTGTGCACGCTGAGCTCCCCCACATCGGGATCGGCACGGGTGTCCGGCCACGACGTGGTCCGGGAGCGGCGCCGCGTGCAGGAGTCGATCGGCTACGTGGCACAGGAGACCACCGTGGACCCCGAGGCCACGGGACGGGAGAACCTGGTCCTCCAGGGCCGGCTGCAGCGGGTCTCCCGGGGGACGCTCGACGAGCGTGTCGGGCGGCTGCTCGCGTCCTTCGGGCTGACGGATGCGGCGGACCGGCGGGTTCAGGACTACTCGGGCGGTATGAAGCGGAAGCTGGACCTGGCCATGGGGGTCGTCCACCGCCCGCGTGTGCTCTTCCTGGACGAGCCGACCACGGGGCTGGATCCCGAGGCCCGCCGTTCGGTGTGGCGGGAGCTGACGCGCCTCACCCGCGAGGAGGAGCTCACCGTGCTTCTCACCACGCACTACATGGAGGAGGCGGACCTCCTGTCCGAGCGCGTGGCGATCCTGGACGCCGGACGGATCGTCGCCCGCGGGAGCCCCGACGAGCTGAAGGCCGAGATACGGGGGGACCGGATCACCGTCGAGCTCGAGGAAGACGATCGGACCGGGGAGGCCGCCAGCGTCCTCCGGAAGCTCGACAGCGTGGTGGACGCCGCCACGGACCCGGAGTCCGGCCTCCTCCGCGCCCACGTCACCCACGGCGCCCGGGCGGTGCCGGACCTGGTCGCCGCCCTGGAGCGCTCCGGGCTGGCCGTGGCCGAGGTGGCGCTGTCGCGTCCCACCTTGGAGGACGTGTACCTGGAGTCCACCGGACAGACCTTCGAGGAGGCCGAGGAGGCGACGACAGAGGACGGGGAGGACGGAGGGGGGCGCGCGTGAGCCGGGTCCTGCGCTTCGTCCGGGACCTGGGCCCGCTCTATCTCCGCGAGATCCGCTACAGCCTGCGGATCAGGGCGTATCTGATCATGTCCATCGTACAGCCCATCCTGTGGCTGGTCCTCTTCGGCCAGCTCTTCGGAGCCGTGGGGCGGCTGCCGGAGTTCGAGGACGCGACCTACCTGGCCTTCCTGACACCGGGCCTTGCGGTGATGACCGCCTCGTGGAGCTCGGCGTACGCGGGCATGGGCGTGATCCGGGACCTGGACCGCGGCATCTTCAACCGCCTCCTGGCCACCCCGGTGAGCCGAACGGCGCTCATCGGCGCCCGTGGGCTCCACTCGGCCACCGTGGTGATGCTCCAGGCCCTGATCATCCTGGGTACGGCCTTCGTCTTCGGCGTGCGCCCGCCCGGGGGGCTCCGCGGGGTGGCGGCGGTGCTGGCCGCGGCCGCGCTGCTCGGGGCGGCCTTCGGCGGCGCCTCCACGGGCCTGGCCCTGGTGGTGAGGAAGGAGGAGATCATGCTCGCCCTGACGAACTTCCTCGTCCTCCCTCTCCTCTTCCTGTCCTCCCTTCTCATCACCCGGGAGCTGATGCCGGAGTGGATGGCCCGGATGG
>CAZFDK010000001.1:27900-109208 GCA_964518305.1 uncultured Gemmatimonadota bacterium | reverse complement strand
CAATCCCGTGGACTGGGCGGTGACCTTCGGCCGGGGGGGCTTCCGGGGCGAAGGATGGTCCGCCTACGGGACTCAGCTGATCCTGCTCGCGGTCTTCGCCGCCGCCTGCTGGATCCTCGCCGGACGATCTTTCGCCCGCTTCCGGAAGCGGGAGTAGGCAGTCAGTCGCCGGGAAGTGCCGCCAGCAGCTCGTCCGCGGAGCGGGTGTTCAGCACGGCCTCCGGCTCCAGCCACGCGCGCCGGGCCTGCTCCACGCCGTAGGAGATGAGCTCCAGCTCGGCGGGACGGTGGGCGTCGGTGCTGATCACCACCGGGATCTCACGCTCGCGGGCCTTCATCAGGTGCGTGTCCTTGAGGTCGAGCCGGTTCGGGTTGGCGTTCAGCTCCATCGCCACGCCCTCCCCGGCGGCCACGTCCAGCACCCGATCCACGTCGAGGGCGTAAGGGTCCCGCTGGTTGATGAGCCGGCCCGTGGGATGGGCCAGGATGTCCACCTGCGGATGGCGGAGCGCCGTCACGAGCCGCGCCGTCTGCTCGTCGGCGGGGAGGTTGAACCGGGAGTGAACCGAGGCCAGCACCACGTCGAGCTCCCCCAGCATCTCGTCCGCCAGGTCCAGGCTCCCGTCGGCCAGGATGTCCACCTCCATGCTCCGCAGCAGGCGGACCCCGTCGACGTCGGACTCGACCTCGTCCATCTCCTCCCACTGCCGGCGGAGCTCCTCCTCGTCCATGCCCCCGGTGACGCCCAGCGACTGGCTGTGATCGGTGACGGCGAGGTATTCGTAGCCGAGCTCGCGGCAGGCTTCCATCATCTCCGCCACCGAGCTCTTCCCGTCGGACCACGTGGTATGCATCTGGAGGTCGCCCCGCAGGTCGTCGCGGGCCACCAGCTCCGGGAGCTCCCCGGCCTCGGCGGCCTCGATCTCGCCCCGGTCCTCGCGGAGCTCCGGCGGGATCCAGGGCAGACCGACGGCCTCGTAGACCTCCTCCTCGGTGCGGCCGCCGACGCGCTCGCCGGAGCGGGGATCCCCGTCTTCCGCGTCGGGCCCGTCGCCGGCTTCCGAGTCGCCTTCCGCCCGGAACACGCCGTACTCGGAGACCCGGAGCCCGCGGCGTACGGCCCGCTTCCGCACGCGGACGTTGTGCTCCTTCGAGCCCGTGAAGTAGGCCAGGGCCGCGCCGTAGCTGTCGGCGGGGAGCACCCGGAGGTCGACGTCGAGACCGGACTCGAGCCGGACGGTGCCCCGCGTGTCGCCGGCGGCCTCCACCTCCTCGACCCGCTCGAAGCCGGTGAACCGCTCCATGAGCGAGGCGCCGTCCCCGGAGATGGCCAGCAGGTCCACGTCGCCCACCGTCTCCTTCCTCCGGCGGTAGCTCCCGGCCACCTCGATCCTATCCAGGCCCCCGTCCTGCCGGAGATGCTCGAGGAGGGGCCCCACCAGGCGGTCCGCCTCCGAGAGACGGAAGCGCTCCTGATGGCGGCGGTACTCGTCGATGCCAGTGAGGATCTTCTCCTCGGTCTTCGCGCCGAAGCCGTCGAGCTCCTGGACCTGGCCGGCCCCGGCGGCCTCCTCCAGCTCGTCCACGGTCTCCACGCCGAGTCGCTCCCACAGCTTCCTGGTCTTCTTCGGCCCGACGCCGGGAAGGCGCGTGAGCTCGATGAGGCTGTAGGGCACCTTCTCGGTGAGCTCCTCCAGCCGCTGCAGGCTGCCGGTCTCCACCAGCTCCTCGATGTAGCCCGAGATGTCCTCGCCCACGTCCGGCAGCGCCGTCAGGTCGGCGTCCTCCTCCACCATGGCCCGGAGCGGCCGTGTGTGCTCCTTCACGGTGCGGGCGGCGTTCCGATAGGCCCGGACCCGGAAGGGGTTCGCCCCGCTGATGTCCAGCAGGTCGGCCACGTCCTCGAGCGTGCTCGCGATGTCGCGGTTCTCCACGCTCAGTCCTCCTCGCCCACGGCAATAATGGCACCGTGCTCCTCGAGGAGGCCCACGAAGGCCTCCTCGTCCATGACCTCCACCTGCTCCTCTCGGGCCCGCTCCAGCTTCGAGCCCGGATTCTCCCCCACCACCAGGACATCGGTGGCCCCGGACACGGAGGAGGTGGCACGCGCCCCGAGGCGCTCGACGAACTCCTGCGCCTCGCTCCGGGTGAAGCGGTCCAGGGCCCCCGTGAACACGAACCGCCGGCCGTCCAGGGGACGCTCGTCGGGGAACTCCGGCTCCACGATCTCCACCTGCCCCGCCAGGGCGTCCAGGAGCTCGGCATTCCGCTCGTCGCCGAAGAAGCCGGCGATCTGCTCCGCCATCTTCGGCCCCACGCCCTCGACCTCTTCGAGCTCCTCCACCGGGGCGTTGCGAAGGGCGGGCAGCGACCCGAAATGGCGCGCCAGGTCGCGGGCCACCGTGCTCCCCACCTCGGGGATGCCGAGGCCGTACAGGAAGCGGCGGAGCTCGACCCTGGAGGAGGCCTCGATGGCCTCGATCAGGTTGCGGGCCGACGTCTCGGCGAAGCCCTCCAGCTCCTCCAGCTCTTCGGCGGTCAGATCGAAGAGGCCGGGGAGGGTCTCGACCACGTCTTCGCGCACGAAGAGTCGGGCCGTCTCCTCGCCGAGGCCCTCGATGTCCAGGGCGTCCCTGGAGCCGAAGTGCTCCAGACGGCCGGCGAGCTGGGCCGGGCACCCGAAGACGTTGGGACAGAAGGTGTAGGGGCCCCGCTCCACGAGCTCCGCGCCGCAGGAGGGACAGGTCTCCGGCATCTCGAACGGCTCGGCGCGCTCCGGCTCCTCCTCCCCTCCGATCCGCTCGACGACCTGGGGGATCACGTCCCCGGCCCGGTGCACGCGCACCCGATCCCCCTCCCGAACGTCCATCTCCGCCACCTGCTCGCGATTGTGGAGGTTGGCCCGGCTCACCGTGACGCCGCCCACGTCCACCGGCCGGAGGAAGGCGATGGGTGTGACCACGCCGGTCCGGCCCACGCTGGGCACGATGCGGCGCACCGTGGTCACCTCCTGGCGCGGCGGGAACTTGAGGGCGAAGGCCCAGCGGGGATGGTGCGAGGTGGAGCCCAGCTCCCGGCGCCGGTCCAGGTCGTCCAGCTTCGCCACGACGCCGTCGATCTCGTAGTCCAGTTCCTCCCGCTCCCCGGCGAGGGCCGCGTGGTACTCCACGATGCCCTCGGGACCATCCGTCCGGTCGACTCGCTCATTCACCGGGAGGCCCCAGTCCCGGAGCGCCTCGAGCCTCTCCCACTGGGTCTTGAGGGCCGCGCCCTCCGAAGCCAAGATCTCGAAGGCGAAGAAGTCCAGCGGGCGCCCGGCGGTGATCGCGGGATCCAGCTGCCGGAGGGATCCGGCGGTGGCGTTCCGCGGGTTGGCGAAGGGTTCCTCGCCCTCTTCGGCGAGCCAACTGTTCAGGGCGTCGAAGGCCCCGAGCCGCATGAAGACCTCGCCGCGCACCGCCAGGGCCTCCGGTGCGGCCCGGTCCTCGGTTCGTAGCCGGAGGGGAACCGCGGAGATGGTGCGCACGTTCTCGGTGATCTCGTCCCCGGTCACCCCGTCACCGCGGGTCGCCGCGCGGGTCAGCCGTCCGTCCCGGTAGACGACCTCCACCGAGGCGCCGTCGAGCTTCGGCTCCAGGACGTAGGAGACCTCGATGTCGTCGCCCAGGTTCCGAAGCACGCGCTCGTGGAACTCGCGCACCCCCTCCGCCCCGGTGCCGGAATCCAGGCTGAGCATCGGAGCAGCGTGCTCCACCGACGGGAGCTCGTCCAGGGGCTCGCCCCCCACCCGCTGCGTGGGCGAGTCCTCCGTGCGGAGCTCCGGGAACGCCTCCTCCAGCTCCCGGAGGTCCCGAAAGAGCCGGTCGTACTCGGCGTCCGAGATCTCCGGGCGGTTCTCGACGTAGTACAGGTAGTCGTGCCGTCGGATCTCCTCCCGGAGCTCCCGGATTCGCCCCTCGGCTTCCTCTCTGTCGAGTTCGCTGGCTTCGACCACGGCGTCCGCTCCGTGCGATCGAGCAGGATCCGGGATGGATGCTCGGAGCAAGTCACGGGCCGACGGGGCCGTGAAACGAGTGCCCTGGAAAGGGCTGCAGGATCGACGGGCCGGCACCGCTCCGGAAGACGGTCGGCCCGAGATCCAGCGACCCGCGGGATCCTCCGACGGCCCGGAAGCAGCGACGCCGCGAGGGGCCCGAGTGGTCTGTGCTCACCGGACATGTCGCGTCCTACGGGACGGGCAGAATCGTTACGTGCTCGAACAATCGCGGGCTCGCGGCGTCCCCACCGACGGAACCGTGACCCGGGTGGCGGTTTCTATTGGGCCCTGCCCGCGGCCGGTGCCGACGGATCGCCGGACGCGAAACCGACCGAAGCATCTGCCCGGGACGACGGGAGCGCCCGGATCCTATATACGCTCACGAAACCGCGAGACAGCCATGCCCCAGGTTCAGACCAGAGAGCGGCAGCTCGAATACACCGACGAGGTCGCGGAGGCGACCGAGCACATCTGGCCCAAGGTCGAGGGCAGCATGCCGCGCTTCGAGTGGGAGATGAAGGCCCCGCTCATCGCGGAGATCAACCGGCTGAAAGAAGAGCGGGACGCCGTGATCCTCGGGCACAACTACCAGGTGCCGGAGATCTTCCACGGAGTCTCCGACTTCACCGGTGATTCCCTGGGCCTCGCCCAGCAGGCCCGCGACGCCGACGCCGAGTACATCCTCTTCTGCGGCGTCCACTTCATGGCGGAGACCGCGGCGATCGTGAACCCCGACCGCACGGTCCTCATCCCGGACCTGGACGCCGGCTGCTCGCTGTCCGAGAGCATCACCGTGGACGAGGTCCGGGAGCTCAAGGAGAAGTACCCGGATGCCCCTGTGGTCTGCTACATGAACACGCCGGCGGACATCAAGGCCGAATCCGACATCTGCTGCACCTCGGCCAACGCGAAGGCCGTGGTGGAGTCGCTGGGGAGCGACCGGGTGATCTTCCTCCCGGACCAGTACCTGGCGGAGAACGTGGCCTCACAGACCGACGTCGAGGTCGTCACCACCGACGGCAAGTGCATCGTGCACGAGCAGTTCACGGCCGATCAGATCCGGGCCTACCGCAAGCAGTATCCCGGCATCGAGGTCGTGGCCCACCCGGAGTGCTCGCCGGAGGTCTGCGAGGAGGCGGACTTCGTCGGGTCCACCAGCGGGATGATCGGGCACCTGGACGAGGCCGGGAGCGACCGGGTGATCATGGTCACCGAGTGCTCCATGAGCGACAACGTGCAGGAGGCGCACCCGGACCTGGAGCTGGTCAAGCCCTGCACGCTCTGTCCGCACATGAAGAAGATCACCCTGGAGAAGACCCTGAAGAGCCTCCAGGACCTCCAGCACGAGGTGGAGGTGCCGGCCGAGATCCGGCAGCCCGCCCTGGAGTCGGTGGAGCGGATGCTCGCGGTCGGCCGCTCCTGACATCGGGATCGGAGAGGCGTCCTCTCCCCCTCTTCTACCGTCAGGACTGACAGACAGGGCAGAAGTACGTGGACCGATCGTGGCGTCCCTGCCGAATCATGCGAACGTCCGCGCCGCACTCGCGACAGGGGCGCCCCCGGCGGCGGTAGACCCAGTAGCGGATCCGCTCGTCCTCGTCCGCCAGCTCCGGCGGCAGGGTCACGATCGCGCCGGAGCGCTCGACGTTTCGGCGCATGAGCGGACGGGTACGGTTCCAGATCCGGTCGGCCTCAGCCCGGGTGAGCTCCGACACGGTGCGCCGGGGGTCCAGCCCGGCCCGGAAGAGCCCCTCCGACTTGAAGATGTTTCCGATCCCGGCCACCAGCTCCTGGCGGAGCACGGCGGCCCCCACCGGCAGCTCCGGCTCGGAGCGGAGCCGATTCCAGGCCTCGCCGCGATCGAATTCGAGGTCCAGCAGGTCCGGGCCGAGGGACTGCAGGTACTCGTGCTCCTCCAGCTCCTCGTCGGTGAGCAGCTCCATCACCGGGCCGTGATAGAACACGGCCTCCCGCTCTCGTGACCGCAGCCGGAGACGCACGTCGCTCTCCTCCTTCCGGAGCGACATCCCGCTCGGGCCGACCTGCCACGAGCCGAACATCATGGCGTGGCAGTGGACGGTGTACGGCGCGCTGAGGTGGATCAGGAGGTGTTTGCCCCGGGACTCGACCCCGATCATCCGCTCGCCCTCGACCCGGGCGGCGCGTTCACTCCACCGATCCGGCGCGTCCGCTCGGACGATCTCCTGACCCACCAGCCCCCGGAGCCGGCGGGCCCAGCGGGCCACGGCGTGTCCCTCGGCCATGTCTCATCCACCCCCGCGCAACGACCGGGCTCTCACTTCAGCCCGGACTCCCCCCGGGCCCCAGCTCCACGGCCCGCTCCCAGACCCGATCGAACATCTCCTCCCTCAGCGTGTCGGTGAAGGTGTTCTGCTGGCTCGGATGATACGAGGTGAGGAGGTGAAGCTCGTCGGCGTGCGGTCCGGCGCCCGATTCCTCCGCTCGGTCCGCGCCCGACCGCAGCCGGAGCTCGCGGCCGTGGCCGAAGTCCGGCATCGGAGAGGGAACGTCCCAGCCGCGGTCCCGGAAGACTCTCATGACGTGGCGGTAGGCGTAGCCGCCGAGGGCCACGACCACCTCCACGTCGCGTAGCAGGTCGACCTCCCGCTCCAGGTACGGCCGGCAGTTCTCCCGCTCGCCGGGGGCCGGACGGTTCTCCGGCGGGGCGCAGCGGACGGTCGCGGTGATCCAGATTCCGGAGAGCGTCAGGCCGTCGTCCCGCGACCGGGCCTCCGCCTGGCTGGCCAGATCCGCGCGGTCCAGCGCCCGGAAGAGCCAGTCTCCGGAGCGGTCGCCGGTGAACATCCGCCCTGTCCGGTTCGCCCCGTGCGCCGCCGGGGCCAGCCCGACGGCCAGGAGCCAGGCGTAGCGATCCCCGAACCCGGGCACCGGCCGTCCCCAGTAGTCCTCGTCGGCGAAGGCCGCCCGCTTCTCCTCGGCCACCTGCTCCCGCCACTCCACCAGCCGCGGACACCGCCGGCAGGAGACCACCTCTTCCCGGAGCTCTGCCAGGGCCTCCCGACGACCGCGAGGTGCAGCGCGGCGAGGCCCGCCGCCGCTGCCGTCCGCGGTCACGTGAGCGCCTCGGCGTCCAGGTCCTCGTCGATCTCTACGTCCAGCGTCTCCTTGGGGGAGGAGAGGACGATGGACGTGTTCGTGCCCTCGATGCCCGGCAGGTTCAGGACCCTTTTGATCTCACGGTTCATCTCCTGCTCGTCTCGGAAGCGCCCGATGGCCATGACGTCGAATTCGCCGGTGATCTCGTAGACCTGGGTGAGGCGGGGGTCCTCCACGAGCGAGTCCACGACCTTCTGCAGCGCCTCGCCCCGTGCCTTGATGCGGGTCACGGCGACGAGGCTGAAACCCAGCTTCGCGTAGTTTACGACGGGACGGAAGCCCATGATCACGCCGCGCTCCATGAGGCCGTCCAGCCGCTTGCTCACGGTGCTCGGCGAGACATCCAGCTTCCGCGCGAGCTTCCGCAGCGACTGTCGCGCGTCGTCCTGGAGCTCCCTGATGAGTCGAATGTCCAGATTCTGATAGGTCATGTGGCTCCAGTGTCGAGTCCGGTCGGCGAGAGCTGGACGAGCTGTTGATGAACGCGTTGTGAATATCGGTGTCGCCGTTCAGGTTCGCACCTGTCCGCCGCGGGCCGCCGGCTGGCGGAGAGCCGGTGCTCGATTCCGCGCGTCCGGATCATGCCCCCGACGACCCCAGGGAGCTCACCATGGAGAAGTCCCCTGCCTCGGCCGACGACGCCGCCCCCCGTTCAGAGTCCGCGGGATCGGGGCGCGCGCACCCGCCTCTCGCCGGATCAGCGGCCCTCTTACTCGTGGGCCTCGTCGTCGGCCTCCTCGCGCTTCCGGGGGCGGCCTCCGCCCAGGAGCGCCTTTTCCCCGACGAGAGCCTCATGCCCGGGCTCGACGCCGCCCCCCTGGCACCGATCTCCCGCGGGGCCTTCGTGCTGGCCGACCGCCCGGACTCCGACTTCGCCGGACGGAACATCGAGGCGGAGGTGAACCTGGGGCACGCTCTGCCGGTGCTCCTCATGCAGCCCGAGGGCGAGAGGCGACCGGCCCTGGGGCTCGAATTTCGCGTCGCCGTCTTCTCGCGCTTCTTCATGGAGACGGCGAGCCGGGACCTCATCGCCGCGGATTACCGGGTCGATATCCCCTTCACCTTTCGCTACCGGGAGTGGGAGGGACGGATCGGGTACCAGCACTACAGCGCCCACCTGGCCGACGACTTCGTGCGACGCTTCGACCCGCCGCTCTCCCAGCACTCCCGGGACGGCTTCGAAGCCGTCGTCGCCCGGCGCCTCCCCGCGGCGGACCTCCGCCTGTACGTGGGCGGTCGATACGCCTTCCACGCCAATCCCGGCGTGGCCGAGTCCGCCGCGAAGGCCGGCGCCGAGTGGGATCCGGGCGACAGCCGGGATGTGAGCAGCGGAGTCTGGCCCTTCCTCGCGGCGGACGTCGAGGTCCGGGACGACACCGACGGGGTGGCGGGCACGGCCGTCGGGGGGCTCCGGATCCGGGTGCGGGGACAGGACGTTCGCCTCGAGGCGAGGGGACACGCGGGCCCCACGTCCATGGGACAGCTCGAGGGGACCGACGAGACGTTCGTCGGGCTGGGCCTCCGAATCGACTTCTGACGGCCGGCCGCCGCGTTCGTGACCGCGCTCCCCGACGCGTTCCTGGACTTCGCCCGGCTGTTCAACGAGGGACGCTACTGGGAGAGCCACGAGGCCCTGGAGAACCGCTGGCGTGAGACGGGGTCCGACTTCTACCAGGGGCTGATCATCTATGCCAGCGCCTTCGTGCACGCCCGGCGGGACAACCCGAACGGAGTCGAGGCCCAGCTGGAGAAGGCGCTCCGCTACGTGGAGCCGTATCCCGACCGCTACCACGGCGTCGACGTGGCGGAGCTGCGCCGGGAGACCCGCCGGTGCCTGGAGCTGGTCCGCGGCCGGCGTGCGGAGTCCCCGACCGCCGAACAGGACGACGGGCAGCACCTGCTGCCGACCCCGCGCCTGGAGCCGGACGAGAGCCTGGTCCGGGGCGACGAGCCCGAGCTCAGTCCTTCCCACGGATCCGCTTCGTAAGAGCCGGGACCCGGCCCATCAGACGCTCGTAGGTGCAGAGCTGGCCCCGGTGATACATCTCCTGGGCGATGCCGTGGTGGAGCCAGGCGAGCCGGGTGCCGCGCTCGCCGTCGAAGCGGCGGGCCGGACCCAGCATGTGAATCTCGCCGACCTCCCGCAGCCGGGACGTGCCGTCCTCGAGCGTCGTGCGGAGGGCCTCCAGGATCTCGTCCCGGGACTCCAGTCCCCGGATCGGACCCCGGTGGGCGTCGATCAGCTCCGGAAGGGCAGCCCGGGTGAAGTCGGTGGTCTCACGGGTGAGCTCCCCCACCATCATCAGCGACACCTCCATGATATGGAGGAGTAGCTCCCGGACCGAGCGGACGTCCTCCTCGGGCCGGAAGCCGTACGCATCCGCCGGAACGTTCTCCGCCTCCCCGATCACGCCCTCCCGGGCGTCCTCCCACGCCTCGAGCGCCTCGTCCAGAAGATCGTCCTGCATCGTCGGATCCTCCCCGTCCGGGACAGTGTAGCTGGCGACGAAAGCCGGTCCGCATCACTCATCGATCACGCCCATCATAATCGGTCACCACCGGGCCTCCGGAACGCCGGAGGGCGGCCTCGGGCCCGGCCACCAGGGAGTCACATGCCGCAGTTTCCGCCCGATCAGGACGATGTCATCGTAGTGCGCAGCGAGCCCGAAGACGAGGGAGGCCGCCGGTTCCGGCTGGAACAGGAGGTCGACGAGGAGCCCCCGCTCGAGCTGAACGCCGACACGATTCGCCACGAGGACGACCTGGTGGCGACCATGAAGGAGAGCGGCTACACGCTCACCATGGTGGGCGGAGGGAGCCGCTCCGACGAGGTTCGGCGCTTCTACTTCCGGGAGACGGGCTGAGAGGGCGGCCGCCCCGGCCGTTCCAACGTCAGCGTCCGCGGGCGCCGAGCCTGTCGGCCGGGGGCCAGACCCGGCGCGATATCACGGTCGGTCGACCCCGCCGCACCGTCACCGGCCCGATCTCGACCTCCCGCCGGCGGTCGGCTCCCTGGGGCCCGAGCTCCAGGATCAGCCGGTGCTCGCCCGGCGGGAGCCGGAGACGGAGCACCGAGATGCGCGCCGGAAGCAGATGCCAGGACCGGGTGTCGGCGCGCTCCACCGCTGCGCCGAAGATGCTCGCCGCGGTTCCCAGGGCCTCGCCCCAGCCCTCGCCGTCCTCGTCGCCCTCATCGTCCTCTCCGCCGCCAGCCGCCTCGAACACCGCCTCCGCGGCCGCCTGCTTCACCGCGGCCCGAAGCAGGGTCCGAGCCAGCCGGCCCACCTGGCCGCCCTGGAACTCCGCGGCCAGGGCACCGGCCAGGTCGGCGTCGGCCGCCACGGTGGGCTGCACCGGTACGGAGTCGGCCGGGCGGATGTCCCGGACCGGGCGGGCGGCCACCGGCACGGCGAGCTCTGGCCAGGCCAGCCGCAGCAGCCGCACCCCGCCCTCGGGGTCCCCGACCAGGCGAACCCGGCCGGACCGGCGGGAGCCGGACGTCCTGCCCAGGAGCTCCCGGGCCAGGATCGTGGCCACGGAGAAGGAGTCCCCAGCGGCCTCGGGAGTCTCCGCCACCTCCTGCAGGGACGCTGTCTTCCGCTCCGCCATGCGTAGCTCCTCCCCCTCGTCGTGCAGCCGCCGCACGTCGTCGAGGCCCAGCACGGCCACCGCGGACCGCTCGATCCGGTGGGGAGCGAAGCCCTGCTCCACCAACAACACCACCTCGCCGTCCCGACGGCTCCCGGCCACGGCGGCGGAGTCGGCACGCATCGTGTCCGCCGGAAGCGAGTCCGCGGCCGTTCGCCCCGGACTCGCGGTCTCCCCGGGGGGCGCCGCCCGCTCCGCCAGGCGGTGAGCCACGTCGGCGTCGTTCTCCTCCCCGGCCGCCTCGAAGACCGCGCCGGTGACGCGGCGAAGCGCGGAGCGGAGGCTCCGGCCGGCCCGGGACTCCGTCCAGCCCGGAGATTCGTCCGCGACTCGGTCCAGCACGTGAGCCAGGCGGCGCGCCTCGACGGTGGCCTCCTCCGGGTCTCCGGCGGCCAGGTAGTTGAGGGCCCCGTAGTGGTGGATCAGGAGACGCTCGACGTCGCCCGGCCGGTAGGGCCGGACCCGGTCGTTGGTCAGAAGCGAGAGTGCCTCGTTCGTGAGGCTTCGGGTGTAGCGCTCCTCGGCCAGGAACGCCGCCTCCTCCAGGGCATCGCTGCTGGCCCGCGGCTGACCGGCGTAGTGGGCCGCGAGCCCGCGGAATTGCAGGCGGAGGAGGTCGTCGCCGATTCTGGAGGTGGAGTCGCTCAGCGCCCCGACGACCTCCTCGTACCGTCCGGCGGCCAGGGTCTGGCGCAGGTTCCGCTCGTAGTCCGGTAGCCCGCTGCCCGCTCCGATCCCGGTGAAGAGGCCCGCGCACCCGGTCGCGGACGCCGCCAGCAGGAGCAGAAGCCCGGAGACGGGGACGAAGCGGGCCACGGATGACTGGAGCATGCGGCGGACGGGGAGCCCCTTCCCCGCCCGGTCAGCCGCCCCTCTTCTCCAGGACGATGATCCGCTCCCGCGCCCGTGCTATGGCCTCGGCGACGTTGGCCGCCACCTCTCCGCGGGCCCGGATCTCCTCCAGCTCGAGCCGGTGCAGGAAGAGCCTGTACTGGACCAGCGCCTGGATCGGGCGCAGCTGCTTGTCCAGGGTCGTGGCGATCCGGTAGGTGACCATGGGGTCGTCCCGGAGCAGAATGTCCGCCCGGTCGTACCGGTTCAGGGCCCGGTCCAGGTCGCCGGCGGCCGCCAGCCGGTCGCCCTCCTCAAGCAGGGCTCGTCCACGTGCCTCGGCGCGGCCCGCCAGCGTCGTGTCCCCGGGGTTCGACACCAGCCGCATGCCCTGGGGCTCGTCGTAGGCGTACCGGATCACGTCGCCGTCCCGGATCTGGATCCAAGCCACTGGTGCGACGGCGTCGTCCGGAGGACGCGCCATGTCGGCCGGCGACATGATCACGACCTCTCCGGAACGGCGCATCCGCCACGCGGACCGGCCGGTGCGGGTGGCGACCCGCACCTGGGTCTCGTTCATGCCCAGGGCCAGCTCGCCCCGGGCCAGGGCATCGCAGACCTGGTCGGTGCACTCCGCAAGGGCCGCCGCGCGATCCGGCGACTCGGCGGGACTCTCAGTGCCGGGACGGACCGTGTCGGAGGCCGGCGGAACCCGGTCGCCCTGGTCGATCACGGGCTCCTCCTCCACGCGCCGGGTCGAGCAGCTCGCCGCGACGACCGCTGCCACCGTGATCAGGAGGATCGGGACCGTGAGGCGGCTCCGCGCCGCGCCGGAGTCGGGGTCGTGGTGTCTCATCGTGTTCTCCCGGTCAGAAGCCGAAGCGGTCGCGCTGGATGTACTTCTTGATCCGGTGCTGCCCGGACCAGACCGTCACGTTCGACTGCAGGTCCACGAGAGTGGCGTCCGCCTGGTAGTAGACGACCTTCTCGTCCCCCTCCTCGTCCTCGATGGCCTGCAGCTCGCCCTGGAGGATGAAGTCCGCGCCGAGCTCCTGGCCCAGTCGCGCTCGCGTCTCCGCACGGGCGTGCTCCTGCTGGTCCTCCCGCTCCTCGCGGATCTCCTCCCGCTCGTCACCGGCGGCAACGACGGTGACCCGGCCGGAGTTGACGAAGGCCCTCTCCAGGTCGTTGAGGAAGGTGTTCACCGGCACGTGCTCCATCGTGCGGTTCCGGAACCGGCCGACGATGACCGTGGGACGCTCTCCGCCGTTGCGGGAGGTGTATTCGCCGAGCCATCGGGAGTCGAGGCTCTGCTCGATGAGCGCGTTGGCCACGAGCCGGGAATCGGTGTCGTTCCAGCGTCCCGAGAGGTCGGTGACCGAGGACGGGTCGATCCTCGACACCTGCTTCCCGCCGCAGGCCGCCAGGGAGCCGCCCAGGAACAGACCCACGAGCAGGAGCGTCGGTGCGGCCCGACGCCAGAGACCGTTGCCTCCCGTGATCTTGCTGCGTGACATCGCGTTCTCCCTCTTTATGGTTGGGCGGGGCGTGCATCCCGCTCGCTGTGCGGCCCGTCTCCGGACCCGAGCGCCGGGCTCTCACGGACCTGTTCCGCTCCCGTATCCCTTTGTTACACGAGTCCGCTCCCGTATCCCTTTGTTACACGAGCGGGAAGGACGTTTTGTTACACGTGCGCGTGTATTTTGGGTGCGTCCGGGCCCGCGTGCCGTAGGGAAATCTCCGACGCGAGCCGTACGGGAGAAGAGCACCAGCCGGGAGGACCATGTCGAAGGTCGCCGTCGCCGCCATCTCCCAGAAGGCCGCCGGGGCCGGGACGAGGGTGGGCCGGGAGGGCGGAAACGCCGTGGACGCGGCCCTCTCGGCCTCCCTGCTGGCGGTCATCACCCATCCCGGCATGTGCTCCCTGGGCGGGGCGTGCTTCATCACGGTGTGGCCCCCGGACGGGGCGGATCCGGTGGTCGTGGACGGGGGACACGAGATGCCCGGGAGGGGGCTTCCGGAGGCTCGCTTCGGCCGGGGCGGCACGGAGGTGGTGCTGGACTTCGCCGGTGGGATGTCCACGATCGTGGGACCCGGCTCCGTGGCCACGCCCGGCCTGCTGGCCGCCTTCGACGCCGCGTCCGAGCGCTTCGGGGCGGTGCCCTGGAGGGAGCTCTTCGGCCCGGCCCGGGACCTCGCCCGTTCCGGGTTCCCCCTCCCCGCCGCGTGCCGCGTCTTCCTGAAGCACGCCCACGATGAGATCTACGGTGTGGACCCCCGGAGCCGGGGAGTGCTCCACGACGGGGAGGGGCGGCTGCTGGAGGCCGGCGACACGGTGCGCGTCGAGGGCCTGCCGGCGACGCTGGACGTGCTGGCGGAGAGGGGAGCCGAGTCCTTCTACCGGGGTGAGGTGGCCCGTCGGATCGCGGACCACGTGCAGGCCGAGGGCGGCCTCCTCACCCGGCGGGACCTGGCGTCCTACGACGTCGAGTGGCGAGCGCCGCTCCGCGCGGCTGTGGACGAGTGGAGCGTGGCCACGAACCCGCCCCCCGCCATGGGCGGGGCCGTACTGGCCGCCGTCCTGCGACTCCTGCCCGACACACCGCGGGACCGGTGGAGCGCGGGAGACGTCCGCCGCCTCGCGGACGCGCTGGAGGCGGTGGCCCGCTTCCGGCTGCAGGAATCCAGCTCCACGATCCACACGTCGGCAGTCGACGCCGACGGATTGGCGTGCTCCGTCACCTGCTCCGACGGCTACGGCTCCGGGGTGATGCCGCCGGGCACGGGGCTCTGGCTCAACAACGCCCTGGGCGAGCGGGACCTGACCCGGGGGGAGTTCCACGCCCTGGACCCGGGAGAGCGCCTCTCCTCGAACATGGCACCCACCGCGGTGCGGCACCCCGACGGCCGGGTCCTGGCCATCGGATCGCCCGGCGCGGAGCGTATTCCGACGGTCGTCGCCCAGGCGCTTCTCGGCCACCTGCGGGGCGGCCTCTCCCTGGAGGACGCCGTGGAGCACCCCCGGCTGCACGTGGAAGTGACACCCGGAGACGCTCGCGTGGTGGCCGAGCCGGGGCTCCCTCTCGAACGGCTCGATCTGCCCGTGAGCCGTGAAGAGAGCCGCTCCCTGGCCTTCGGCGGCGTGACGACCGCCGCCCTCTCGAACGGTCGCCTGGACGCCGCCTCGGACTCTCGACGCGACGGAGGAGCAGCTGTCTCGTGAGCACGCACGACGTTCGGCCGCTGGAGGAATACCGCCGCTATCCGATGGAGGAGATGCGCCGCCGGGTGCGGACCTTCCGGCAGGAGATGGAGCGGAGACGTTCGGTCCGCGAGTACTCCGACGAGCCCGTGCCCCGGGACATCATCGAGGAGGCGATCCGGGCGGCGGGGCGGGCTCCGAGCGGCGCCAACATGCAGCCCTGGCACTTCGCGGTGGTGGAGAGCGACGACGTGAAGTCGCGGGTCCGGGAGGCGGCCGAGGAGGAGGAGCGGAAGTTCTACGAGGAGCGCGCCACCGAGGAGTGGCTCGAGGCCCTGCAGCCACTGGGGACCGATCCCGAGAAGCCGTTCCTGGAGCGGGCGCCCTACCTGATCGCCGTGTTCGCCGAAAGCTACGGCGTCACCGACGACGGCGAGCAGCGGAAGCACTACTACGTGCAGGAATCGGTGGGCATCGCCACGGGAATCCTGATCACCGCCCTCCACCACGCCGGGCTGGCGACGCTCACCCATACGCCAAGCCCCATGAACTTCCTGAACGAGCTCCTGGACCGACCCGAGAACGAGCGACCGTTCCTCCTGCTGGTGACGGGGTTTCCCGCCGACGACGCGGGCGTTCCCGAAATCGGGAAGAAATCTCTGCACGAGATCGCCACGTTCCTGTAGCCGACATCCCCTGCCACGTGCCCGAAAGCAGGGCCCGTCCGGAGGTTCTTCCCGACGCCGCCCGGACGTTCGGGGAGGACGGATGCGCTGGAACAGTTTTTCCGCTGTAACGTAGGCGGTTCACGGTGCGGGTCCGCTCCACGAGCGGATCCAGTGTCCCCCTGAGTGCCCGAAGGTGCCAGCCCGCGGGGGCCTGGCTTCGCCGAGACGGACGAGGCGGCCGGCTGTCGCGGCGAACGTGTCTCGCTCTGCGAGCGAGATGTCGTCCTGCGAGCACCCGCCGGGCGTCGGCTCTGAGTCCACACATCGGAACGATCCGCCATGTCAAGCAGTCAAGCCCCGAAACAGGTCCCGCTCGAGCGTCTCCGGAACATCGGCATCATGGCACACATCGATGCCGGCAAGACGACGCTCACCGAGCGCATCCTCTTCTACACCGGCCTCCTGCACCGGATGGGCGAGGTACATCACGGGGATGCGACCATGGACTTCATGGAGCAGGAGAAGGAGCGGGGCATCACGATCACCTCCGCCGCCACCACCTGCTTCTGGGAGCGGGAGGACGAGGAGCACCGCATCAACATCATCGACACGCCGGGCCACGTGGACTTCACCGTCGAGGTGGAGCGCAGCCTGCGCGTGCTCGACGGCGCCGTGGCGCTGTACTGCGGCGTGGGTGGCGTGGAGCCCCAGTCCGAGACGGTCTGGCGCCAGGCCGACCGGTACGAGGTCCCGCGGATCGCCTTCGTCAACAAGATGGACCGTGCCGGCGCCGACTTCGAGGGCGTCGTGGGGATGATGGAGGAGCGCCTGGAGGCGAACCCCGTCCCGATCCAGTGGCCCATCGGCTCCGGCGACGACTTTCAGGGCGTCGTCGACGTCATCCGCGAGAAAGCTTACATCTGGGAGGACGAGCTGGGCGTCGAGTGGGAGGAGCGCCCTGTTCCGGAGGATCTCGAGGAGAAGATCCACGACCTCCGGCACGAGCTGGTGGACGCCGTGGCCGACCACGACGACGAGCTGATGCTGGCCTACCTCGAGGACGACCCGATCTCGGAGGACATGCTGCAGCGGGCCCTCCGGAAGGCGACGCTGGAGCAGTACGTCACTCCGGTCCTGGCGGGCTCGGCGCTGAAGAACAAGGGCGTGCAGCAGCTGCTGGACGCCGTCATCGACTACCTGCCTTCCCCCCCCGACCGGCCCGCCGTGCAGGGCATGGCGCCGGACGACGAGGAGGAGGTCCGCACCCGGCAGCCCGACCCGGATGGCCCCTTCGCCGCCCTGGCCTTCAAGGTCACGGCGGACAAGTACGCCGGGAAGCTGACGTTCCTGCGCGTGTACTCGGGAACGCTGGAGGCCGGCTCCTACGTCCAAAATCCGATCACCGACGAGCAGGAGCGCGTCTCGCGGCTCGTGCACATCCACGCCGACAAGCGCGAGGAGCTGGACGAGGCCCGCGCGGGGGACATCTGCGCCGCCATCGGCCTCGACCACACCAAGACCGGGCACACGCTCTGCGACCCGGACCATCCGATCAAGCTGGAGTCCATGGACTTCCCGGAGCCGGTGATCCGGGTGGCCATCGAGCCGAAGTCCAGCGACGACCGGCGGCGGCTCAGCGAGGCCCTGCAGGCGCTTTCCGACGAGGACCCCACCTTCCAGGTGCATAGCGACCCGGAGACGAACCAGACCATCATCGCCGGGATGGGAGAGCTCCATCTGGAGGTGCTCGTCGACCGTCTCGAGCGCGAGTTCAATGTCGACGCCAAGATCGGCCGCCCGGAGGTCGCCTACCGGGAGACGATTCGCAGCTCGGCCCAGGACGTCGAGGGCGAGCTGATCAAGCAGTCCGGCGGACGCGGTCAGTACGGACACTGCGTCATCGATCTCGAGCGCTCCGATCCCGGCGAGGGCCTGGTCTTCGAGAACAAGATCACCGGCGGCGACATCCCGAAGGACTTCATCCCGTCCGTGGAGGACGGGTGCCGGCAGGCCATGGAGGAGGGCGTCATCGCCGGGTATCCGATGATCGACTGCAAGGTGACCCTCCACGACGGCTCGCACCACGACGTGGACTCGAGCGAGGTAGCCTTCGAGGTGGCCGGCAAGCGGGCGTTCAAGGCCGCCGCCCGGCTGGCCGACCCCGTCCTCCTGGAGCCCGTCATGGAGGTCGAGGTGATCACCCCCGAGAAGTACATGGGCGACGTGATCAGCGACCTGGGCAGCCGGCGTGGACAGGTGGGCAGCATGGATCAGCGTGGCAACGACCAGGTGGTCCACGCCCGCGTCCCGCTGTCCGAGATGTTCGGTTACTCCACCGACCTCCGGACCATCACCTCGGGCCGCGCCGATTACACGATGCAGTTCGGCGAGTACGAGCCGGTGGACGACGAGGTGGCTCGCGAGATCATCGGCGAGGAGGAAGTCGTCCCCGCCTGATCGGGGAGATCCGAATGAGCACAGGATCTCCCGGAGCGGAACGGGGCCCCAAGGTAGCGATCCTGGGCGCGGGCCCCGTGGGCCTGGACGCCGCTCTGGCCGCCTCCGAGCGCGGCTGGCCCTTCACCGTGTACGAGGCCGGGTCGGCCCCGGCCGCCCATGTCCGCCGCTGGGGCCACGTGCAGCTCTTCTCCCCCTGGTCGATGAACGCCTCGCCCCGGATGCGCGAGCGGCTCTCGGAGCGCGGCGTGGACGTGCCCACGGGCGATGAGTGCCCGACGGGAGGCGAGCTCGTGGCGCGCCTGCTGGAGCCCGTCGCCGATCTCCCGGAGGTCGGCGACCGCCTCCGCCTCGAGACGCGGGTCGTGGCGGTGGGGCGGAAGGGGCTGCTCAAGCACGAGGCCATCGGTGCGCCGGAGCGCGAGCGGCAACCCTTCCGACTCCTCCTGGAGGGGCCCGGCGGCCGGGAGCGCGTGGCCGACGCCGACGTGGTGCTCGACTGCACCGGCACGTTCGGACGGCCGAACGCCCTGGGCGAGGGCGGGATCCCCGCCCCCGGCGAGCGCGCGCTCGACGACCGCATCCGTCGGCACCCGCCGGACGTCGCCGGGAATCCGGGCGCGTGGAGGGGACGAGACGTTCTCCTCGTGGGCGCCGGGCACTCGGCACAGACCGCGGCGCGAGATCTCGCGGAGCTCGTGGACTCGGACAGCGGGAGCCGGATCCACTGGGGACTCCGCTCCGAGGATCCGGGATGGTACGCCGTCGACGACGATCCGCTTCCGGCCCGGGACCGCCTGACCTCCCGAGCCGCCGAGCTGGCGGCCGATTCCCCGGCAGGATTTCGTATGCACAGTGGCGTGGTGGTCGACCGCCTCGCCCGCAGTGGGGACCGGATCCGGGTCGACCTCCGCCGCGGCGACAACTCCGTCGAGCCAGTGGAGGTGGACCGGATTGTCTCGCTCACCGGCTACGTGGGCGACCACACCCTCTACCGCCAGCTGCAGGTGCACGAGTGCTACGCCACCGCCGCTCCCATGAGCCTCGCCGCAGAGCTCCTGGCCTCGGACGCGACGGACTGCCTGGATCAGGAGAGCCACGGGGCCGGAGTCCTGGAGAATCCCGAGCCGGACTTCTACATCCTCGGCGAGAAGTCCTACGGGCGGAACAACACGTTCCTCATGACCACCGGATGGGACCAGGTGGAGAGCGTGTTCGACGCGCTGGCGGACGGCCGTGGCTGACGGCCGCGAGCGGCCGCCGCCGGAGCGGCCGGTGATCGGGTGGCGCGAGTGGGTGAAGTTCCCGGAGCTCGGGGTCGACCGGATCAAGGCCAAGATCGACACGGGGGCGCGAACCTCCTCGCTCCACGCGTTCGGCCTGGAGCGCTTCCAGCGGGATGGCCGGGAGATGGTGCGCTTCGAGGCTCACCCCCTGCAGCGCGACACCTCGGTACGGATTCCCGTCGAGGCGGAGCTCGTTGATCGCCGCAGCGTCCGCTCCTCGACGGGCACCGAGACCGTGCGTCCCGTGATCGAGACCGGGGTGTCGCTTCTGGGCCAGCGATGGCCCATCGAGCTCTCCCTCATCCGCCGCGATCTCATGGGCTTTCGCATGCTCCTGGGCCGGCAGGCCATCCGGGGACGGTTCGTCGTCGATCCCGGCCGGTCCTTTCTCGGAGGGAAGCCGGAGATTCGTGAGCCGGAGGTTCGAAAGGAGGATCCGGAGGAAGGATGAAGATCGGAATCCTGTCCCGTAAGAAGAGCCTCTACTCGACCAGCCGGCTGAAGGAGGCCGCCGAGGGGCGGGGACACGATACCTGGATCGTGGACACGGCCCGCTGCTACATGCGGATCGCTTCGGAGGAGCCCACGGTCCACTTCGGGGACGAGACTCTGTCGTTCGACGCCGTGATCCCCCGCATCGGTGCCTCGATCACCTTCTACGGCACCGCCGTGGTGCGCCAGTTCGAGATGGCAGGCGTCTTCAGCGCCAACGAGTCGCAGGCCATCGCACGGTCCCGCGACAAGCTCCGGTCGCTCCAGATCCTCTCGCGGGAGGGCACCGGGCTGCCGGAGACCAGCTTCGCGCGCTCACCGAAGGACGCCCACAGCCTCCTGGAGGCAGTGGGCGGTGCGCCGGTGGTGGTGAAGCTCCTGGAGGCCACGCAGGGCCTCGGCGTCGTCCTGGCGGAAACGAGGAAGGCCGCCTCCTCGGTAATCGGGGCGTTCCAGGAGCTGGACGCCAACTTCCTGGTGCAGGAATTCATCGAGGAGGCCGGCGGCGACGACATCCGGGCCCTCGTGGTGGGCGGCGAGGTGGTGGCCGCCATGCGCCGGCACGCCGCGCCCGGCGAGTTTCGGTCGAACCTGCATCGGGGGGGATCGGCCGAGGCGGTGGAGCTCAGCGAAGAGCAGCGTCGGTCCGCCGTGCAGGCTGCCAACGCGCTCGGCCTGGGCGTGGCGGGCGTGGACCTGCTGGAATCCGAGCGGGGGCCGCTGGTGCTCGAGGTGAACTCTTCGCCGGGCCTGAAGGGGATCGAGGCCTCCACGGACGTCGACGTGGCCGAGCGGATCATCGGCTACGTGGAGCGGAGCCACGACGCCCTCTCCCCCGAGGAGCGGACGCGGGACCGCATCCAGGGCTGATGGAGATCGGTGGCGAGTCGATCGAACGAGGCGAGCGCCGGCGAATCGAGCTCCCGGTGGCCCGGCTGGCCACCGGCAACCTGCTCTCCCTGCCCGTGGAGGTCCTCTGCGGCTCCTCGCCGGGACCCGGCATCTGGCTCAGCGGAGCGGTGCACGGTGACGAGGTGGTGGGGGTGGAGATCATCCGCCGCGTCATGGAGGAGCTCGACCCCGACGGGCTGGCGGGGGACCTGATTTCCGTGCCCATTGTCAACGTCTTCGGGTTCATCAACGAGTCGCGCTACCTTCCGGACCGCCGCGACCTCAATCGTGCCTTCCCCGGACGGGAGAGCGGCTCCCTCGCTTCCCGGCTGGCCCATCTCTTCATGGAGGAGGTCGTCCGAAGGTGCGACTACGGCATCGACTTCCACGCCGGGTCGGACGACCGCACCAACCTGCCCCAAATCCGTGCGAACCTGGACGACGAGGAGACGCGCCGCTGTGCCATGGCGTTCTCGGCGCCCGTGGCGGTCCACGCCGGCCTGCGCGACGGTTCGCTCCGGCAGGCGGCCGCGGAGGAGGATGTCTCCGTGCTGCTCTACGAGGGCGGCGAGGCCCGGCGCTTCGGTCCCCGGGCCGTCGACGTCGGCGTCGCAGGCACGCTCCGGACACTCGAGTGCCTGGACATGTGCCACGTGGGCGCGACGGAGGAACCCGAGTGCCGAACGTCGCGCGAGACGCGGTGGATCCGGGCCTCGCGGAGCGGCATTCTACACCTGGACGTGGCGGCCGGCGACCGAATCGAGGACGGCGAGCGGATGGCTCTCATCTCGAACTCCTTCGGCGACCGCAAGGCCGTGGTCCGCTGTCGGGCGCCGGGAATCGTGATCGGACACACCCTGAACCCGCTGGTGAACCGGGGTGACGCCCTCGTGCACCTGGCCGGAGTGGAGGAGTGAGCGCGTCGGACGAGGAGCGACCGGCCCGACGGGGACTGCCCGGCGGAGAGGCCTCGGCCGCTTCCATCGACTGGGAGCGCGTCTTCCGGGACAGCCCGGTGGGCATCGCCGTGGTGAACGACGAGGGCCGTCCGGTTGAGGTCAACGACGCCTTCGTCGAGATGATCGGCTATTCCGCGGACGAGCTCCGCGAGAAGACCTTCGTGGAGTTCACTCACCTGGACGACGTGCAGAAGGACGTGGAGCTCTACGAGCAGCTCCTGGCCGGCGAGATCTCCCACTACCGCATCGACAAGCGGTACGTGACCGCCTCCGGGGACATCATGTGGGCCGAGCTCTACGTGACGAGCGCGCCGACACCCGCCGCGGACGACGGTCGGTTCGTGGCCTTCGTCCGGGACATCACGGAGCGGCGCCGGGCCGAGAAGCGCTACCGCTCGCTCTTCGAGAATTCCCGCGACGCCATCGTCCTCACGGACCCCGAGGGCAACTTCCGGCGCGTCAACGACGCCTTCGTGGAGCTCACCGGGTACTCCCGGGACGAATTGCAGGAGCTCAGGGCTCAGGACCTGTACGAGGACCCCGACCGCCGACAGGAGCTCCTGCGGGCACTCGAGGAGAGCGGATACGTGCAGGGGTTCGAGCTCCAGCTGCGGCGGGCCGACGGGGACCTGGTCCACTGCACCGTGACGACGAACCTGCGGCCCGGGCCCGAGGGACGCCGCGGCATCCAGGCCATCATCCGGGACGTGACGGCCCGGAAGGAGCTGGAGGAGGAGCTCCGACAGCAGGCGCTCCACGACTCCCTCACGGGCCTTCCGAACCGGACCCTCCTTCACGACCGCCTCGACCAGGCGCTGGCCCGCATCGAGCGCTCGCCGGAAGCGTGCCTGGCGGTGCTCTTCGTGGATCTGGACGGCTTCAAGGAGGTGAACGACCGACACGGACACGAGGTGGGCGACCACATGCTCCGGAAGATCGGCGCCCGCCTCTCCGAGCTGGTCCGCGACGGGGACACGGTGGCGCGCTTCGGAGGCGACGAATTCGTCGTCCTCCTCCACGAGCTGGAGAGCGTGGACGAGGTACAGCTGGTTGCCCGCCGGATCTGTGACGGGATGGGTGGCGTGGACCCGATCGAGGCCTCGCCCACCGGCCTCACCGTGAGCATCGGCGTCGCCCTGGTGGCGGGCGACGACCCGCGGGGACTGTCCCGCGAGGAGGTCCTGGACGACCCGACAGAGCTGATCCGATGGGCGGATCGGGCCATGTACCGGGCCAAGGAAGCCGACGGCTGCTCCTACCGGATCTCCGGGCCCGACGCCGCGGACTGACCCGAACGACGGGCGAGCCGCCCGCGACTACGAGCCGGAGTCGCTCCCGGCGTCGCTGACGGAGTCGCTGCGGGCGTCCCCTTCCCAGCCGAGAATCGAGGAGTCGCCCTCGGCGTTCACCCGGCGCGCCGACCACTCCCCGTCCAGGGACGTCGTCCCCTCCATGCGCCCGTCCTCAACGGTCCCCGTGAAGCGGAGGGGACCGTCGTCCAGGACGCCACGCAGCGTGAAGCGGACCGTGTCGCCCCGAACCCGGGTCCCGGTGACCTGTCCGCCCGGCGCGTCCGGAAAGGTGGCCCGGAACTCCTGGTAGCGCTGGTCCAGCCGCACGCGCACGGTCCGCTCGCCCGGAAGGTTCATCTCCCACGTGCCGCCGACATCCTCCGGCATGACCCACAGGTATACGGTGGAGCTGCCGCCGTCGCGGCGGCTCATGTTCACCACGCTGTCGGCGCTCCACTCGCCCATGTTGAAGTCGTGGGAGACCACCCGGTCATCGGGGTCCAGCTGCTCGTAGAGCTTGGGACGGAGCTTTCGGTTGACCTCGGGGAAGAGGTAGAGCGTGACGACGTTCGCGGAGGAGACGTCGGCCTCGAACAGGTCCCCCCGGACGAAGCGGACCAGGTCGGAGACGCCGGCCTCGGCAGCGTTCTGACGGGCCGTCGCCACCCGCCCTGAGTCCAGTTCCACGCCGACGCCCGGCGTGCCGTATCGCTCGGCGGCGGTGATGACGATCCGGCCGTCGCCGGACCCCAGGTCGTAGACGGTATCACCGGGGGCGGGACGGGCCATCTCCAGCATCCGGGAGACGACCTCCGGCGGCGTCGGCACATAGGGGACATCCAGATCCTGCTGCGCGGTCGCGGCCGGAGGGAGCACCACGAGGGCCACCAGGGCCAGCGCCGCGGCCGGAAGGAAGGGGCCGGCGCCGGAGCGGGCAGAAGCGAGAGAGGAGATACAGCGGGAAGCGTCGTCGTTCATCGTTTTCCTCACAGTGAGTCCGGCTGCGGAATCCGGAGGCTCGCCACCACCGGATCGTGGTCGCTCCCCGACCGGGCGGAGGGCAGGGTCGAATTGAGGTGTACCGGTTCCGCCCGTGCCCCGGCGTGCAGGGCCTCGGTGACGAAGACGTGGTCCAGGGTCTGCGAGTTGCCGTCGAAGATATAGCTGTACCGCTGCTCCGCCGGCACGTCCCGCAGCAGGTTCCTCAGGATCCCTCCGTCACCGGGCAGGAGATCCGTCAGGTCGTCGGTGAACTCGAAGGTGTTCAGGTCGCCGGCCACCACCACTCTCGCCCCCGGCGCCGCCTCCAACCGGTGCGCGACCCAGTCGTGCACGGCCCGGCTCTGGGCCCCGCGCTCATCCTCGGCAGCCTGTACGAAGGGATGGACGGCCCCGAAGATCGGCGTGGATCCGAAGCGGGAGCTGAAGTGATTGTTGACCACCGTGAACTCGTAACCGCCGAAGGAGAAGGTAGCGGCCAGCGGATCGCGGCTCCCCTCGAAGGCCTCCGGGTCCCGAGCGCCGGCCTCGCGCAGGACCGCAGGCGTGAGCGACGTAACCTCCCGGCGGCTCACCCGACTCGCGTCGTAGAGGTAAGCGTTCCGGATGTTGCCGCCCGGGGCGCCGCCGGAGGTATTGGGCTCGGGAGCCACATCGAAGAACTCGTAGCGCGGCCCGCCGGCGGCCTCCACGGCCTCCACCAGGGCTTGCAGGGTCTCGGTGGCGTCGGTCTCCGTGTCATCCTCCCCGCCGCGGGTCCCGTTCTCGTCCTGGATCTCCTGGAGGGCCACCACGTCCGGCGCCCTCAGCCCCTCGGCGATCTGCCGCCCCAGGCGCTCCATCCGATCGGAGGTCCCCTGCAACGGGTTCAGGTTGAGGACGTTGTAGGTGGCCACCGTGACCCGGTCGGCCCCGCCCTCGAGAGTCGTCGGGCCCGGGTCGAGACCCGAGGGCTCGGCCTGGACGTCCGCGGTGGCCTTCACCTCGAAGTTGCCGAAGCTGTAGCCCAGGACACCGGTCACGTCCGACAGCCTGCTCCCCACGGCCAGCTCCGGCGCACTGCCGGGATACAGGTCGGCGTCGAACTGCACCTGGACCCGCTCCGGGTTGTGGTCGCCGCGGTTGTCGGGATGGGGCTGCAGGCGGATGCCGCCGGCCGCCGTCCGCGCGTCCTCCGGAGTGACGTGCGCGCCGTCCTGGACCAGCGTCCAGATCTCGCCTTCCCCGTCGCCCAGCAGCTCGGTGGGCGACACCGCCACCGGCCCGGTGACGACCACCCGCATGCCCTCCAGCGACTCGTAGAAGTCGATGCCCTCCTCGTCGGGATCGAAGGGATTGGACTCCGCCTCCGACGGCGTTCGCAGGTCCACCGGGAGTTCGTCCTCGCCGATGACCCGCACCTCCGGCGGGATCCGTCCGTCGGAGCCGAGGCGCACGGGCGCCGGCAGCTCGGAGCCTTCGGCCAGGACCTCGACCCCGTCGGCATCGATCCGCGTCACGCTCAGGTTCTCCGTCTCCCGTCCGCCGGGCACGTGCTCCTCCACCGTGCCCGTGACCCGGACGGAGTCGCCGCGGGACGGGGCCTGAACGCTCCCGGTCTCCACGATCACGGCCTCCGAGGTGGCGACCTCCCCGTCGCCGGACGGCGCCTGCAGGTACAGGACATCGGTGTCGACGGCCGTGACGACGCCGGCCGTGGTCACGGCCTTCCCGGCGAGGGGGGAGAGGTGACCCTCGCCCTGGATACGATGGATCTCGGCCTTCACCGGCCGCGCCTCCTCGCTCCCGTCACCAGCCGTCTCCGAGGGGGCCCCGTCACAGGCGACGGAGGGGGCCGCCGCGAGCAGGAGCGCGGCGACCAGGCCGAACGACGTCCGGTTCCGCGTGGGCGCGTCGTCGGACGTCATTCGTCGCGCGGAAATGCCATGGGAGCCTCGCGGGAATCGGATGAGCTCGGGTGCATGCAACGGATTCGGAGGCCGGGAGGTCGAGGGGCCCCCGCCGGCCGGCATGGTCCGGGTCGGGCGCCCGGAGCGCAAACGCGCGTTAGGTGGACCCGCCCTCTGGCGGCGCCTTCGCGGGGTGACAGGCCTCGATCTTCCATTCGGTGCGCTCGGACCAGCTCTCCAGGTCCAGCCAGAAGGTGCCGGTCTCCTCCAACGTGACAGTGCCCTCGTGGCCCTCGTGGTCCGTGTTCACCGCCGCCACCTGATCCTCGGTCTTCTCCCCCTGCTCGACCCGGTAGAGCTCGGCGAAGAGACCGTCGTGCTCGGTGTGCGTCGGTGTGGTCCGGCGCCACCGGAGCACCCAGGGCGAACGCTCCACCATGAAGGGATCGGACTCCTGCATGAAGCTCACCGTCCAGCTCCGGAAGCAGGTCCACTCGGTGGAGGCCTCCTGGGCCGGGCCCGGCAGGGGCGTGAGGCCCAGGAGGCCGACCACGACAGCCGCGCAGATAGCAGCGGCTGACCCGGATCGTCGGTGTGCGTCCGTTGAATCGATGTCCATCGCTTCGGTGATGCTCGATTGACAGACTCCGCCGGCGGCGAGACGCTATCCTGACGGCTCGAGTCGGACGGCGCGGCCGGCCCGATTCTCTCCTGCACTCCTGACTACACTCCTCACGGGACTGTGGTGGCATTGCCATGAACTTCATCTTCGAGCAGATGCGGACGGGCGGCGACCGGAACCTGGGCTATCTGCTGGGCGACCGCTCGGCGGGCTCCGGGGTCCTCGTGGATCCCTCCTTCGACCCGAAGGCGCTCGTCGACCGGGCGGAGGCGCAGGGACTCGAGGTCGACATGATCATCAACACCCACGGTCACGCCGACCATACCAACGGCAACGCCCGGGCCAGGGAGCTCACCGGAGCTCCCCTGGCCGCCCACCGGAGCGCTGCCACCGCCCCGGACGTCCCGCTGGAGGATGGCGACAGGCTCGATCCCGGCGACCTGTCGCTGCGCTTCCTCCATGTCCCGGGCCACGCCGACGATCACCTGCTGATCCACCTGGCCGACTACGGGGTGGCCCTCACCGGCGATCTGCTGTTCGTGGGCAAGATCGGGGGCACCAGCGGGGAGGCCGACGCCCGGGAGGAGTACGAGAGCCTCGAGCGGGTGCTCCGGGAGCTGCCGAACGAGACCACCGTGTGGCCGGGCCACGACTTCGGCTGCAGACCCTCGTCCACGGTCGGCGTGGAGGAGGCCACGAACCCGTTCCTCCGGGTGGACGACTTCGACGAGTTCCTGGAGCTCAAGCGGAGCTGGTCCTCCTTCAAGCGGGAGCACGGCCTCCAATGATGGAGCTCCTCACCCAGCCCGGTGCCTGGATCGCCTTCCTGACCCTCACCGCCCTGGAGGTGGCCCTGGGGGTCGACAACATCATCATGGTCACGATCCTGGCGGACTCCCTGCCGGAGGATCAGCGCCCCCTGGCCCGGAGGGGGGGGCTCGCCCTGGCCATGATCATCCGGATCGCGCTCCTGTTCGCCATCACCTGGGTGATGGGCCTCCAGGCCGAGCTCTTTCGCGTCGTGGAGCAGCCCTTCTCGGGCCAGGACCTGCTGATGCTGGGCGGCGGCTTCTTCCTGCTGGCCAAGGCCACGCACGAGATCCACCTGAACATCGAGGGAGAGGGCCACGAGGAGCAGGCGAAGTCCACGGCCACGGCAGGGCTCGGGATGGTCCTGGGCCAGATCGTGGCCCTGGACATGGTCTTCTCCCTGGACTCGGTGATCACGGCCGTCGGGATGACCGAGTACATCGAGGTCATGATCGCCGCCGTGGTGGTGTCGGTGGGGATCATGATCGCCATGATCCGCCCCATCAGCTCCTTCATGAAGGACCACCCCGCCGTGAAGATCCTGGCCCTGAGCTTCATGCTCCTGGTGGGCGTGACCCTCATGGCGGAGGGCTTCGGCCAGCACTTCCCGAAGGGCTACGTCTACGCGGCCTTCGGATTCTCGCTCTTCGTGGAGATGCTGCAGCTGAGGGCGGCGGGGACCGGTGACACGGCCGGGGCGGGGGCAGCGTGAGCGGACCGCCCGGAGTCTCCGACGGAGGGAGCGGAGGGCACCAGCAGGGGAGGAACCGATGACGGACGACGGGGCACGCGTGCTCGTGATCGGCGCGAACGGCTCCACCGGGACTCGGGTCGTACGGCTGCTGGCGAGGCGGGAGGCCTACGGGCCCGTGGCCATGATCCGGGACGAGGCCCAGTCTCCGAAGTTCCGGGAGATGGACGTCGAGGTCGCCGTCGCCGACCTCGAGGGGCTCCTCGACCCCGCCCTGGAGGAATGCGACGCCGTGATCTTCTGCGCGGGATCCGGGGCGGGAACCGGTCTCGACAAGACGGTGACGGTGGACCGGGACGGCGCGGTGAAGAGCATGGTCGCCGCCGAGGCCCGGGGGGTCCAGCGCTACGTCATGCTCAGCTCGAGGGGCGCGGACCCGGAGAGCGAGGGAGAGCGCCTCTCGCCCTACTACCGTGCCAAGGGACACGCCGACCTCTGGCTCCGCCGCAGCGATCTCGCCCATACCATCGTCCGGCCGGGACGGCTCACCGAAGAGGAGGGGACCGGACGACTGGAGATGGCGCCGTCCCTCCCGAGCGGCGGCTCCATCCCTCGCGACGACGTGGCCCGGGTCCTTGTGGAGAGCCTGGAGGTGAATGGCACCCGGGGGAAGACCTTCGCCATCGTCAGCGGGCCCACGCCCATCGGGGAGGCGCTGGCGGAGCTCTGAGCAGAGACTCGGTCGACCCGGGCCCGGAGCTCGTCCGCGGCGCGCCGGTACGCCCGGACCCGGAAGGGATTGGCCTCCTCCCGCTCCAGGAGGTCGCCCACCCGATCCAGCTGCCGGGCGATCTCGTCGTTGGACGGGGCGTCGGAGCGGGAATCGCCGTCGCTCCCGGAGGCGCCCCCGTCGGCGTCCCGCGCCGCGGTTCGGTCGGACCCCGCGGCCGCCGGCTCCCCGGACATGCGAACGCTGTCCGTCACGGGCTGTCGCGCCGGACGAACCAGGTCCCCTCGGCCCGCCGCTCGGTGATCCGGTCGTAGGAGGTGAAGGAGCCTCCGATGGAATCCCCGGCGATCTCCCCCCGGAAGGTGGTCACCAGCGGATGGCCGGTCTCCGGATCCTCGTAGGCGTCCAGCGTCCCCTGCAGTCGGCCCTCCTCGCAGCGAACGAAGTGGATGGTGAGGAAGGACGGCCCGGAGGGCGCCGACGAGACGCCCCGCTCGTCGTCCATGCCCGCCGGAAGAAGACGCTCCTCCCGCTCGGCCGGAATCATCACCACGTCGCCGGCGGCGACACCAGCCGCGGCGACGCGTAGCCGCGAAAGACCTCAATCTGGGGCTTGTGCACGGGCCCGTCTGTCCGGGAATTCCCGGGGAGGGTCGAGGGGAGAATCCGCACCGTACGGTGGGATTCTGAAACCAGAGGCGCCCCCCTCCCGTAGTGGGGGCTGCAGAGAGGGAAACGACGGGAGCCGGACTCGGATCCGGCCACTCGAATAGATCTCATCCAACGGGAGATTCACGATGGAAGCACTGATCGTCATCCTGATCGCGCTGTGCGGACTCGCCGCGCTTCACCCCACGGAGGAACAGACCTCGCGGGCGACGTCGGGAGGAGGAAGGCTGCAGGAGCGGCTCACCCTGTTGCGTGAGCTGGGCCTGGTCCGGCACTGAGGCGGACTTCGCCCGGCTCCGGGTGGTACGTCTGCGTCCGATGTACCGTTCGAACCAGGATGAACAGGGTCATGACGCTATCCCGGGTTTCCGGCTAAGTCATTCACGCCAGCCCCGTCAGATGCCCGTTCATTTCGGTTATCACGCCGAGCGTGAGCAAAACGCCGTCGGGGCTTGACGCGGAGCTCATATATTAATAGTCGTTTATACGTCATGATTCAGCAACAGCTGGTTGAGGCCTTCAAGGCATTGAGCGACGCTCACCGACTCCGGGCCCTGCGGTTTATCGCCGAGGGCGCGCCGCCCGGCGCGGACTGCGAGGCGGCTGTCTGCGCGTGCCACGTCCAGGACCACCTGGAGCTGTCCCAGCCAGCCACCAGCTACCACCTGAAGGTCCTACGGCAGGCCGGATTGGTGGAGTCCGAAAAGCGGGGCCGATGGGTACACTTCCGGATCTCCGCCGACGGGCTCGAGGCCCTGCAGAAGTTCCTGGATGAGATCGACGCGGCCGCGCAGTCCCGGCCGGAGGCTGTCGCGTAGGGTTTTTTGGGTGAATATATAAACGTATTTGAATATATAAGACCGCACAACCTGCTGCATGGTTTCAGCCCGTCCTTCGCCGGACGCGAACGACTCGACTAGGAGGTCGACATGGAAGCGCCCGCCTGCTGTCCCTCGCCGTATGACACGACCGAGCCTCCAGGGCCCCGAACAACCGGGAGGCGAGAGTCGCCGAAGGAGCCGGTCTTCACGCTCGGCCGGAACGGCGACGGGCCGGATGAAGCGGACGACCTGCCCGTCGCCGTGATCGGCGCCGGCCCCGTTGGTCTCGCCGCCGCCGCGTATCTTGCCGCCCGTGACCAGGAAACTGTCATCCTGGAGGCGGGACCGAGCGCCGGGACGTCCGTCCGGGAGTGGAGCCACGTACGGCTCTTCTCTCCATGGGAGCTCTGCATCGATCCCGTCGCGAAGGAGATGCTCGAGGCGGCGGGCTGGAAGGCTCCTCCGGCCGACGAGCTGCCCACCGGTGGGGAGCTCGTCGAGCGCTACCTGGAGCCGCTGGCGGAGCTTCCGGCGCTGCGTTCGAACATCCACTACGAGCACCGGGTCACGGGCGTAAGCCGCATCGGCCGCGACCGCCTCAAAGGAGCCTCCCGGTCCGAGCGGTCCGACTCCCCCTTCCTCCTTCACTACGAGACCCGAAGGAAGCGCGGCCGGCAGCTCGCGCGCGCCGTGATCGACGCATCGGGTACCTGGACCCGGCCGCGCCCCCTGGGGGCGGACGGCCTCCCGGCTCGCGGCGAGCGAGAGGCGTCCGAGCGCATCCACTACGGCCTGCCGGACGTCCTGGGTAGCCACCGCCACCTCTACGCGGGGAAGCGTACGGCCGTGGTCGGGGCCGGACATTCGGCGGCCAATGTGCTCCTGGACCTGGTTCGGCTGAAGCGCGAGGCGCCGGACACGGAGCCGGTCTGGGTGCTCCGCGGCGGGCCACCCCAGAACGTGTTCCGGGAGGACGGGGACGAGGAGGACGAGCTCGAAGCGCGGGGGACGCTCGAGCGTCGGCTCCGCGGGCTCGTTGAGGAGGGAGCGGTACGCATGGTCCAGGAGTTCGGCACCCGGTCTGTGCGGGCCCGTAGGGACGGAGTCGTCCTCGAGGACGGGCGCGGCCGATCCCTCGACGCGCACCGCGTGGTCGGCGTCACCGGCTTCCGGCCGGACCTGGAGATGGTGCGGGAGCTGCGGCTGGATCTGGACCCCGCCACCGAGGCGCCGCGGGACCTGGGTCCGCTGATCGACCCGAACGTGCACTCCTGCGGGACAGTGCCTCCGCACGGCGAGGAGGAGCTCCGCCATCCGGAGACCGGTTTCTACATCGTCGGAATGAAGTCCTACGGCCGGGCGCCGACGTTCCTGCTCTCCACCGGCTACGAGCAGGTACGGTCCGTCGTCGCCTCGCTCGCCGGGGACCGGCAGGCCGCCCGCCGGACTGAGCTTCAGCTACCCGAGACGGGCGTGTGCTCCGCGGATGCGGCGCTGGCTGCCGACCATGGACCCGAGGGACCCGCATCGGCGGCGGTCACGGCCGACGGCGGGGAGGTGTGCTGTGGCTGACGGGATCGGGTCAACGACGCACGACGGGAGCAACAGCGAAGAAGATCCGATCCATACGCGGGCGATCCGGGCGGGGGCTAGCCCCGGCCGCGACATGGACGGACTCGCACCGGGCCTGCATCGCTCCTCCTCCTACGGGTTCGAGACTGCCGACCGGGCGGCCGCCGTGCACGAGGGCGAAGCGCCGGGACACTTCTACGGTCGGATGGGCACCCCGACCCAGCAGGCGCTGGAAGAAGCAGTCGCCGAGCTCGAGGGCGGGGAGGCGGGCCTGGCGTTCGGCTCCGGGATGGCCGCGATCTCGAGCCTGCTGTTCGCGTGTCTCGAGCCCGGCGATCACCTCGTCGCGCCGTCCGCACTGTATGCCACGACCTCATCCCTCCTCGACGACCTCCCGGACGACCACGGCGTCTCCGTCACCTACGTCGACGGGACGGAGCCCGAGGAATTCGCCGGAGCGATTCGGGACGAGACACGGCTGCTCTACGTGGAGACACCAGCGAATCCGACCCTGGACCTCGTGGACCTCGAGGCGGTAGCGGATCTCGGTCGAGCCGAGGAACTCCTCACGGTGGCCGACAACACCTTTGCCACGCCGGTCAACCAGCGGCCCCTCGAGGCGGGGATCGACGTGGTCGTACACAGCGCCACGAAGTATCTGGGTGGCCACGGGGACGCTGTGGCCGGCGCCCTGGTCGGTCCCGAGGAGCTCCTCGAGCGGGTGCGCTGGAAGACGCTCAAGCACCTCGGCGGGGTGATCGCGCCGGACAGCGCGTGGCTCGTCCTCCGGGGCCTCCGGACGCTCCCGGTCCGACTGGAGCGGCACAACGCCAACGCACTCCGGGTGGCCCGTCGGCTCGCGGAGCACCCCCGCGTCGTACGCGTCCATTATCCCGGGCTACAGACCCACCCGCAGCACGAGCTCGCCCGGCGGCAGATGTCCGGCTTCGGCGGAATGGTCGCCTTCGAGGTCGGCGGGCTCGAGCCCGCCCGCAGGCTGGTGGACGGCGTGGAGCTCTGCACCCTGGCCGTCTCCCTCGGCGACGTAGCCACCCTGATACAGCACTCCGCCTCCATGACCCACGCTTCCGTCCCGCCGGAGCGTCGCCGGGCGGCCGGCATCCGGGACGGACTGCTCCGCATGTCGGTGGGGCTGGAGCGGCCGGAGGACCTGATCGGGGATCTCGATCAAGCGCTGAAGGAGGTGTGAGCCGGGATCCCTGTCGGCTTTGCAGGCCGTACAGACTGCTCGCGTCTCCGTGGACGTCGAGCGCTCTGACCTCCTGGCCTGCCCCCGGTTTTCGTGCCACGTACGGTGGAAAGAAAGGAGGCGTAGGGAAGGGAATGACCCCGGTGAGACTCGAACTCACGACCTCGGGATTAGGAATCCCGCGCTCTCTCCAGGCTGAGCTACGGGGTCGGGTGACTCTGTCTACTCGCCGCCGGAGAACACGTTCAGCAGCAGGGTAAGGACCACGCTGACCACGATCATCCATCCCAGGGGGACGTAGACGGCCCAGTCGTCCCCCTCCCAGACCAGATCCCCGGGCAACCTGCCGATTCCGAGCCGGCCGGCCAGGAGCAGCAGTGCCCCGACCGCCGCGACCACCAGGCCGAAGATGAGGAGCATGCGGCCGATGTCCTCGGCCATCGCGGTGTCAGCCTCCTCGCCGCCTGCGTGATCGTGATCGGCCTTCGACCGTCACCGCACGGTCGTACGCCACGCGCGGTGACGGCGTTCCCCGACGACCGCGCCGCTTGACGAAACGTGGTTGTACACGCTTTCGTTGTCATAGCACAGCGGTCGTACGATCAGCGTGGTCGAAGAAACCGACCACCGGCCAGCCCGCCGGCCAGCGGCCGCTGTACCTGCGTCGGGAGCTGCCATGCGACGGCCGCCTCCCCGCTTCTGTCCCTCCTCGACGCTGCGCCCGCCCTCGGCGGCAGCATCTTCCGCGTCCGACTCCGCCCCGAGGGCCGGACCCTCCGCCGCGGGCTCACCGCCTATCTGCTCCCCTACCCCACCGGTCCTCCCGCCGCCTGATCCGACTCCGCGGACACGTGCCGCCACAGCCCCGGCTCTGGACAGAGGGAGGTCCCATGTCCACGCACGACTTTCCACGAGACGGCCGCATGTCTTCCATCGCCGTCCTCCTGGCCGCACTGCTTCTCCTGGTCTCCGTGCCCACCGCCGCCCAGGAGCGACCGGCCCGCGCCGCCACGAGTGACACCGCCATCGCGGCCCGCCTGGAAGGCGTGACGGCGCACTTCCGCCAGATGCTCCGCACCCTCGAGCGGAATCCGTCCCTGGAGGAGCGGTGGTCGGACGAGCCCGTACTCTCCGCCACGGTCACCACCGGCGTGAGAAGCAGCCGCGCGGCGCGACGGCTGAGTCATCTGGCCTCGACGCTGGACAGCCTGGGCGAGAGTCCGGCGGTGGAGGCCAGCGACGCCTTCGCCCGCCACCTCCAGCGGATCGAGGAAGACGTGGACCGCATGATCGGGGGGCTCCACGAGATCGCGGGCGAGATGGACGGCCTGCGTGCCGTGGCCCACCGGCGGACGGATGTCGAGAGCGGCACCCGCGCCCATGCCGCCACGGCCGACACCGTGGCGCACCGGCACGGGGCGGCCGGCTCCGCGGCCCCGGGCCATCACTCGGGCCTCCACTTCGCCCACCCGCTGGCCACGGAGTCGGTGTCTCCGGACACGAAGCTCCGGATCAACTACGACTATCGGGACCTGGCCGCCGGAGAGCAGGAGAACGCGGCGACGCTCGCGGCGGAGTGGTCGCCCCACCGCAGCTTCAGCGTGGAGGCGGACGTGCCGTACAGCTTCACGGCCGGAGCCACGGGATTCAGCCACGCGGCCCTCAAGTTCGCCAGCTACGCCTTCGAGCACGCCGGAGTGTCGCTGGGCTACGGCGTCGCGCTCGGCCTACCCACCAGCGGCGAGGAGGACGGTCACGCACACCAGGAAGGAGGCCACGGCCACCGCTCGAGGGTGTCCGCGTCGATCCGGGGCGACGTTCCGGACCCGCGGTTCGACGGCACCGGCGGGGTTCACTCCAGCCTGGGCCGGGACCTGTGGACGTTCGAGCCCTTCCTGAACGCCGGATGGAAGACCGGACGCTGGGAGCTGGTGGGCTTCGGTACCTTCGAGATCCCGACCAACCACGCCGACCCGGCCGAGGCGGGAACCGACATCTCCTACAACGCGTCGGCCCTCTACCGCGCGACCCCGGAGGTGCAGGCGACCCTCGAGCTCCATGGCCACGCCGGACTCAGCGGACACGCCACGGGCGAGGCCGTGGCCAACCTGACGCCGGGCCTCAAGCTGCGACCCTCGGGCGACTCGCCCTTCTTCCTCGGTATCGCCGGAAGCATCCCGGTCTCCGCGGACGAGAGCTACGAGACCCGTGCGCTGCTGTCCCTCTTCTACCACTTCCGGTGACCGCCGCCCTGTGATCTCCGCGAGCGCGGGCGCGGTGAAACCGAGGCGAGGCGTCTCCCGTAGGGCAGGGTGGCCGGGGGATTCCCCGTCCGACGCAGACGAGCGCGCCTCACCGATCATCCGGGGAAGTACCGCCATGACAGAACACAGCCCGCAACGCTTCGACCGCACGCCCCTCGGACGGCTCGCCGCCGTGGCCGTCCTCCTCCTCGCCTCGACCGCGGCGCCGGCCGCGGCCCAGCAGCAGGAGCCCGCCACCGAGACGTACCGCCTCCGGGGCGCCAGCGTCGCGGTCCACAACATCGCCGGAAGGGTGGAGGTCGTCCGCGGCGAGGGCGAGATGGTCCGCGTCGAGGTCACCCCCAGGGGACGCGACTCGGCGCGCCTGTCGGTGGCCACCGGCGTGCTGGACGGCCGACAGACCCTGCGGGTGCTCTACCCGGAGGACGAGGACCGCGTGGTCTCCCCGGAGCGGGAAGGCGAGGGGGAGGTCCCCCGCTTCTTCGAGTGGCTCGGCCTGGACGTCGAAACCGGCATCGAGGTTCGAGAGGACGGCCGCATCGGTGACGACGGCCGGGACGTGGAGGTGGTCTCCTCCGGCGACGGGCTCCGGGCCTGGGCCGACGTCCGGGTGCTGGTCCCATCGGGCCAGGAGGTGGCCGTCCATCAGGGCGTCGACCGGGCGCGCGTGAGCGATGTGGACGGTACGGTCCTCGTCGACATGCACTCCGGCCCGGCGCAGGCGGACCGCGTCCGCGGTTCGCTGACGGTGGACACGGGCTCCGGAGCCGTGCGGGCGGCCTCCGTCGAGGGCGACCTGGCCATCGACACGGGATCCGGAAGCGTGCGCCTGGAAGGGATCGGCGGCTCCCGCGTCGGCGTGGACACCGGCTCGGGGAGCGTGGAGGGAACCGGTATCCGTGCCGATGTCCTCACCGTGGACACCGGCTCCGGCGGCGTCGACCTGCGCGAGGTGTCGGCGCGGGAGCTCGACAGCGACACCGGCAGCGGCTCGGTGGACGTGGCGCTGGTCTCGGATCTGGAGCGCGGCGTGATCGACACCGGCTCCGGCGGCGTCGAGGTGCTGGTTCCCACCGACTTCGGAGCCCGTCTGAACCTGGACACGGGCTCCGGCGGCATCGGGATCCGCCGGGGCTGAGCCGAGGGCCGGCCGCGGCGATCCCCGTCTCTACAGCGGCCGCGCCCGGAGCCGCATCTCGTCGTCCACGTGGAACACCGACGACTCCGGCACCTCCTGCCAGTCCTCGTCGGTGATACGCTCCGACGCCACCACGATGGAACGGTAGCCGTCCGGCACCGGGTCCGGGTGCTGCTCGCCGCACACCTCGCACCGGTGGGCGCCGTCCCGCTCCACGTACCACAGGGAGCGCCCGAAGCGCGAACCGGCCAGAGAGGAACCGGAGGTCCACAGCAGGTTCAGGGCGAGCCGGTCCAGCCGGTGTCCGTCGGGGCCACGGGGGATCCCGTCGGCCTCCGGCACCGCGCCGTCGCACCACCCCTGGAGATCGGCGATCGTCCCCTGGAGTACCTCCCTCATGGCCTCGCCGCCGGCCCCGGTCTCGGCGACGGGCTCGTCCGCACCGGCGTCCACGCGGTCCCGGAGCCTCGAGAGCAGCACGTGGAAGACGTGCTCCGAGTCCGTGCTCCCGCGGATGCCCCTCTCCAGCTCCGGGGCCATCGCCTCCAGGAGCCGGGGCCGGAGACGGTCGAAGGCAGGGACGTGGCCGTTGTGGGCCAGGAGCGAGCCCTCGCGGCGGAACGGGTGGGTGTTCTCCTCCCGCGGCTCGCCCACCGTGGCCCGGCGCACGTGGGCCAGCACCGTGGACGCGTCGACGCGGGCCGCGTCGCGCCGGTACTCCTCGCTCTCGTAGGCGGGCCCCACCTCTCGCTCGCACTCGAGAGTCCCGTCCCTCACGGTGCCCAGCCCCCAACCGTCCGGGTTTCCCAGTCCGCGGCCGTCCCGCCGGCTCTGGTGCATGAGGGAGTTCTGGGCCTCGATCAGCTCGCACTGGACCCGGGTCGGGTGCGTGGCTCGGAACCCGTAGAGTCGACACATCCTCCGTCCTCCTGTTCGTGGCTGTGCTCCCCGGCGGAGCCGACCCGGGAGCGGAGACTCCAGAACCCAGGAGCACCGGGCAGTGTTCCAGTATTGGGCCCGTCGTCAGGAGTGAGGATCCGGAACCCTGGAGAGTCATGGTCGACGAGATCGACTCCATCGCACACGCCGTCACCCCCTCGGACGTCCGCGCCGCCTTCCTCCACCCGCGTAGTGAGACCACCGTTGCGGTCCTCGCCAACGGACGCGTCTTCCTGGAGAGCCCGACGACGGGAAACTGGACGGAGCACGCCCCCGTCCCCGGCACGGTGGCCGCCTCCAACTACGACTACCCGGAGGGAGAGGAGGGAGGGCTCGTCGTCGAGCTCGGAGGGGACGCTCCGGACGATGAGGAGGCGAGCGGGCAGGGGGAAGAGCGGTAGGCGACCCATCGTTCGCCCGCCTCGCCCCGTGCGGCGCTGCGGCCTTCAGGTCAGCAGGTCCACTGCCCCTGTGTGCTCTCGTGCTCACGGAGGATGTTGGCCACGGGAGCGGGGAGCAGCGCCCAGTCGCACCGTGTGGAGACGCCCAGCCGATCGCTCTCCACCGTCCCGTCCGGCCGCCGGAAATGGAAGACCACGACGCCGGTCCTGTGTGCCGTGAACGACCACACCACGTAGATGAGATCCGCCCGGGTCATCGGCGGGTGGCCCTGTAGAGGGTCGAAGGAGCCGTCGCCGTAGCGCTCGCAAGATACCTCGACGGAGGAGGGACGGGAAAGAGGCGGAGGGGACCGCACCACCTCGTCGCGGGGAGCGCCCCTCCGCACCTCACCCCGTCACGCGGCGGAGTCCACGGCCTCTGCGGCCTCGCCGTCGACGAGCCGACCCAGTCGGAGCCGTCGGGCCGTGCAGGCGGCGTGGCGTCCCTGGAAGCGGGCGATGCCGCGCTCGTTGTCCGTCGGCGAGTCGTCGAGCCCGGCCACGGTGGAGGCGCCATAGGGCGAGCCGCCGCTGATCTCGTCCAGCGTCTGCTGGCGCTCCTCCGTGTAGGGCACGCCGAGCACGATCATACCCAGGTGCTGAAGCGTGACCTGGGCGGTGAGCAGCGTGGACTCCTGGCCGCCGTGCTGCGTGTTGGCCGAGGTGAAGAAGCCGCCGACCTTGCCGACCAGCTCGTCGTTGAACCACAGACCACCCGTCTGGTCCAGGAAGTTCCGCATCTGGGCGGACATGTTCCCGAAGCGCGTCGGCGCCCCGAAGAGGAGGGCGTCGGCCTCCACCAGGTCCGCGGGCTCGGCCACGGGCACGTCGCCGAAGACCGCGCGGGCCTCCTTCGCCCCGCTCTCCTCCAGCGTCTCCTCGGGCACGAGCTCCGGCACCTGCAGGAGCTCCACCCGGGCCCCCGGCACCTGGCGGGCGCCCTTCGCGACCTCCTCCGCCATCTGGTGCACGTGCCCGTACATGCTGTAGAAGATCACCTTCACGATCGTCTCCACGTCCTGGGCTCGGCTCTCGCTGCTCATGGATATCGACCTCTGTTTGATTCTAGTTTAACTATTCGACATCGAATTAATTGGCGAAATTGCAACAGGGCGTCTGCGTTCACCGTCCCGGCCGGCACGTCGGTGTTCCTATCCCGATCCCGCGTCGCGCCCCAGCTTGCGGCACAGGCTTCCGAGCTCGTCCTGCTCCTCGGGATCCAGGGCCCCGAACAGGCGGGTGATGCGTTCCGCGTGCCGCGGGAACACGTCCTCGATCAGTTCGCGCCCGTCGGCCGTGAGCGACACCTCCACCTGGCGGCGGTCCTCGGTGCTGCGCTGCCGCCGGACCAGCCCGTCGCGCTCCAGGTTGTCCAGCACCGTGGTCAGGTTGCTGGGGCTGGTGAGGAGCTTCTCGGCCAGCTCCGACTGCACCATCGGCCCGATGTGCATCAGCGCCTCCAGGACCCCTAGCTGGCTCACCGTGAGCCCCTCCTCCCGGAGACCGTTCCGCAGCCGGGAATCGATGGTGTCGTAGGCGCGGACGAACTTGACGTAGGCGTCCAGCGCCCGCCGTTCTTCCGCCGGTCCCTGGTGTTCCGTGCCCACGGCTCGTCTCCCGCGTTCGAGTCTTGTCTCGAGTGTCGCAGCCGGGGCGGGCCGCCGCCTCCTCCATATCGTTCGACATCAAAATATTTCTCGTCTAATCGATGTCAAGCCCCGGGGCCGAGACCGGGCCGGGCGCGGGGAGCTCGACGAAAGACCGGGTGCGGGAGGGTCTCAGCCGCGCCCTTTCACTCTGGCCCACCCGCCGAGGACTCCCACCGCGCCGGCGCAGAGACCCGCGACGCGGTCGTCGAGGCCGGGAAACAGGAGCGACAGCCCCACCAGGGCCAGCGCGGTGAATCCGATGCCCCACAGATGCATCGCGTACAGCTCGGGGAACGCCGTGGGGAACCACAGATACCGCTCGACGTCGATGCTGGCCTCGGTGGTCTCGAGCCCGGCCACGAGCCGGCGGACCGTACTCCGGTAATGGATCCCGCATGCGAGCGCGACTGCGATGACCGTGCCCCCGGCGACGAGCAGGGATCGGCCGCTCGCCCCGATCCTCCACAGGGCGAGGAGCGTCACGGCCAGCGCGACGACCACCACGGCCGGAAGCACGTGCAGGAGGAACCGGCGCACGAAGCCACGAATGTGACGGTAGCGATCCGGAGATTCGATCCGGTAGGCGTCTCCGGCCGCGCCGAACGGGAAGAAGGCGACCGAGCCGTCCTCCTGCTCCTGGAAGGAGACGTCGACGAGCCGGGTCAGAATATTCACCGCGCCACGCTCCCGTTGCGAGGGCTGTCTGCTCTCGAACGACGCGCCCCACGACAGCGCGAGGGGCGTCGTCTCCGTGGGAACAGACTTCGTGCCTGCCCCGACATAACCGTCGAAGACGCCCACGAGACAGTGATGATCCGGGACTCCCGGGTCACGGAGGACGGGGAGTCGGCTCTTGCAGGCTGCGTCGCTATTCGCAGATCGAGGGGCACCGGGCCGGGGGCCAGCCGTGGGCGCAATCCTACGCAGGCATGGGGAGGGGCGCGAAGATGGTGGGAGCGCTGCCGCACCTCCCGCACAGGTACACTTCTTCGCCCGGTCCGGGGGCTCACGGGAGCTCGCTGAGCCCGACGATCAGCACGCCGTCGGTGCGCCTCTCGCGAGTCCTCCTGAGCCTCGTGACCGTGAAGGATCGGTCGTCGATCCTGATCGTGTCGCCCTCCATCAGGACCACACCGTCGCCCCTCACGTAGATCCCACGCCCCGCCGTCCGCACGGCGGCACACTCCTCCCCGTAGACGGAGACCCTGGACACAACCGTGTCACGTCCGGCGTCCGGCGCGGACTCCTCGGCAGGCGAAGGGGGATGTTGACGTCCCGAACGGTAGCGGTACGCGAGGACCGAGATCAGGGAGAGCAGGGCGAGGAGGCCAAGCAGGGTGACGCTCATTTACAGGGGTGCCGGCCGCCCCTCCGCGGGAGTGCACGGCGCTGACATTACGAGAGCCCGGCAGGAGCGGAAGCTCCTCGCCGGGTCGCTGCTTCTCGGTACAGGAAAGAGCGGGCGACCGGCCTCGAACCGGCGACCTTCAGCTTGGAAGGCTGACGCTCTGCCAACTGAGCTACGCCCGCACCAGTGTCTTCGGGACGCCAGGAGGAGGCGACCTCCGACCGGCTGCGACCAGAGCGGGCGACCGGTTTCGAACCGGCGACCTCCAGCTTGGGAAGCTGACGCTCTGCCAACTGAGCTACGCCCGCTTGCGGCTCGTACCGGGAGAGTGGGGCGGAGAGGACTCGAACCTCTGACCTCTGCGATGTGAGCGCAGCGCTCTGGCCGGCTGAGCTACCGCCCCCCTTGACCGTGGGTCCCGCGGTCGTCGCGAGGCGGAGGCAGTCGCGACGAGCGAGCCGGCGTTCGGTCCCTGGAATGTGGTATGAAGAGCGGGCGACCGGGTTCGAACCGGCGACCTCAACCTTGGCAAGGTTGCGCTCTGCCAACTGAGCTACGCCCGCATGTCCAGGGCGCCCGATATCGTGGGCACCGAAAGAAGAGGTGCCGGCTGGAATCGAACCAGCGTAGGGGGCTTTGCAGGCCCCTGCCTAGCCACTCGGCCACGGCACCGGGTCTCGCCGGGCCCCGCAGTCGCGAAAAGGAGCCGTGCCCGGTGAGGCTCGACTCCAGTGCGCCCGGGATCCTACGCCCAGAAATCGGGTCTGTCAACCTGCGGGAAGGGGCGCGCACACATCCCCTCCCGGCCGGACCTCCGGTCGCGAATCAAGCTGTCGCCTTTCTGCGATAACATACGCCGGGGCGTGTCCGGCGTTCCGTGGTCAGCCCGTCGGCAGCAGTTCCGACGCCCACCTCCACTGGCCGGGCTGGCGCCGCGATCGGTAGCTTTGTCGGTGCCGGACAACCGGCTTCGCCCGACACCCGAACGCATCTCCCCGCCCGTCGATGAACCGATCCTCGGCCCACGATCCGCCTCGCCCCCTCCCCGGGGCCGCCGACGACCCGTTCGAGCACCTGGTCGTCGTCCTGCACGAACCCCAGGACCTGGTGAACATCGCGCTCGTGATCCGCGGCATGATGAACATGGGGCTCCGGCATCTCCGGGTCGTGAACCCGGACGAGGAGATGGATCCCTATCGGCTCACGGGCATCGCCCACGGAAGCGACGAGCTGGTGGAGGCCGCCGAGGTGCACGACAGTCTGGAGGGGGCCCTATCCGACTGCACCCGGGTGATCGGCACGTCCGCCCGCCGACGGTCGGTGAAGCAGGAGTGGCGGAAACCGGGCGAGGCCGCCCCGGAGATCGTCGCACGCACTGGCGGGGGTCACGTGGCGGTGGTCTTCGGCCGCGAGGACAGGGGGCTCTCCAACGAAGACCTCGACCGCTGCCACGAGCTGCTGAACATTCCCACCGATCCGGAGAAGACGTCGCTCAACCTGAGCCACGCGGCTCTGATCGTCTTCTACGAGCTCAGGCGGGCGGTCCGGGAGCAGAAGGAGCTTCCGGACCGGGACCTCTCGCCGAAGCCCACCCATCAGGTGCCCCGGGCCACGACCGAAGAGCTCGAGTCGCTGTTCGAAGTGTGGGAGGAGGCGCTGGACGAGCTGGGAATGTTCTCGGGCATCGACCCCGGCCCGAAGATGACCAGCTTCCGAAGCATCTTTCAGCGCGCCGAGCTGGACGAGCGCGAGGTGCGGCTGCTGAAGGCCTCAGCGTACGAGATCCTCCATTACGCCCGCCGGGAGCGGGCACGTCTCCGCGGAGAGGTCGAGGGGGACGCCGGCGGGGAGGACGAGTAGCCGGCGGGTGCCGCCTCTGCGCTGGTGATCTCGCGAAGCAGAATTCGCCACAGCCAGGAACTCGGAGTGTCGCGATCGAGGCGAGATCAGATCTTCGCCTTCACCTGGTCCAGCAACTCCTGGTTCGTCTCCGTCCGCTTCATCAGGGCCAGGACGTCGGTCATGGCCTCCACGGGCGGGGACCCGCTCAGCTCACGGCGCATGGCGCGGGAGATCTCCAGGGCGTCCTCGTCCAGGAGGAGCTCCTCCCGCCGCGTGGCGCTCTGGTCCAGGTCGATGGCGGGGAAGATGCGGCGCTCCGAGATCTCGCGGCTGAGCACCAGCTCGCTGTTCCCGGTGCCCTTGAACTCCTCGAAGATCACATCGTCCATGCGGCTTCCCGTCTCCACCAGGGCGGTGCCGATGATGGTGAGCGAGCCGCCGCCTCCGGACTCGTCGATGTTGCGGGCGCTGCCGAAGAACCGCTTCGGCTTCTCCAGGGACCCGGCGTCGAGACCGCCGGACAGGGTCCGTCCGGTGCCCTCCTCCACCTGGTTGTAGGCCCGGGCCAGGCGGGTGATGGAGTCCAGGATCAGCACCACGTCGTCTCCGCTCTCCGCACGCCGACGAGCCCGCTCCAGCGTGATCTCGGCAACTGCAGTGTGGCGATCCGCCGGGTAGTCGAAGCTGGAGGAGATGACCTCGCCGAAGCCGCACGACTCCATCTCCGTGACCTCCTCGGGCCGCTCGTCGACCAGGAGGATGAGGAGGGTGCACTCCGGACGGTTGGTGACGACGCCCTCGGCGATGGCCTGCAGCACCATGGTCTTTCCGGCCTTGGCCGGCGCGACGATGAGCATCCGCTGTCCCTTCCCGAGCGGACAGAAGAGGTCGATGATGCGGTTCGTATAGTCCGGCTTGCCCTGTCGGGTCAGCCCGCACTCGAGCTGGATCTGCTCGTTGGGATGGACCGCGCGCAGGCGGTCGAACTCTTCCCGGTCGCGTGCCTCCTCCGGCGGCCGGTCGTTGACCGCGCTGATGGAGCGGAGCGGGGGACTCTTGTCGGAGCTCGGCGGTTCGCCCACTTCTCCGGAGATCTCGTCCCCGGTCCGAAGCCCGTATTTCCGAATCAGCTTCTGGGGCACGTAGATGTCATCGTCGCTGGGCTGGTAACCCGTGTTCCGACGACGGATGAAGCCGGCGCCGTTGGGCAGGAGCTCTAATACGCCGAGTGAGGAAGGGGGTTGGTTGGTCACCGTGAGTCGAGTCTCGGATCGAAGGTGAAGAGGTTCTCAAGGGCGTGAGCGTGCATGCGCGTCCGTGTCGGCAGTTGCCGCAGTTCGACATGGTCTGTCGATTCGTCGGAGCCGAAGAAAGCGGAACCCGTCGACCGGAGGATCTTCCCAGCCACGAACGATCGGGCCGGGAAGCCAGAAGTGGCCGAGACACCGGATGAGGCGCTGCGGCCGTGGAGCTACCTATGATCAGATATCCCTCGGGGCGTCCCCGCGCAAGAAGTCGTGCCCCTCGCTGCTTCAGCCTGGAGGCCGTGAAGGGGTCGTTCGGGTGCCCTCGAAGGTGGCAATGTCGGGGCCTCCGAGTGTGCCTACACCGGAGCGCCCTTCTGGGTTGCACGGCGAGTCTCGGAAGCGGCGCGGGACGAGCTGACGACGGACCGTCGACACGGTTGCCGAGGCGGGGGTGGCGACCCGACGTTGGTGCCATGAACCGATTTTCGATCCCCCTCCCGCTACTGGCTGGCCTGGTCCTCGCGATCCTCCTCGCCCCTGCGACGGCCTCCGGCAGCGCCGCGACGCAGAGTTGCCCCGACTCCTTGCCGGTGCTTCTCTCCCGACCGCTCGCCCGGGACGCCGGACTCGGGGCCGGCGACTCCCTCCATCTCTCGCCCTCACCGGACTCCGTCGGATGCCGCGCCAGCGTGGCGGGCGTCTACGAGCTCCCGGCCGACCCCTACCGCCTCACCGAGGATCGCCCCCGCGTGCTCGTGCATCTGCCCCATCTGGCCTCCCTGACGGGCCGGACGGACCAGGTGGACCGGTTCTCGGTGGCCCTCCGCGACGAGGCGTCGCCGGACAGCGTGGTCCCGGCGCTGGAGTCGCTCCTCCCCGGAACACAGGTGCTGGAAAGCGCGGAGGTGGCGGCCCGCACCTCCACCACCTTCCGCGTCGTGAAGCGCTTTCACCGGGCCATCGGCGTCATCACCATTGCCGCCGGTGGCGTGTTCCTGGCCTGTATCATGGTACTCAAGGTTCAGGAGCGGCGGCAGGAGGTAGCGGCACTGCGGCTCATCGGAATCTCCCGCCGCACGCTCCTGGGATGGATCCTGGCGGAAGCGGCTCTGGTGGCGGTGGTCGGGGGCGCGCTCGGCATCGGCCTGGGCCGTGTGACCTCCTGGATCATCAACAGCCACTACCGGGACGTCTACGACACCTCGGTGGCCTTCTCCACGCTCACTCCGGCGACCGTGGGGATCGGCCTGGCCCTGGCCGTGGGCCTCGGGCTGCTGGCCGGCGCGTTCGCCGCGGGACGCCTTCTGTGGCTGGATCCCCTGGAGGAGGTGGGAGGCTGATGCTGATCGAGCACGCGTGGCGGGAGCTCCGGCGGCACCCCGGCCGTACCCTGCTGGCCCTGGCCGGAGTGGCGGTTTCGACGGCCATGCTCCTGGACATGCTCATGCTGAGCGGCGGTATCCAGGAGAGCTTTCGCGAGCTCTTCTCCACGAGCGAGTACTCGGTGCGGGTGACCCCGGCGGGGACCCTCCCCTTCCAGACCGGCGCCACCATCGACGGGGTGGACGAGCTGAGAGGTCGCCTGGTGGAGACCCCGGAGGTCACCGACGTCGGGCCCGTGCTCGGCTCCAACCTTCTGGCCTCGGGCGATTCCATGCGCGTCTTCGCCCTGGGCGTCGACCCCGACCGGCAGGGGGTGTACCGTCTCCTCGACGGGCAGCAGCCCGCGGCCCCGGACGAGATGCTCATCGGCGACGACGTTCGATCCGAACTTTCCCTGGAGGTCGGGGACTCCCTGCGACTTCGGACCGGCGCCTTCCTGGGCGGCACCGGAGGAGACGGCGCCTCGTCCCGGACGTTTCGTATCGTCGGGCGCGCGGACTTTCTGTACGCCTCTGCCGAGGAGCGGCCGGTGGCGCTACGGATCGAGGCTCTGGGTTCGCTCACGGGCCGCCGCGATCGCGCCTCCTTCCTCATGGTCCGGCTGCGCGAGGGCCTGGACGCCGACTCCGCCGTGGCGGGCCTCGAGGAGCGTTTCCCGGGCGTCGGACTGGCCTCCGTCGACGAGCTCCTGGAGCAGGCCCGCGAGCGCCTCTCCTATTTCCGGCAGCTGGCGTACATCCTGGGGACCGTGAGCGTGATCGTGACCCTGCTGCTCGTGGGCACCGTCATGGCCGTCTCCATCAACGACCGGTACGGCACGATCGCGGCCCTCCGGGCCATGGGCATCTCTCGCCGTACGGTGCTGCTCGGACTCGGCGTGGAGACGCTGGTGCTGTGCACCGCCGGCGCCCTGCTTGGGCTCGGCCTGGGGCTCGCCACCGCCGAGTACCTGGGAACGATCCTGGCGGATTTCCCGGGCGTGCCCAGGTCCGTCCGTTTCTTCGTCCTCGATCCCGGCACGGCCACTCTGGCCCTGGGAGGCACGGTGCTCGGTGGGCTGGCCGCGGCGCAGGTGCCGGCCTGGCGTGCGGCCGGCCTGGAGATCGCACCGACCCTGCACGAAGAGGAGCTGTGACCGTGAAGAGCACGGATTCCGGGGTACGCGAGGCGCCGGACGACGAGCCGGTGGTCCGGGCCGACGAGGTGACGCGAGCGTACCGGGTCGGTGGTGCGACGGTGCGGGCCGTGGACGGGATCTCCATGGACGTCCGCCGCGGCGAGTTTCTGGCCGTCACCGGGCCCAGCGGCTCGGGCAAGTCGACGCTGCTCCACCTGCTTGGCGGGGTCGACACGCCCACGGAAGGGCGCGTCCTCCTGAATGGCCGCGACCTGGGAGGGCTGGGCGAGCGCGAGCGGGAGAAGCTGCGCCTGCGCCGGGTAGGGCTCGTCTTCCAACGCTTCTACCTGTTGCCGGCCCTCACGGCCCGAGAGAACGTTGAGCTCCCGATGGCCGAGGCGCGACGGGGCCGCGGCGAGCGGCGCGAGCGAGCCCGGGAGCTTTTGGGACGCGTCGGCCTCGGCGACAGGACGGAGCACCGACCGCCACAGCTCTCCGGCGGGCAGCGCCAGCGCGTCGCCATCGCACGGGCCCTGGCGAACCGCCCGGCGCTCCTCCTGGCGGACGAGCCCACCGGCGAGCTGGACCGGGAGACCTCGCGCGACATCCTGGAGCTCTTCCTGGATCTCGTGCGTGATGAGGAGACGACCCTGGTCGTCGGGACCCACGACGTGGAGCTGGCGGAGGGGGCCGGGCGGCGCCTCCGGCTGGTGGACGGGAGGCTGGCGACGTGATCCTCCGTCTGGTCCGCCGATCCCTGACCCGCCAGCCGGGGCGGAGCCTCCTCCTGCTGGCCGGCTACGCCCTGGGCGTGGCGGTCACGGTGACGCTGCTCTCCATCGGCGACGCCCTGGTCGAGCAGTCCCGGGACCGTCGCCTCGTGGGAGGCGGAGACCTCGTGGTGATCCCCCGCGGCCTGGAGCTGGAGACCCTCAAGACCGGAGGCACCAGCTCGCTCTACTTCCGCGTCACGCAGGCGCCCTTCCTCTACCGCCAGGTTCTGGACGGCCCCCGGCTCGAGGACCGGATCCGGGCCGCCGCACCGTGGATCGAGGACGAGCTGCTTTACCTGCGTGCCGACGCCGGGGGGGAGACGCTGCCGGTCTCCGCCGGTGGGCGGATCCCGGGTCGGAGCGAGGCCCTGGGGGCGAGCCCGGAGCTGATGAGCGGCTCCTGGGCCGACGTACCCGCCGACCGTCGGTGGATGGAGCCGAGCGATTCGACGCTCTACGCCGAGCTCGATCGGTTCCACCTGCCGCCGCCGGAAGCCGCCGCCGACTCCACATGGGCCGAGTGGCACTACTTCAACCTGCGGCTCCCCGGCGACCGGGGCTGGCTCTACCTGACGTACATGGTCGCGGGCGACGTTCCGGACGGACGGTGGGGTGGGCGCCTCCTGGCGACCCGCGTCGATCCGCCGGAGACGGCCCGCTCCTACGCCGTCGACGTCCCGGCTCGGGAGGTGGAGTTCTCGACGGAGTCGCCGAATTTGACGGTCGGCGACGCCACGGTCCGGCTCTCCGGCGACGGACGCTACCGCCTCCGTGCCCGGATCCCGCCCCAGGCTGATCGCGGCGGCGACCCGCTCACCCTCGACGCGGCCGTGCGGCCCTCTCGCGGCCGCTACCTCCCGCCGGTGGACGCCTCGCCCGGGGCGTTTCCTTCCGGCTACGCCGTGCCGGTCCTCAGGGGGTCGGCCGCGGGCCGGCTCTGCGAGGCCGGACGCTGCCGCCGATTTGAAGGGGCCACCGCCTACCACGACCACAACTGGGGCACATGGAGCGGCGTGAGCTGGGACTGGGGCCAGGCGCAGGCCGGGCCGTACTCGGTGGTGTACGGCCGGGTCATTGGCCCCGGTGGGGGAGCCGGGGAGGGATCGGGCCCGGCCGGCTTCGCGTTCCTGACGGACAGCCTGGGCTGGCTCGGGGCGTTCAGCATCGACAGCCTCCGCTATCGGCCCGGAGACACGCCATCCCGGGAGCCCGCCTCCGTTCGCCTGCTGGCCACCCGTCCCGGCGACACGCTCCGGCTGAAGGCCCGAGTCCGCCATCTGCGCTCCTCCCGGGCCGGGCCGTCCTCGGGAGACGACAGTCTACGGTTCCTGCAGATGGAGGGGCCCGTAGAACTCGGAGGAAGCGTCCTGGGACGCCGTCTCGACGCCGCCGGCGCCGGCTTCTACGAAACGTGGACTGGAGAGCGCGGAACGGAGCGGTGAGCCCGCTCCGGAGCACCTGCGCCGGTACACATCTTGAAGTCTCCAGGAGTGGGTAGCCCCATCCGTGGCACCGAACGGACGAGAACGAACTCCCCGACGACCGAAACCGAGGAACCCATACGATGATGAGAAATGCACTTGCGGCCGCCCTCGCCCTCTCCTTTATCGGCGTCGCCGCCTGCGGCGGTGGCGGCGACCAGGCCAGCTCGCAGCAGTCCGCCCAGGAGTCCGGCCAGCAGCAGGCCGCGGCCCAACAGCAGGGCGGGCAGGCCGGAGGCGGAGAGACCGGTGGCGAGCAGCAGGCCGGTGAGCTCATGATGCCCGACTGGATCACCGTCGACGAGCAGAACGAGACGGTGACGATGGACCTCGTCGCCGGCTCCAGCTCGGCCAACAACAACTGGAACTTCAACGGCTACCACGCCGGCGGGAACAACGCCCGGGTCGTGGTTCCCCAGGGCTACGAGGTCACGATCAACTTCGAGAACCAGGACGACCTCAGCCCGCACAGCGTCGGCATCGACGAGCAGGTCGGAAACTATCCGCCCACGTTCCAGAGCGTCGAGCCCGTGTTCGACGGCGCTGTGAGCTCCGGCGCCACGAGCATGTCCGAAGCCACCCAGCCGGGACAGTCGGAGAGCTTCACGTTCACCGCCTCACAGGCCGGCGACTATGCCATGGTCTGCTACCTGCCGGGCCACGCCACGGCCGGCATGTGGATCCACTTCCGGGTCTCGGCCGAGGGCAACGCGGGCCTGCAGGAGATGTAGACCGCAGGCTCCAGATCAAACGGACGAAAGGGGGCGCCCGGGATCGGGTGCCCCCTTTCATTTTATCCCCGTACGTGTCGCCGGTGCCCGCTACCGCTCCTGCTCGTCGGCCACCCAGCCCGGTACGCGGCTGAGGAGAAGTCCCTCGTCCTCGGCGGGGAGCATCTCCTCGCCGGGCTCCAGGGCCAGCCGGGCCATCTCGATCAGGGAGAGTGCCACGACGAAGAGGACGGGGCCGACGAAGATGCCCAGGCCGCCGAAGAGGAAGAGCCCCCCCAGTACGCTGAGCAGCACGGCCAGGGAGTGGAGCTGCGCCCGACCGGCCACCAGCACGGCACGGAGCGCGTTGTCCACCGTGCCCACGATCAGCCCGCCGATGGCCACCAGGATCAGCCCCCGGGCCACCTCGCCCGTGGAGAAGAGGATGGCGGCCGCGGGTATCCACACGAGAGGCGGGCCGAGTCCGGGCACCAGTGCCACGACACCCATGACGGTGCCCCAGAGGGCCGCCGCCGGGAGGTCCAGCATCCAGAAGGTGACACCGCCCAGGGTACCCTGGACCAGGGCCACCGCCACCGTGCCGAACATGGTGGCGTAGGTCACGTCCCGGGCGCGGCGGAACAGGTGCTCGGTCCGGCTCTCGTCCAGCGGGATGAGCCACTTGACCCCGGACGTGATCACCTCGGCGTCCCGCAGCATGTAGAACAGCGTGAAGACCGCGACGCCGGCCTGGAGCAGCCAGCCACCGAGGCCGGAGAGGAAGGAGAAGGTCCGGCCGGCCAGCGCGCTCGCAACGCCCTGCATCTGCTGCGTGATCTGGCTCGAGAGGCTCGAGGGCTCGATGCCCAGCGCCCCGGCGTATCCGCTCAGCGTATCGAGCCACCCCTGCACCAGGCCGCCGGGCTGGAGGAGTTCGTTGCTGGTCTTCGTAGCCCAGTCTATGCCCAGCAGCACCTGGTCCACCAGGAGCAGCGAGAGGCCGACGACCGGGAGTAGCACCAGGAAGAACACGGCCGTCGTTCCCAGGAAGGCCGCCACGTCCCTCTGCCCGACCCACTTCTCGAAGCGTCGGTAGGCCGGGTACACCAGCGCCGCGGCAACGGCGCTGACCATCAGCGCCGGGAAAAAGGGCCCCAGCAGGCGTCCCAGCGTGTAGACGCCCGCGAGGCCGAGGAGGATGAGCGCCCCCAGCCGCACCCGGCGCAGGTCGTCGAGGTCCGGCACCGGAACCGACGTGTCCTCCGGGGAGTCCGGTGCGTCCCGTTCGCCCGTCACGGCTGCTCCATGACGAGCACGCCGGTGCCGTCGAACCCGTCCTCCTCGAGTCGTCGAAGACCCTCGTTGGTGCGCGTCCACGGCATCGTGGTCACCCGGGGGCGTATCGGGATCTCCGCCGCTTCGTCCAGGAGCTCCTGTCCGTCCTCCCGGGTGTTCGCCTCGACGCTGCGCACCTCCTTCTCGTGGAAGAGGCACGGCTCGTACTCCATCTGCGGGATGGGACTCATGTGGATCCCGGCCAGCGACAGCGTACCGCCCTTCTTCAGCGACTTCAGCGCGACGGGCACCAGCTGCCCCGCGGGAGCGAAGATGATGGAGCTGTGCGCCGGCTCCGGGAGCTCGTCGTACGCGCCGACGGCCCGGCTCGCACCCATCTCCCGCGCCAGCTGCTGGTGGCTCTCGCTGCGGGTGGCGACGACGACCTCGTGACCCCGATGGAGGGCGATCTGGATGACGATGTGGGCCGAGGAGCCGAAGCCGTACAGGCCGAGACGTCCGCCCCCGGGAACGCGTGCCCGGCGCAGAGCCCGGTATCCGATGATGCCGGCACACAGAAGCGGCGTGGCCTCGGCGTCGCCGAACGTTTCGGGAATCCGGTACGCCCAGTCGGCGGGAGCGAGGGTGTACTCGGCGAATCCGCCGTGCTCGTGATAGCCGGTGTATCGGGAGCCCTCACACAGGTTCTCCCGTCCGGTGCGGCAGAACTCGCACCGGCCGCAGGTGCCGCGCAGCCAGGCCACTCCGGCGCGGTCGCCGCGCTCCCAGCCCCGGACCTCCTCGCCGATCTCCTCCACGGTCCCCACGACCTGATGCCCCGGGATGATCGGCCGGCGCGCCGGGGGAAGGTCGCCCTCGATCACGTGCAGGTCCGTGCGGCAGATGCCGCAGGCACGGACCCTCAGAAGGAGCTGACCCGGCCCCGGCTCCGGCCGCGGCACGTCGGTGAGCTGGAGCGGATGCTCCTGGATCGGAGCTGCGTCCCGGAGGACGAAGGCCTTCATCTTGTTCCTCCCGACCGTTCTTTCGCCCCGCGTCAGCTCCCGAACGAGAGTCGGGCCTGGAGGACGTCGTACGAGGAGGTGGTGTAGGAGATCGAGAGTCGAGCCACGAAGAGGTTCATATGGACGCCACCGGTGAAGCGGCTCGAATTTTCTCCGTCGTCCTGGAACGCCACAGTCCTGCTGCCCGTGCTCTGACCGGGGACGTCGACCGCATTCTCGAGAGTGTACTCCACGTCGACATCCGTGTCCTCGAAGCCGCCGGACGCGAAGACGGTGATCAGATCCAGGTCTTTGCTCACGGTCAGGTCGACCGAGGTGCCCGAGGCGTCGACCACGTCGCCGAGAGTCAGCTCCTGATGGCCGGCTGCCACTGCCACGTCCACCGGGGGACGGTCGAGGAAGGCCGTGACGGACTGTCGGACCCCCAGGCCGTAGGAGGAGATCGGCCCGACCTCGTCGCTCACGTTGACCTCCGGGAGGAGGCGAACCATCACGCCGGTCCCGGTGGGCAACTCCAGGGTAGCCTCGCCGAGCACGATGGGAACCGCCGGGATGTCGAACCCGTCCGGAAACCTGATCGCGTAGTCGGCGGGATCCTCGCCGATGTCCTGGAGTGCAGCCTCGGCTTCACCCGAGGGCTCCAGGAGACGTCCCTGTCCTTCGCCAGCGGCCGTCGGTGTGATGATCGTGTCTCCGCTGCCGTACGGATCCGAGAAGGTTCGGCCCTGAATCGTCACCGATCCCGGGAGCTCCGGCTGAAAGGTGTCGCCGTCCCTGGGGATCAGGCTTCCCGAGACCTGCACTCCGACGCTGACGTGAATCCCGTCGCCGCTGTCGGCCGTCTGGAAGAAACCGGAGTTGAGGCCGGCCCCGAGCCCGGAGGAGATGGGGTGCAGGTACAGCCTGGAGTTCGTGTCGGTCAGCTCCGTGAGCCGATCCGAGACCGACTCCCCGTCCGCCGTCTGCGCGCTGGCGGTCGCCGGCAGGGTGAGCAGGAGCGCGCCGACCACCGCGGCGGCGAGAGCCGGGGCGGACGCGGCCGAGCGTCTATCGAGAGACATGTCTGTGTGCTCCGTGGTGGGCGAGGGAGGCGGTGCATGTATCCGCGGGCGATCATCTCCGGAGCGGGAGTCCGATCCGGACGCTCCGGGCGCTAAGGTACCGGCTTCCACGAGGCCGGCAACCGGCCGGCCCCGACGGCGCGGCGTTTGCTGGCTGTGTTGCTCCCGGGACGAATCGGCCACGGCCGAGCCGCGCCGACCGGCGCGTCCCGAATCGACCGACGAGACTTGACCACATCCAGCGACGACCGGAGAAGCAATGCCGTATTCCATCATGCGAGCGCGCGTCGGCGACTTCCCCAGGTGGCGGCGTGCCTTCGACGAAAACTCTGACGCCCGCGAGGAGGCCGGGTCCAACGGTGGCCATCTCTTCCGGAGCAACGACGACCGTGACGAGGTGGTGGTCTTCCTGGCCTGGGAGGACCTCCAGGACGCGCGGGACTATTTCTCCTCCGAAACCATCGACGAGGAGATGGAGGCCGGCGACGTGGAGGACGACGAAGTGCTCTTCCTGGAGGAGCTCAGCAGACCACGCTTCTGAACATCCGGGCCGGGGGTTACGGAACAGCGACGGTCCCGGACTAGTTTTGTTCATGTCGACCTCGAGTAACGCGAAGGAACAGGTACATGATCCGCAGCCACACCTCCCGCCGCCTGCGCCGACCCGTCGCCGCCCTCACCTGCCTCCTCTTCCTGGCTCTCCCGGCCTGTTACTCCTACTCGCCCGTGGAACGGGGGACCCCGGAAGCCGGCTCCGAGGTGAGACTTCGCCTCAACGACGAGGGCGCCGAGCGGTTGACGCGGCAGACGCCGCTGAGCGAGCGGGAGGTGCTGGAGGGCCGGATCGTCCAGCAGCAGAGCCAGGAGATCAGAGTCCTCGTGACCCGCCCTGCCCGACGACAGTTCGCCGCCGGAGGACGGATGGAGGACACCGTCGGCGTCCCCCGCTCCGGAATCGAGAGCGTGGAGCTGAAGAAGATGGAGACCGGAAAGACCGTGACCCTGATCGGGGGCATCACCGCCGGCGCCGTCCTGCTCGGCGCCACGGCCCTGAACAGCGCCGGCGGCGGTGGGAGCACGCCCCGGGGCGGCGACGACACGAATCCCCTCAGCATCTCGATTCCCGTCTCCATCCCCTGACGTCGGGGCTCCCGGGTCGGCTTCGCGCCCGCCTGCTTCCGGCCGGCCCGGCCTCTCACCTCTGAGCATCGCTCCTTCCGATCCCCGTGGTTCCTCGCGATGACCGCGGAAATGCGTCCGCGGGACGTGAGCGTCGGTTCCCGGGGGACACGCTGACGATGGACCGGCCGCCGCCGGCGCCCGCCGACAGGCGCGAGGGACGGGAGCCGGGGCTCTACTTCATGGGCTACTGGTATCCGCAGGCGGCGGTCTACGACGACGTCAGCGGCTGGGTCGCCGAGCCCTGCACGGGACAGGGCGAATTCTACATGGGCCACGCCGACTACGACGTCAGGATCACCGTCCCGGCCGGGTGGCCGGTGGCCGCCACGGGCGTGCTCCAGAACCCGGGCGAGATGCTCTCAGAGCGGAGGAGGCCGCGGCATGGCCCGGATCTACGGCACGCCCCGGGAGGGCGAGCGCCCCAACGACTCCGAGCGCGGTCAGCGCAGGCTGTACCTGGAGGCCACGGGCGAGGACGGGACGGCTCCCCTGATGCGCCACGGCGACCTCTACCGCGGCGAGTACTACTTCGTGCTGCCCTACGACAAGGGGTCGCAGGTGCTGGCCGCCCTGCGCGCAGTAGTGGGGGGAGGAGGCGTTCTGGGAAGCGTACCGGGAGTTCGGTCGGCGCCGGCAGGACGGACACCCCTGCCCTTGGGATCTCTTCCGCACGTTCGAGGACGTCACCGGCCGGGAGCTGGACTGGTTCTGGAAGAGCTGGCTCTTCGAGACGTGGAGGCTGGACCAGGCCGTCGCCGCGGTGCGGACGCGGGGCGACTCCACGGAGATCGTGATCGAGGACCGGGGGCTGGGCGCCCCGGAGGTCCTCCTCCCGGGGCAGCCGGGTCGCGCCTCTACCCGCCGTCCCGCTCCGGAGGCACGCGGAAGGTGAGTGTGGCCCAGTGGCTCCGGTATTCGACCTCGGGGTCGTCGCCGTCCTCGGCCATGTGGATGGCCTTCAGGTACCAGGGACCGGAGACGAACACCGGGAACTCCACGACGCCGTTCGCGTCGGTGCGGACGTGCGACGTGGGCCCCGCACCGGCGCCGGCGCGACCAGCGAACACCACCTGGTCGGCCAGCGGCTCGCCCCTCCACAGGAGACGCGCGCGGAAACGGTCTCCGGGGTGGAGAGAGAAAGGGTCCTCCAGGGGCACGAACTCGATGGGGTGTCCGACACGGCGGCCGTAGGCCTCGGGCCCGCCCTCGCCCACCTGCACCAGGGCCTTCGCGTACTTGGTGTACCGCTCGTCCACGGAGTCGGCGGAAGTCCCCGAGGACGAGCGCCGCTCCGCGAGCACGTCCCAGACGCCGTCGTGCTCCAGGTACGTCTCGAACTGGGAGGCCGACATGCGGATGGGCCGGGTCTCCAGGGCCACCGCCACCCACCACTGCCCCGCGGCCTCGGGCCGGGCCTCCATCATGAGAGAGCTCCCGGAGCGGAAGCTCTTCTCGACCGGCGTCCGGCTGTCGGCGGAGACCAGCTCCGCATCGGCCACCCGTCCGCTCTCGATGGCCGACAGGCTCTCCGGGAAGCTCATGCCGGTCTGTCCGGCCACCTGCACCGCCCACCCCTCGGGGACACGGAACAGCTGGGGCACCACCCAGAAGTCGTGGGCCTGCAGCACCGCGGCGCCGCCGGCCAGGAGGGCCACGGCCAGGCCACCGGCCCGGACCAGATCGCTTCTGTCGACGTTCATCGGATCTCCTCGGCTTCGGAGGATACCTCGCTCTCGGTCAGGGGCTCGTCACGAAAGGAGAATCCACGACCGTGGTCGGAGCGCCCTGCTTCGACTCGCGTACCATGCGGGCCACCTCCTCCATCAGCCGGCCGTTGTTCACGACCACTCCGTCCGTGATGGTGTGGACGATGCCCTCGGTGCGGTACATCTCGCCCGAGCCGTCCGTGGTCAGGGCGCCGAAGGAGTAGAGGAAGCGGAGGTTGTAGGCCGGGTTCCCGTCCACCAGGATCAGGTCCGCCTCGTAGCCGGGCCGGACCAGGCCCACGTCCGGCCGCCGCAGCACCTTCGCGCTGTTGTAGGTGGCGGACTTCAGTACCTCCAGCGGATGGAGGCCCGACTCCCGCACCAGCTGCAGCTCGCGGACGGAGGAAAAGCCCGGCGTGGCCCAGATGTAGGCGTCGTCCGTGCCGTAGGCGACCGTTCCGCCCCGCTCGTTGAACACGTGGATCAGGTCACCCCAGAGGTCGAATGCCCGGTACCAGGTCTGCTCGTCCTCGGAGGTCCAGTCGTAGAAGTAGGCACCGTGGTTCGTTTTGCTCGGCAGATACAGTTCGATCAGCGCCCGGTGCGTGTACTTCTCGTGCCAGGGGAGGCTGCGGGCGCGGAGGAGGTCCCGGTTCGCCTCGTATACGACCCGTGTGGGGAGCATCGCCACGCCGTAGGCCGCCAGCGAATCGGCCACCATGTCGAGCAGCCGGTCCTCAGACGCCTCGCTCCATACCTCGCCGGCCTGCCGGAAGCGCTCGAGCTCGTCGCCGAACTGGTAGTCGGCCGGGAAGCCCTGGACCCCCCTGGTGAGGGCCGACTCGGCGTAGCCGTAATGGTGGAGGATCATGGTGACCCCCATCCGGGCCGCTTCGACGGCGTTCACCATGGAGGTCGTGGACGGGGGCAGGTGGACCCCGGTGACCCCGCCGGTGGCCTCCACGGCGTCGGCCACGGCGCCGAAGAGCTCCGGCTTCCACCCGAGGTCGTTGAGGTAGACCACGTGCATGCCGTTCTCCGCCATGGCGCGCGCCACTTCGGGCGCCTTCTCCGGGTCCTCCAGCTCGGCGCGGGAGAAGTCCGTGCTGTCCCCCCACTCCCAGATCGGATACATCTCCGGCGCCAGGATCTCGCCTGAAGCGGCACGGTCCGCCTCTCGGGCGGCCTGCTGGAGCCCGCGATCCGGCGACGGCACGGCCGTGGTCACTCCGTGGGCGAGCTTCAGATAGTAGATGTACTCCAGCGGCAGGGGCTCCTGCCGGACGTGGTGATGCAGGTCGATCATCCCCGGCATCACGTAGTCGCCCTCGGCCTCGATCACGCGATCCCCAAACGGGCGCTCCGACGCCGGAGGCGGATCGTCGGCGTCGAAGGCCTGCATCTCGGCGATGGAGTCGCCCCGGATCACGATGTCGTAGGGGCCGTTGGGCGGCCCGCCGTGTCCCGGGATCACCATGGCGCCGCGGATCACCAGACGGTCGTACGGTCCGTCGGCCAGGTCACCGTCCCGGCTCCCGGCACCCGACTCCTGGGCCAGCGCCCCGGGCGGCCCGGCCGCGGAACCAAGGGTGAGGAGCCCGACGGCTACGAGCGCCGCCAGCGACGGCACCGGAGCGATCGAGAGCACGGCGCGGGGGGACGGGCGGCGAGGTCGCGGATCGAGGCCCACCGGGGGCTCCTGTGCTGGAGTGACTGCAGGAACGAGCGCTCTGCTCAGCCGCGGATCACGGCGCACGCGATGCGCTCGCCGCCGCCGCCGGCCGGGTCCGTCACGTAATCGTCGGCGCCCCGGTGCACGACGATGGCCGCGCCGTCGTCGTCGAGCAGGGCGGCATCGCCCCCGCCGTCGAGGGTGGCGAGGTCAGCCAGGTACTCGATCTCCAGGCTGCCGCTCTCGGGAACGTGGATGTTCGGGAGGTCGCCCACGTGCCGGCCCTCCGGGTCGAAGAAGCCGTGACTCGCGCCGTGGGGGTTGAAGTGACCGCCCGAGGCGGTGAAGTCGGGGGAGCAGGAACCCGTCTCGTGCAGGTGGAGGGCGTGCGTACCCGGCGGGAAATCCTCCAGCTCCGCGTGCACCAGCACCCCGTTCGGCGTCCCGACCAGGATGGCGCTCCCGATCTGCTGTCCCCCCGTACCGGCGAAGGTGGCACGGGCCGTGTCCATCACCGCGGCCCGGGCGCCTTCCTGTCCGCCGGCACCGCCTTCCTGGCCCGCGGCTGAGGATGATGAGGAACCGTCCGCGTTCCCGCACGCGGAGAGGGCGAGCAGGGGAAGGGCGGCGGCGGTGAAGAGTCCGAGAAGCGTCCGTGTGGCGGATCGAGTCACCTTCATGATGTCTCCCCGTTGCGGCGATGGGCTGAGAGTCTGCGTCACGGCGTCGGCCAGGGAAGCGAGAAACCGCGACCGGTCACTCGCGTTCGCGGGTTTTAGGAGTCCCGGGTTCCAGCAGCTCCGAGAAGTGTCGTCTGGATCTACAGGCGGATTCTACGGGACGGAGGCTCCGTCGTCACACGGACTCATCCGCCGCCCCGTACCCGGATACGGCGGCTGGCCGTCACCGTGTCGCCGCCGGCCGTTGCGGCCGCGACGCGGAGCGTGTACCGGTCCTCGGGCAGCCGCTCCGGAAGGTGAACCACCAAAGAGCGGGGATGCACACGACGGGCGGGCGAGACCCGGTCCCGCCACTCCATCCGCACCTCTTCCTGTCCACCGCCTCCCAGCCCCAGGAGCGCCCCCAGGCTCTCGAGGAAGCCACCGTCCTGGCGGGAGAGCGAGACGGAGGTACGGAGACGCCCCACCGCGGCGCGGGCCCCGTACACCTCCCAATAGATCCCGACCCGCTCCCCCGGCCGATAGCCGCCTCCCGGACGCGCCCGGTCGATCACCTCCTCGAGCCTCGACGGCAGTGAGTCGGCATCCGCCCTCGCCAGCATGAGATCCGAGAGGGCGATTCCCTGATCCGGCATGGATGGCAGCCGCACGCCGTGCCGGCGGCGTGCCGCCACGCTGTCGGCGGGCGCCAGCGTCTCCAGCGAGAGGAGCCGACCGCCGGCCCCGGAGCGGACGGCCAGGACACCCCGCCGCCCCTGGGTGCGGGTGGTGGTCGAAGACACCGGGCGATCCGGACCAGCATCCACGAAGAGGCCGGATCGCACCCATCCCCGGATCCGCACCGTGTCCGCGTTTCGCCCCTCCCCCGCCACGGCCTCGGACTCCAGCTCGTAGGCCGCGACCACCAGGGCGGAATCGCCCCGCCGGAACCGGCTCACCATGGCGTGGAGCGTGCCGAACGCCCGGACGTAGCGTGGCGAGTACTCGGTCCGGGGGTCCGGTGGGTCCAGGGGCCATCCGTCCTCCGGTATGGAGTCCGGCGCGTCCAGGTGGCGCGACTCGCCGGGCATCCACTGCCGCGCGGGATCCGGGTAGTGGCTGATTACGGACGCCCCCGGTTCGTCGGTGGAAACGTCCCGCTCCCAGCCCACGGGCCAACCGTAGCGGACCAGCAGCTCCTGCAGGTCCTCGCCCCAGCTCACCCCCGAGGGGCTCTCCGCGTCCCGCTGCGTCCGGTCCATGACCCGGCGGGAGAAGTGCTCGGAGCGCCGGTCGTTTCCCCCGAGCAGGTAGAACGGGTCGGCCAGCCACCACACCGTCCGCTCCAGCGCCGCGCGCCCGTCGCAGGAACGGTCGTCAAAGCGATCCCGGAGGTCCCCCTCCAGCAGGTGCCCCAGGTCCCGCCAGCCGCAGGCGCGCTCCCGTCCCATGTCCTCGAGGGCCGCCCCGAAGCTGCGCTCCGCGTCCCGGTAGCGCCCGGCCCGGTGGTGGACCAGCCCGGCCAGGGCCCTGCACCACCAGTCCGCGGCCCGGCAGTCCCCGGCGGCCGCGAGCGCCCCGTCGGTGCGGCCGTCCTCGAGCAGGTACCGGACCCGCTGCCCCGCGACCCACGGATCGCCGGGAATCCGGCGTGCGGCGCTGTCGAGCGCGGCGACGAGCCGGCGGCGCGCCTTTTTCACCGCCGCGGGCTCGTCGGGAGCGTCCCAGCTCCCTCCCTCCCAGTGCCAGAGGCAGAAGCGGCCCACCACCTCGTCGCAGCGCGTCACCGGTCGTCCCCAGGTCGGCTCGAGGTGCGATCGGCGCCGCTCCTCGAACTCCTCCTGGCGGTCCTCGACCTCCCGTCGGATCTCCTGGCTGTCCTGCGGGAACGACGTGAGAAGCGGGGTTGCGGAGGTGACGACGGGGAGCGCCAGGAGGCTCGCCGCGGCCGCCACCGCCGCGGCACCGAGCGGGGGCGGCCGCACCCGTCGGTCCGCCCTCATTCGCCGACACGCTTCCGCAGCTCCAGGGCGTCCGCGGTTCCCTCCCCCTCCGCGGTGTTGTCGAAGATGCACCAGACCTCGCCCGCGTTCGCCGCGGCCTCCCGCACGCGTTCCCCCCAGGCCTCCAGTCCATGGCCCCGGTAGGGCGAGCGGTAGGTCTCGGGCGTGCCGTGGAGTCGGAAGTACACGGTCTCTCGGTCGGCTCCGGGCCGGCCGTCCTCGTCGGCCCGATCCAGGAACGCCTCCACCGGCTGGTCGACGTCCTCCAGCCGCCGGTCGTGGGTGATCTGCCGGGGCGCCTTGAGCGAGAAACGGAAGTGCTCCGGCACTCGATCGCGCCATCTTCCGAAGGTCGGAGCCATGGGGAGTCCGTCGAAGGTCTTGTTGATCTCGACGGCGTCCAGCCGGCGGGCGTATCCCCAGAGCTGAGTCCGGTCGCCCCAATCGGGGAACCCGTCGCGGAGCTCCTTCGGGATGCGCCAGCCCGCCGTCCCGATCCGCACCGGAGTGTCCTCCACCTCGGTCACGTAGGCATCACCTCCGCGGGAGTCGACCGCGATGCCGGCCTGCAGATCGACCATCCCGTCGGCGTGACTTCTACGGGATCCACTCCCGGAACTGCTGCAGAACCCGCTCGCGGTCCTGCTCCTCCCTCACCAGAATGAACACCGTGTCGTCGCCGGCCAGCGTGGCCACCACCCCGCTCAGGTCGGCGTGATCGATGGCCACGGCCACCGGGTTGGCCGACCCCGGCGGCGTGGAGACGGCCACGATGGCCGTCCCCGTGTCGACGTCCGTCACGAACTCCTCGAACGCCTCGCGGAGGTCCTCTTCCGCCGCCGGGGACGTCTCGCTCATGGTCTCCGGTGGCGCGTACCGATACTCCCCCTCCGGCGTCGGGACCTTCACCAGCCCCAGGCGCTTGATGTCCCGCGAGACCGTGGACTGGGTGACCTCGATCCCCCGATCGCGGAGCGCCCCCACGAGTTCCGACTGGGTGCGGACGACCCCGTTCTCCGTGATCTCGAGAATGGCCTGCTCCCGCCGACGCCTGCTCACGCCAGCCCCTCCAGAAGGCGCCCCGAACGGTGCGCCCGGACCACGGGGGGCTCCGGGCGCTTCCGGCTCCAGGAGCGGAGACCGTCCATCCTCTCCCGGGCCTCCTCCAGCTGGTCGGCGACGCGAACCGGCGCCGGCCCGCCGGGGGTGTCGTGGCTGCGACAGGCCGCCTCCGGCGACAGCACCTCGAACACGTCCTCCCCGGCCTCCGGGCAGGCCTCCCGTATGGCCTCCAGCGACAGCTCCCACAGCTCCGTCCCCCGGGATTCCGCCTCCATCACGGCGCGACCCACCTGCTCGTGAGCCTCCCGGAAGGGCACGCCCCGTCGCGCGAGGTAATCGGCCAGTTCGGTGGCGGTCAGGAAACCGCCCCGCAGGGCCTCCCGCATGCGTTCCGGCCGCCACCGGACGCCCCGGGCCAGGACGCGGGCCACCCGCAGCGACTCCTCCGCCGTATCCACTGCATCGAAGAGGGGCTCTTTGTCCTCCTGCAGGTCGCTGTTGTAGGCGAAGGGCAGCCCCTTGAGCGTGTGGAGGAAACCGGAGAGCCGACCGGCCACCCGCCCCGCCTTCCCCCGGAGGACCTCCGCCGCCTCCGGGTTCTTCTTCTGGGGCATGATGCTGCTGCCCTGCGCCACGGAGTCGTCCAGCTCCAGGAAGCCGAACTCCGAGGAGGACCACAGCACCAGCTCGCTGGCCCAGCGCGACAGGTGCGTCATGAGCAGAGACGCCGCGAAGAGAGACTCGGCCACGTAGTCGCGGTCGGCCACCGCCAGCAGGCTGTTGCGATGGGGCCCCCGCTCGAAGCCCAGCAGCTCGGCCGTCCGCTCCGGATCCACGTCGTGGGAGGTGCCGGCCAGGGCGCCGGCACCCAGCGGCGAGACGCCGGCGGCCTCGTGCACGGACTGCAGCCGGCGCCCGTCCTCGAGCACGGACCAGACGTGGGCCAGGACGTGATGGGCCAGGGTCACCGGCTGGGCGCGCTGGAGGTGGGTGTAGCCCGGCAGGACGGTCTCCCGGTGCTCCTCGGCCACCTCGATCCAGGCTTCGCACAGGTCGGCGGCGGCCCCGGCCAGCCGCTCCAGGGCGTCGCGGGTCCAGAGCCGGAGGGCGACGGCGGTCTGGTCGTTCCGGCTCCGGCCGGTGTGCATCCGGCCCGCCGCCTCCCCGATCCGCTCGCGCAGCGTCCGCTCGATCCACCCGTGCACGTCCTCGTCGGGCGATCCGCCCTCGGGCACCTCCACATCCCCGGCCTGCACGTCGTCCAGTAGCCCGGAGAGTCCGTGCAGGATGTGGCGGGCGTCGTCAACCTCCAGGACCCCTGTCTCGGCCAGGGTACGGGCGTGGGCCAGGCTGCCCTCCAGGTCGTGGCGAACCAGCCGGCGGTCGAAGGGGAGCGAGTCCGTGAACGCGTGTATCGCCGGGTGCAGGCCGGACCGGAAGCGACCGCCCCACAGCCCCCCGCCGGACGCTTCGTTCGCGCCGTCGCCTGGCTCGTCTCCGGTGTCCTTCTCGGTGTTCATGGAATATCAGACTGCGGGTCACCCGCGGCCGGGGAAAGCCCCGCCCGGTCCGCGGCCCTCAGCCCACGGCCGCCCGGGTAGCGTTCCCGTCCCGCCTTTGGTCTGCCTTCGCTGCCCGCGACGCCCCGTCGCTCTCCCACCGGTCGGCGTGGACGCCGGCGTAGACGCGGCTCGAGAGGCCCCACAGGCGGATGAAGCCGCCGGCATCGGCGTGGTCGTATACGGCGTCCTCGCCGAAGGTCGCCAGCTCCTCGCGGTACAGGGAGTCCGGAGAGGTGCGCGCCACCGGCAGACAGCTCCCGCGGTAGAGGCAGAGCGTCACGGTCCCGGTCACGTTGCGGTGGGACGACTCCACGAAGGCGTCCAGGGAGGCCCGGAGCGGCGTGAACCACTTCCCCCGGTAGACGAGCTCGCCGTAGCGGGAGGAGACGTCCTCCAGGAAGTCGGCGGTGGCGTGGTCCAGGGTCAGCGACCGCAGGTCGGTCAGCGCCTCCGAGAGCACGGTGCCGGCAGGCGTCTCGTACACGCCCCGGCTCTTCATCCCCACGACCCGGTTCTCCACCAGGTCCACCCGTCCCACGCCGTGGCGGCCGGCAATTCCGTTCAGAGCGTCGATCAGGTCCACGGGCGCCATCTCTTCGCCATCCAGGGAGATCGGGACTCCGGCCTCGAACCCGATCTCCACCTCCTCGGCCTCGTCCGGCGCCTCGGCGGGATCCACCGTCATGTCGTACACGTCGTCCGGAGCCTTCGCGCCCGGGTCCTCGAGCACGCCCCCCTCGAAGGAGGTGTGCCACAGGTTCTGGTCGACGCTGTACGGTCGGTCGCTGCTCGCCGGAACGGGGATGCCCCGCTCGTCGGCGTATGCGATGGCATCCTCCCGCGAGGAGATCTCCCACTCCCGCCACGGCGCGACGACCGTCATCGCCGGCGCCAGGGCCTGATACGCGAGCTCGAAGCGGACCTGGTCGTTGCCCTTCCCCGTGCAGCCGTGGGCCAGGGCGTCGCAGCCGGTCTCGCGGGCCGTTCGGACCTGTGCCGCCGCGATCAGCGGCCGCGCCAGGGCCGTCCCCAGCAGGTACCGGCCCTCGTACGCGGCGCCGGCCCTGAGCGCAGGAAGGATGTACTCCTCGGCGAAGGCCTCCCCGAGCTCCAGGACCCTGCACTCCTTCGCCCCGGTCTCCAGGGCCTTCCGCCGTACGGCGTCGAAGTCGTCGCGCTGGCCCACGTTGGCGACCACGGCGACGACCTCGGCGCCGTAGTTCTTCCTGAGCCAGGGAATCATGACGGACGTGTCGAGGCCCCCGGAGTACGCCAGGGCGATGCGGCTCGGTTCACTCATCTGTCGTCTCGCTTTGGTGTGACATGTGAATCGACTCCATGTGACTCGGCTCTCGTCGCGTCGGCCTCGAGCTCAGGGGTCCCGCCCCTTCCGAGGTCGGCCAGGGCCTCGCCGAGGAGCGCCACCCCACGGTCCACCTCGGCGACCGCCACGACCAGCGGCGGCGCGAGACGGATCGTGTCCTCTCCGATGGCGTTCACCAGGAGGCCATGGTCCAGGCACGCCCGGACCACGGCCCCGGCGGGCGGGCCGACGTCGAGCCCCACCAGTAGGCCCGCGCCCCGGACGTTGCGGATCGGCGCCCCCCCGGCGGCCAGGCGCTCGAGGCCGGAGCGGAGTCGCTCGCCCATGGCCCCGGCCCGCTCCGAGAGACGGGAGCGGCTCAGGGTCCGGAGAACCACGCCGACGGCGGCCATGGCCAGGGGGTTCCCGCCGAAGGTGGAGGCGTGGTGTCCGGGCCCGATCATCGCGGCCGCCTCCTCGCGGGCCAGCAGCGCCCCCACCGGCACGCCCCCGCCCAGCCCCTTGGCCGCGGTCACGGCGTCGGGCTCGATACCGTGCCGCTGGAAGGCGAAGTCCGCGCCGGTGCGGCCGATTCCGGTCTGCACCTCGTCGAGCACCAGCAGCGCTCCGTGCTCGCCGGCCATCTGCTCCAGGCCCGCCAGATAGTCGTCGGAGGGGACACAGATGCCACGCTCGCCCTGGATCGGCTCCACCAGGATGGCGCAGGTGTCGGGCCCCATGGCCTGCCGTGCCGCCGGCAGGTCGTCGTACGGTACTCGCCGGAAGCCTCCCGGGAGCGGCTCGAAGGGATCCCGGTACTCCGGATTCGCCGTGGCGGCCAGCGCTCCGAGTGTCCGTCCGTGGAAGGCGCCCTCCGTGACCACGATCTCCGGGGAGTCGGTACACACCCGCTCCCGGCCCCATCGGCGTGCGAGCTTCACGGCCGCCTCCACTGCCTCGGCGCCGCTGTTGCAGAAGAATGCGCGATCCAGGCCCGCCGTCTCGGTCAGCAGGCGTCCGGCCTCGGCCTGCTCGGGAATATGGAACAGATTGGACACGTGGAGGCACCTTCCGGCCTGCCGGCGGATGGCCTCCACCAGGTCCGGATGCGCGTGCCCCAGCGTGGAGACTGCGATGCCACCGATGAAGTCCAGGTACTCGTTTCCCTCCGGGTCCCGGAGACGGACGCCCTGTCCCCGGTCGAAGGCGACCGGGAGGGGGCGGTAGTTCTGGAACAGGTGGCGGCGGCCGAGGCGGATCGCCCCGTCCGTGCCGAGGTGAGTATCGTTCAATTTCACGTGCCCGCTTCCTCGATACGGTGGGGCTCGTGGACGCGGGCGGGCTTCGACCCGTCGGCGGACGCGCTCCGGATCATGGTCCCGGAGCCTCGTTCGGTGAGCAGCTCGCGGAGGACGGCGTGCTCGGTGGCGGTGCCCACCACGTGGGCGCTGCGAACGCCGTGCTCCAGGGCCGACAGGCAGGCCTCGACCTTGGGCACCATGCCACGCGAGACCGTTCCCTCGGCCACGAGACCACGGGCCTCCTCCGGGGTCAGCGTCGGGACGAGTCCGGATTCCCGCAGGATACCCTGGACGTCGGTCACCAGCACGAGCTTCTCAGCGTCCAGGGCCGCCGCCACGGCCGCGGCCGCGGCGTCCGCGTTCACGTTGAAGCACCGGCCCTCTCCGTCGGTGCCCACCGGAGACACGACCGGCAGGAGGCCGCCCTCGAAGAGTGCTTGCACGAGCGACGGCTCCACGCGCTCCACCTCTCCGACGCGCCCCAGGCGGTCGGCGGCGGGGTGGGAACCCACCTGCAGGAGACCCGCATCGACGCCCGAGACGCCCGCGGCGCGGGCGCCGGCCTCCTGCAGCCGGAGCACGATGCGCTTGTTGACGCGCCCGGCGAGCACCATGACGACCACGTCCATGGTCTTCCGGTCCGTCACCCGGAGGCCGTCCACGAACTCCGGGCTGCCGCCCATCTCCTCCAGGACCCGGTTCACCTCGGGCCCGCCACCGTGGACGAGCACGGTCCGGACACCGGCCCGGTGCAGGAGGGCGAGGTCCTCTGCCAACCCCTGCGGCATGCCATCGGCCAGTACGCTTCCGCCCACCTTCACCGCCACAGTCCGTCCCCGCCACGCGGCCACGTAGCCCAGCGCCTCCGCCAGGAGCCCCCCGCCGGCGGCCCCCGTCGCTCCGTCCGGTGCCCGGGTCACGAGGAGTAGCTCCCGTTGACCCGGACGTACTCCTCCGACAGGTCGCACGTCCAGATGTGATGGCGAGCCGCGCCAGCCCCCAGGTCGACCCGAATCTCCACCTGGTCACCGGCGAGGGCACCGGCGGCGTCCTCTTCAGCGCCGGCCACGCCGGTCCCGCCCTCGACCACCCGGACGTCGCCCACCCACACGCCGATGCTTCCCGGATCCATCTCGACGCCGGCGCTCCCGGCGGCGGCCATGAGCCGGCCCCAGTTGGGGTCGCCGCCGTGGAGAGCCGTCTTCACCAGCGGGGAGGTGGCCAGGCGCTCCGCCACGGCACGGGCCTCCGCCTCGCCGGTGGCGCCCGTCACCGAGATCCGGGCCACCGTGGTCGCGCCCTCTCCGTCCCGGACCACCTCCAGCGCCAGCGAGCGGGCCACCGCGGACATCGCCGCCGTCAGGCCCTCGAGGGCGTCACCTCCGTCCACGGCCGTGCCGCGCCCCGATCCGTTGGCCAGGGCCACGACCGCGTCGTTGGTGCTCGTCTCCCCGTCCACGGTGATACGGTTGAAGGAGCCGGCCACCGCCTCGCGCAGCGCCTCCCGGAGGACGGGAGCGGGAACCGGGGCGTCGGTAGTCAGGAAACCCAGGGTGGTGGCCATCCTGGGGTGGATCATTCCGGCCCCCTTGGCCATGCCGCCCACTGTCCAGGTGCGGCCATCGACCGAGAAGCGAGCCGCGCCCGTCTTCGTCCACCGATCGGTGGTGAGGATGGCGCTCGGGGCGTCTCCCGCCTCCGGGCCGAGCTCCCCGGCGGCGGACAGGATCCCCGCCCGTACCCGGTCCATGGGGAGCGGGACGCCGATGACACCGGTCGAGGCCACCAGCACCTGCCCCGGGTCCATGCCCAGGGCCCGACCCGTGAGACGCGCCATCTGCTCCGCGTCCCGGTCACCCTGCTCCCCGGTGCACGCGTTTGCATTGGCACTGTTGACGACCACCGCCCGGGCCTCCCCGTTCTGCACGACACGGCGGCTGTAGCGCACCGGAGCTGCCTGGACTCGATTCGTGGTGAACACGCCGGCCGCGGCCGCCGGACGGTCGGAGACCAGAAGGGCCAGGTCCGGCTTCCGGTACTTGAGCCCGCAGTGAACGCCGGCGGCGCGGAAACCCGCCGGGCTGCACACGTCTCCGTCCACCGCGGTCACGCCGGGAGCCCCGGACACCCGCTCCACCCTCCCCCCTCCGGCGCCGGCGGTCCCTTCGGCCGCCGCGGAGGAAGCGCTCACGGATAGATCGGCAGATTCCACAGCCCCTCCCGCTCGTCGAGGTCGAACATCAGGTTCATGCACTGGACCGCCTGTCCGGCGGCCCCCTTCATCAGGTTGTCCAGGGCGGCCACGGCCACCGCGACCCGACGCTCCCCGTCCACGCGAACGGAGAGATCGCAGAAGTTGGAGCCCGTCGTGGCCTTGCTCTCCGGCATTCGCCGGTCCACCCGGACGAATGGACAGTCGCCGTAGCGTTCCTCCACGATGCCCAGGGCGCGCTCCTCGTCCAGGGGCGCCTCCAGCGGGACTTGACACGTGGCCAGGATTCCCCGGGTCATGGGCACCACATGGGGCACGAAGCTCACCGCGACGGGCCGCTCTGCCTCCGCCGCCGCGGTCTGTTCCATCTCCGGTGTGTGACGGTGTCCGGCCGCCCCATAGGCCCGGACGCTCTCGTTGGCCTCGGCGAAAGCGCCACGCTCGCCGGCAGAGCGCCCGGCACCGGAGAGCCCGGACTTCGCGTCCACGAAGCACGTGTCGCCGGCCGACGGGCCCGCGAGCAGCGGAGCCAGGGCCAGGCCCACGGCCGTGGCATAGCACCCCGGACATGCCACCAGGGACGCGTCCCGGAGCGCGCCGTCGTCCAGCTCCGGCAGTCCGTAGACCGCCTCCGCAAGGAGTTCCGGCGCCGGGTGGGTCCGACCGTACCAGCGCGGATATTCCCCCGGGTCCCGCAGCCGGAAGTCGCCGCTCAGATCCACGACGCGTGCGCCGGCCTCCAGCACCGATGGCACGAGGTCCGTGCCCACTCCGTGGGGCAGCGCGAGGAAGACCAGGTCCGTTCCCCGCGCCAGCTCGGCCGCTCCCAACTCCTCGAGGGTCGTCCGGACGACGCCACGCAGCGAGGGCCAGGCCTCGTCGGCGCGCCGCCCGGACCACTCGCCGGCCGCCAGGCGCACCAGCTCCACCGCCGGGTGGGCGTGGAGGAGCCTGACCAGCTCTCCGCCCCCGTACCCGGACGCACCGGCGACACTGGCTCGAATCGGGCGTGAATGGCTCATGAGAATATTTATACAGTAATGAGCATTTTTATGCAAACCGGCGGGTGGAGAGCCGCTCCGGCAGGGGGGCGTCGATCCGCGCACGTCTCTTGCGCCTCTTGACAGGTGCCCTCCCGGAACGGAGCGGGCGCGCGGGCGGCCGCTTGCGGGTCGCGACACCGGTCGACAGTCTGTCGCCCCGGCGAGGGCGAACTGTTCTCTCCAACCCCTGGACATCGATGTCAGTGCCTGGCTACGGAGTTCTGACGGATCCCTGGTGGCTTCCCATCGTCTTCGTGCTCGTGATGGGACACATCACCAACATCGGAAACACGCTCTACCTGCACCGGTGCGCGACTCACGGAGGCGTGGAGTTCCACCCGGTGGTGGAGCACTTCCTCCGGTTCTGGATCTGGGCCACTACCGGCATCGTCACCGAGGAATGGGTCGCCGTTCACCGGAAGCACCACGCGTACGCGGATCGCGAGGGCGACCCGCACTCGCCCGAGGAGGAGGGGCTCTGGGCCATTCTCCTGGCGGGCGTGTTCTTCTATCAGCGGGCGACCAAGGACGAGGAGCTGATCGAGAAGTACGGGAAGGGACCCGACGACTGGATCGAGCGGAACGTCTACTCGAAGCACTCGAGCCTCGGGATCCTTCTCGTCCTGCTGCTCGACATCTACCTGTTCGGCGCGGGAATCGGCCTCGTCGTCTGGTCCACGATGGCCATCTGGATGCCGATCATGGGCAACATCATCAACGGCGCCGGCCATGCGCTGGGGTACCGGAACTTCGACACCCGCGACCACAGCTCGAACCTCTATCCCTGGGGCATCTGGATCCTGGGTGAAGAGCTCCACAACAATCACCACGCCGACCCGAAGTCCGCCAAGTTCAAGGCGCACTGGTGGGAGTTCGACATCGGATGGTACTACATCCGGCTCCTGGACACGCTCGGGCTGGCCAACGTGGTTTACGCCCGGTCGGAGAGCCCCGAGGAGTTCGCGGCGGGCCGCTACGACTGACCCGACCTCGGGCACGGCCTCCTCTCCTCCGGGCCCGGAGGAGATACGGGTCGAGAGCGTGGAGCTTCGCGAGATCCGCCTCGCCCTGAGGCGACCGTTCCGGATCTCCTCCGGCACACGGCACGAGCTCCGCGTTTCCCTGGTCCGGCTCCGGTCCGGCGGCGGCGAGTCCGTGTGGGCCGAATGCGTGGCCGAGGAGCGGCCCCAATACTCGCCGGAGACCGTCGACACGGCCTGGACCGCCCTGTCGGAGTGGCTGGCTCCACTGGTCGTCCGGCGCCCCTTCGATCACCCCTCGGCCGTCGATCGAGTCCTGGCCGACGCGGTCCGCGGGCATCGCATGGCCCGGGCGGCCTTGGAAATGGGCATCTGGAATCTCACCGCCCGGCGCGCCGGGCTCCCGCTGGCGTCGGTGCTGGGGGGAGAGCGCCGGCAGGTGGAGACCGGGATCTCGGTCGGAATCCAGGACGATCCGTCCCGGCTCGTGGAGCGGGCCCGGAAGGCCGCCCGCGAGGGATACCGCAAGGTGAAGATCAAGATCGAGCCGGGTGCTGACATCGGGCACGTCTCGGCAGTGCGCGAGGCACTCGGCGACGAGGTCGCTCTCGCGGTGGACGGCAACGGCGCCTACACGCTGGACCACCTGGACCGGCTCCGGCGCCTGGACGACCTGGACCTGCTCATGATCGAGCAACCGCTCGACCGCGAGGACCTGGTGCGCCACGCCAGGCTCCAGCGGGAGCTCCGGACGCCGATCTGCCTCGACGAGTCGATCACCAGCCCGGCGCGCGCCCGAGACATGCTGGAGCTCGGCAGCGGCCGGATCGTGAACGTGAAGCCCGGCCGGGTAGGTGGCTTCGGCCCGTCGCTCCGGATCCACGACCTCTGCAGGGAGGCCAGCGTTCCGGTCTGGTGCGGCGGGATGCTGGAGACGGGGATCGGCCGCGGCTACAACGTGGCCCTGGCCTCGCTGCCGAACTTCCGCCTTCCCGGCGACCTCTCCCCCAGCGCCCGCTACTGGGAGCGGGACATCGTCGATCCCGAGTGGACCATGGACGACGAGGGTCGCGTCACGGTGCCCCGAGATCGGCCGGGCATCGGCGTGGAGGTGGACGAGGAACGCGTGGAGGAGCTCACCGTCCGACGGGAGGTCATCTCGTGACGCCGGCGAGCGAGGAGCGCGGCGCCATTCCCGACGCTGTGCGGAACCTGTTTCCGCCCGGACTCGAGGGCCGGCTGCGGGAGCTGCGCCGCTCCCTGCACCGTCACCCGGAGCTCTCCTGGCAGGAGGAGGAGACGCAACGCCGGCTGGCGGAGGCGCTGGACGACCTCTCCGTATCCGAGATGCGATCGGTGGCGAAGACCGGGCTGCTGGCACGAATCCCGGGGCGAAATCCCGAAGCGAGGCCGGTGGCGATCCGCGGCGACATCGACGCCCTACCGATCCAGGAGCAGACCGGCCTTCCTTTCTCCTCGGAGAACCCCGGCGTGATGCACGCCTGCGGACACGATGTCCACGCGTCCTGGGCCGTGGGGGCCGCGGCGCTGCTGGCACGGGAGCCGGCGGAATCAGATGTCCTTGTCTTGCTCCAGCCGGCCGAGGAGAAGGGAGAGGGAGCGAAGGCGGTCCTGGAGAGCGGAGCGCTGGACGGAGTCGCGGCCATCTTCGGCGGGCACGTGGACAGCGAGCTGCCGGTGGGCCAGGTCGTGGTGAAGGACGGGCCTATCGCCGCTTCCGCCGACTTCTTCACGATCCGGCTCCGCGGCGCCGGCAGCCACGCGGCCAAGCCGCACGAGTCCCGGGACCCCATTCCGGCGCTCGCCTCCCTCGTGTCGACCCTCTATTCCCTCACGCCGCGCCGGCTGCATCCCGGCCAGACCGGCGTCGTGAGCGCCACGGTGCTCCGCGCGGGCGAGGCCGACAACGTGGTCCCGGACCAGGGGGTCGTGCGGGGAACGGTCCGGGCCACCGAACCGGAGGCGCGATCGCTCCTGGTGGAGGAGGTGGCCCGGGTGGCGGAGTCGGTGGCGGAGACCCACCGGCTGGAGGCCGACGTCCGAATCCGATCGGGCGTTCCGCCGGCCGTGAACGAGCCGCGGGAAGCCGGATGGGCCCGGCAGGCGGTGGGAGAGCTGCTCGGGGAGGACGCCGCAGCCACGCTCGAGAGGCCGAACATGGCAGGGGAAGACTTCGCCTTCTACCTGAAGGAGATTCCCGGGGCTTTCCTCAGGCTCGGGGCTCGGGAGCCGGGCGCCGAGCCCGACCCCGGCGCGGGAACGCACTCGCCGCGCTTCGTGGCCGCCGAGGAAGCGGTCTTCGTGGGAAGCGCGGTACTGGCCCGGATCGCCCGAGTGGCCGCCCGCGGCGGGACGCCGGGCTGAGCCCTACCAGCTTCCGCGCTCTCCGGCCATTTCGATGTCGCGCTGCAGGCGCTCTTCGGCGCTCCGCCAGTTCTGCTCGACGGCGTCCTCGGCGCGCTCCGAATCCCCGACCTCGATGGCCTCGATGATCTCGCGGTGCTCCCTCAGCGAGCGATCCAGCGAGTACTGGTGGGTGGTCACGTAGAAGCGAACGTACCGCTCGGTCTGTGGGCGATACGAGGCATTCAGCTTCTTGAGGCGCGATCCCGCCCCGGGCTCCACGAACGCGCGGTGGAACCGCGCGTCCATGTCGAAGAAGCGGTTGCGATCCGGCTGCTCGGACTCGGCCTCCTCGATCATCCTGTCGTTCACGGCTCGCATCTCCTCGACGACGGACTCTCGCTCCTCGTCCTCCAGGCGGGCCGTCCAGCGGGCGGCCAGGCTCTCGAGCGACCCCAGCAGATACATCAGCTCCCGCGCGTCCTCCTTGGTCAGGGGAGCGACCACCGGACGGGCCCGGCCGCCGTCCCGGTCATCCGAGTCGATGAACCCCTCCTGCTCCAGCCGCTGGAGCGCCGAGCGAACCGGCGTGCGGCTGACCCCGAGCCGGTCTGCGACGTCCGTCTCGATGATTCGGCTACCCGGGGCGAGCTGGCCGCGGACGATGAGGTCACGCAGGCGACTGTATGTCTCGCCGGAGCGGTCACCGGAAGTCGCTCCCGCGCCGTCGCCTGGATCGACTTCAGCACTGGTCATGGTGCGCGTGGCTGTTGGATATGAATCTGGGTGTCATCTGGCGCCGTCGAGCGGGCGCACCCGCGAAAACAGGAACTTCGGGTTTCGTCGTGCAGTTCGCGGCGCCGGTTCGAGTCCGGAACGTCCCGCCAGTGCCAGCTGGAGGGTCAGGGGAGAAGCCCAAGTTGTATACTACAACGCATCCGCCACGTTCCACCCCCCCTTCCGTCCGGCGCGGCAGTCCGGCCACGGGCATCTCCATTTCGGAAGCCCGGGCCGGCCCCGCCCGACGCTCAGAGCAGGGGGCCGCCCGGGCCAGATACCCGATCGCGCGGTCCGCTCCGAACCTCGGTTCCGAGCCTCAGTCCACCTCGTCCATGCCACCGGACACGGTGGTGCGCTCGCGCTCCGGCTTCGCGCCGTCGACGCGCTGAAACTGCCCCTCGAGGCGCTCCAGCGTGTCGCGGAAGGAGCTGTACTCGAGCTCCTGCATCGGAAGCATCGCCGGCCCGACGAAGCCCTGGCGGCGAATCTCGTCCGCCTTCTGCTGCGCCTTCCGGCGCGTCTCGTCCCAGACCTCGTTGCCGAAGACGTCGACCCGCTCCGAGAGCTCGCCCTCCTGGTTGACGGAGTACGCGACGGCCGACACCAGCGGCAGGCAGTAGGGACCGGCCACGGTGCTGTTGATGGAGATCGGCATCAGGGGCATGTGGTGGCTGCCCCGGGCGTCGCCGGCCACGTAGTGGGCGGTGAGGTACGGGCTGAGGATCTCTTCCGGTGCCGGGAAGATGTTCTGGGTCCGGACGATCGCCACCGGGTCGTCCTTCCCCTTGTACTCTCCGGCGATGGTGTGCAGGCGATCCGTCGAGATCGAGACGACCTGCTGCTCGGGCCACTTCCGGTGGTGGATCGACTTGATCCCAAACCGGTTCTCGTCGCGGAGCAGCATGGCCAGATCCAGGTGCTCCTCGGGCGTGTCCAGCTCGATGACCCGATCGCCTCCCGCGTACTCCATGTCGATGACTCGGAAGGTGAATCCTTCCTTCATCTTCGGAAGCATGAGGCCGGCGCAGTACATCGGGCTGGTGAAGACCGCGTACATGGGAAAGTTGAAGGCGCCCGGCCCGGACTTGTCCGAGGTGAAGATCATGAACGGCTCGGCCGAGCGTTCCTCGGCGGTCTCGTCGAACTCGATCTCGGCGGCACCGGGACCGGCACCCCGGACATTGCCAGAGGGGGCGTCGGCCAGCAGATCCTGCCCGGCGCCGTACAGTCCCTCGTCCTGCGCCACCCGGGTCGCCTCCTCGAAGACGTCCCAGGCGAAGTCGTGGATCTCCGGGTCGTCGGTACCTTCACAATGCACCATGAGGAGGCACACGTCGTCACCGGTGTGCGTGACGTCGAAATCGGTGAGCATGCCCCGATCGACCGCCTCCTCCAGCTTCTTCCGGGACACCTCCATCATGCTCTCTGACGGCTTCGTGTGGCCGCCCACACCGCCCACGTCGGCCTTGATCGCACTGATCGTCAGCATCGGTTCACCTCGGTTGAACTCCTGGCTGTTCCTGCTCGACCCGCGGCAACGGCCATCCCCCTGATCGGCACCGTCCGTCTGACCCGGCGGCGAAAGGCCTCCTTTCTCGGCATCCGCCCGATCGGCGTCGCGCTGGAACGGAGCCCGGGACGGCGGCCCCTGCGAAGATGCCGCCGGAGGAGATGTCCGTCCGCGGACGTAAAAGATCCCCTCGTTGAGGTCGAAGTGCAAAAACCGAACCCGAAACCGCCGCCGAGCCGCGCCGGAGCGTCGGAGCGCCTCGCGGTTCTTCGAGGGGAACGGCCATCGCGATCGACGGCTCCGTGGAAGCGGCGCATCAGCCGTCGGGCTCCCACCCCAACCGCAGGACGTACGTCGATTCGCGAACGGCACCCGTATACATTGGAAGAGAAGGATGGCTTTCACGCTCCGATCGGGCCCACTCCGACACGGGACGCCCCCATGACGACGAGGCTCATCACCCTCTTCGCCGCCCTCGGAGTCGGCGTCACCGTCGGGTTGTCACCGACGGCCGAACGCCCGGTCCTCCAGGACGGCTTCGGGCAGATCGCCGGCAACCAGACGCTCTCCGTCGGCCCCGATCGCGTCGCCGCGGGCATGGCCGTGACCCTCCGGGACAGCGTGGCCGGCGACGCGATGGTCACCGGCGGGCAGGTCAGCGTGGAGGCGCCTGTCGCCGGTGACGTGCTCGGGGCCGGCGGCCGCGTGGGGATCCGGGGTCGAGTCACGGGCAGCGTGCGCGCGGCCGGCGCACAGGTTCAACTGCACTCGACCGTGGGTCGCAACGTGACCCTGGCCGGGGGCGATGTCCGACTCGACGATACAGCAGAGGTGGAAGGCAATGTCTACCTGGCCGGCGGCAGCGTCGAGGTCGCGGGACCGGTCCGCGGCTCGCTCCTGACCGGGGGGGGGGAAGTCCGCATCGACGGCACCGTGGACGGCGACGTCCGGGTCGCCGCCGATCACCTGTCGCTGGGTCCCGGAGCCCGGATCCGGGGCGACCTCAGCTACCAGTCGCCGAACGCTCTCGATCGCGCCCCGGACGCCGTGGTGGAGGGAGCGGTCACCAGGGAGCCGATGGAGCAGCCGCCGGTGCCCGGATGGGTCCCGCAGGTGTCCGGCTGGGTGGGAGGGCTTCTCGGCCTCGCCGCGTTCCTCTTCACGGGACTCGTCCTCGGAGTGCTGTTCCCCGGAAGCGCCGGCCGACTGCTGCAGAGCGGCCGGGCGAAGCCGCTCCCGTCTCTCGGTATCGGCCTGATCGCCCTGCTGGCGGTTCCGGCTCTCCTCCTGACCTCGCTCATCACGGTGGTCGGGATACCGCTGGCCCTCGCGGGAGCAGCCCTCTTCGCCTTCACCCTCTATACGGCCCGCGCCGTCCTGGCCCTCTGGATCGGGGACATCGTCCTGGGCGACCGTTCGGGACAGGGGCGGCGGAAGATCCTCCTCGACTTCCTGGTGGGTGGTGCCCTCCTCTTCCTCGTGGGCCTCGTGCCATGGCTCGGAGCGCTCGTACAGGTGCTGGCTACGGCCTTCGGCGTCGGTGCCGCCGCGATCACGCTGCGGAGCGCGGGGGGCGCGGGTGCGGCCGGATCGGCGTCCGGCGAAGCCGCTACCTGAGCTCCCGTGAGCTCCCCCGTCGACGAGCCGCTGGTCGAGTGCGTCCCGAACGTCAGTGAGGGACGCGACCGTGATCTCATCGACGAGCTGGCGGGCGCCGCGGCCTCCGTCCACGGGACGAAGGTCCTGGACGTGGCCCCCGACCGCTGGCACAACCGAACCGTGCTCACCCTGGTCGGGGCGCCGGACCCCCTCGGCAAGGCCGTCTTCCACACCGTCGTGGAGGCCGCGCGACGGATCGACCTGAGAGAGCACGAAGGAGAGCATCCGCGCATCGGCGCCACGGACGTCGTGCCGTTCGTGCCGCTCGATGGACGGGACCTGGGCGGCAGCCGGGGAGCCGACATCCATCGGTGCGTGACGCTGGCCGGGCGGGTGGGACGGCGGATCGCGGACGAGCTCCGGATTCCCGTGTTCCTTTACGGGGAGGCAGCCAGGCGGGCCGGACGGGACGTGCCGGCGAGCTTCCGGAAGGGCGGCTTCGAGACCCTCCGCGAGAAGATCGAATCCGACCCGGACCGGAAGCCCGACTTCGGCCCGCCCCGCGTGCATCGCTCTGCCGGCGCCACCGCCGTGGGGGCCCGCCGGATCCTGGTCGCCTACAATATTTTTCTCGACACCGACGACGCGGAGGTCGCCCGACGGATCGCCCGTTCCATTCGCTCCTCGAACGGCGGGCTACCCCACGTGCAGGCCCTGGGCTTCGAAGTCGGCGGCAGGGCTCAGGTCTCGACGAACCTCCTCAAGGTGCGAAGCGTGCCGCCGCTGGAGGTGTTCGGGGCCGTCCGCCGGGAGGCCGACGAGGAGGGAGTCGAGGTCACCGGAAGCGAGATCGTCGGACTGGCGCCGGAGGAAGCGCTGCCGGACGACGCCCGGGAGTCGCTGATGCTCGACGCGAACCCGGCGGAGAAGTCGCTGGAGCGGAGGATCCGTGAGGCGTACGGGACGTAGCGCTGGCGGTATCGGCCGGGGGCGCCCTCGACCTGGCCTGCATCCCGGCCCGACGGGCTCCGAGCCTACTGCCCGTCAGCGTCCAGGGAATCACCGCCCTCGCCGGCCACGTGAAGCAGAGTGTCCACCATCCGCCGGAACGGCTCCCGGTCCCGCAGCGAGCGGACGTCGGGGTTTACTTTGATGTACACGTAGTTTCCGTAACCCTGGCGGATCGCCTCCCGCAGGTGACGCAGCGCCTCTCCCGACCGGTCCTGGATGCCGGCTACCAGCGCCATGTTGAAGTGGAGCGTCTCGGAGCTGGAGTCGGCGGCCAGGGCCCGCCGTGCCGTCTCCCAGGCCCGCTCCGTCTCTCCCAGGCGCGACCGAGAACGCGCGCCGGATATGCGATATACCGGGGCGCTCCGAGGATAGTCGCGGGCGAGTCGCTCAGTCACCTCCAGGTGGCGACGGAACCGCTGGCGTGCCGCCGAGTCGCGTCCCATCCTCCGGAGAGCGATCCCCATGAAGTAGTGTGCCAGGGCGCGGTCACCCGCCCCGACGGAATCGAGCTTCAGGATGCGACGGAACGCCCCGGCCGCGTCTGCCGGGCGATCGGCCCACAGCTCGATGTATCCGAGGCGGAGCAGGGGGCGCGCGTCGCGGCGAATCTTCCCCGCCCGCTCGTACGCCCGCCGGGCGGCCCGCACGCTGTCGGCCCCGAGGTACGCCCAGCCCAGGTGGTCCCAGCCCCAGTAGTAGGTGCTGTCCATCTCGACCCGCCGCCGCGAGAGCGCCAGCGCCGAGTCCACCCGGCCGAGATGGTAGAGGTACGTGCTGGCCAGCCCACCGAAATAGAGATGTGTCGAGGAATCGATAGCCAGAGCACGACGATAGTGGTGGACCGCCTCGTCGGGGCGACCCATGTAGCGGAGGATCTGCGCCAGGTTGTTGTGCGGCTCCGCCCGGTTCGGGTACAGGTCGAGCAGAGAACGGTACAGGCCCGCCGCCCGCTCTATGTCGCCCTCCACGACCGACGCGTGGAACGCCCGGATCATGAAGCTCTCGAGCTCGGTCAGGCCGTCGGCGTTCTCCACGGCCCTGCCGAGGAGCTCGGCCCCGCGCTTCCGGTCGAACTGCTCGAAGACCATCATTCCGAGCTGGGCCCGGGCCCCGGTGAAGGCGCTGTCGACCTCCAGCGCGTGGCGAAACAGGCGACGGGCCTCCTCGAAATCTCCGCGGGTGTACTCGTCCTGCCCGCGGGAGTACAGCTTGAGGGCGGTGAGCGAGGGTGTCGTCACCTCGGCCAGGGGACGACGGTGGCGGTCGATCTGCGCTTCCGACTCGCCGAGACGCTCGCGGAGACGCACGGCTAGCTCGTCGAGAGCGTCCAGGATCTCGTCCCGGCTCTCGGCCTCCACGTCCGCCGTCGCGGCGGCGTCGTCCTGGCCCGCCGGGTAGATGGACAGCCCGACACGATACGTCCCGGCCACCTCGGAGACCGTCGGCACGACGGCCACGGGGACGCCCTCCCGCTCTGCGACCTCCCGGGCCCGGTCGCCGGTGAGACGCGCGGAGTCCGGATCGATCCCCATCCTCTCCAGCGTCTCGTATACCTTCCGCTCCGGGTAGACGTTGAGGTAGGGAGACTGCTCGAGGCTGATGCGGAACGCCGTCGAAAGGCTGCCGCTCAGCGTCGAATCGGCCGTCCTGTTTCGGAAATCGGCCAGGACGATCGAATCCCCCTCCCCGAACGCCAGCGTCTGATGGGGCCAGAGCAGCCAGACCAGCGTGCCCGCCGCCAGGAGGGCGAGCAGCCCGCTGGCCAGCTGCATTCCCCACCGGGATCCCGGCAACAGTACGCGTTCGGAACCTTCTGCCCCGGACTCCTCGGAAGGTCGATGGATGCCGCCCGGGGAGATCTCGTACATCCAGGCCAGGACGACGACGATCGGGAACGCGCCGATGGCCACCAGCACGACGGCGGACAGGACCCAATCCGGCCAGTCGAGCGCTCGGACGAGCAGGGAGGTGGCCTGCCAGGTGACGAACGCCGCGCCGGCATAGGTGGCGGCGACCCGGTAGACCTGGCGCCGCTTCAGCTCGGCGAGGAACCGCCCGATCCTCTCCAGAAGGTCGGCCATGGTCGGCCCCCTCGCGAGCGGATGCGATCCGAAGACACGTACGTACAGACTTATTTCTCAATCGCGAACTTACAAGCGCGGTCGGCGGGTGCCGGAGGGGGACCGTCGGCCGCCTCGGAATCCAGCGGTGCTTCATGCTCGGTGGAACGGAGTAGTGCCGGCAGGGATCGGGGGCTACCTTTGTGTCCGCACGCACCGCCGCCGAACCCTGCACGCCACAGAGGAATCGGCCTCCGGGTCCAACCTCCCTCGCCGGGGCCAGCTCCATACCGAGCCTTTCACAGGACGTCCTCCGCTTCCTCAGGGAGGTCCGGAGGAGGAATGTCTACCGCGTAGCGGCCACCTATCTGGTCGTCGCCTTCGTGGGCCTCCAGGTCGTCAATCTGCTCGTCCCCGCCACCACCCTGCCCGAGTGGGCGGACGAGCTCCTGATCGCCTTCGTGATCGTCGGCTTCCCGGTGGCCGTGGTTCTGGCCTGGGCGTTCGAGATGACGCCGGACGGCGTCCGCCGGATCCGGTCGCCCGAGGGACCGGGGGCTTCATGGGGAGGAACCTGGTGGGTGGGGGTGACGCTGACGCTGGCGGCGGCAGCCGGCATCTGGTGGATCGCTGTCGGAAGCAAAGGGGAGCCGAACCCAGCCGTGACGGGGGCGGACTCCGTCGCCGCCGAAGCCGGGGCCCGTCGGTACCCGGCCCGGGACCGCCCCTTCGTCGCCGTGCTGCCCCTCGCGAACATGAGCCGGGACCGAGAGAACGAGTACTTCGCGGCGGGGACGCACGAAGAGATTCTCACCCAGCTCGCGAAGATCTCGGAACTCGGCGTGTTCGCCCGGACGACCATGGTGCGGTACCGGGACACGGACCGGTCTGTCGCGGAGATCGGCCGGGAGCTGGACGCCGCTGCTGTCCTGGAGGGGAGCGTGCGGAAGTCGGGTGAGCGCGTGCGGATCACCCTGCAGCTCATCGATCCCCGCAGCCGCGACCACCTCTGGGCGGAGAGCTACGACCGCCGGCTGGAGGACGTCTTCGCCATCCAGACCGAGATCGCCGGTCGCGTGGCACGGGCGCTCGAGGCCAGGCTATCGCCGGACGAGCGGGAGCGGATCGCCGCCCGACCCACGGAGAGCTCAGAGGCCTACGAGCTGTACCTCCGGGGCCGGACCGAGTACAACCGCTACGAGGAGGCGGCCAACGGGAGGGCGATCCGTCTCTTCCGAGAGGCCGTCGCCATCGACAGCGGCTTCGCCCCGGCGTGGGCCGGTCTCGGGGAGGCCCTGGCGCGGAAGGTGGGACGGTTCGGCGACCCTCGGGCGTGGGCGGACTCCGCGGTCCGCGCCGCCCGGACGTCACTCGAGCTGAATGGCGACCTGGCCGAGGCACACCGGGCGCTCGGCTACGCTTACCGGGTTCAGGGACGCCTCCGGGAAGCCCTGACGTCGTTTCGGACGGCCGCCCGTCTGGAGCCGAACGACGCCGCGGCGGTCCAGAGCGTCGGCCAGGTCGTCCTCCTGCTCGGCCGCTACGACGAGGCCGTCCGGTGGTATCGCCGTTCGGCGCGACTGGAGCCGGACAACGCCTCTCCGCGGCGCTCGCTGGCCTATGCCTACACTCACCTCGGCATGGACCGGGACGCGGGGCAGTGGCTCGAGGACGCCCTCCGCCTCGCCCCGGAGTCCGTCCACGCACAGGGCCTGGCCATCCAGCTGGCTGTCTACCGCGGCGACCGGGAGGCGGCTCTCCGGGAAGCCGAGCGGAGCGTGCGCCGGTCACCGGACGACGCCCTCGCGTGGACGCAGGCCGCCGGTGGAGCCTACATGGTCGGTGCCTTCGACCGCTCGGCGAGCTGGGCACGTGAGTCGCTGCAACTGGCCCCGGACAATGAGCTGGTGTACTGGCACTACACGGGAACTCTGCTGGGTCTCTCGCTGATTCAGTCCAGTCAGGAGCAGGCGGGGAGGAAGATCCTCGAGAACGCGATCGAGGAGAACCGTCGGCGACTGGACGCGGGGGTCGAGAGGCCGACCCGCTGGGACCTGGCGGCGGCCCATGCCGCCCTCGGCGAGCAGGACCAGGCCTTCGATTGGCTGGAGCGGGCCTATCAGGCGGGATTCCGGCATCCCGCTGGCTCCGGGTCGATCCGGCCTTCGGCCCGTTCCGGGACCACCTCCGCTACCGGAAGATCCTCACGATCCTCGAGGACGACATGGAGCGGATGCGCCAGCGGCTGCGGCGTAGCGCGGGGGAGCCTCCCTGAAAGGCGAAAACCCCGCCGCCGCGTGAGTCATCGCGGCAAACGGGGTCTCACAGCGCGCCCGGCAGGATTCGAACCTGCGGCCTCAGGCTCCGCAAGCCTGCGCTCTCTCCGAGCTGAGCTACGGGCGCAATACGCGTCGTCACTCTGTCTTCACGCAGTGCCCAGGGTGGGATTCGAACCCACACGCCCACAAAGGGGCACTAGCCCCTCAAGCTAGCCTGTCTGCCAGTTCCAGCACCTGGGCATGGCGCGTGGCCCCGGTCCGTCGGGCCGGTCGAGGGCGCCGGCCTCCGGAGACGCGACGTCGAGCCCTGCGACTCGACACCGTGCGCCCGCCAGTGCTCGGGGGGGGATTCGAACCCCCACGGGATTACAAGTCCCACAGGGTCCTGAACCCTGCGCGTCTGCCAGTTCCGCCA
>CAZFDK010000001.1:27483-27890 GCA_964518305.1 uncultured Gemmatimonadota bacterium | reverse complement strand
TCGCAGGTTCGAAGCTTGTCAAATACACCATATAAAAACGCCGGCATGTTGGCCGGCATTTTTATATGGTGCGCCCGGCAGGATTCGAACCTGCGACCTTCGGCTCCGGAGGCCGACGCTCTATCCGAGCTGAGCTACGGGCACCTCTGTCGCACAGCGAGGTGCGGCGCCAGGGACTTGAACCCCGAACCTACGGATTAAGAGTCCGTTGCTCTGCCAGTTGAGCTAGCGCCGCCAGTGTCAAGCAACCAGTGTCAGAAAGTGGAGCCGACGGGACTCGAACCCGTGACCTCGTGAATGCCATTCACGCGCTCTCCCAACTGAGCTACGGCCCCACGTGCATCGTCCGTCCTGTCCTGTTCACCTCGCTCCGGCGCCGCGCGTCGTCTCCCCGACGGCGTCCGGAG
>CAZFDK010000001.1:0-27473 GCA_964518305.1 uncultured Gemmatimonadota bacterium | reverse complement strand
CCCCTATCTTCACCTTGAAAGAGTGATGTCCTGAGCCATTAGACGACGGGGGCAATGTATACCCTGCTGCCGACCTCCTGGCCGGGCCTGCAAAGCTACCGCGATCCGAAGGCTCCGTTCCGTGACGCGCCCGGCAGGATTCGAACCTGCGACCCTCGGCTTAGAAGGCCGATGCTCTATCCAGCTGAGCTACGGGCGCACCGCCTTCGACCGGCAACCAGAGCTCGCGACGGGATTCGAACCCGTGGCCTCGTCCTTACCAAGGACGCGCTCTACCCCTGAGCTACGCGAGCAGGGCTCCGGCACGAGGCCGGAGAGCGGGGGCGGAGGGACTCGAACCCCCAACCGCCGGTTTTGGAGACCGGAGCTCTCCCAGTTGAGCTACGCCCCTATCAGGTCGCCCCTCTGTCCATGCCTGGGGGAGGAGTCGAACCTCCGACACCCGCTTTTTCAGAGCGGTGCTCTACCCCTGAGCTACCCAGGCCTCCGCTGGCGGCCGGTCCGAGCGGCCCGGGCTCCCGAAAGCTCCGGGGGCGGGATTCGAACCCGCGACTAAGTGGTTAACAGCCACCCGCTCTGCCACTGAGCTACCCCGGAAGGAGACCTGCCTTCCCCTCCATCCAGCAAAAAACCCCGCCGGCTGGGCGGGGCGTGGGCGGTACGTGGAGCCTCGAAGGCGTCTCGCCTCAGCGGACCGTCCGCCCCCCGGACGCCGCCCGGCTCCCGCCGCGTTCCCCCGGCCAGCCGTGTCGCTTCCAACGGTGCCTGAAGTCGCTGCTTCGAAGTGGGAACACGTGGTGTCTCACCTGGTTCCGGATCGGCGACTGTCCGTGCCCGCCTCCACGAAAAAGGTAGCGGGGGCAGGATTCGAACCTGCGACCTTCGGGTTATGAGCCCGATGAGCTACCAGACTGCTCCACCCCGCACCGAATCAGCTGAGCCGGCGCTCGCCTCCGCCCGAGCGTCGGGTGCTGTCGTATAGCGGGGGCAGGATTCGAACCTGCGACCTTCGGGTTATGAGCCCGATGAGCTACCAGACTGCTCCACCCCGCATCGCGTGGGCCGGGTATCCTACTCACCCTCATCGGGGCTGTCAACCCGCGGCTTTCGGGCCCTCATCGGGCCGCCGGCCGCCCCGATCCCGAGGGGAGTCCGAACCGGAGATACCGTCCCACTCCGACCGACCTCACGTTGTTCACGCCGGCCGGTTCGTCTAATCTCTTATGCCCGTGATGCACCGCAGTTCCACCCCGATCCCGGAGCCGCTGGCCTGCCGCCTGGAGGAGACGGTGGGCCCGGACCACGTCATCACCAAGCCGGCCCGCCTGGCGGCCTACGAGTCCGACGCCCTGACCTCGGTCCGTGGTGACCCCGCAGCGGTCGTCTTTCCGGGCACGGAGAAGGAGACGACGGCGGTCGTCGGTCTACTGCACGAGGCGGAGGTGCCCTTCGTGCCGCGCGGCTCCGGCACCGGTCTCGCCGGCGGCGCCATCGCCCGCGACGCCGTACTGGTCGCCACGGTGCGCCTGAACCGAATCCTGGATCTCGATCCGGACGCGCGGCGTGCGACGGTGGAGCCCGGCGTCGTCACCGACGAGATCAGCGCGGCCGCCGCGGCCCACGGGCTCCGCTACCTGCCGGATCCCGCCAGCGGCTCCACCTGCACCATCGGCGGCAACGTCGCCACCAACGCCGGTGGCCCCCACTGCCTCAGGGACGGGGTCACAACGGATCACGTGCTGGGCCTCGACCTGGTGCTCCCGGACGGTCGTCTGCTGCGGTTGGACCGGGGCGACGACGGCGGGCTGGACCTGGCTGGCCTGGTCGTCGGCTCCGAGGGGACTCTGGGCGTGGTGACCCGGATCCGGGTCCGGCTGGCACCCCGGGCGCCGGCCGTGGGGACGGCCCTGGCCCTGTTCGACGACGTGGGGACCGCCGGTGCCGCCGTGAGCCGGATCATCGGCGAGGGCCTCCTGCCCGTGGCGCTGGAGCTGGTGGACAGGAACACCATCCGGATCGTCGAGGAATCAGAGTTCGCCGCCGGCCTTCCCAGGGACGCCGGCGCCGCACTCATCGTGGAGAGCGAGGGGCTGGAGGAGGAGGTCGACGCGGAGGTGTCGCGCGTCCGCGCGGTGCTGGAGGCCGCGGGGGCCCGGAGCGTCGAGGTGGCCCGCGAGGACGAGCGGCGGAGGCAGCTCTGGCAGGCACGGAAGAAGGCGTACGGGGCGCTCGGCCGATTGGCGCCGGACATTCTCGTCCAGGACGCCGCCGTGCCCAGGAGCTCCCTGCCCGACCTGCTGCCGGAGATCGAGCGCATCGCCGAGGAACACGACGTCACGCTGGCCAACTTTTTCCACGCCGGCGACGGGAACGTCCATCCCAACCTGCTGTTCGACCGCCGGGACGCCGAGCAGCTTCGGCGCGTGGAGCGGGCCAGCGCGGAGATCATGGAGCTCTGCGTGGAGGCCGGCGGGACGATCACCGGAGAGCACGGGGTCGGCCTGGACAAGCGCGAGTACATGCCACTTATCTTCAGTGAGGAAGAGCTGGCCGCGCAGCGCCGGGTGAAGCGGGCCTTCGACCCGGGTGGCCGGTGCAATCCGGACAAGGTGCTCCCCGCGGAGGAGGGGAAAAGCCACGAATCAGGGGGCGGCGTCGGAGATACGCCGGCATGAGGGGAGGACGAGAGGGATGGCCCGCTACCGCAGGCAGGACCAGATCGAAGTCCCGGTGGCCGAGGAGCTCGAGGTTGACGGGACGACGTACTCCGTGGACCTCATCGCCAAGCGGGCCACCGGCGTCGACGGCTTCCGCTGTACGCTCTCGTTCATCGCCGAGGAGGGCGGCCCCAACGCCTTCGTCGACCTGGAGCCGGCGTCCGGACGGCGCGAGGCCCGGGAGCGCGGCGGGGAGCTCCGCGGTGACCCCGACAGGATGCGCGACTTGCTCCGGACCGAGCTCGGGGACTGAGCTCCCACCCGACAGCGGGAAGGGGCCTTGAGCGGCACCGTGCACCTCCTTCACCGGCCCGCCGACGCACGGGAGGCCGCCTCCCGGCTGTCCGAGCACTCCGACGAACGCCGGCCGCCCCTCCTCACCGGCTCGCCGCCGGACGAGCTGCCGGCGTTCGTCCGCGAGGCCGTGGCCGACGAGGACCGCTCCCTGATCTCCACCGATCGGCTGGGCGGAGTCCGCGAGTACCGCCCCGACGACCTGACGGTGACGGTTGGAGCCGGCACGCGAATGGTCGAGCTCCGGAATCGGCTCCGGGAGGAAGACCAGTGGATCCCTCTCTCCGCAGCCGGCCTCTCGCGCTCGGCCGGCGGGCTCGTGGCCGCCGTGCCGCCATCTCCCTACGCCGGCGAGTACGGGCCGGTCCGGCGCCAGGTCCTGGCCGTCCGGGTCGTGACGCACGAGGGCGAGCGTCTGGACTGGGGACGGGCCGTGGTGAAAAACGTGGCCGGCTACGACATGCCGCGCCTGGTCTGCGGAAGCCGCGGGCGGCTCGGCCTCGTCACCCGGGTCACCTTCCGTGTCTGGCCGCTGCCCGCGGTGCGTCGCCGCTTCGCGCTCCGTCCGGAGTTCGGCTCCGGGGAAGCACCGGAGCTGGCGGGCGCCACCGTGGACGTGGACGCGAGCAGGGACTGGCGCCCGGAGGCGGAGACCTGGCGCTGGTCCTCCGGCGCCCGGGAGACGCCGCCGCTCGTGGTGGAGCTCTCCGGATCGGCCGCCTCCGTGGACGCTCGCCGCCAGCGGCTCGAGCGATGGGCCTCGGCCCGGGGCCTGCGCCTGGACCGCCGGTCCCCGGAGGACGCCGGGGACGCGCCGCCCACCCCCGCGTGCCGCCGGAGCCCGTGCCTCCGTTTCCACGTCGGGCCGGGTTATGTTGGCGGTGTCGTGACCGCCCTCCGGGAGACGGCCGGGGCGGAGGAGATCGTCGCCCATCCCCGGGAGGGGGTCGTAACCGCCCACCTGGCCGCCGGGGCCGACGGCGGCGCCGTCGCGGCCGGACGCGGGGCGGCGCCGGAGGCCGGGGTCGAGGTGGCCCGGGGGGGATCCGACCTGCACGAGCGGGTCGCATCGCTCCGGGACGGCGGCCGGCGCGAGCTGGAGAGCCGGGTTGTGACGGCCCTCGGCGGCCGGGAGCGCTCCTGGGCCGGCGATTTCATTTGAACCCCGATCGGACCCTTCCATGAAGATCTATACGCGACGAGGCGACCAGGGCGAGACGGACCTCTTCGGCGGGGCCCGTGTCCGGAAGGACGACCCCCGGGTCGCGGCGTACGGCGCGATAGACGAGCTGAACGCCGCCCTGGGTCTCGCCCTCGCCATGGATGAGAGCGAGCAGGGTGGGGGACACCTCGACGGCCAGCGGGCGGCGGCCGTCCAGGAGGACCTGTTCACCATCGGCTCCCGACTGGCTGCGGCCGACCCGGCGGAAGCCACGGAGCGGGGGACCATCCCGCCGCTGGACAGCTCACGGATCGAGGACCTGGAGGAGTGGATTGACGAGCTGGACGGGGAGCTGCCCGATCTGGACGCGTTCATCCTGCCCGGCGGCAGCAGGGCCGGGGCGCAGCTCCACGCTGCGCGCACCATCTGTCGCCGAGCGGAGCGAGCCATCACCCCTCTCCTGGACGAGCGGCCGGACCTGGAGCAGACGGTACTGCCCTACGTGAACCGCCTGTCGGACCTCCTCTTCACACTGGCCCGGGCCGTGAACCGGCGCGCCGGGTCCCGCGAGCGACGGTGGACGCCGCAGCGGGAGCGCGGAGCCGGGGCGGACGGGGAGGAGGCGCCATGACCGCGGGCCGGCGGGCCGTGGCGGTGGCCGCGGCGGCCCTGGTGGCGGCCGCGGGGACCGGGTGCTGGGTCGAGGAGGTGCCGCCCTCGGAGCAGCGGGAGTGGGACGAATCGGAGGTCCCGGAATCCGAGCTACGGACCGCCCTGGACAGCTCCGCCGCGGGTTGGAACCGGGGCGACATCGGCGACTTCCTGGCGTCCTACCGTCGGTCCGACTCCACCACCTACATCGGCAGCGGCGGGCTGCGGTCCGGCTTCTCGGAGCTACGGGAACGCTACGAACCCGTCTTCTCCACTGAGACGGGGCGCGACTCTCTCCGATTCAGCGACGTCCGGGTGCGAGGACTCGGCGAGGGGCGGGCGCTGAGCATTGGCCGCTACACCCTCATCCGCGACGACTCGGTGACGGGCACGGGATGGTTCTCCCTGGTCTGGGAGCGGATCCAGGGTCGGTGGTGGATCATCCACGACCACAGCTCCGCGGCCCCGCTCCCGCCGGAGTCCGGGGAGGGCTCCTGAGCCGGTGACCACCGAGCGGCGGGCCGGCCTGGCCGACCTCCATCTCGCGGAGGACGAGGAGGGGATCCTGGCCTGCGTGCACTGCGGATTCTGCCTGCAGGCCTGTCCCACCTACCGCGTGCTCGGGGACGAGAACGACTCGCCCCGGGGACGGATCTACCTCATGCGCGCCCTCGTCGAGGGACGTCTCGATCCCGACGACGGGGCGTTCGGCACCCACATCGACCGATGCCTGGGTTGCCGCGCCTGCGAGACGGCCTGTCCCGCCGGCGTCGAGTACGGGTCCCTCCTGGAGCGGGCTCGCGCCGACCGCACCGAGGCGGCCGGCGGACCGGATCTCCTGACGCGCCTCCTGCTCTGGGTCTTCCGCGACGATGCCCGGACCCGCCTCCTCCTCGCCCTGGGGCGTGTCCTGCGCGCCACGGGCCTGGCCGGGCTCCTGGAGCGGGTGCTTCCGGGTCGGGCCGGCGTGGCGATGCGACTGCTGGCCGCGACCCGGCCCGAACACGGGAGGGACGAGGGAGGGTCCGCGGAAGAGGACGCGTCGACGGGCACCGACGCGCCCTCTTTCACCCTCCTCGAAGGGTGCGTGATGTCGGGACTCTTCGGACACGTCAACGGCGCGACGCGGCGGGCCCTGGCGGCCCACGGCTACCGGGAGCTCGGGACGGACGAGCAGGGCTGCTGCGGTGCGCTTCACGCGCACGCGGGGAGGATGGAGGAGGCCCGGGAGCTGGCCCGCCGGAACATCCGGGCCTTCCGGGAGAGCGGCACCGACTGGATCGCCGTCAACTCTGCTGGCTGCGGTGCAGCCATGCGCGAGTACCCGAAGTGGATGGAGGGGAATCCTGTCTGGGTGACCCGGGCGCGGGAGGTCGCCAACCGAGTCCGGGACGTTACCGAGCTACTGGACGACGGCCCGGAGCGTCCACCCCTCGAGCTCCGGGGGCGGGTGGCCTACGACGCACCCTGTCACCTGCTGCACGGCCAGGGGGTAGAGAACGAACCCCTCGACGTCCTGAGCAGAGTCGAGGGCCTGGAGGTGGAGCGGCTCCCCTCGTGTGACAGCTGCTGCGGGGGCGCCGGGATCTACAACCTCCTGCAGCCGGAGCTCTCGGCCCGGGTGCTGGCCCCCAAGCTCGATGAAGTGGAGAACGACGACCCCGGCTGGGTCGCCACCGGCAATCCGGGATGCCTGATGCAGATCGGCGCCGGCCTGAGGGAGCGGCGCGCGGCGGTACGGGCCGTTCATCCCGTGGAGCTCGTGGACCGGGCCCTGAACTAGCGAGCCGGCGCGGGGCCGCGACCCGCGGAGTCGGCGCGTACGGAAGTTGCCGCAGACGTGTCGCCGGTTCCCACACCGCGAACGTCCGCCATCAGGAGTGAGACAGAGTCACCATGGAGCTGGACGACCGCATCGCCGTCGTCACCGGTGGAAGCACCGGCATCGGACGGGCCACTGCCCGCGCGCTGGCCCGGAGTGGCGCCCGCGTCGCCATCTGCGCCCGCACGGAGCCGGACCTCCAGCAGGCGGCCGAGGAGATTCGATCGGAGGGAGGCGAGGTCCTGCCCGTTCCTGCGGACGTCTCCCGTCAGGAGGACGTCGAGCACCTGGCCGAGCGGGTCCGCGACGAGCTCGGCGCCGTCGACGTCCTGATCAACAATGCCGGGATCGGTCTCTTCGGGTCGCTGGAGGACCTGAGCGTCGACGACTTCGACCGCTGTTTCGGGGTCAACGTCCGCGGCGTCTTCCTGTGCTGCAAAGCCTTCGCTCCGTCCATGGCCGATCGGGGCGACGGCGTGGTCGTCAACGTCTCCTCGCTGGCCGGGAAGAACTTCTTTCCGAAGGGCTCCGTCTACGCCGGATCCAAGCACGCCGTCATGGGGCTGTCGAAGTCCCTGATGGTGGAGCTTCGAGAACGCGGAGTCCGGGTTCTCACGATCTGCCCCGGCTCCGTGGACACGCCCTTCTTCGACAAGGCCGAGGGCCACGACCCCGACCGCGACCGGATCGTGGGTCCCGAGGACGTCGCGGAGCTGATCGTCGACGCCGTGCGGCTCTCGGACCGCGGCACGGTGAGCGAAGTGGAGATACGGCCCGTCGATCCGTAGCGATGATCCCGGCGAGGCCGCGTCCGGTCTGGCGGCACGTTCCCGTCGTGGGCTGGCTCCTGCTCCTGGCCCCGCTGGCGTCCTGCGGCGGCGAGGACACGGGGACCGCCGACACGACACCCCCCGATCTCACCCGTCTCTTCACCGTCGACTCGCTCCGGAGGCCGGAGAGCGTGGCATGGGACAGCGCCCGGAGCAGGTACCTGGTCACCAACATCGCCGGGGAATCGTCGGCCGAGGACGGAAATGGCTTCGTGACCGCCGTTTCCGCCTCTGGCGACTCGGTGGAGCGGCGGGCCATGACGTCGGAGAGCCTGGGAGCCGTCCTGGATGCGCCGAAGGGCATCGACGTGCGGGGCCACCATGCGTGGATCGCGGACCTGCGGACGGTGGTGGGGATCGATCTGCGCGCCGACACGGCGATCTTCGAGCTGACGATCCCGGAGAGCCGGTTCCTGAACGACGTGGCAGTCGGCCACGACGGGGCGGTGTACCTGTCGGACTCGCGGCGCGACGCCGTCTACCGGGTCGCTCCCGACGGGACGACGTGGACCCGACACGGGGCCGCCGGCTCGCTGCGGGGCGCGAACGGCCTCCACGCCGCGCGGGGAGGCCCCGGTCTGCTCGTGGCCGGCGGAGAGGGAGCGGTCCTCCGGCTCGACCCGGACAGCTCCGTCACGCTGCTGGCCGATCCGCTGGACGCTCAGCACCTGGACGGCATCCAGCCCGCCGGAGAGGGCAGGATCCTGTATTCCGACTTCAGCCGCGGCACCCTCCACGCGCTGCACCGCCGCCGGCCGGGGCACTGGGAGCCCTCCACGCCGTGGCTGCGGGAACTCACCACGCCGGCGGACTTCCTCCGGCGCGGCGCCCTGCTGGCGGTGCCCGAGCTGGAAGCCGACCGCGTCGTCTTCTACCGAATGGCGGAGCGGGGGAGCTCGCCGTGATCCGTCCCGCGGACCTCCGTACCTGTCACGCACCGCACACCCCAACAGCGGATTCCACATGGACTACGACTACCTGATCGTGGGTGGCGGGCTCGCCGCCGCCTCCGCCGTCGACGGCATTCGCGAGGTCGACGAGGACGGCTCCATCGCCCTCCTGTCGGACGAGGAGGAGCCCCCCTATCACCGGCCGCCGCTCTCGAAGGAATTCCTCCAGGCCCCCGCCGGCGCTCCCCGTAGCCTCCTCCACGTGAAGCCCGAGGGATGGTTCGAGGAGGAGGCCGATGCGGAGCTCCTCCTGGGCCGGCGGGTGAGCCGGCTCTCGCCGGACACCCTGAGCGTGGAAACGGCCTCCGGCGACGAGTTCACGGCAGGCGCCATCCTCCTCGCCACCGGCGGACGCCCCCGGAGCCTTGCGGTGCCGGGCAGCGACCTCGACGGGATCGAGACGCTCCGCACCGCTGCCGACTCCGAGCGCATTCGGAACCGTGCCCGGGACGCCGACCGAGCGGTGCTCGTGGGTGCGGGATTCATCGGGATGGAGCTGGCCGCCGCCTTCACCGAGTTCGACGTGCGACCCGTCGTCGTGGAGCTGCAGGACCGGGTATGGGGGCGGATGCTCCCGGGCCGCCTCGCGGACTGGATGCAGTCCTACTTCGAGGAGCGCGGCGTCCGCTTCCGGCTCGAGGAGAGCGTCGACGGCTTCGCCGGGAACGGCTCCGTGCGGGAGGCCGAGCTCTCGGGGGGCGACCGGATCGATAGCGACATGGCCGTAGTCGGCGTCGGGATCCGCCCCAATCACGACCTGGCAGCGGACGCCGGCCTGCCGGTGGACGACGGAATCGTGGTGGACGAGCGGGCCGAGACGGAGGCGCAGGGAATCTACGCCGCCGGTGACGTGGCCCGCTATCCGGACCCGGTCTTCGGTGACCGGACCCGGCTCGAGCACTGGGACCACGCGAAGGCCCACGGGCGACTGGCCGGGCGCAACATGGCGGGGGCCGGCGAGAGATACGACCACCTGTCTTACTTCTTCACCGACGTGTTCGACCTCAGCCTGAACGTCTACGGTCGTCCGAGGGCCGCCGACCGCACGGTCGTCCGGGGAGAGCTGGGCGAAGCGGCCGACGAGGGAAGCGTGGCCCTCGGAGAGCGGGAGCGGCGGGTGGTGTCGGCAATCCTCATCAACGACCAGGAGGCGATGGACGCCTGCCGCCGGCTCGTGCGAACGCGAGCGACCTTCGACGATCGCCTCGCGGACCCGGGAGCCGACCTGGCGGAGGTGGCCGACGAACTCGGCACGTGAGTGGACTCACCGTCCTCCCTGGGGACGCGCCTCCGGGCCGAGCGCTAAACAAGCCAGGGCCTCACGGGTAGCAGCGTCCGCAGGTCGACTCCGGCAGGCGCCGTTCTGGAACGCCAGAACGGGAGATCGGATCCAGCGCTCAGACGACAGCACGAACCTCAACGAGGTACGACCATGGTGGAAGAAGCGACGATCAGGGACATCGACGACATGGAGCCCGTCGCCCGGGATATCATGGAGGCCCTCCGGGAAGTGCGGGACCCCGAGCTCGGGATGAACATCGTCGACCTGGGCCTCGTCTACAACGTCGAGGTCGAGGACGCCGAGGCGCTGGTGACGATGACACTCACCAGCCCGGGGTGCCCCGCCGGCGGCGAGATCCTCGAGAACAGCCAGGAGCAGGCCGAGTCCGTCGAAGAGATCGAGTCGGCGGACATCGACCTCGTCTGGAAGCCCTTCTGGTCGCCCGACCGGATCGACGACGAGGTCCGCGCCACGCTGGGAATCTGAGCGCCGCCCACGAGCGGCCCGCTCCCTGACGCTTGCCGGCTGGCGCGGCGGCTCGCTCGAGCGGCCCGGCGCTCCTCGCACCACCTCCCCCCATGCTGCTTCGACTTCTCCTGCTCTTCACGCTGGTCCCGATCGCCGAGCTGATGGTGTTGATCGAGCTCGGCGAAGCCATCGGGCTGGGACCGACGCTCCTGCTGATCTTCGTCACCGGCATCGTGGGCGCCGCACTGGCCCGCCGGGAAGGGGCCCGAACCTGGCTCCAGGTGCAGCAGGAGCTGGCTCAGGGCGAGCTCCCCGCCGATTCGCTCCTGCACGGCCTGATGGTCCTGGTGGCCGGAGCCTTCCTGGTGACGCCCGGGGTGATCACCGACGCCGCCGGGTTCCTCCTGCTCTTCCGTCCCGTCCGCTCGAAGCTCGTGGAGCTCGTCCGGGGCTGGCTCCACCGGCAGGTGCGCTCGGGCAACGCCCGGGTCCAGTTCGGTGACTCCGGCTCCGCCTGGTTCTGGTCCTCCGGTGCGGGTTCGACGGCGCGGGACCTGCGTATGGACGAGGACGAGGATGACGAGTCGGGAACCGAAGGGCGGGGCCGCGTCATTGAGATGTAGCGGGCGCCTCTGGAGCGCCAGCGGCGCCGCCCGGAGGAGCCGGGGCGCCTCGTAGGACACCACACACGGAGGAGCAATCTCATGAAGCGCGGCCTGAACCCGGAGCTCGGACTCGCTATTCTACGCATCGTGCTGGGCGTGATCTTCATCGCCCACGGCTATCCGAAGATCGCCGGCGGCGTGGCCGGCACCGGACAGTTCCTCGGACAGCTGGGAGTACCGCTGGCCGGCTTCTTCGCCTGGGTGGTGACGCTGCTGGAGGTCTTCGGCGGCATCTCGCTGGTGATCGGATTCCTGGTCACGCCGATCTCGCTCCTGCTCTCCTTCCACATGCTGATCGGCATCGTCCTGGTCCACGCGTCCAACGGCTTCTACGTGGTGGGGCCGGGCCAGGGCGGCATGGAGTTCAACCTGATACTCATCGCCGCACTGCTGGCCCTGGTTCTGGTGGGCCCGGGGATGGCGGCGCTGGACAGCCGCGCCAGCGGCTCCGGGGAGCCGATCTCCGCCGACGGCGAGTCGGCCGCCGGTAGCCCGGAGAGCTGAGGGAACTCACAGAAGGAGTGCACCGGGGCGGTGAAGGGCGGATCATCGACATTTCCGTCCCCCTCTCCCCGGAGACGGAACCGTGGCCGGGAGACGAGCCGGTGCGGGTGGATTCCACGGCTCAAATCACCGATGGCGACAGCGTCAACGTGGGTTGCCTGACCACCAGCCTGCACAACGGCACCCACGCCGACGCCCCGCTGCACGTCGCGGAGTCGGGGCGGGCGGCCGACCGCCTCCCGCTGGAGGCGTTCATGGGGCCCGCGGTGGTGGTCGACGCGCCGGAAGCCCTGGAGGTTTCCAGCTCCGTCCTGGACCGGCTCCTGCCGGAGGGACACCGGGTTCTCCTCCGCTGGGGGCGGCAGGACCATCGGTCCTTCCCGGAGCGGGTACGGCCGGTCCCGCCGGCCTGGATTCGCCGCCTCGAGCAGCGGGACGTTCCGCTCATCGGCACCGATGCGCCGTCCGTGGACGCTGTGGACAGCACGGAGCTCCCGGCCCACCATGCCTGCTTCGGGGCGGGGATCCAGATTCTGGAGAATTTGGCCCTGGGGCACGTCGATCCGGGGCGATACGAGCTCCGCGCCCTTCCGCTTCGGATCGAGGGGGGCGACGCGGCGCCCGTCCGGGCCGTACTGGTCGGGGACGGCGAAGGACCGGGTGGCGTATGAGGAGAGCGTCCACCTCGACGAGGTCGGAGTACGGACACGGGAAAGCAGCAGAACCGACGAGCAGCCGGGGGAGAGCGATGCTGGAGGCCACGAGGGTCGTCGAGAGGTTGGAGGAGGCCCGCGAGAGCGGAACCTCGCGGGACGAGCTGCTCCGCGCCGCCGTCCGTGAGATCGAGGAGGGCGAGGACCACTTCGACTGGGTCGGTATCTACCTGCTCGAGGACGGGGACGAGCTGGTTCTCCACAACTACATCGGGCGCCCCACGGACCACGACCGGATCCCGGTCGGGGAGGGCGTCTGCGGGGAGGCCGTGGCCGAGGGTCGGGACATCAACGTCCCCGATGTCCGCGACCGTGAGAACTACCTGGCGTGCAGCACCGAGACCCGCTCGGAGCTCGTCGTCCTGATCCGGGACGGCGATGACGGAGAGATCCACGGACAGGTGGACCTGGACAGCGACGAGCCGGACGCTTTCGACGAGCGGGACGAGCGCGCGATCCGCGTCATCGCGGACTGGCTGGCGGACCTGTTCTGACGCAGGCGGCTCCAATCAGGCCGTGAAGATCGCCGTCCCGTACATCACCAGGAGCCCGAGCCCCAGGCCGGCGGCGTTGAGCGGCGTCACGAGCGCCTTCTGACTCGCCGACCGGAGCGTCGTCTTTCCGATCTCCCAGGAAACCTGCAGGATGGCCCCCACCCCGACCGCCAGGAAGAGCGTCGTGGCGACGGGACTGTAGGAGAAGCCGCCGATCCAGGTTCCCGCCACCGTGGGGAGGCCGGCCACCGCGCCCATGGCCGCCAGGTGCCAGAGGGACGGCCGATCCTCGGCCACCGGTGCCACGATGGCCAGCCCCTCGGTGGTGTTGTGGGCGGCGAACCCGATGACCAGGAAGCTGCCCAGCGCCAGCTCACCGGCGGTGTAGGCCGCCCCGATGGCCAGGCCTTCGCCCAGGTTATGGAGCCCGATCCCCACGGCGATCATGTACGCCAGTCGCAGGTTCGGCGGCCCCTCGCCCGCGCCCTCCTGCACGGCACCCGTGGCCTTCAGCGCCAGCACCGCCCCCAGCACGCCCAACGCCAGCAGGCCCATGCCCTGGTAGGCCCCGGGCACCATCTCCGCCACCTCGAAGGCCTCCGCGAGCCCGTCCACGGCCAGGAAGAGCAGGAGCCCCACGGTGAGGCTGAGGAAGAAGTTCAGCCACCGGCGGCTCAGGTCTCGCAGGTAGGGGAACCAGAGCAGGCCGATGAGGACGGGCACCACTCCGGCGTAGATCCCCAGGAGAGCGAACGCTCCCAGGAACTTCGCGTTGACCTCGGGCGTGGGAGCGGCCACCGGCACCTCGCGGCTGAAGGTGACCCCGGTGGAGGCCAGCAGGGTGAACTCGTGGGGCTCGCCGGCGACCCAGCCGTAGGGAATCGTGATGGTCCGCTCGCCCAGTCGGTCGATGGTACGCGGACCGTCGATGGAGTGCTCCCAGTAGGCCTCGTCCACCAACACCTGGGCCACGGTCACCGGCTCGGGGCCTCCGTTCACCACGTGCAGCTTCACGGTCCCCTCCTCGGGGAACGTGATCCGGTCGATGGTCAGCTCCTGCACGGGCGGCGAGGTGTCCTCCATGAAGCCCATGGGTTGGAACTGGACGAAGAGGACGATCATCCCGGCCAGCAGGAGCAGGGGAAGGAGTCCGAAGGTCCACTTGCGGGCCGTGTCGTTCATCGCGGTCCCCCCGGCTCAGCCGTAACGGTAGACGGGCACACCCTCCTCCGCCGCCAGCTCCGGCACGGCGTCGAAGAAGCCCATCCACCCCAGCTCGGCGAATTCGCTCTGGTGCGCGTGGAACATGTGCAGCCCCGGGTTCTCCAGCTCGAACTCCAGGATGTGCCGCTCGCCCTGGCACATCATGATCGTGTCCGTGAACTCGTCCGGCTCGCTGCTCGTCCCCGTTCGGTAGACGTCGAACATCCCCGCGTGCAGGTGGAAGGAATTCACGAAGTCGAACTCGGTCAGGTTCAGGAGATAGACGCGTATCGGGTCGCCGACGCCGACCGTGATCGGGTGGCTCTGGTAGTAGAAGGCGGCGGTGTTCACGGCGTAGACCTCGTTGTCGGCGTCGAAGTTCGTGTCGAAGCCGTTCATGAGCATCACCATTTCGCGCGCCGGCTCGCGGCCGCCCGGCGGATCGACGATGAAGGTGCCGTAGAGGCCCTTGTGGATGTGCCGCTTCAGGGGCACCGCGTGGCAGTGGTACATGTGGAGCCCGGCGGGCCGGGCCTCGAACTCGTAGACGAACTTCTCCCCCGGCTCGACCACAGGGAAGACGCCGTCCATCTCCGGCGCGTGGATGCCGTGGAAGTGGATGGTGTGCGGATGGGAGCCGGCGTTCTGGAAGTTCACGCGGATGACGTCTCCTTCCGGAACGCGGATCGTGGGCCCGGGCACGCGACCGTTGTAAGTCCAGGCCGGGAACCATACGCCGGGTGCCACCTCGATCTTCCGGTCCAGGGCGACGAACTCGTACTCGTGAACCGTCGCGTCGCCCTCCTGGACGACCTCCCCGCCGTCGAACTCGGTCAGGTACCGGCGGGGATCGAAACCGTCGCCCGGCTTTCCGCCCTCGTAGACCCCCATCCGGGCCTGCGAGCTGCCTTCCAGGGAGTGCCGGATATCGGCCTGCGTGGGCACATCCGAGGGCGGCGTGGCCTGTGCGCGGTCCTCGGAGAGCCCGGCGTCGACCGTGTCGGCCGAGCCGTAGCCGCCCTCTTGCCCCAGGCCCGCGGTCTCCAAGGCGTCGGCGGCGTCGCTCCGGCCCGCCATGCGCAGGACCGCGGCGCCGGAGAGGCCCGCGACGCCCGTGGCGCCGAGCTTGAGCCAGTCCCGCCTGGTCATCGGCTGCGAATCCATGCCTTCGCTCCCGCTCCTCTTCCCGCCGGGCCGCCCCGCCTCCCGGCCGTGTCGACGAGGGGCCGGGGGGGGACGATCGATGTATTTAAGAATAACTAATTTTATTTTTAGTATCCCTAAAACACCTACCGGCACGCCCGGACCGCGTCAAGCGAAGCCGTTTCTCCGCGGCGACCGCCGGCCTAGCTTGCACCCGTGATGCGCCTATCCGACCGCCGTCCCCCCTCCGATCTCCCGGAGCGCATGGACCGGTGCGACCAGGACCCGGAGCTGCTGGACCGGGCCCTGGACGCCCTGGCCCGCGCCAACCGGCGGTTCGGCGGCACCCGTGCCGTCTGGGGCCCCCTGGCACGTGCGCTGGAGGACCATCCGCCCTCGTCCGATCGGATCCGGCTTCTGGACGTGGGGGCGGGGGGTGGGGACATGGGCCGGGAGCTGGAGCGCCGGATGCGACGGCGGGGACTGGCGCCCCGACTCCTCCTGGGAGACCGCCACGGGGAAACCCTCCGGCTCGCCCGGCGGCGGGGAGCTCGGAACGGGGACTCGGACGCCGCCCGCTTCCTCCGCCTCCGGGCCGAGCGGCTCCCGGTCCGGGCCGACGGCGTGGACTTCGTCGTCTGCTCCACCACCCTCCACCACCTGGACCGGGCAGGGGCCCGCAGCTTTCTGCGGGAGGCCGACCGGGTGGCCAGCCGGGGTTGGGTGGTGGCCGACCTCCGTCGCTCCTGGCCCGCCTACCTGGCCGTGCAGCTCCTGTCCCATACGCTCTGGCGGAACAACCCGCTCCCGCGCACCGACGGCCCCCGATCCGTGCGGCGTGCCTTCACCCCGGAAGAGGCCGCACGCCTCGTGAAGGAGACTGGGCTCGAGGACGCCCGGGTGCGGCCGGCCCCGCCGTTCCGGCTGGCCATCCTGGGCGGAGCCGCCGCCCCATCGAGCCGTTGACCGTACGGTCAGCATGACGGTCGCGAGCGCGTCGAGGTCCCGGGACGCCGACGTGGCCGTCGTGGGGGCGGGTCCGGCCGGAAGCTCCCTGGCGATCCGCCTGGCTCGAGCCGGCGTCGACGTGACTCTGCTGGACGCGCAGTCCTTCCCCCGCTCCAAGCCCTGCGGCGACTGCCTCAGCCCCGGCGCCACGCCACTCCTCCGTGAGCTCGGCGTTCTGCCGGAGCTGGAGGGCCTCGGCCCGGGACGGCTCACGGGCTGGCGGGTCCGGAGCCCGGGCGGCACCTGGTTCACAGGGCGGTTCGACCCCGGCCGCGGTCGGGGGCCCGCCGCGGGACTCTCGCTCCCGCGCCGGGAGCTGGACGCCGCGCTGCTGAACGGGGCTCGGCTCCACGGCGCCCGTGTCCTGGAGCGCACGCGGGCCGTACACGTCCTCCGGGAGCGGGGACGCGCCGCGGGGCTCCGGGTCCGAGACGGCCGGGGACGCGAGCGGGATCTCCGTGCCCGGTTCGTGGTCGGCGCGGATGGCCTCCGGTCCTCCGTGGCCCGGGAGCTGGGCGGCATCCGTCGCGGTTCACGGCGGAGAATCGCCCTGGTCAGAAGGGTCCGAGCACCGCGGGGACCGGAGCGGACGGGCGAGCTGCGCCTGGGTCGGGACGGCGTGCTGGGCCTGGCGCCGGTCGGCGGCGACCGCTATAACGTGACCCTGGTCGTCCCTCGCTCGGCCGCCCGAGCCGTTTCCCGCTGCCGGGAGGGCTACTTCCGGCGCCGGATCCGCGGATACGTTTCGGGCCGGTGGAGCGAGGAGACGGACCCGATCTCGGAGATCGAGGTCACGGGGCCCTTCGAGGTGAAGCCCGAGCGGCTGGTCGCGCCCGGGGCACTTCTGGTGGGCGACGCGGCGGGCTACTTCGATCCGCTCACGGGCCAGGGCATCTACCGGGCGCTGGCCACCGCCCGGCTGGCCGCCCGATCCATCCGCCGCGGTCTGGAGGAGCCGGACCGGGAGGCCGCGGCCCTTCACCGTTACCGCGGCGAGGCCCGCCGGCTCCTGGCGCCCGCCCGCCGTGTGCAGCGGTGGGTGGACGCCGCCGTCACTCGCCCGGCCGTGATCGACGGCCTGGCCCGGGTCTTCGCCGCGAGCCCCGGCCTGCCGTCGCTCCTCTTCGACGTCACCGGCGACCGGGTCCCGGCTCGCGCCCTGGTCCGCCCGGATCGGCTCGTCCGTGCGATCGCCGCGCGCGGCCCGGCGTCCGCGGCCCGTCCCGACTGGAGCCGCGGTTCGGAGCGATCCTCCTTCGAGAGCACATCCGTCAGAACATCGGACAGAACACCCGGGGGCCCCTGATCACCGTGCAAACTCACAACGAGATCCTGGTCGAGGCGCCGACGGATGTGACGTTCAGGACAGCAGCCGACGTTGAGCAGTGGCCGGAGATCCTTCCCCACTACCGCTGGGTCACCTTCCACCGCCGTGACGGCTTCGGCCGCGGCCGGGTGGAGATGGCGGCGCACCGGTACTTCGGGCCGGTCCCGTATCCCACGTGGTGGGTCTCCGAGATGGAGGCAGATCCCGAGCGGCAGGTGATCCGTTATCGGCACGTGGACGGAATCACCGAGGGCATGGACGTGGAGTGGCGCCTGAACCCGGCCGACGGCGGCGGGGAGGACACTCCGGACGACACTGGAGAGGCGGACCGGACGCGGGTGGTGATCATCCACGACTGGGAGGGCCCGGGCTGGCCGCTCATCGGGCGGTTCGCAGCCGAGCGAATCATCGGGCCCCACTTCATCCACGTGGTGGCCGACCGGACGCTGTACGGGATCCGGGACCGGGCGGAGCGGGAGGCGCATGACACGGAAGCCGGCGGTGGCCCCGAACCGGAACAGGGAAGGGGAAGGCGATGAGCGACGACGGAGCTCGCCGCGTGGCGGTCACCGGCATCGGCTGTGTCACCCCCATCGGCGAGGGGGTGGAGGGGCTGTGGGAGGGGCTGCGGCGGCGCCGCTCCGGCGTCCGGGCGGTCACCCGCTTCGACGCCTCCGAGTTCCGCTCCAGGGTGGCCGCCGAGGTCCGGGGCTTCGATCCGGCGGCCAGGCTGGGGGAGAAACGGTCACGCCGCCTGGACCGGTACGGGGCCCTCGCCCTGGCCTCGGCCGACATGGCCATGGAGGACGCCGGCCTGGATCCGGACGAGCCCGATCCCCGGAAGGTGGCCGTGCAGATGGGGACGGCGCTTGGCGGCATCGCCTACGCCGAGGAGCAGCACACCGCGTACATGGAGGACGGGGTGCGCGGCGTGAACCCCATGCTCGCGCTGACCGTGTTCGGCGGCGCCGCGAGCTGCAACATCGCCATCGAGTACGGCTATCAGGGGCCCAACTCCACCAACGCCATGAGCTGCGCTTCGGGCGCGCTGGGCATCGGCGAGGGCTTCCGCACCATCCGCCGGGGCGAGGCGGAGCTGGCTCTGGCCGGTGGCGCCGAGGCCCCGCTGGCCGCCCTCACCTTCGGCTCCTTCGCCCTGATCCGTGCGATGTCCACGCGGAACGACGATCCCGGTTCCGCCTCCCGTCCGTTCGACCGCGACCGGGACGGCTTCGTCATGGGTGAGGGGGCCGCTGTTCTGGTGCTGGAGAGCCTGGAGAGGGCCCGGAACCGGGGTGCCCGGATCTACGGCGAGATCGCCGGCTTTGGCACCACCAACGACGCCTACCACATGACGAAGCCCCGCCCGGACGGCAGCCAGGCGGCCAGGGCCATGGAGCTGGCGCTGGAGGACGCCGGCGTCGGGCCGGGAGCCGTGGGCCACGTGAACGCCCACGGCTCCTCCACGCGGCTCAACGACCCCACGGAGGCCCGTGCCATCCGGAGCGTGCTCGGGGAGCGAGCCGACGAGGTCCCGGTGAGCGCCACCAAGGGCTACTACGGCCACGCCCTGGGCGCCTCGGGCGCCATCGAGGCGGCCATCACCTGTCTGGCCCTGGAGCGCGGTTGGCTCCCGCCGACACTGAATCTGGAGGAGCCCGACGAGGAGGCGCCGCTCAGCTTCGTGCGCGACGAGGGGGCCAGCTGGTCCGGGGAGTGGGCTCTGAGCAACTCCTTCGGCTTCGGCGGCATCAACGGCGCCCTCCTCTTCCGGGACTCCCGGGCCTAAGCCCCCGCGCCGAGCCGTCACAGCGCCCAGGCGGCGTGCTCGGCCACCAGTCCGACCCCTGGTCCACGGCACGGAGCAGGACCCCGGCCGCCTCCTCCGAGCCGCTGTTGCCGAGACCGACGCACAGGTTCCGCAGGAGCCCCTTCCGGCCCGGACGCTCGTAGGGCGTGTCGCCATAGCGGGCCTCGAACTCTGCGTCGTCCAGCTCCAGGAGCTCCTCGGCCCACTCGCTCATGGTCCCCGGCTCCACCGGTTTTCCGAGCCGGAGACCGGGGTCTGCCGCCTCGGTCGTCTCCCGGTTCCAGGGGCAGACCTCCTGGGAGATGTCGCATCCGAAGACCCGATTGCCGATGTCCTCCCGCAGGTGGACCGGGATCGCACCCTCGAGCTCGATGGTCAGGTACGAGATGCAGCGACGGGCGTCCAGTTCGCGCGGGCCGCGGATGGCGTCGGTGGGAAAGGCCTCGATGCAGCGGCGACACGAGCCGCAGCGGTCCTCCCGGAAGGGCTCGTCCGCGGTGGGACTCTCCGTGGGCCTCTCCCCGGTGAGGTTCTCCGGCGTGGCGCAGGACAGGCTCACTGCGATCAGGCTCCGACACCCGGGCAGCGCGTCCGAGGGATCGAGCCGGCGCCGGACCGAGTCGTCCCGTCCCATCCAGTTCATCTCGCCCTGCCAGCCGCGATCCAGCCACTCCCGGTACCAGTCCACGTGGGCGGGCCGCTCCGCCGGCGCCACACCCAACTGGTCGAAGCCCAGGTCGAGGGCCGTCCGGTGCACCGCGTCCCCCACCTCCCGCCGGTTCTCTTCAGTCACCGGCGGCGGAGGGCAGGGGGAAGGCGGTCGGCGCCATCACGGGATCGCCGTCAGTCGAACGTGTGGGCGCTGGGGCAGAGGTCCTCGAGGACGCAGTCGTCGCAGGAGGGATTCCGAGCGCTGCAGGTGCGGCGGCCGTGGAGGATCAGCCGCCAGGCGAAGGACCGCCACCGCTCCCGGGGAAGGACCTCCATCAGGTCCTCCTCGATCTTCTCCGGGCGCTCGTGGTCGGTGAGACCGAGGCGGCCGGCCACCCGCTGGACGTGGGTGTCCACCACCACGCCCTCGTTCTCCCCGAAGGCGTTGGAGAGAATCACATTGGCCGTCTTGCGGGCCACGCCGGAGAGCTCCGTGAGCGCCTCCATGCTCCGGGGCACCCGGCCGTCGTGCTCCTCCACCAGCGTTCGGGCCATCCCCTGGATGTACCTGGCCTTGTTGCGGTAGAAGCCGGTGGAGCGGATCAGCTCCTCCAGCTCCTCCCGGTCCGCACCGGCATAGTCCTCAGCCGTCCGGTAGCGCTCGAAGAGCTCGGGCGTCACCTGGTTCACCCGGGCGTCGGTGCACTGCGCCGAGAGGATGGTGGCCACCACCAGCTCCAGCGGGTTGGAGTGGTCAAGGGTGATCTCCAGGTCGTCGTAGGCCTCCTCGAGCCGGGGGATCATCTCCTCCACCCGGGCCCGGCGCTCGGCCACCGTCTCCGTCGCGTCCGTCATCCTCCCGCTCCTCCCGTTCGCGTGTTGCCCTCCGCCCCGCCCGCTGCCGCGCCGCCCGGCCCTCCGCCCCGGGCTCCACCGACCTCGCCAGAGCCGGCGGCGGCGAGCTCCACGGCCTCCTCCTGTTCGTCGATGCCGAGGTCACGGGCCCGCGACACCCAGGCCCCGACGTCGCCCAGCGTGACGACGCCCAGCAGCACCCCGTCCTGCACCACGAGGATCCGGCTGTGCTCGTCCATCTTCAGGCCGGAGACCACTGCGTCCAGGGACTTCCGCGGGTTCACCGTCGGCACGCTCTCGATGGGCCGCATCAGGTCGTGGACCGTCTTCTCGGCCCACACCTCCCGGGGCACGTCCTTGACGTGGTCCAGCGAGACCATCCCCACCAGCCGTCCCTCCTCCGTCACCGGATACGCCGAGTGCGGACGGCGCTGGAAGCACCTCTCCACCGCACGGTCCACGGGCATCTCGGCCGGAAGAGTCAGCGGGTCACGCACCATCACCCGGGAAACGGGGATGCGGGAGAGGGTCTGGCGGGCCCGGAACTGCCGCCAGCTCGAGTCCGCGGCGTTGGAGAGGAACCAGCCGATGAAGGCGGACCACAGCCCGCCCACCAGCTCGCCCATGAAGAGCTCGAAGAGGCCGAGACCGATGAGGAGGTACCCCACCACCCGGCCGCCGCGGCTGGCCCAGCGGGTGGCCTTCTCCAGGTTCCCGGTGAAGTGCCATACGGTGGACCGGAAGATCCGACCGCCGTCCAGCGGGAATCCCGGCAGCATGTTGAACGCGGCCAGGATCCCGTTGAGCCAGGCCAGGTACGTGGCCACCGCCATCGTCGGCTCGCCCAGGGCGAGGAAGTCGGCCCCGATGCTCATCACGTAGAACAGGGCGGCCAGGGCGATGCTCGACAGGGGCCCCACCACGGTGAGGAGGAACTCGTCGATGGCCTCCTCCGCCTCCATGCTGGTCTGGGCCACGCCACCGAAGATGAAGAGCGTGATTCCCTCCACCTCGATGCCCCGCCTGCGGGCCATGGCCGAGTGCGACAGCTCGTGCAGGAGCACGGACAGGAAGAAGAGCAGGGTGCCGACGAGCCCCATGGTCGCGTACACAACGGTCGAGTAGCCCGGCACCTCGAGGGGGAAGACCCGTGCGCTGAACGTCCACAGCACCAGGGCGAAGATGACGAACCACGAGTAGTCGATCCGCACATCGAAGCCGAACCAGCGGCCGATGCTGAACCCGCGGTTGGTGAGCATGTCGCCTCAGTTCCTCGATTCGCTGCTCTCGTCCCGGACGGAGCGCGCCCGCCCGCGGGCCTCGGCCGGCCGGTCCTCCTCGAGCCCCAGCCACCGCTTCCACCGGGGAGCGGGTCTCCGGAGGACCACCCAGAGCCGCCCCCCGATCAAGTTGTCCACACGGACGAACAGGTGAGTCACCCTCTTCCCGTCGATCGCCTCACCGTGGCCGGGCGGATCGCCCCCCGGCCGGGACGTCCGCCCCGGCCGGACCCGGTACGGGCTTCCACGCCAGGTGAAACGGATCTCGTCGCCCTCGTCGCCGCGGTCGGACCACCGTCCCTCGACGAAGACCTCCGACTCCACCCGGACCACGCCCTCCTCGTCGGCGGGGAGGGCCCGGTAGAACTCCGGGTCGAACCCGAGTCCGGCATGGCGGCGGTGGTTCTGTTCCACGACCCAGTCCAGCAGGTCGAGGCTCATCTCCCCGGCGGCCCACTCGCGGTGGTGGAGCAGCTCGTGGAGGATCGTCTCCCACAGCTCCGCCGTCCAGTCGAAGCTCGGATCCCGCTGCGCCAGGGCCCGGAAGGAGCCGTGATGGAGCCGGAGGCGGGACCGGAATTCACCCTCGTCGTAACCCGAGGGCCACGCCTCGGTCCGACACTCCCCCAGGGTGTAGACCCCCGGGACATCGGGGTGGGGCACGGGCTCCTCGGTGACTTCCACGGCGTCGACGCCCTGCTGGAACGACGCCGGAATCTCCTCGAGCATCCGGGCCGCCCGATTCCGGAAGGTCTCCAGGTCCATCGGGTGCGCCTCCGGTCTACCCCCCGGACTCCTCCGCACCCGTGAACGGCGACGTGCTCACCACGTCCCTGAGGGCGCGGTACTCGCCCAGGTAGTACACCAGCGGATTGCGGGCCCCGGGGCGGAAGATCTCCGCCGCCTCCACCTCTCCGATGAAGATCTCGTGGTCGCCTGCGTCGGCCACCCGCCGGTCGACCCGGCAGTCCGCGTATCCCACGGCTGCCTCGAGCACGGGAGCGCCCGTCTCCGCCGTGCCCCACGGCACGCCGTCGAACTTGTCGGTGCGTCCGCCGGCGAAGCGCCGCGCCAGCGAGGCCTGCTCCTCGTCCAGGAGGTTCACGGCGAAGCTCCCCTCCCCGGCGATGGCGGCCCGCGTGCCGGACTCGTCCTCCACGCAGACCAGCACCAGTGGCGGCCGCAGCGAGACCGAGCAGACGGCGGTGGCCGTGAGCCCGGCGGGGCTGCCGTCGGGCTCCCGCGCGGTGACCAGGGTCACCCCGCCGGGCAGGAAGGAGAGCGTCTCTCGGAACGTGTCGGCTGAAACAGTCATCGGGTGGTCTGGAATCGCAAGAGACGGGCCGGGCCGGCCGGCGCGGCGGGCCGGCTCAGCCCGCCGTCGAAGTCCCGGCGGGCGTCTCCTCGCCGGCTCGCGTGGTCTTCCGGTACAGCCAGCCGTTCAGCGCCAGGAAAACGCAGATCGGCACCGCCCACTGCAGCAGGATCGTCCCCACGCTGTACTCGGCCAGCGGCGTGAACGTGGCCGCCAGGTTCTCCAGGTCCACCGCCTGCCAGAGCCACCAGCCCAGCAGCACCACGGCCTCCACGACGACGAATTGGATCGCCCAGTTCCACCACCTGCCGATCGTGATGTCGCCGCCCTCGGTGTTGATGACCTCCCGGCGAAAACGGTCCACGCCGAAGCGGACAACCGTCAGGGCGAAGAAGAGGCCCGACATCATGAGTCCGATGCCCCACACGTTGTCCTGGTTGCGGAAGAACTCGATCGAGAATGCCGACGGCAGGCCCAGGACCAGCCCGGCAGCGACCACGGCGCCGATGGCCTTCCTGCGGTCGATGCCCACGTCGGTGAGCACCCGCGAGGCAAGCTCCACCATGGAGATGAGGCTGCTCCACGCGGCGAACATCAGGGCCAGGAAGAACAGCACCATGAACAGCTCGCCGGCCGGGATCTGCCCGAAGAGCTGCGGCACCCAGATGAAGGTGAGCCCCTCGTTGCCGGCTCCCACCACCTGGTTCTGCACCACGTCCGCCGGAAGCACCGAGAAGGCGGTGCAGAGCACCATGATCCCGGCGAGCAGGGAGACGGAGTTGTTTCCGAAGCCCAGGAGGAAGGAGTTGAGCGCCGTGTCCTCCTGCTTTCGCAGGTAGACTGCATACGCGACGATCAGGCCCCAGCCTGCCCCCGTGTCCCAGGCATTCTGGCTGAGCGCTTCGATCCAGATCCTGGCGGAGAGGAGGTCGCCCCACTGCGGCTCGAACAGAAACTCCAGCCCCGCACCGGCACCCGGGAGCGTCACGGCGCGCAGCGCCAGGACCACGACCAGGACGAAGAGGCTCGGTATCAGGATCCGGGCCGCCCGCTCGATCCCCTCGACCCCCTTCCACACGACGCCGCCGGCGAGCCCCAGCGCCGCGACGTGGGTGATGACCGACCAGGGGGTACCCGCGAAGCTCTCCCAGTAGGTGCGGGCCGCCTCGGTCGATGCCATGGGGACCGTGGACGTGAGCGAGCCCCACAGGTACCGGATGGTCCACCCCATGACCACCGAGTAGTAGAACATGATGGCCGTGGCGGTGAAGGCGACCCACGCCCCCATCCACGTGAATGCTCCGTCGGTGAGTTCGGACAGGGCGCCGACGGGCCCGGATCGGGTCGCCTTCCCGGCGGCGAACTCCACCAGGATCAGGGGCACGGACCAGAGGAGGAGGAAGACCACCCAGGCGACCAGGAAGGAGCCGCCCCCGTTGGACGCCGCCACCCGGGGAAACCGCCAGATGTTGCCCGTCCCCACGGCCATGCCCAGCATGGCGAGCATGGTGCCCCACCGCGACGAGAACGTCCCGTCCTTCATGCCGGTCCCCCTGCAGTCGCCGTCTCGGATCGACGCTCGCTCATGGTCCCTCTCCACGCTCCCGGCGGGTCTTCCCCCGTTCCGGAGCAGCCCGGCGACTCCAGGACGAACCCCCCGTGAGCCACTCCAGCACGACGTCGTTGAACAGGCCCGGCATGGAGACGTGCGAGCAGTGCCCGGTCCCCGGAATCGGTACATACCGGGCGTTCGGAATCAGATCCGCGATCTCCCGGGACCATTCCGGCGGACAGTATGCGTCCCGCTCGCCCTTGACCACCAGCGTCGGCGCCTCGATGGAGGGAAGCTCGGGACGCAGGTCACCGTACTGGCGGAGGAGGTTGACCCTCTCGCTGCCCACCGCCGACGAAACCGTGCGCGGCCCCCAGTTCATGACGTAGTCGACCAGCTTGTCGCGACCCGGCGAGTCGTCGAACATCCACACCTCGGCCCGGGCCCAGCCATAGGCCATGGCCCGGGCCAGGGGCGCCGGCAGGTAGCGTGTCGTGGCCTGTGCCAGTGGCACCAGCGCGGTCCGGTTCAGGCCCACGTGCTCCCAGGTGTATCGGGTCAGGGTGTTCGACAGGACCAGGGCACGCACCAGGTCCGGGTGGCGTGACGCGAAGCGCATGGCGATGGCACCCCCCAGGCTCTGGCCCAGCAGCACCACGGGCCCGGCGCCCCGGCCGCGGATCACCTCGCGGAGGTCGGCACTGAAGCGGTCGAAGGAGTCATCCGGATCGAACTGGGTCCGGAGCCCTGCGCAGAGAACGCGGAAGGACTCCGAGAAGCGCGGAATCTGGTACCGGAAGGTCTCCACGACACCGTCGGCCCCGGGCACCAGGAGCAGGGAGGGACCCGTTCCGCGGTCCACGATCGGCACCGTGGCGCCGTCCCGGTACGTGAAACGCCCCGTGCGGATCTCTCGCCCGCCCGAATCACGGATGGGTGGACGGGAGCGGGACCCGTTGCGTCGGTCCATCCAACGGACATAGCCCGTCAGGCCGGCGGCTCCGAGCAGGGCCTTCTGCCAGGCCTTCACGGCGATCCTCCCAGCCGTCTCCGGAAGCGGGCGGCGACCTCACCGGCGTCCCGTTCCGCCTGGTCGTCCCGGTCTTCATCGGGCCGGAGCCTGCGGCGCGACCCGCGCCACCCGGAGGCCAGCAGATCCGCGAGGCAGGGACCGGCGGACGGATTCCGAAACCAGTCCTCGCCGAAGCGGTCGTCCAGCTGCGCGGCCAGCCGGTCGGCCAGCAGACGACCCCGGAGCCGGCGGGCCGCCTGCAGCCCTCCGCCCACCACTGTCACGAAGGACTGGGGGGGCGGCCGGAAGCCCGTCGCCGCGGTCATCCGGTCGGTGAGCTGCTGCACCACGGGGCCCGGCTCCCGCTCTTCCCACAGGTCCAGCTCGAAATCCAGGCGCGCCACGTCCCGTCGAAAGTCCAGCAGATCGATCCACGCGGCGAATCGGGCGTACGCCCCGCGTCGCTCCTCGGACAGATCGAGCCGTTCGAGCCAGGCCGGCCGACCGAGAAGCTCCCGGAAGAGGGCGTCCCAGCAGTACCCCATGGCCGGATCGCCCAGGTACCGGTCCTCGAACGAGAGGTCCGGATCGAGGTGGCTGAGGCTGACCGCCGTCCCCGCCACGCCCAGGAAGTCGTGGGCGTCGCTCCAGCCGCCGTAGCCGGCCACCACCCCCACGACGCGGCCCGGCACCTCGGGCGCCGCGCAGAACGATTCGGGGCGCTTCAGCGGCCGCTGCTCCACGTCCATCCGGACGTCCCCGACGCCCGACAGCGTGAGGTCCAGAGCCGCCAGATCCCGGCCCAGGAGGTCGCGGACCGACCCGACCGTGGGGCCGGCGTCCGGGCCGGGGGGAAACGGACTGCGGCGGAGAGCCAGCTCGTCTCCGCGACCGGCGCGCCCCGGCTCCACGCCGTGTCGGGCCAGGTGGACCCGCAGGTGATCCCGGTACAGCGACTCCGTGGCGTCGGCCACCCGCTTCCCCCGGGCAAGAAGCGGGCGGTAGCTCCGGCGTCCGAAGCGCTCCAGGGCCTCGAGGTAGCCACCGTAGCCCAGGTCCCGTACGGCGTCCCGCTCCCGCTCCAGGATGTCGAACCGGAGGGAGACGGAGTCCTCCAGGACCTCCTCGGCCACGCCCTGCAGTTCGCGCCGCCGGCCCGCGTCCTCCTCCTGCGCCACGACCCGGGCCAGCTGCCGCAGCGGCGTCTCCTGGTCCCGGAGGTCCACCGTGCTGGTGGCTTCCCAGGCGAAGTACTCGTCGATGAGCGGGGCGACCGAGCGCTCCACCTGGTGCGCCGCCACCCACTCCAGGAGACAGCGCAGACGGTGCTCCTCCTCCGGCTCGGCACCGGCCATGGCCCGCTCCACGTCGGCCAGCAGGTCCCGGTCGCCCAGGTCGGGATGGGCGTCGTAGAGGCGGGCGAACTCGGGGCGCGTCCGGAGCCCCGCCCGCGCCTGGAGGAGCTGCTCCCGGAGGAGGGGCTCGAATTCCTCCGCTCGGGCCCGGATCTCGCCGACCTCGAGGCTCACGCCGACGCCCGCAGGGGTGGAATCAGCCGCACGAAGCGCTGATCAGCCGCCCAGCGCGTCGTCCAGGTACTCGCCCAGGCGGCTCGCCGCGATCCGGTCCTGCTCGGTGGTGTCCCGGTCGCGGACGGTCACCGTCTCGTCCTCCAGCGTCTGCCCGTCGACGGTGATGCAGAAGGGCGTCCCCGCCTCGTCCTGCCGGCGGTAGCGCTTGCCCATCGAGCCGCGGTCGTCGTAGC